>JANPFD010000112.1:0-2542 GCA_031423255.1 Myxococcales bacterium | reverse complement strand
TGTGGTACGGTGATAACATTATGATTCGCACTCAAATTTCGGTCGACTCGAACCTGTACGCGAAGGCGAAGGAAGTCGCGCGCCGTATGGGCATTTCGCTCGCGGAGCTGTGTCGTCGGAGCCTTGAAGAGGCCGTGGCGCGTCAGCCAAGCGACAAGCCCTGGATGGCATATGCCGGCACGATCGAGGGGCGTCCTGAGGACAGCAGCACGGTGGATGAGGTTGTGTACGGTCGGGCAGCGCCGTGAGTGAGGCTGTCTTCCTCGACTCTGGCATCTTTATCGCCCTACTGAACGCGCGAGATCAGTGGCATGAGCAGGCGAAAGCTCTGTTCGGCCTTACCAAACCACGATGGAGCACTTCATACCTGGTCGTTTCTGAAGCCTACTCGTGGTTCCTGCATCGATACGGCGAAGAGGCAGCGCGCACGCTTTCAAAGTTCATCGACAACCTGGACGGTCTCAAAATCTTTGACGCCAACTTCGACCATCACCGAAAGGTTGGGCGGATGCTGGACCGTCTGCGCGGCAGCAAGCTGACCTACGTTGATGCCTCCAGTCTGTGTTTCATGGAGGGTTACAAGATCCGGAAGGTCTGGTCGACCGACCACCACCTTGGACTTACGGGCGCAGACGTTTTGCCGCGCAGTTGATCCCTCTGGCAACCGACGTGCTGGCTAACAAGGCAGTGAACCTGACGGGGCCCGTCGGCTTCCGCGCGAAGGTTGGTGGGTCGGTCGGGTCCCGCTGGCGCGGGCCCTCCCTCCCGCGGTACGCTTGGGGCTCGGCTTCGAGCCCCGCAGGTTACTGCCAGGGTCGTTATCCGGACTGGAGACGGCACAGAAGGGACGCCGGACAAGCCGCTGGGGAAGCCCTGATAGGTCCCCTTCGACGACGCAAGACAGGTTGGCTCTCGGGCGACCTGTTGAAATTGCGGCGCTGGAGTTCCCCCGGCGTTGTCTTGTGCAGCCGCTTTCGGGCGCCGGTCGGCTTCGTGCTGGTCGCGCTTCGTCGATCGACTAGCGGCGTCGACGCGGGCCGAGCTTCGGATGTCCACTGTCGGAGAGCGCGACCAGCACCGCTCGTGGGCGAAAGTTGGCGTCGCCGCCACTCGCTGAAGTATCCGGGGCCTCGAGCGAAGGTCGTCTTGGTGTGTGCAGACGATGGCAGGGTAGCGACGGTGGTTCTTCGACAAAAGCCAACGGGACGTCGGCTCTTTGAAATGGTGCCTGCGTGAACTCGTCGAAAACAGTCGGCTTCGCGGCGTCGCAAGCAGCGCCGCTGAACTCTCCGGGTGAGAACCTCTCGAACCGTTGTCGGCTCTGCGGCCTCTCGCTGACGACCGTCGCCTTCGCTGATCCCCCTGGACGATTAGCCGGAGATATCCACTCCGCCTCGTGATCCTGTCGGCGCACCGCAAGCAGCCTGCCTCTCGGGCGACGGTGGTCTACGCCGCCGCACTTTAAGCAGCGCACCCACGAAGCGCCGTTTGCTTGGTGGGTGCAGGCGAAGGCAGGCTAGCGGAGTCAGGATTCTGCCTCTGGACCGCCTCTATGGGCGCGCGCTTCCGCAACCGTCGGTCGGGGTGGCGCCGTCGGCTGTTCAAGGTGCCGGTCGGCTTAGTGCGGGCGCGGATGCCGTCCCGTCACCGTTGGCTCACCGAGGGATCATTGGCTGGGTACGGCCGGATAACAAGGCAGTGAACCTGACGGGGCCCGTCGCCTTCCGGGCGACGGTCGGTGAGTCGGTCAGGTCCCGCTGGCGCGGGTCCTCCCTCCCGCGGTACGCTTGGGACTCGGCTTCGAGCCCCGCAGGTTACTGCCAGGGTCGTTAGCCGGATCCCGGGCCCAGGATGAGCTACGAATGACACCGCGTCGGGTAAGGTCGGCCTTTCCCAGCCCTCTGGAATCAGCGTCATGGCGCGGTTCTCGTGGGGTGACGACCGTGTTGATCGTGGTTGCCGTACTCGCGGGCGCGCCGCCGGCGTTGCACGCACAAACTTCGGGATTGGAAGCGTCGGCACCCAACCACATTTTCGTGGAGGTTGGCGGAAGTACCCTTCTGCCGAGCCTGAACTATGAGCGAACCCTGTGGCGAACTTGGCTCGTGCGCTTGGGCGGCTACTACGTTCCGCTGGACGGGGAAACGCTGGGCGCAGTCGCGGGTGGCTTCGGGAAAATACTTGGGCATGGCAGTCACCACGTCGAGCTGGGATCGGGGCTCCAGTGGGCGTTCGACGAACTGGGTACGATGTTCAGCACCATCACGACTGCGGCGGTTTATCGATACCAAGCGCCAGCTGGGCACTTTGTGTTCCGGGCCGGAATGACACCCTTCTACCTTCTACATCGACGCCAAGATGGAAACTTCGGATTCCCTCACGCTGGGCGTGTCTATCTCTGGGCGGGCGTGAGCATAGGCTATTCATGGTGAGAGCCGTACCCTTCGGACCGGACGTCAGTGCGTCGGCCGAAGGGGTCGACAGCGACGGAAACTGTGCGTCGCCCCTGCAGGTCCATCGCCTTGGTTTGCTCTTTTTTTTT
>JANPFD010000111.1:0-9952 GCA_031423255.1 Myxococcales bacterium | reverse complement strand
CCGTTCATCCCGCACATGATAGGCAACGGCCTGATGATCAGCGTCGACCGCTGGGCGCTGGAGTTCTACGGCCGGCGCGAGGACCTCGGCCTCTACACGCTGGCGGCTCAGCTGGCGTCCCCCATCGGCATGGTCACCAGCGCCTGGAACGAGGCCTCGTCACCGCGCTTCCTCGCCACCTGGCGCGACGGGGGTGACACCGCGGCCCGCGCCGCCTTGCCCCGCGTGGCGCTCGGCTTCGTCGCAGCGGGCGGGGTCACGCTACTGGCCATCCTGGTCGCCCTGCCGCTCCTGAAGGTCCTCATCGGCGCGCACTTCCAGCCAGCGTTCGCGCTGGTGCCCTGGATCGGCCTCTCGCTGCTGGTAGGGACGCTCTTCTCGGCCTTCATCAACGTGCTTTTCTTGCGCAAGAACACGCGCCTCATCCCCGTGCTCACGTTGTCGGCGGTGCTGGTCAACGCAGCGCTCAACGTCGTCCTGGTGCCGCGCTTCGGCGTCTACGGGGCGATCGCCGCCACTGGCCTTGCCATGGGGTTCCGCTCCTCCATCATGCTGCTTTTCGCCATGCGCGCCCTGCGCCCGGGTTTGACACCGTGATGTCGGCCGGCTACCGTCGCTGACTCTCGAAACGCGGCATGTACGTCCTCGGCCTGACCACGATGGGCGAATCGTCCGCCGCGCTGCTGCGCGACGGAGAGATCGTCGCTTGCGCCGAAGAAGAACGCTTCTCGCGCAAGAAGCACCACATCGGCTTTCCCTACGACTCGATCCGCTACTGCCTGAACGAAGCGGGGATCGGGATCGATGGCGTCGACCACGTGACGCACTACTGGAAGCCGTGGGTCCTGGGACACCGGATCAGCCACACGCTCCAGATCGCGCTCCAGAACCCGTCGATGTTCGAGGCCCGGGCCAAACGCGGCGGCCAGCAGGTGCGCGGGCACTACCTGCCGATGTTCTACATGCCGCTGAAGATCCGGAGCGAGTTCGGCGGCGGACGCTTTCGCTTCCACTATGTCGAGCACCACGTCTCGCACGCCGCCAGCGCCTACTACGTATCGCCCTTCGACGAGGCCGCGGTGCTGACGGTGGACGGCACCGGCGAGGACACGACCGTGATGTTCTGCCACGGACAGGGGCGGTCGTTGAAGGTCCTGCGCCGGATCAAGCTGCCGCACTCGCTGGGGCAGTTCTACTCGGCCGTCACCAACTTCCTGGGCTTCGACATGTTCGGCGGCGACGAGTACAAGGTGATGGGCATGGCGGGCTGGGGCGAGCCCACGTTTCACGATGCCCTGGCGCGCGAGGTGGTGGTTCGCGACGCGCCCGGGTCGTTCAAGCTGGACATCAACTTCCTCGATCACCACCTGGCCAAGCACCGCCGCTACTCGGACCGGGCGCAGAAGCTGTTCGGTCCCGCGCGCGGACCCGACGACTCGGTCGACCAGCGTCACTACGACATCGCCGCCAGCGTGCAGAAGACCTTCGAGCAGACGCTGTTCGACATGCTGCGCTGGCTGCAACGGGAGACCGGTTCGCGCAACCTGTGCATGGCCGGCGGCTGCGCGCTCAACTCGCTGGCCAACGGCAAGATCACGGCGAACACGCCCTTCGAGAAGCTGTTCATCCAGCCGGCCGCCCACGACGGCGGCGGCGCGCTCGGTTCGGCGCTGTATGTCCGCTACAACGAGCTGGGGTTCGAGCGGCAGGACGGGGTCATGCGCCACGCCTACCTCGGCCCGGGTTTCTCCGAGACCGAATCCCGCGCCGCGGTCGAGGCGGCCGGGCTGAAGGCGATCCGCCTCGAGGACGGCATCCTCGAAAAGGCCGTCGCCAAGCGCCTGTCCGAGGGCGCGCTCTGCGCCTGGTTCCAGGGGCGCATGGAGTGGGGACCGCGCGCGCTGGGACACCGGAGCTTCATCGCCGATCCAAGAAACGCCCAGATGAAAGAAACGCTGAACCGCAAGATCAAATTGCGCGAACCGTTCCGCCCGTTCGCGCCCTCGATGCTGGCCGAGGCCAGCGAGCGTTACTTCGGCCGCAAGCTGGAGGCGCCCTTCATGATCACCGTCTATCCGGTGCTGGAGGAGCGGAAGAAGGAGATCCCGGCGGTGGTCCACGTGGACGGTACCGCGCGACCGCAACTGGTCGAGCGCGACGTCAACCCGCGCTACTGGCAGCTCATCAAGGAGTTCGAGAACCTGACGGGCGTGCCGGTGCTGATCAACACCTCGTTCAACGTGCAGGAGCCGATCGTCTGCACGCCGGCGCACGCGGTCCGCACCTTCGTGGGCACGGAGGTCGACTATCTGGTGCTCGACAATCTGGTGGTGCCGCGCAATCCGGGCGCGGCGGAGGCGTTGGAGCGGACCGTGGCCGCGCTGCGGACATGACCGCGCCGCTCCGGATCCTCCACGTCACCAACAGCCTGGGTGCCGGCGGAGCCGAGATGAACCTGGTCTCCATCCTGGCGCGCACCCCGCCCGGGTTCGAGAACCACGTCGCCTACTTCGATCCGCAGGAGCAACTCCTGGGTGACTTCCGGCGCTACGCCAAGATCCACTGGGTGGGCGGGCGAGCCGCCCTGTGGAACATCCGCCGCCTCATCGATGGCCTGAAAGTGGACGTCGTCCACACCCAGCTCCTGGACGCCACGTTCCTCGGTCGGCTGGCCGCGCTCGGCACGGCCTGTCCGGTGCTCACCACCTTGCAGAACGCGTTCTACGACGGCAAGGACTTCGGCCGGTTCTCCAGCGTGCGCAAGCCGCTGACTCTGCTGCTGGACCGGCTCACCTCGCGGCGGGCGTGGCGGCTCATCGCGGTCTCCAACTACGTGAAGGCGCATTTCGTGGAACAGACGCGCTTTCCCGCCGAACGGATCGACGTCATCCCGAACTGCCTCGACCGATCGCGCGTCCACCGGCCGGCGCCAGAGGCGATCGCCCGGGCGCGGCGGGACGTCGGCCTCGGCGACGAGGACGTGGTGTTGATCGACGTCGCCCGTCTGATGAAGGAGAAGGGCCAGGCGGACGCCATCCGCGCCCTGCCCGCCATCAAGCGCAAGGTGCCCCGGGCCCGGCTGCTGCTGGTCGGCCAGGGACCGGAGCGGGCCAGCTTCGAAGCGCTGGCCAGGACGCTGGAAGTCGGGCCCGACGTGATCTTCGCCGGTGTGCGCCCCGACGTGCCCGCCTTGCTCCACGGCTCGGATCTGTTCGTCTTTCCCTCGCGGCGCGAGGGTCTGTCGGTGGCGCTGGTCGAGGCGCTCGCCGTCGGATTGCCGGCGGTGGTGGGCGACATCCCCCAGAACCGGGAAGTCGGCGAGGGCCTCTCCTCCGTCCGGTTCATCCCGGCGGGCGTCCCGGAGAAACTGGCAGAGGAGGCCATCGCTTTGCTCACCGATCCGCAGGCACGCGCCAACGCCGAGCGCGCTGCCCAGGGGATCGAGGAGCGCCACTCTCCCGAACGCGCAGCCGAGCTGTTCTTCGCGGTCTGTAACCAGGCCGCCGGTCGCGCCTAGCGCCGCCCGATGTAGAAGTAGCGGTTGCCCCAGCCGGCGCCACGAACCCGCGTCGCCGCCTGCGAAAGCCGGCGGATGGCGAACAGCGCCACCCGCCGTGGGTTCAACAGGTCCGACGGCGCCAGCCCGTTCGGCGCCGGCCACGCGGTTTCGCTGACGTCGTACGAGATCGGCGCCAGGCCGAACCGGGAGAAGAACGTCCGCTGCCCCTGGGACGTCGCCAGGATCACGTGCGTGGGCGGCATCTCGATCCGGCGCGGACGCATGCGCCGCGCGGCCTTCAGCGCGAACAGCCACAGGTGGGGATTGGCCTCGAGCGGTCCCTGCGCCAGGAGCACCCCCCCGGGTTTCAGCAGCGCCAGGATCTCCGGCATCTGCCGTTCCAGATCGGTGAGGTGCTCGATGACGTCACCGATGTGCAGGACGTCGGCGACGGGAGCCGCAAGATGACGGCCAAGATGACGGCGTGGATCGGTGACCACCCGCGCCCCGGTCTGCCGCGCCGTCCGCTCGGCGACCGCGGCGCTGTACTCGACGCCGATCGCTTCCCATCCGAGCCGCTTCGCCTCGGTCAGCAGAGCGCCTTCACCGCAGCCGTAGTCGACGAAGGTGCCCGGCGTCGCCGATCGCAACCACGCGATGACCCGGCCCGGGTCCTTGGGATCGTCGCGGCCCTGCACCTGCGCGTACTCGGTCCCGTAGATCTTCGCCAGCGTCGGCGCATCGGGCATCGGATCGCAGAACAGCGACTCGCACCCGCCGCAAGCCTGGTAGGGAAACTCCTTGCCGTCGAAGAAGACCGATCCGAGCCAGGAGGGGGTCGTCCGGGTCGACGCGCAGAGCGGGCAGATGGACATCTCAGCGTTTCCACCAGGCCACGGTCTGCGCCAGGCCGTCGCGCAGGCCGTGGTGCGGCCGCCACCCCGTCGAGCGCAGCCGCTCGGTCACCGCACAGATGTACGGCGGATCTCCGGGCGGTGTGCTGAGCGCGCCGAGCCGCAACAGATCGGCCCGGCCCACGATGTCGCCCAGCTGCGCCGCAAGCTCGGCCACGGCCACTGGCTGCGACGATCCGATGTTCACCGGACCTTCGAGCGAGGAGCGGGCGATCGCCCAGAACGCCTCCGCCACGTCCTCGACGTGCAGGTAATCGCGGATCTGCTGTCCCGACGTCAGGAGGCACGGTTCACCGGCCGTCAGCTTGCCGATGATGTGCGGCACCAGGCGACGCGCATCCTCGCCGGGACCGTACAGATAGAAGACACGCGCCCAGGCCACACTCATGTTCGCGAGCGGCGACCACTGCGCTCCGACCGAGCCCAGTGCGTACTTGCAGGCCGCGTACAGGGTTTGCGGGCGGGTCGGGGTCTCCTCCGACAGCGTGCCGGCATCGGTCTCGTACTCGAAGCAGGTCCCGGCGCCGACGAAGCGACGACAGCCGATCCGGGGCAAGAGCTCGTAAAGGCGCAGGCCGGCCGTGAGATGGAGGAGGTTCTCGGGCGCCGTCAGGTACTTGCCCGGCACGGCGTACCACGCCAGGTGCAGGCACAGCTCGGGCCGGATCGAGGCCAGCTCCGCTTCCAGTCGCTGCCCATCGGCCATCAGGTCGCCGGCCACCAGCCGCAACGACGGCAGCAGATCGGCGATGCGGCCCGTGTCCGCACCCGGGAGCACCAGGGCGCTGACCTCGCAGCCGTGCCGCACCAGCACCCGCGCGACGTGCGAGCCGATGAAGCCGGTCGCGCCCGTCAGGAAGACTTTCATCAGTGGTTCTTGACCGCCCAGTCGTAGGGAATGTGGTTCTTGAACGGATCCAGCCTCGTGCTGCGCGCGGGATCATGCGCATGCGTGCAGCAGTTGGCGACGATGGCGTGTGGCTCGCTCATCCCCTTGAAGCCGTTCCAGACACCAGGCGGGATGATCACCAGGCTGTACTTGTCGGGCCCCAGGAAGACCTCCATCAGCTGCCCGCGCGTGGGCGAGCCGTCCCGCTCGTCATACAGCGCCAGTTTCACGCGCCCCGAGATGCAGGCGTAGTTGAGAGTCATGTCCTGATGACGGTGCCAGCCCTTCACCACCCCCGGATACACCGTCGAGAAGTAGATCTCGCCGAACTGCTGGAAGTGCGGGTCCGTGCTCCGCAACATCGGGAAGATCGTCCCACGCTCGTCGGGAATTCGCTCGAGCGGGATCACCTGGACACCCTGGATCATGTCAGCACCTTCGGCTCGGGAATCGGCACGATGAAGCGGCCGCCACCTCGTCGATACTCTGCCTGCTGCTCGAGGATCTCGTCGGCGAAGTTCCAGGTCAAAAGCAGCACGTGATCGGGACGCGCCTCCAGCAACTTGGCCGGCGCTTCGATAGCGAGGTGCGTCCCCGGCGTGAAGCGTCCCTGCTTGTAGGTGCTGCGATCCACGACGAAGTCCAGCGTCTCACGCCCGATGCCGGCGTAGGCGAGCAGGGTCGTCCCCTTGGCCGAGGCGCCGTAGGCAGCCAGGCGCCGCCCCTCGGCCTTGAGTCCGCCGACGAGGGACCGGAGCCGCTCGCGCCAGGATCGGACCCGCTCGGCGAACCCCTGGTAGAAAGCCAGGCTTGCCACGCCCCATCGCCGTTCCTCGTCGAGGAGCTGTGCCACCGCAAGCCGGGGCGGCTCGGCGCCCGCCAGGGCCGCCGTCACCCGCAGCGAGCCGCCGTGAATCGACAGCCTCTCGACGTCCACGACCTCCATCCCGTGCCTGCGAAACAACGCCGCCAGCGCAGTCAGCGAATAGTAGAAAAGATGCTCGTGATAGATGGTGTCGAACTCGAGCTTGTCGATCAGATCCTTCACGTAGGGCGTCTCCATCACGAAGACACCCTTCGGCTTCAGAAGCGCCCGGACACCGGCCACGACGCCGTTCAGGTCCGGTACGTGCGCCATGACGTTGTTGGCGAGGACGGCGTCCGCGGTCCGTCCCTCCGCCGCCAGCCGTTGCCCCAGCTCCCGCCCGAAGAACTCGGCCACCGTGGGCACACCCTTTTCCTCGGCCACCTTGGCGATGTTGCGCGCGGGCTCGATCCCCAGCACCGGCACGCCCGCCTTCTGCACGTGCGTCAGCAGGTAGCCGTCGTTGCTGGCGATCTCCACCACCAGGCTGCCCCCGTCCAGACGACGCTCGCGTATCAGCTTGGCGGCCAGCTCGCCCGCGTGCCGCTGCATGGTGTCCGAGAACGACGAGAAGTAGGCGTAGTCGCGAAAGAGGATCTCGGGCGGCACCCTCTCGGTGATCTGCACCAGCGCGCACGTCGTGCACAGCACGAGGTCGAGGGCGAAGCGCGGCTCGGGCTCGTCGAGTTGCGCCTTCGTCAGCAGGCGGTTCGCCAGCGGCGTGCTTCCCAGCGACAGGATCGGGTGGAGAGTGCCGGCGCCGCACGAGCTGCAGCTCATGCGGCCTCCAGAAACTTCCGGTACCAGTCGATCGTCCGCTGCAGCCCGTCGGCCAGCCCGAACTTCGGCTGCCACTTCAGCACCCGCTTCGCCTTCGACGGATCCAGGTACTGCGCCGGGATCTCGTTCGAGGCCTCGTTGCGCACGTCCGCCTGAAGATCCTCGCGCGCGCACAGCTTGCGGATCTGGTCGACCATCTCCAGCACCGTCACGGGCTTGTCGTGACCGAAGTTGAAGGCCTCGCCCGCCAGCTTGGGCGTCTTCGCCAGCGCCTCGGCCAGGGTCATGTACGCCGAGACCCCATCCTCGACGTAGAGGTAGTCGCGCGTGCTCTTGCCGTCGCTGCGCACGATCGGGCGCTCGCCGCGCACCACCGAGCGGATGGTGCCGGGCACGATCCGGTTCCAGTTCAGATCACCGCCGCCGTAGAAGTTCCCGCAACGGGCGATGGCCACCGGAGAGCCATAGGTGATGGCGTAGCTCTGGCTGATGAGATCCGCGCAAGATTTACTGACGTCGTAAGGATGCCGGCCGATGAGAGGCGTCTCCTCGTCATAGGGAAGCTTGTCGTGAGCGCCATAAGCCTTGTCCGACGAGGCGATCAGGATCTGCCTGACCGCCGGGCTGCGCCGGCAGGCCTCGAGCAATGCCCAGGTGCCCTGCACGTTCGTCTCGAAGGTCGACACCGGGTTGCGGTTGGCGATACCCACGATCGTCTGGGCCGCCAGATGGAACACCGTGTCCACCTCGTACTCGCCGAGCACACGCTCCAGCGCCGCCTGGTCGCGCACGTCGCCGCGCGCGATCTTCACCTTCCGGGTGCCCGACAGCAACCGGCTCTGCGGCACCCAGTCCCGGATCAAACAGACGACGTCCGCGCCCAGCTCGACCAGGCGGTCCACCAGCCAGCCGCCGAGCAACCCGGTGGCTCCGGTGACCAGCGTCGGCCGGCTCGTCCAGAAGCTGCTCATGGCCACACCTTCCACGGCGCCTGGCCACTGGCCCAGAGCGATTCGAGAAGCCGCTTGTCACGCAGGGTGTCCATGCACTGCCAGAACTTCTCGTGTCGGTACGCCATGAGCTGTCCGTCGCGCGCCAGATTCTCCAGAGGCTCGCGCTCCCAGTGTACGTCCCCGGGGATGTAGTCCAGCGCGCCTGGCTCCAGCACGAAGAATCCACCGTTGATCCACCCCTCACCCACCTGAGGCTTCTCCGAGAAACGCGTCACCCGATCGCCGTCGAACTTCAATTCGCCGAAGCGGGCGGGTGGCCGGACGGCGGTCAACGTGGCCAGCTTGCCGTGCGATCGGTGAAAGGCCAGCAAGGCCTTCACATCGACGTCCGCGACGCCATCGCCATAGGTCAACATGAACGTGCCATCGCGCAGGAGTGACGCCACCTGCTTGAGCCGACCACCGGTCGAGGTCTCCGGGCCGGTGTCCATCAGATGCACGTTCCAGTCATCACCCGCCGAGCCGAGCCGCTGGTTCTGGCCATCCTTCAAGGAGAGGCTCAAGCTTCCCTCAAGCGCCGCGTAGTCGAGGAAGAAGCGCTTGATGCTCTCGCCCTTGTAACCCAGCGTGAGCACGAATTCGCGCAGCCCGTGGTGCGCGTAGTGCTTCATGATGTGCCAGAGGATCGGCCGCCCACCGACCTCGACCATCGGCTTGGGCCGCACATCCGTCTCCTCGGACAGTCGACTGCCGAGACCCCCGGCGAAGATCACCGCCTTCATGCGCACTCCTTCAAGATTCCCTCGACCTCGTCGATCTGCGTGCGCAGATCGAAACGGGCCAGCACGGTCGCCCGGGCCGCCTGCCCCATGGTCCGCCGAAGCTCGGCATCGTCGGCCAGCCGTCGCAGGCGGTCGTACCACTCCTCCTCGGTGCTGGCGAAGAACCCGTTCACACCGTCCTGGATGATCTCCCGGTTCGATCCGATCGGCGACGCGACGACGGGCAGCCCCAGCGCCATCAACTGGATCAGCTTGAAGTAGAACTTCCACTTGCTCCACGTGTCGGGCTGCACCGGCACCACCCCGATCTGGCATTCCTGCAGGCGCGGGACCTCGATGTCGAAGCTCCAGGGCAGGAACTCCACGTCGACCCCGCCGAGCTCGATCGGGTCGTCCGCCACCACCCGCAGCACCGAGCCGTGGCTGGTCTTGAGCCGCGCCAGCGCGCCCGCGATCTCCTGCAGGTTGCGCTGGCTGGTACGGGTGCCCATCCAGCCGAGACGCAGCGGCCGATCCGGCACGGGCGTCTTGCCCGGCTGATAGCGGTCGGTGTCCACCGCCATGGGGACGATCGTCACCTTGCGCGCCTTCTTGCTGGCGTACTCGGCGATGGCGTCGTTGACCACCAGCACCCGATCGCTCATCTCGATCAGGCTGTCCGCCTTGCCGAAGAACTTCAGCACGTTCAGCCGGCCGCTGTGCGGGCTGACGTACGGCATGAAGATCGGCTCGTCGATGTCGTACACGATCGGCACCTTCCAGCGCTTCGACAGCCGTTCGATCACGGCCGGTCCGATCAGCGCCGCCTCCCGGTAGATGAACACCACGTCGGGCCGCGCGTGGCGCGCCACCCGGAACAGCTGCTCGGCATAGCAGCGCATCATGGCGCCCGCCTTCTGCAGCGTCTGTCCTTGCTGGTGAAGGACGTCCGTCAGGTGCGGCGTGCTGAACGCGAGGAACTGGACATCGACGCCACGGGGCCGCAGGTGCCGCGCCCACAGCTCGATCCGGAAGCGCTGGCCGGCGCAGAAATCCGTGTGGTAGGGGACGATTGCCGCGACATTCACGACGGTGCGACCGGGTCGGTAAAAGTGCGAGGATACTAACACGGATGCGCGCCCTCTACGTTTCCCACACCGGGATGACCGAGCCGCTCGGTCAATCGCAGGTGCTGCCCTACGTGAGGGGCCTGGTGCGCGCGGGCTGGGAGATCGACATCGTCGCCCACGAGCCGATGACCGCGCAGCAGGAGGAGATCACGCGGGTCGAG
>JANPFD010000110.1:0-6782 GCA_031423255.1 Myxococcales bacterium | reverse complement strand
ATGCCGTGCCCGATGCAAGGACACGATCATCCTGCCTCACGAGCAAGGGCCAAGCATAGGTCCGTATGAGATCGTCGCTCTGGGCGGGAGTGAATCGACTCATGGCGGCAGGATCGACGGGCGACAACTGTAGCACGCATGGATCCGCGCGCCGGCGTGTTGATCCCGCCGTCGACAGCAGCTAGGATCGCCCATGGTTTCCGGTTCGTTTCCGTACCCGCTGCGATTCGGGCTCAGCTGGACCAGGTCGCGTCAGCAGCCCCTCGGCTCGGTGGTGGCCGCACTGGACCCGCGGGCGAACGCGCTCGCGTCCTTGCTTCAGGACGCCTTTGCTGGCTTCCCGACCTTCATCTGGGGTGCTGGAGCATCTGTGCCGCTCGTGGCCACGAGGCTGTCGGGCCAATCCATCACTGCCTTCGTCAAGCGACAGCACCTCTACGTGGAAGAACCGCTCGTGCGAGGCAGACTCCCGATCTTGGCTGCGATCCTGGGTGCTCGCCTCGAACCTCGCTGGACGGAGGAGGAGATTCGCTCCGCACTGGAAAGCCGCGCCACGGAGCTCCGGCTCGATCCTGTGGTCTACAAGGACCTGCTGCACCTGCTGGACGGGGCACTACAAGCACTCCTGTACGAGTGGCTGTCGCCCGATCCGGGCGCGCTCAAACCGGGGCCGCACCGATCCGGATACGACATTCTGGGACACGTCCCACCGGGCTCGGTGGTCATCACCACGAACCAGGAGCGCCTTGTGCGGCGGCTGGCGCCGCATCTACACGTTGTGGCGCTCAATGGCGAGGTTCCTCGCGCTTTCGTCGACCCCGATCTCCGCGCCGAGGCACTCACCTTGCTCGCGACAACGACGCATGTCCAGTTACCCGCTGGGTTCGTCCCCTTCGGTCAACAGCAGCCCAGCGAAGTCACAGATACCGAGGACTTCTGGGCGGCATGGCAGCTGACCACGGATGCTTCGGCGGTCGTGATCGTGGGCTACAGCTTCGCCGGCGGCCTCGACGTCGGATGTTGGGACGAGTTTCGGCGCCAGACAGGCCAGGAAGAGACACCGGTCCACATCGTCGATCCCGACTCAGCACACGTGGCCGAAGACGTGGCATACGGCATGTCCCACCACCCGCCGCTGGCCCACCCCTTCGCCTGGAACCGTCTCTCGTACGCGGTGGCACATCTCTTGAGCCGATACGATCTCGCGCATCCAAGCGGCCTCCTGCCTCACGTCCGTGAGCTCGTGCGGCTGCACGACGAGATGGACGGAGTTGACCCCAAGCGATGGGACGAGGTTCTGGCCACCGGGATGCGCGGCATGCGTCCCAAGTCCTTTCGCGGCTGACACCCTTACGCGGCTTCACCCGCGCGAGCCGGCAGCGGGCATCGCCCAGGAGTTGTCGCCCCTCGGTGCAGTGGCCACCTTTGGCCGCCGCACCCGAGGCACGCAGGAGATGCCGCTCTCCCATGGTCCCAATCCAGTCGAGTGGCCATCGTTGTGCGCTCCACCAATTTTCCAGGGGTGTTCATGTTCGTGTTCTCCTTTGTGCACGCGGTCGCCGTTGCGCGGTGCTTCTGCTGCCCCATCAACTCCGCTCCCGGATCCGCCTCATTCGCCGCTGCGCGACCCGCTGGCGCTGCAGCCGTCGACTCTCCTGCCGGTGCTGATCGACGAGCGCGTCGTCGCGATCGACGGCGTCGGCGACGCCGTGCAGAAGCGCGGCGGCCCGGCGAAGGTGGCGGCAGTGGTCCTTCGCCTCGCTGGTCTGCCACCTCGCGACCTTGCAGACGCGCGCCCACCAGCTCAGCCGCCTGGCATCGTTGCGCGCCAGCTCGGACGCGTCGGGTAGGCCGGCGTTGTCGCGACGGCGGGACATCGCCGTTACCGACTGCGGCGCCGGGACGGCTTGTTGTCGGGTTCGTCGGTCTCGTCGAGATCCTCGTCGTGGTCATCTCGCTCGACGTCGTCGTCAACGATCCGCTCCTTCACGGTCGTTGTGGTCCTTTCGATCACCTTGCCACTCGGGGTTGCCATGTTCGTTTCCTCCTCCGGCAACCGTAGCTCGTTCTCGGGTGAGGCGATCCCCGGCGCCGTACGGATCGTGTGACGTTCGTTCGCACGACGGAGGAGTTGGCGCAGGCGGGCGGCCTCGGTGTGCCGCTCATCGATCGATGGCGACCGGCCGGTCCGCGCGCGCAAGCTGGCGCAGGCGAGCGCATCGTACGTGGCGCCCCACTCGACCGCCGTCGCAACTACTCCCGCCACCTCGGTGCGGGCCGCGCGGAGCTGCTCGAGCGCGTGCTGCTCGCGCACGAACGTCTCCTGCAGCCGAGCGGCGTCGATGGGTAGGGCGCGGGTCACGTCCTCAAGCGTCGCTCGTGCGGGCGCCGGGTGGCAAATCTCAGCCGGCGGCCTTACGCCCTGCACCCCCGCGCGGCCCGCTTGCACCTGGCGCTGAGCGCGGTCTGCACCTTGCCCTGCACTGGGCCTGCACCGGGTTGCCCGGCGGCGTGCACGGACGCTGCACCGTGGCCTGCACTCGCCGTGCACCCGGCGGTTGCACCCTGGATGCGGGGCACCGAATCGCAACCGCATTTTAGACAAGCTGTTACCCCTCGGTTCCGGTGGGAGCTCCCGGCAGCCGGTGCAGGTGCGACCACGAGCAGAAAAGTGGCGTCCGAGAGTTGCGCCACCCTGCGGAACGAGCAACGCTGGCCAGAGGTGCAGGCGAGTCGATTCGCAGTTCTTTCGGTGCTTGAGGAGGCGGATACGCTTTCCTCCCGCGACGTCGCCGAGGCGCTTTCCTGGACCCGCCGCCGTGCGGCGATGGCGCTCCTGAGGGCACATCGGTCGGGCCTGGCCAGCCGCCGGCGGTGGCGGTACGAGCTGACTCAGAAGGGCTGCGCGCGACTCGCCTGGGCACGAGGGCAGGAAGACGGCACGCGATGACCGACGACGAGGTGGTTCGCGGCTGGGCGGCTGCCGCGCTGGTCACCGGACGCTCTGTCGCGGGCCTGCGAAAGCTGGTCGCCGCTGGACGACTCCACAGCGAGCGGGACCCGGAGGGCGTTCACAGCTTCCTTCGGTCACACCTCGAATCCCTTCCGCACCTGCAAGGCGCGGCTGGTCCCCGTGGCGTGATCGACCCTCAGACCGCGGCGGACGGATCGCCGCCGCCGGCCGACCTGTCGACGAGCACGCTCCGAAGCACGCCTACCAGCGAGGTGGAGGTGATCAACGTGGCGCACGCGACGTCGGGGGCCGACTGCACGCGAACCTGCAACTGTGCCGCCGTGAACGAGAAAATCGCAAAGCTGGAGACCGAGATCGCGAAGCTCACCGAAGGTCTCAGCCTCGTGTGCGGAATCGCCGCCAGTCAGGTTGAAGTCCGGAGTCTCTGGGATAGCGTCGACGCCCTCAATGCGCAGGTCGCTGCCGTCGAGAGAAGGCTGAGCGCCCGGCGGTAGTCGCTGTCGACCCGACGACTTACGGTTTTGGTCCCGCGTCCATCAGCGCCGCCACCGCGCCGAGCAGCTTCACCGCGCGCGTCTGCTGACCCGGAGACCGGCCAGCGAGCAGACGTTCGACCGACCGAATCCTCGGGGCAAGCGGTACATCCACACCGACAAGTATCTCCGAGGCCGACGCACCCAGCGCCCTGGCGAAGGTGCACAGGGTCACCAGCGGCACATTGACCTTGCCGCGTTCGACCTCCGAGACGTATTTCGACGTATACCCAGACCGTTCGGCGAGCTTCTCCTGAGTCAATCCGCGACGTTCGCGCAAGTCCTTGATCCGCTGGCCGAGGCGCCGCTGAACGTCCTGCATGGGGCCCGGATAGCCCGCCCGGAAGAACCGCAACACCCACGCTGGAGTTCATGGCGCAGTTGCGATACTACACCTATTAGGTGTAGCCTCCGTCGGTGAGGGGCTGTCGGCAAGTCGGCCAATGAGTGGCGATGGTGAGCGTAGCGGTCCGCTCGTCGGAACGGTCCTCGAAAACGCGTATCGCCTGACCCGCCTCATAGGCGAGGGCGGCATGGGCTCAGTTTACGAGGCCATCCAGCTCAAGCTTGGAAAGCGCGTGGCCGTGAAGGTGATGGCGCGGGACCTCGCCGCGAACCGAGAGGCTCTCGCCCGGTTCCGTCGGGAGGCCGAGGTCACAAGCCAGCTCGGCCACCCCCACATCGTGCATCTGAACGATTTCGGGACTGCACCCAGCGGCGAGCCGTTTCTCGTCATGGAGTGCCTTGACGGCGAGGATCTCGACCACCGCATTCGTCGTGTCGGACGCCTGCCGCTCGCCACAGTGGTCCATATAGTCAAGCAGGTGGCGTCCGCCCTTGCCGCCACGCACGCCAAGGGCGTCGTCCATCGCGATCTCAAACCGGCGAACGTCTTTCTTTTGGCCCTCGAGGGGGAGACCGACTTCGTGAAGGTTCTCGACTTCGGAATCTCGAAAGCCAAAGCCGCGACGACCCAATTGACTCGCGGAAGCGTCGTGATGGGCACGCCGCAGTACATGTCGCCGGAGCAGGCGATGGGAAAGATCGATGAGATCGATCATCGAACAGATCAATTTGCACTGGCAGGCATCACCTGGGAAATGCTCACGGGGCGCGCACCATTCGTCGGCGAGGATGTGGCCTCGCTTTTGTATCAAGTAATCCACCAGGACCCGCCGTCGCTCGCAACGAAGGTAGCCGGCATGCCTGCTAACGTCGAACAGGTTCTCCGGCGAGCGCTGTCAAAGCGCCAAAGCGCTCGGTTTCCGACAATCACGGCGTTCTCTCGCGGGCTCGAAGATGCTGCGACGGCTGGGCCGATCGTCGAAAGCAAGGAACAGGCAGGACACTTCGAGATCGCCACCCATCGATTACCGATCCGCACCTGGATGGGAGCAGCCCTCGGCTGGGCCAGGAGCCGCGCAGCCCGATGGAGCGCGAAACCGAACCCCGCGAATCAAGCTCCGAGAGCCGTCGAGGAGACTCTCGGCTACAGCGCTGCCGCCGACCTGCAGACGGAACCCAGTGACACTGTCTACTCGCCCATAGCAGAAGGCTTCGAGCCTACGAGGGTCGATCAGCGAGGTTCCGCGGCCATCAACCCGCGGCCCCCACCGACGACGTTTAGTCACACCGCGAGCGAAATCACCCGGCCAATTGAACGCTTCAAGCGGCGCCTTCGATCAGAGAGGGGGATCGCCGTAGGGATCGGCGCGGCGCTCACGATCGTGGTCGCGATGGTCATCGGGGGTCGTGCGTCGACGAAGAGATCACCGGCGGTTTCGGTTCACGCCTCGCCGGCAGCTCCCACGACCGGGCCGATCGTATCTCCCATCATGGAGAAGCTCGCTGACCAGGTAACGCTGACGATCACGGGCGCTCCGCCGGGAGTGCGCGTCTTGGTGGACGGTGTCCCGGGGAAGATCCCCATCTCGCTCCCGCGAGGATCCGACATCCACGTTCTTCGCTTCGAGGCCCCGGGCTTCGAACCACGCCAGTTCAAGGTGGACGGCGGGAAGGATCAGACCATCGCGGTGGCGTTGCGAAAGCGCCAGAGGTCAAAGATGCTCGACGACCGTCGACCGAACCCTTTCGAGACGACATCGTCGAGTCCACCTGCGGCGGCGCCGACGAGACCCGCCCCCCAACCACGCCGCGTGATGATCCAGGATCTATAGACATGCGAACGACCTTGCTGTTTCTGACGCTACTCCTCGTGCCATCCGTCGCTGTGGCGCAGACGGCGAGCGCCAAGGCTAAGGCGCAAGCGCTACTCAAAGACGGACTCGATCTCTACGACCGCGGAGAGCGCACGGCCGCCCTCGAAAAGTTTCAGGCCGCCTACGCTGCGTTTCCGAGCCCAAAGCTCTTGTTCAACGTCGGGCAGGCGAACCGCGACCTCGGGCGTCGCGCCGAAGCGCTCGATGCCTTCGAGCGTTTCCTGCGTGATGCCACCGACGCGAGCCCTGAGACGATCGCCGAGGCGCGAAGATCCGTCGCCGAGCTACGCGCACAAACTGTCGCTGCGGCCGCGACGACAGCACCCAATGCGTTCACAGCAACCGAAAGCGCCCCTACCGCGGCACCCAGCGACTCGGGCCCAAAGAAATGGCTCGTGTGGGGAGGCGCCGCAGCGACCGGCGTCTTCGGCGTGGCAGCCGTCGTGTCAGGTATTTCGGCGCGATCTCGATTCAACGACCTGAAAAGCTCGTGCGGCGCGACGGCCGCTGGTTGCTCGAGCAGTCAGATTGATGGCGTGAAATCTGGCGCTGCGCGGACAAATCTTTTGTGGGCGCTGACCGGCGTCGCCGCTGCTGCCACCGGGATCGCGTTCTACGTTGGGAGCGGCGAGGCGGGCGTCTCCGTGGCGGCGAGATTTTGATGGCCAGGTCGCTGATGGCGGTGCTCATGTTTCTCCCGGCCTGCAAATTTGACTATCATTCTCTCGAAGGGGTGCGTCCAGGAAACCCGGCGGATGGACCGCGCACGATCGACGGCAGTGTTGACCAGGCTGCACGCCCCGACGCCGCGACGCCCGACTCACCCCCCTCCGATGTCGCGCCAGCGGACCGTGCGACTGTCGAAGTTGCTTCTCCCTCCTATAAATTCGTGGGCGACCCCATCACATGGCCAGCGGCCCGTGACTACTGCAAGCAGATGGGTCAACACCTCATCAAGATCAACGATGCCGCCAGAAACGCTCTCGTGCTCTCGATGGCGACGCAGGCATTTCCGAACGCTTCCCTTCTTTGGCTAGGCCTGAGCGATCTGGCGCT
>JANPFD010000109.1:0-90308 GCA_031423255.1 Myxococcales bacterium | reverse complement strand
GCTGGTGACCATGCCGATGGGGGACGCCAGCTGAGCCGCCAGCGTGTAGAGGCCGAGGTCCTCGCGCCGGCCGTAGAACTCCAGCGCCCAGCGGTCGACGCTGATCATCAGGCCGTTGCCTATCATGTGCGGGATGAACGGGAGCGAATAGCCGAGGGCCTCGCGCAAGAGGCCCGGTCGTGCCTGGGGCCGCAGGCGCGACACGAACGCCAGCGCGAAGAGCGCTCCGGCCCCTTGGCCTGCCAGCATGCCGCCCAGCATTCCCGTCACCCCCAGGTCCAGGCCAAGCATCAGGTACGCCGTCGCGCCGGCGGTGAGCAGGAACTGTCCGAGGCTGAGTGCTGCCGCCCCCAGAGCGCGCTCCGAGGCGCGGAAGTAGACGATCGGGATCTCGCCGACGGCGACGCAGACGCAGGTCCACACGACCATGCTCAGCTGACCGCGGCCAAGGCCGCCCATCGACGCAGGCCCGAGCAGCAGCCCGAGCTGAACCACCGCGCCGGCCGCGAAGGCGAGGCCGGCGATGGCGCGGGCGATCGCCCCGACCGTGGCGTCCCGGCGGCCGGCCTCGCGATCATCGAAGAAGAAGCGGCTGAAGGCCGCGATCAACCCGCCAGACATCAGCGGCGGCAACAGCGCAAACAGGGTGACCGCCAGACCATACGAACCGTACTCGGCCTGCGTCAGCCGCCGGGTGTACAGCGGGATCAGCAGGATGGATGCCGCGCGGCTGAGGACGGAGGCGAGCAGGTAGATCGCCGTGTTCAGCTGATGGCGCTTCAACCGTCGGAGCAACGCGAAATCCTTCTACCCTGGCCGCCCTTGCTCTTCCAACGGGAAGGGTCTACCGTCAGGCGCTTCGCGGAGGGTTTTTCCATGGACCTGAGTAGCATAAAGGGTAAGAAAGTCGCGCTGATAGGCGGCGCGGGGTTCATCGGACACAACCTGGCTGTGGAACTCGCCAAGCGGGGCGCCAACGTCCAGGTGATCGACAGCCTGCAGGTGAACAACCTGCTGTCGCTCAGCACGGATTTCTCGGACATTCACAACCGCGACCTGTACCTGCGGATCATCAACGAACGCCTGGAGCTGATGCGCAAGCACGACATCGAGCTGCATCCGCAGGACGCGCGCGACTACCATGCCCTGTCCCGCATCCTCGCCAAGATCAAGCCGAACGTCATCGTGCACCTGGCGGCGGTGTCGCACGCCAATCGCTCGAACAAGGATCCGTTCTCGACCTTCGATCACAGCCTGCGCACGCTGGAGAACGCGCTCGATGTGGCGCGGGACCTGTGCGAGCACTTCATCTTCTTCTCGTCGAGCATGGCGTACGGGAACTTCATGACGCCCGAGGTCGCCGAGGATCACCCGCTCGAACCGATCGGCATCTATGGTGCGCTGAAGGTCGGTGGCGAGAAGATGGTGATCGCCTACCAGCAGGTGTTCAACCTCCCCTACACCATCATCCGGCCGTCGGCGCTGTACGGCCCCCGCTGCGTCAGCCGCCGTGTCGGCCAGATCTTCATCGAGAACGCCATGCGCGGCCACAAGCTGCGCATCGAGGGCGACGGCGTCGAGAAGCTGGACTTCACCTACATCGACGACCTCGTCGAGGGCGTCTGCCTGTCGATCGAGCACCCCGCCGCGCGCAATCAGATCTTCAACATGACCTACGGGGCGGCCCGGTCGATCAAGGAGCTGGTGGAGATCACCACGCGCTTCTTCCCCGAGCTGCAGGTCGAGAACGTGGTTCGTGATCACCTGATGCCGCAGCGGGGCACCCTCAGCGTGGAAAAGGCGCGTCGGATGATCGGCTTTGAACCGAAGAACCCGATCGACGTCGGCTTCCCCAAGTACATCGAGTGGTATCTCAGCGCCAACCCGCAGGCCCGCCAGTCGCGGGTAGCGGCGGTGTGATCACCGACCGGATCCCGCCGAATTGCCGGCTGCGCTGCACGCCGGGCCAGGCGTTCCTGGATATCTCCGTCCCCGAGGCCATCCGGCTGCGTCGCTGCGGCGACTGCGGCGTGGTCTTCGAGGACCCTCGCCCGGCCCCCGAGCGGATCAAGGCTTTCTACGACGACGCCGCGCTGTGGACCCGGTCCACGGACGCTGAGGGGAAGCCGCGCAGCTACGTCAACGAGCTGGAAGCCAAGACGCCGGTGTTCCGCGATCTGGTCCGTCGAATCGAGCGCTTCAAGCGAAGCGGCCGCGTGCTGGACGTGGGCTGCGGCGCCGGACTGCTCGAGCGGGTGCTCGATCGCACGCGGTGGCAGACGCTGGGCATCGACCTGTCGCCCTTCATCGCCGACTTCGGCCGCCGCGAGTTCGGCGCCCACATCGTCGACGGGAGGTTCGAGACCCTGGGCCTGCCCGAGGCGCCTTACGATGTGGTGGTGATGAAGTACGTGCTCGATCACATGGAGGAGCCGGATCGGGCCCTTGCGCGCGCCCGCGAAGTGCTGCGGCCGGACGGCCTGCTGGTGCTTGGCGACCTGATCAACATCGACAGCCCGTGCGCCCGCTTGTTCGGACCCGGGCATCGGCTGCTGCATCCGATGCACTTCACCTACTTCTCGCCGCGGTCGATACGCCTGCACCTCGATCGCGCCGGGTTCCGCGTGGTGAAGATCGACTTTCCGTTCTTCCGGACCCCCTATTTCACCGGCACCAATCTGCGGACGATGGCCGTGCGTACCGCCAGGCGGGTGCGGCAGATCCTGGTCGGTGGCGGCGAGGTCATCCCCTCGCCGCCGTTCTACGGCAACATGATGGACGTGTTCGCGGTGCCCCGGTGACGCGGGCGGATTACCTGAAACGGCTGTTGGTGCCGATGTGGCTGCGTCCCGAGAGCGCGCTGTGGTACGCGCATGAATGCTTCATCGCCCGCACATTCCTGGGTGCCCTGCGCGCGCCCAGCATCGAGATCGGCTGCATGGAGGGTGTTTCCAGCTTCGTCATGCTGGGCGGCGAGTTCGGAATCGATTTCGACATGTACCAGGAGGTGGCCTGGTCGCGGGAGCAGCGGCCCTGGCAGTCGCTGGGCGACGACTACTTCAACAAGGTCGGCGCCAAGCTGGACGCTCCGGTCGCGCTGGCGCAACGACCGACCGATGGCTTCACCGTCGGTGTCTCCTGGAAGAAGAGCCACCTCGAAAAGGCGGGACGGCTAGGCACGTACCAACGTCTGGTCGAGCTGGACCCCAACCAACCGCTGACCGGTCTGGGCGACGCCGAGTTCCAGACGGTCTGGGCGCCGAACCTGTACTGGATCGACAACCTGCGCGAGCTCCTGGGCGAGCTACGCCGGATCACGGCGCCAGGAGGACGGATCGTGACCGTGCTGCCCGATCGCTGCGCGCTGGACGGCATGCTGGTGCGGCAGCTGGCCGGCGCCGACGAGCAGTGGCTGAAGAATCTGGACCGTGGGCGGTCCCAGAACATCGCCCGCCAGGCGCGATCGCTCGACGAGTGGCGGACGCTGTTCGACGAGTGCCGGCTGCGCGTCACGCGTCACGAGACCTTCTTGCCGCAGCACGTGTTCTCGGTGAACGACGTCGGGCTGAGGCCGCTGTTCCCGGTGCTGATGAACATCTACGAGCGCCTGCGCGCGCGGTCGGTCGAGGACTGGCGCGCGGTGAAGACCCACTGGGTGGAGCTGACGTTCGAGTACCTGCGTCCGCTGTGCGAGGTGGACTGGATGCGGGAGCGTGGGGCCGTGAACGTCTGGCACGCGTTCGAGCTCGCCGGACCATGACCGAGCCGCTGGTGCTCGCCAACGCTCGCCATCCGGGGCTGCAGGCGGCGCTGGCGCGTGTACTCGCCCGGTGGCCTCGCGCGGTGCTCTTGACCGACGACGTGGAGGCGTTGCCCGCGCTGGACGATCGGGTGCGGGCCATCGAACCGGAAGCCCTGCTGCCCCACGGCGTGGCGGAGATCGACGACGTCTGGGACCGCGAGGTGGAGACGCTCTTGCGCGAGCTGCTGCCGGGCGCCGTCGGTGAGCAGCCTCTGTCGCGCCTCCTGTGGGTCAACTTCCTGCGCCAGCCGCGGCTGATCCATCGTAACTACGCGGTGGTCGTCGCCCGGCGCGTGATCCGGGAGCTGCGCCCCGCGGAGATCTGGCCGGTCGGTCCAGCGCCCTACCATTGCGATCTGATCCTGCTGGCGGCCGAGCGGGCGGAGATTCCGATCGTCGAGCCGCCTGCGGCGCGCTTGCGGCGTCACGCCGGGACCGGCGGTCGCACTCCGGTGGGCATTCTCGCCGCCGTCTCGTTCCTGGCGTTGAACCTCGGTCGGTTGCTGGCGCGCTTTCCGCAGCGTCGCGCAGCAGCCCGCGGATTGGCGGCGGCTGGATTCGACGAATCGCACACGGCCCCGGTGTGGTTCGCGGTGAACCCCGCCTTCGTGCAGCCCATGCGTCACCTGCAACCTGTGTTCGACGCCTACCGGCGCAGCGGCCACGCAAAGTTCGGCATCCTTTTCTACAGCGCGTTCGGCGTGAAACGGCTCTCGGGTGATCGTGCGATCGACGAGCTGTCCATCGTTCGCGGCGATTCACCCACGGCAGTGGGTCAGGTTGCCGCCGTCACCCGCGTGGGTGATCTGCTGCGCCTGGTCGGGCAGTGGCTGCCACTGTCGATCCGCTGCGTGTTCGCCGCGCTGGAGTCGCGGGACGCAGCGACGATTGCCGGGATGCCTGCCCTCGACCCCCGCGACATCGTGTCGCTGATGCGTGTCGCCACCAGTGATCTCCTTCGCGTGGTCGAGGGTCACCTGGCGACCACCCGCTGGCTGGCGGCGCACCCGCGTGCCCGGTGCGTGGTGTTCAGCATGGCCAGCTTCGGCGAGGCGAAGGTCGCGGATCTGGCCATGCAGGCGGCGGGTTTGATCACCGCGGACTACGCGCACGGCTACGTCAGCGAGGGGAATCTGCGCACCACCTGGCGTAGCCACAGCACCTTCCACCTGGCCTGGACCGACGAGCAGGCAGCGCAGTTCCGGCAGCTGGGAACGAACCGGAACAACATCGGCGGCTGCATGCCGTGGACGCCGGTGGCGACTCCTCCACGCGCGGGGCTCCCGGTGGTGCTGGTGGTGTCGGGCTATTCGTGGGACGAGGTGTTCATCCAGAACTTGAAGTACGGGCGGAGGCTGGCGCGCGCGGTGGCCACGCTTCAGGAGTCGCTGCGCGGGCGTGCCACGGTGCGCGTCCGCCTGCACCCGCTGCAGGATCGGGCGACCTGGACGTCTCATTTCGAGGGCGGTGAAGCGCCGCCGCTCAGCGACACCCCTCTCCTGGGGGACGATCTGGCCGGCGCCGACATCGTGATCGCCACGCTGTCATCGGCCTTCATCGAGGCGCTACTCTACCGGGTGCCGATCCTGGTGCACCGCGGACCGCCGGTCGAACGAGGTTCGCTTTTCGACCAGGTTCCGCCCGAACGGTGGTTCAGCGCCGGTGCCGAGCTGGTGGCGAAGGTGGAGTCCCTCTTGCGGACGCCTCGCGACACCGGGCCCGAAGAGCGGTTGATCGGTCTCTGCTTCGGCGAGACGGGCGCGCCCCGGGATGTTGCCGCCGTGCTGGATCAGGCCGCCAGCGGATAGCGGGTGTCACGCGCGCCCGGTCCACGATCCCAGGGGTACTTGGCCACCGACGGATCCTTCAGGACGCGCGGGTTGATCCGCACGGCGCTCATCGGGCGGAAGCCGATCGCCAGGACGATGCGGTGGCCGCTGCGGCATAGCGACCCTGCGTGCATGCCGCGGGTGTCGAACAGGATCAGTGAACCAGCCGGGGCGGTCAAACTCCGGCCGGTGGTGTCGAGTTGCTTGCAGGTGCTCTCGTCGAAGTAGGCGTTGCCGAGACCGCTGTTGGCGATCTGGAAGAACAGGCGGTGCTTGGCGTCGTCGGTGCGGTGGCTACCCGGGACGTAGCGCAGCGGCGCCTGCTCGTCGCCGATGTCGTCCAGCACCAGGTAGCACTTCACCGTCGGGCGGAGGCAGTCGATGTGCCACGATTCGAGGCGGCAGGCTGGTTCCATCACCTCGGCGACGTAGTAGGGCAGGCCGTCCAGCACCTCGGATGCGGCGAAATAGGAGCGAAGGGCGGCGCGCAGAGACCGGGTGCGGGGGAACTGACGCAACACCTCGGGGATGTCGGTACGCTCAGTGAAGTCGGCAGGGAAGTGAAAGCGGAAGCGACCATCCGCGCGCAGCGCCTCGAAGTGCACGCCGCCCTCGTCCCAGGTCACCTCGTCCGTGGGCGCCGAGGCCAGGAACTGTGGCGAGCGCTTGGCCCGCTCGTAGAGGCCCAGCACCCAGCGGCGTGCCTCGGCCAGCCCGTCGGCGGCATAGGGTCCGGGGACGATGGCGCAGCCGTTGTCGTGCAACTGCGACACCATCGAGCGATCGGCTTCGGCGGCCTCCTGCGGCTGGTCGAACAGCGCCACGGTCGCGTTGTTGTACTCGTGCCAGAGCCGGTAAGCGGCGTAGGACCGCTTGGCGAAGAACGAGAGAACCAGATCCGTCGGCACCATGAGCGCCCGGGCGCCGGCGTAAGCGCCCGCATCGACGCGGCTTCGGAAGGCTGTACGGAGACGAGACAACATCGGAATCGAAAAGTTCAGCACGCGAGTTTCTTGGCGTCAAGGAAGCGAGTAAGCTGCCCCGTTTTCATGGACTTTTCGCGGCAGCGCTGGCTGAAAATCTTGATCGCCATCGTGGTGATCGGAGCGGCGTTGCGTCTCGCCGTCATGGCGAAGCGGACGCCGTACGTCTATGCAGGCGACGACGATCAGTATCTCGCGCTCGGTCGCGCCATCGCCCACGACGGCCAGTTCCGGATGCCGCTCGACTACAACATCCCGCAGATGGTGCAGGGCGGAAAACCGGGGGACCTCACCGGCTACCGCAATCCGGTCTTCCCCGCCTTCCTGGCCCTTCACTTCAAGCTCTTCGGGGACGGCCTGCTCGTGCCGCGGCTGAGCCTGATTGCGCTGAGCCTGTTGACGGCGATGCTGATGGCCTTCATCGGTCGCCGCCTCGGGCATCCGCGGGTGGGACTGGCGGCGGCGGCCTTGTGGGCGGTCTGGCCTCCGGCGTGGATCGGACCGTACGGTCCCGATCGCTTCCTGTCGGAGACACTCGCCTGTTTCTTGCTTGTGTTGCATGTCTGGGCAGCGATGAGGGCGCTGCAAGAGGGTCGCCTGCGCTGGGCTGTCATCGCAGGTCTGGCGCTCGGCCTTGCAGCCTGTACGCGCGGCTACCTGACGCTGATCATCCCGGTGCTGGCGATCTTGCTCGCGGTCATGCAGAGGAAACGTCTGAGCATCGTGCTCGCCCTCTCCTTGAGCGCCGCGCTGCCGCCGACCTACTGGGTGTTGCGGAACTGGCAGGTGATGGGCAAGGCCACGCTGTCGACGCAGACCGAAGGGCTGTGGCTGGGCAACAACAAGTGGGCGCGGGGATCGGCCCACTTCGACTACTACGTCATCGGTGTCGATGCCTCTCCGCAGTGCCAGTCCATCATCACCAAGTATCCGAACTTCTGGCAGACGAACGAGGTCCAGCGCTCGGAGATCTGGGTCCGCGAGGGGCTGCGGGAGTTCTTCGGCGATCTGCCCCGCACCGCCTGGCGGCTATGGCGGAAGACGGCCATCTTCTGGGGACCGTTCCAGATCTGGTCGATCGGCGATCACTACCGATGGCACTACCCGTTGGCGCTCGCGATGCTGGTGATCCCGTTCGGCGTCTGGCGGCTGCGGCGCGAGAAGAAGCGCGAGGAGCTACTGCTGATCGCCATGCCGGTGCTGGGCACCTGGCTCGGCTGCCTGATGACCTTCAGCATGGACCGCTACCGCTACTGCGTGGAGCCGTTCTTCGTGCTGGCGGCGGTGCTCGGCGTGGCACCCGCGATGGCGTTCCTTCAACGCTTGAAGAACCGTCCGACGGCGCCGGCGACCTCATCGACGGCCTCATCCGGCAACTCCGGATAGATCGGCAGCGCCAGCACCTCGCCGCAGGCGCGCTCGGCGACCGGGAAATCGCCGGCCTTGAAGCCGAGATCCGCGAAGCAGGGTTGCAGGTGCAGCGGCTCGGGGTAATAGACCGCGGTGGTGATGCTGGCGGCCGTCAGGTGCTTGGCGAGGGCGTCACGCTTGCCGTCGGGAACCGTCACCACGTACTGGTTCCACACGCAGCCTGGATCCTCGGGGGGCAGGCGCAACGGCAGCCCGGCGAGCGCGCGTCGGTAAGCAGTCGCGACCTTCCGACGGGCCGCCGTCCAGCGCGGCAGGTGGGGCAGCTTCACCCGCAGGAGCGCGGCCTGCATCTCGTCGAGGCGGAAGTTTCCGCCCACCACGAGGTGGTGGTACTTCGGCTTCGAGCCGTGGGCGCGCAACACGCGCAGCCGCTCGGCCAACTGTGCGTCGGGGGTCAGCACCATGCCCCCATCGCCGAATCCGCCCAGGTTCTTCGACGGGAAGAACGAGAGCGCCGTGATGACGCCCGTGGATCCGACGCCTGGCGTGCCGATCGCCTGCGCTGCATCCTCGACGATCGGCAACGTGGTGTCGAAGGGACGCGCCCGTCGGCCGAACAGATGGACGGCGATGACCGCCTTGGTGCGCGGTCCGATGCGCCGGATCGCCAGCGCCGGATCCAGGTTGTAGGTATCGGCCTCGATGTCGGCGAAGACCGGGCGCGCACCCAGACGCACGATCGCTCCCGCGGTGGCGAAGAAGCTGAAAGGTGTCGTCACCACCTCATCGCCTGGCCCCACGCCCAGCGCCATCAGGGCCACGAGCAGCGCGTCGGTCCCCGAGGAGACGCCGACGGCGTGCGCGAGTCCGCAAGCCGCTGCGCACTCCTTCTCGAACGCCTCGACCTCGGGACCAAGGATGTAGCGGCCCGACGCGATCACCCGCAGCGCCGCGGCCTCGAGATCACGCTGCAGTGGCGCGTGGTGAGCGTCGAGATCCTGCGTGCCGATCTTCTTCGTCATGCGATCGATATCGGATGGCCGCCCTTGGCAATTGATTCAGCGCCGGCGGCGAGGATGCGCACCACGGCCAACCCCTGGGCGCCGTCGCTGATCGGCTTTCTCCGGGTGCGCACGCAGTCGATGAAGTGCTCACACTCGGCCAGCAGCGGCTCGCGCAGCGAGAAAGCCGGGGAGATGACGTCGCCCGAGCGGATCACCACGCCCTCGGCGTAGCTGGTGTGGCCGGGGCGCGGCACGGCCCCCTTGTCGTAGATCTTCACTTTCTCGTCGGGCGCGGTGTCGTCGAAGGTCAGCATCTTCTTCGAGCCGACGACGGTCAGGCTGCGGCGCTTGTGAGGGTCCAGCCAGGAGACGTGGATGTGGGCCATCCGTCCGTCGGCGAAACGCAGGGCCGCGAAGGCGACGTCCTCGACGCCGCGGTCACGCTGAAGATAGGACGCCCCCGTGGCGCTGACGGACACGGGCGTGGCGCCGAACAGGTGCAGCGCCACCGCGATGTCGTGCGGCGCCAGCGACCACCAGGCGTTCTCCTTCTCGCGCACGATGCCCAGGTTCAGGCGCTCGCACGACAGGTAGAAAACCTCGCCCAGCTCGCCGGCGTCGATGTACGCCTTCGTGCGGACCAGCGCGGGGTGGTACAGCAGGAGGTGCCCCACCATCAGCGTCAGACCCGATTTTTCGGCCAGCTCGCACAGCTCGGCGCCCTCGGACACGCTGAGCGTGAGCGGCTTCTCGACGAACACGTGCCGTCCGGCCTCGAGCGCTTGCCGCGCCAGCTTGTAGTGATTCGGCACGTCGACGGCCACGGCGATGCCGGTGACGTCGGCATCGGCGACGAGGTCGTCGAACGAACGCGTGGTGCGTACGCCCGGGTACGACGAGGCGACCTTGGTCAGCAGATCGCTGTTCAGGTCGCACACCCACCGCAGCGCCGAACCCTTGGCGTTCGAGAACGCGCGGACGACGTTGCTGCCCCAGCCGGCGGCACCGACGACGCCGATTCCCACCAAGGACATCGACGGCCAGTCTACACCAGGAGCCGCGTCACCCGGTCCGCGAGGTCCAGCGCGCCGGTCAAGCCCGGTGACTCGATGCCGATGAGGTGAACGCACCCGGCGGGTCCTTCCTCGAGGACGAAATCCTTCTCCTCGGGCTCGTGCGCGGCGCGCAGCTTCGGTCGGATGCCGCAGCCGTCGTAGCTCAGCTGCTCGAGATCGATCGGACCCAGCAGGCGGCGAGCTGCGGTCAGGAAGGCGTCGCGCTTGTGATCGGCATCGGCGAAGTCGTCGCGCCGCTCGACGTACTCGGCGTCGGGACCCAGCCGGTAGCCGTCGCCGCGTTCCAGCGTCAGGTGCACGCCCAGGCCGGGGCTGGCCTTGTCCTTCACCGGATAGATGAGGTGCCTGTAGTGGACCGGGCTGCGCAGCCGGAAGTAGTTCCCGCGGCAGGGATGGATGGTGTAGCGGTCGACGCCCACCATGCGCGCGATCAGGTCCGAATGAAGCCCGGCCGCGTTGACCAGGCGTTCGGCGCCGAGCTCGCCGCGGGTCGTCGCCAGGCGGAAACCGGGCGCGGCGCGGGTGATGCCGGTGACGCGCGCGTCGGTGACGAAGACGGCGCCACGCGACTGGGCGGCTGCTTCCAGCGACTGCACAAGCTCGTGCGGATCGACGATGCCGGTCTCGGCGCAGTGGAGCGCCGCCAGAGCGGGGACCGCCGGTTCGAGCTGCCGCGCCTGCTCCCCGGTGATCATCGTGAGGCCGATGGCCCCCGAGGCCAGAGCATTGCCGTGACATCTCTCCAGCGCCTCGAGCTGCGTGGGCGCCTGGGCCACCACCAGCTTGCCGGTCTTGCGGTGCCAGACGCCGGTCCTGGCTGCCCACTCGTACAGCAGGCGGTTTCCGCGCACGCAGCTCTCGGCCTTCAGGGACCCGGGCGTGTAGTAGAGCCCGCTGTGGACGACCCCGCTGTTGCGGCTGGTGACGCCCGAGCCGAGCCGAGAGGCTTCTTCCAGCAACAGCACCTCGCGTCCGCGGGCCGACAGCGCGGCGGCCACCGCGCAGCCCACGACGCCTCCGCCGATGATCGCGACGTCGACGGCGTCCATGGCTTCCACCGAGCGTATCCCAAGAAATCCTGACGCAACATGCGGAAAGACTCGGAAAGACCGCGTTGACTCGCCTGACCCCTGAACCTACCCTTGCCCGATCGTGGTTCCGAGCGTCCGAGCCTTCGTGCAGGCGCGCATGTCCTCGCGCCGGTTTCCGGGAAAGGTGCTGGCGCCTTTCCGGGGGCGGCCGGTCATCTGGCATGTGCTCGAGCGGCTGGCCCAGGCGCTGCCGGACGTGCCCCGGGTGGTGGTGACCAGCTCCGAGCCGAGCGACGACCCCCTGGCGGCCTATGTCCGGGAGATCGGTGTCGACTGTTTCCGCGGGCCCCTCGACGACGTGTTCGAGCGTTTCAGGCTTGGGCTGCGCCAGCATCCCGGCTCCTGGGCGCTGCGGATCTGCGCCGACAGCCCGCTGCTCGACCTGGGGATGCTCCGGGCGGTGGTGGCCGCGGCCGCCGATGGGGTGGATCTGGTGACCACCACGCTGAAGCGGTCCTTTCCCATGGGCAGCAACGCCGAGCTGATCCGGGTGGCGACGCTGCTGGCGGTGGATGCCGGCGAGCTGACCGATCACGATCGCGAGCACGTGACGCCGTTCTTCCACCGGCAAGCCGGACGCTTCCGCGTGGTCAACGTGGAGTCGGGTGACCCGAAGCTCGCCGAGACGAGCGTCGCCGTCGACACCCTCGAGGATCTTCTGAAGCTGGAGGCGGCCTCGTGACCGTCGGGGCGGCGGTGATCGGGCTCGGGGTGGGCGAGCAGCACGCGCGCGCTTTCGTGCGCGACCCGCGCTGCCGCCTGAAGTGGGTGCACGATCTGGACCCCGCGCGTGCCATCCGGGTGGCGGCGGAGGTCGGAGGAAGCGCAGCCGCCAGCTTCGAGGCGGTGCTGGCGGATCCCGAGGTGCACGTGGTGGCGATCGCCACCTACGATGACCAGCACGCGGCGCAGGTGATCGCGGCTCTGCACGCCGGCAAGCACGTCTTCTGCGAAAAGCCGCTCTGTCTGACGGGCGACGAGCTTTCTGCGATCCGCCGCGCGCTGGGCGATCGACATCTCGGCTGCAACCTGGTGTTGCGGGCGGCGGCGCTCTACGGCTGGCTGCGCCGGGCCATCCGCGCCGGCGAGCTGGGCGACATCTATGCCGTCGACGGTGACTACCTGTACGGGCGCATCCACAAGATCACCGAGGGCTGGCGCGGCGAGATCGACGGGTACTCGGTGTTCGAGGGCGGCGCCGTGCACATGCTGGATCTGCTGTTGTGGCTGACCGGCGAGCGGCCAAGCGCCGTCGCCGCCGTGGGCAACAAGATCGCCACCCGCGGTACCAAATTTCGCTACCGGGATTTCGTCGCCGCCACCTACCAGTTCCCGTCGGGGCTGGTCGGTCGGATCACCGCCAACTTCGGCTGCGTCCACCGGCATCACCACGTGCTGCGGGTCTTCGGCACCAAGGCGACGTTCATGTACGACGACGCCGGCGCGCGCATCCACCGCTCGCGCGAGGCTGCCGGCGAGCCGGTCGCGGAGAATCCGTTGCCGGCGAGCAAGGGCGATCTCATCCCGTCCTTCATCGACCGCGTGATCGGCGGCGGCGATTCTCAGGACACCCGGCACGAGTTCGACCTGATGGCCGCCTGCATCGCGGCGGACCGGGCGGTCGACACCGCACAAACCCAGACCATCGAGTACCCGACATGAGTGAAAAACGAGAGATCCCGTTTGGCCGCCCCGACATCACCGACGTCGACCGCGAGGCGGTGATGCGCGTTCTGCACGGCCACATCCTGACCCACGGCCCCGAGTGCAAGGGGTTCGAGGGCGACTTCGCCGCCTTCATGGGGGCGGGCGCGCACTGCGTGTCGGTCAGCTCGTGCATGGCGGCACTTCACCTGGCCTACCTGCACTTCGGCTTCGGCCCCGGCGACGAGGTGATCGCGCCGGCGCTGACTCACGTGGCGACGGTGCACGCCATCGAATGGGTGAAGGCCAGGCCCGTGCTCGTCGATGCGGATCCGGCCACCGGCAACATCCGCGCCGAGCAGATCGCCAGGGCGATCACCCCGAAGACGCGCGCCATCTCGCTGGTCCACTTCGTGGGCATCCCGTGCGAGATGGACGACATCGTGGCCCTGGCCGACAAGCACGGGCTGAAGATCGTCGAGGACTGCGCCATCGCCATCGGCGCGCGCTGGAAGGGGCGGCACGTCGGCCTTTTCGGCGACGTCGGGACGTTCTCGTTCTATCCGGTCAAGCACATGACCACCGGTGAGGGCGGCATGTTCGCGAGCCGGCACAAGGAGGTGGTGGACGCGGTGTCGAAGCTGCGCGCCTTCGGCGTGGACCGCACGCACACCGAGCGGAGCATCCCGGGTCTCTACGAGGTCCCGTCGCTAGGGCTCAACTACCGCATGAGCGAGATGCAGGCCGCGCTCGGCCGCACGCAGACGGCGCGGTTGCCGAAGACCCTCGGGCGGCGCAAGGAGAACTTCACGGCCTTGGCGGGAGAGCTGCGGGGAACCAAGGGACTCCGCATCCTCGATGCCCAGCGGCCCGAGGCCGAGAACAGCCACTACTGCCTGACCACCGTCCTCGAGGGTGAGCTGGGCGCGAAGAGAAACGACCTGGTGGCCCGCCTGAACGCGGCCGGCGTCGGCACCAGCATCTATTACCCGCAGCCGGTGCCGCGCATGAAGTACTACCGCGAGAAGTATGGATATGACGCGAATAGCTACCCGGTGGCCTCGCAGATCAGCGATTGCTCGATCGCGCTGCCGGTCGGCCAGCACCTCGGCCGCGAGGACATGCAGTATATTGCGCGGACTTTTCTGGAGGTTTTGAAGCAGGTGCGATGAAGCCCGACGGGTGGCTCGGCGAGATCATGGGGGTCCCGGTGTTCCGCGTGGACGCCGACACCGATCTGCCCGCGCTGGAACGCCACCTGGGTGAGCAGAAGCGCGCCTTCTACTACGCCAAGGTCGACGCGGACGGCATCGAGCGGGTGCGTCGGCTGGGCGCGCTCGGCTTCTTCGTCGCCGACACCAACGTCGTGCTGGAGCTCGACCGCGCCCCGGAGATTGCTGGCGGTTTTCCGGGTGTGACCGTGGGCGATCTGAGCGCTGCCGACGAGGAGGCCGTGCTCGATGTGGCGGCGACCGCGTTTCGCTACACCCGGTTTCACCTGGATCCGCTGGTGACGGCCGGGGTGGCCAACGAGATCAAGCGGCAGTGGTGCCGCAGCTACGCCCGCAAGCTGCGCGGGGACCGGTTGTTCGTGGCCAAGCTGGACGGCAAGCCGGCCGGTTTCCTCGCGGCCCTGAAGACGCCGTCCTCGGCCGTCATCGATCTCGTGGGCGTGGCCCCCGCCTTTCAGCGGCGGCGGGTCGGAGCGGCGCTGACCATGGCCTTCGTCGAGCATTACCGATCGCTCGCGCCGTCGCTGCAGGTCGGGACGCAGATCGCCAATACCCCTTCGATTCGCCTCTACGAACGGCTGGGCTTCTCGATGATGCGCAGCCAGTACGTCCTTCACAGGCACGTGTGACCATGCAGATCGGCCGCCACGACACCAGCCAGCGCATCCTGATCGTCGCCGAGATCGGGAACAATCACGAGGGCAAGTTCGACGTCGCCTGCCGCATGGTCGACGCCGCGGCGGCGGCTGGCGTCGACGCCGTGAAGTTCCAGACCTTCCGCACCGCCCACTTCACCAGCAACCGCGATCCGGTGCGCTTCGCCCGCTTGAAGTCCTTCGAGCTGACCTACGAGCAGTTCAGGCAGCTCGAGCAGCTGGCGCGGAGCAAGGGGCTGATGTTCCTGTCCACGCCGCTCGACCTCGAGAGCGGACGCTTCCTCGAGCCGCTGGTCGACGCCTTCAAGATAGCGTCAGGCGACAACGACTTCTTCCCGCTGATCGAGCAGGTGTGTCGGACCGGCAAGCCGCTCATCATCTCGACCGGGCTGGCCGACCTGGCGCATCTGAAGAAGGTGAAGGCGTTCGTCGACGCCCAGGCGGGGCACGGGCCGCTGGCGTTCCTCCACTGCGTTTGCAGCTACCCGGTCCCGCCCGAGGAGGCGAACCTGGCGGCGATCCCCCTGCTGGCGTCCGAGCTGGGCGTGACGATCGGCTATTCGGACCACAGCATGGGCGCCGAGGCCTGCCTGGCGGCGGCGACGCTGGGCGCGCGCATCCTCGAGAAGCATTTCACGCTGGACAAGAAGTTCTCCGACTTCCGCGACCACCAGCTGTCGGCGGATCCCGAGGAGATGAGGCGCATCGTCGACGGGGTCCGCAAGATCGAAGCGTTGCTCGGCAAGCGCGAAAAGTGCGTGCAGCCGAGCGAGGCCGGCAATCAGAAAGTGGCGCGGCGATCGATCGTCATCGGGGCGGATCTGCCGCAGGGGCATCGCCTGCGCTTCGAGGATCTGGCCTGGCTGCGCCCTGCGGGTGGGCTGTCGCCGGGCGAGGAGCGGCAGGTGGTCGGCAAGACCCTGCGCCGGCCCATGGCCTTCGGCGAGATGATCGCCGCCGCGGACGTGGAGTGACGCATGTGCGGGATCGCCGGGTACGTCGGCCGTCGTGAGCTCGAGCAGGGGCGCATCGAGAGCACCCTCGGCATCATGCGCCGGCGCGGCCCGGACCACGCCGATCACCGGCACTTTGTACGCCCCGACGGCCAGCACGTCCACCTCCTGCACACGCGGCTGCGCATCCTGGACCTGGACGAGCGCTCGAACCAGCCGTTCCACGTGGGATCGAAGTGGATCGTCTTCAACGGCGAGATCTACAACTACATCGAGGTGAAGGCGGCGCTGGCGAAGGCTGGCCGCAGCTTCCGCACCACCAGCGACACCGAGGTGCTGGGGGCGGCGCTGGACGAGTGGGGACCGGACAGGGCCCTCGACAGAGCCGAGGGCATGTGGGCCTTCGCCGCCTACGACGAGCGGGACGGCAGCCTGGTGCTGTCGCGGGATCGCTTCGGTGAAAAACCGCTCTACTTCCTGCGTGACGACAGCGGCTTCTATTTCGCCTCCGAGGTGAAGTTCCTGGTGTCGATGCAGGGCAAGAAGCTCGAACCGGATCTCGATCACCTCAAGCGCTACCTGGTGAACGGTTACAAGGCGCTCTACAAGAAGCCGTACGCCTTCTTCCGGGGGATCGAGGAGCTGCCCGCGGCCAGCTATCTGGAGCTGGGTAAAAAGCCCGTCCGCTACTGGAACCCGACCTACGTGGAGGACGAGTCGATGTCCCGCGAGGACGCGGTGGCGGGCACACGTGAGCGCCTCATCCGCTCGGTCGAGCTGCGGCTGAGGGCGGATGTTCCGCTGGCGTTCTGCATGAGCGGGGGCGTGGACTCGAACTCGCTGATCAGCATCGCCAAGCGGGTGCTGAAGTACGACGTGCACGGCTTCACGATTGCCAGCGCCGACGAGCGCTACGAGGAGTCGGACCTCGTCTCGCACGCGGTGGAGGCGCTGGGCATTCGCCACACGTCGATCCCCACGCAGACCGGCGACTTCCTCCCGAAGCTGCGCACCCTGATCCGGCAGCACGACGCGCCGGTGTACACCATCACCTACTACGCGCACTGGCTGCTGATGCAGAGCATCGCCGAGCACGGCTACCGGATCTCGGTCAGCGGCACGGCGGCCGACGAGCTCTTCTCGGGGTACTACGACCACTTCCTGATGTACCTGGCGGCCAACCGGGATCCGGCGGCGCTGGCAGCCTGGACCGAGCACGTCAAGCCCGTGGTGCGCAACCCGTTCCTGTCGAACCCGGAGCTGTTCGTGAAGGACCCGGCCTTCCGCGACCACATCTTCCTGGATGCCACCGGCTTCGCCGAGTATCTGACGGAACCCTGGTCCGAGCCGTTTGCCGAGACGGATTACACGCCGCGCCTGCTCCGCAACCGCATGCTCAACGAGCTCTTCGCCGAGGCCGTCCCGGTCATCCTCCACGAAGACGACCTGAACGCCATGTACCACTCCATCGAGAACCGCTCGCCGTTCCTCGATCGCGATCTCTTCGAGTGGACCTGCCGCATCCCGACCCGCCACCTGATGCGTGACGGCTACGCCAAGGTCATTCTGCGGGACGCAATGCGCGGGATCGTGCCGGCGCCGATCCTCGACAGCCGGCGCAAGGTCGGCTTCAACGCCCCGGTGTTCGATTTCCTGGATCCGCGCGATCCGGACACGCGGGCACAGCTTCTGGACGAGAGCCCCATCTTCGAGCACATCAAGCGCGACAAGATCGAGACCCTGATCGACAAGGCGTTCCTGCCCAACAGCCAGAGCAAGTTCCTGTTCTATTTCCTGTGCGCGAAGCTGTTCCTCGAGGAGTTCGGTCAGTGAAGTACTGCGGCACCTGCATCACCCCGTACAACCGGCCGAACATCACGTTCGACGCCAGCGGCAAGTGCAACTGTGCTCTGGGCAAGGACAAGGACGCCATCGATTGGGCGGCGCGCGAGCGGGACTTCCGCGCCGTGGTCGAGCACGCGAAGGCGCGCAGCAAGGGCTACGACTGCCTGATCCCGGTGTCGGGCGGCAAGGACTCGACCTGGCAGGTCGTGACCTGCCTCGAGTACGGCCTCAAGCCACTGGCGGTCACCTGGCGCCCGCCGGGGCGCACCGCCATCGGGCAGCGCAACCTGGACAACCTGATCCAGCTCGGCGTCGACCACATCGACCACTCGATCAATCCCAAGGTCGAGCGGCGCTTCACCCTGAAGGCGTTCGAGCGCTTCGGCACGCCCGCGTTGCCGATGCACATGGCGATCTTCAATGTCCCGCTGACCGTCGCCGCCCGCTATGACATCCCGCTGGTGGTCTGGGGTGAGAACTCGGCGTTCGAGTACGGCGGCGCCGACCAGTCACGCCACGGGTTCAAGCTGGACCGGGCTTGGTTGCAGAAGCACGGGGTCACCCATGGGACGACCGCCCGCGACTGGGTGTCCGAGGAGCTGACCGAGAAGGATCTGCTGCCGTACTTCGGTCCGACCGACGAGGAGGTCGAGCGGAAGGGCATCCTGGCGGTGTTCATGGGCTACTACTTCCGCTGGGATCCCGAGATCAGCCTGGCGGTGGCCAGGCGGCACGGTTTCCAGCGCGCCACGGCCGCCAAGACCGGCACCTACGACTACGCGGACATCGACGACGACTTCATCTCCATCCACCACTGGCTCAAGTGGTACAAGTTCGGCTTCACGCGCAGCTTCGACAACCTGTCGCTGGAGATCCGCAACGGCCGCCTGACACGAGAGCAGGCGATCATCGTCCTGAAAGACCGCGGAGACGAGACTCCGCACGCCGACATCGACAAGTTCTGCGCCTGGCTGGGCATCACCAAGGCGCGCTTCTTCGAGATCTGCGAGACGTTCCGCAGCCGCGACGTCTGGGCCCAGCGCGACGGCAAGTGGACCATCGACGACTTCCTGGTTCCGGGCTGGAGGTGGACGTGAAGATCAAGATCATCGATCCGCCGCGGACGTTCGAGACCGGCCGCAGCGAGAAGATCCTGATCAAGGACTGCGCCCGCATCGCACTGGAACCGAACGACCAGGTGACGTTCACCACCGAGTCGGGCGCCGAGTACGACGTCGCCCGGAAGAGCTGGGGGTTCTACGCCACGCCATCCATCAATGGGCGCCTGCTGAACTTCGGCCTGCGGGCGGCGCTGGTGAAGAGTTACGTCGGCAAGTACTACTTGTTCCTGGTGGAGAGCGGTCATGAGCAGGCCCTGGCGAACTACCTCGAACCCGAGAAGAACGTCGTCGTACGCTGGCTCGACAACGACGACGATCTGAAGGCGATCGAAGCGTCGGACGCAGCGGCGTTGACGGCCTCGCCGCTGCACTGTCCCTGCGGGGGCGATCGCTTCACCAGCGTGCACATGTACTTCGCGCCGCCCGAGGGTGAGGTGCGTTTCCCCCACACCGAGGGTAAGTACCGGCGCGAGCTGTTCCGCTGCAACCTGTGCGGCCACTTCGTCTCGGTTCACGACATGGAGAAGGAAGGCCTTTACGGCGGCCAGTATGTCGATTCGACCTACGGTGACGAGGCGGGCATGCGCCGGACCTTCGAGCGAATCATTGGTCTTCCTGCCGAGAAGTCCGACAACACCGGCCGGGTGAACAGGATCGCGGCGCAATGTCCGTCACCGGGCACGGTCCTCGACGTCGGTTCCGGCCTCTGTGTGTTCCTGCACCGGATGAAGGCCGCCGGCTGGCGTTGCACGGCGCTCGATCCCGATCCGCGCGCCGCCAGACATGCGCGCGAGGTGGCGGGTGTGGAAGCCGTTTGCGCCGACTGGATGACCGCTGACAAGCTGGGCCGCTTCGATCTGATCACCTTCAACAAAGTGCTCGAGCACGTGAAGGACCCGATCGCCATGCTCCGGCGCAGCGTCGACTACCTGGCGCCAGGCGGGGTGGTGTACGTCGAACTGCCCGACGGCGAGGCGGCGGCGGACGGCGAAGGCTTCGGCCGCGAGGAATTTTTCATCGAGCACTATCATGTCTTCAGCCTGGCCTCGCTATCCCGTCTGGCGGAGAGGGCGGGACTACGCCCACTGGTGATCGAGCGTCTCCGCGAGCCGAGTTCGAAGTACACGCTGCGTGCGTTCTTGAAAGGATGACCCCATGACACTCGCCTCCGACCCGAAGAAGCTGTGGGAAGACTCGTTCGACGAGCAGATCGCCGCTGGCGCCTACAACACCGCGCCCGTGGAGGCGCTGATCCGCAATGTCGCCTACTACCTGCGGGCGCGCCCCGAGCAGAAGAACCTGCACTTCGTGGAGATGGGCTGCGGCGCGGGTCCGAACCTGCTGTGGCTTGCCCAGAAGGGGATGAAGGTCAGCGGCGTGGACATCGCCACCAACGCGCTCGAGCTCGCGCGCCGGACGCTGCAGAAGGCAGGCTACGCCGACCGCGTCGGACAGCTCACCGAGTGCTCGGTGACCAAGACGCCGTTCGATGACGGATCGCTGGACGGTGTGCTGGAGTCCTGCGTGTACCAGCACCTGGATCTCGACAGCCGCCGGCAGGCCTTCGCCGAGGTGGGGCGTGTGCTGAAGAAGGGCGGCCTCTTCGTCGGCAACATGCTGGCCGACGGGCACACCACCTTCCAGAAACGCAAGGGCGAACAGTTGAAGGACGACCCTGGGTCACTCTACCTGCAGGACGGCGTCTCGAAGTTCCACCTCACCAACATCGGACTGGCTCATTTCTTCGCCAAGGAGGAGTTCGCGAAGCTGCTGCCCGGCTTCGAGGTGGTGGACCCGCTGCTGCAGACCTATTACTTGCCGCGCGAGGAGGCCAAGCGCCGAGGCTACGACGAGTACTTGCAGTGCATGTGGACCGTGTACGCCGTCAAGTGAGCGCCTGATGTCCCGCCTCTCCGGTCTGATCGAGTTCGACGGTACGAAAGCCACCGTCAGCGGCGTCACCACGCACGGTCCGGTGCGGGTGGCGATCGACGGGCAGGTGTACAACGGCGCCGAGTTGGGCGGTGGTGACGAACCGGCGCTGATCGCCGCGCTCTACGAGCGCCACGGCTTCGTCGAAGCGCTGCGCAAGTTGAACGGCGACTTCGCCATCGCTCTGTTCGATCCCAGGACCGAGACGCTGTGGCTCGCGCGAGACCGGTTCGGGCTGAAGCCGCTGTACTTTCACCGGTCGCACCGGTCGCCGACGCGATTCGCCTTCGCGTCGCAACCGGGCGCGCTCTTGCGCCTGCCGGGCGTCAGCGCGGCGCCCAACCGCCGTTTCGTCGCTTGCTTCGCTGGCTCGCACTACCGGACGTTCGACAACGAGCCGGGCGAGTCGCCGTACGCAGAGATCGGGCAGATCCCCGCGGGCCGGGCGCTGGAGGTCCGTCGCGCCAGCGTCCGCGAGATCACCTGGTGGGCGCTGACCGAACAACCGGATCTGACCGACCCCGAGCCCGTCCTGGCCGAACGCTACCGCGAGCTCCTGGCGGACGCCGTGAAGATCCGCCTTCGCCGCAGCAAGAAGCCGGCGTTCACACTCTCAGGTGGCATGGACTCGTCCTCTGTCCTTGCCTGCGCCGTGCGCGAGTCGGGCAACAAGCAGCAGGCCTACTCGTCCGTCTACCAGGACCCGACCTACGACGAGACGGCGGAGATCCAGGCGATGCTCGCCGACTGCGTGACCGACTGGCGCACGGTGCGCATAGGCAACCCGGATCTGTCGACGCTGGTGCCGCGCATGATCGCCGCCAACGACGAGCCGGTCGCCACCGCCACATGGCTCTCGCACTTCCTGCTGTGCGAGCAGGCGGCGCGCGACGGCGTGGGCACCTTGTTCGGTGGCATGGGCGGCGACGAGCTGAACGCCGGCGAGTACGAGTACTTCTACTTCTTCTTCGCCGATCTCAAGGCCGCGGGCGACGAAGCGCGCCTGCAAGCCGAGACCAGCAAGTGGATCGAGTACCACGACCATCCCGTGTTCAAGAAGTCGTTCGAGGCCATGCGACAGGGGCTGGGCCGCCTCGTCGATCTGTCGCGGCCGGGCGTCTGCTTGCCGGATCCGGCGCGGCTGGGGCGCTACCAGGACACCGTGCGTCCCGACTACTTCGACCTCGCCGGGTACGTGCCCGTGATGGATCACCCCTTCCGCAGCTACCTCAAGAACCGGACCCATCAGGACATCTTCCGGGAGACGGCCCCTTGCTGCCTGCGCGCTGCCGATCGGCACTGCACCGCCTTCGGCCTCGACGTGTCGTGGCCGTTCTTCGATCACCGGCTCGTGGAGCTGATGTTCCGCATCCCGGGAACGCAGAAGATCCGGGCCGGCGTCACCAAGCACCTCCTGCGCGAGGCGATGCGCGGCGTTCTGCCCGAGGAGACACGCACGCGCATCAAGAAGACCGGGTGGAACGCCCCCGCGCACGTCTGGTTCTCGGGCAGCGGTCGCGACCTGCTGCTCGACCTCGTCGGCTCGCGCGCCTTTCGCGAGCGAGGCATCTACGACGTCGCCCGGGTGCGGGCGATCATCGACCAGCATCAGGAGGTCGTTGCGTCGGGCCGTCCGGAGGAGAACCACATGATGTTCCTCTGGCAGCTCCTGAACCTGGAGCTGTGGTTGCGCAGCCTGGACGGAGGATAGCGGCATGTGCGGCATCTTCGGCGCGGTCGGCGCCCCCCTGGACGAGCGGTCCGCGGCCCGCGCGGTGGCCAGCCTTCGCCACCGGGGCCCCGAGGCCAGCGGCGTGGTCCGGCCGGCCGGTGCGACGCTGGCGCACACCAGGCTGCGGATCATCGATCTGTCGGCTGCCGGCGCGCAGCCGATGCCGAACGAGGACGAGTCCGCCTGGGTCACGTTCAACGGCGAGATCTACAACTTCCAGGAACTGCGCCGCGAGCTGGAGGGCCTGGGCCATCGCTTCAGGTCGCACACGGACACCGAGGTGATCGTCCACGGGTACGAGGCGTGGGGCGACGACGTGGTCAAGCGCCTCGACGGCATGTTCGCGTTCGGGGTGTGGGACGTGCGCCAGCGTCGGCTGTTGCTGGCGCGCGATCGCGCCGGCAAGAAGCCCCTCTTTTACGCCGAGCACGACGGACGTCTGTACTTCGCCTCCGAGATCAAGGCGCTGTTCGCGGCGGGCGTCCCGCTGCAGGTGGACAACGTCGGCATCGCCGGCTACCTGGCCTACGGCTACGCGCCGCCGCCGGGGACCGTTTACAAGGGGGTGCAGCAGCTCCTGCCCGCGGGACGACTCGTCCTCGAGGCGAACCAGGCGCCGAAGCTGGACCGCTACTGGCGCGTGGAGTTCTTTCCTCCGATGCGTCCGCCGGGCGAGGCGGAGGCGGGGGAGCGCATTCGCCATCTGATGACCGAGGCCGTGCGCAGACGCCTGGTCGCGGACGTGCCGATCGGGGCCTTTCTGTCGGGCGGCCTGGACTCGACCATCGTCGTCGGTCTCATGGCCAAGCTGGGACAGAAAGTTCGCACCTTCTCGATCGGCTTCGAGGGGGATCCTCGCTTCGACGAGACCCATTACGCCCGCATGGCGGCGAAGGCCTTCGGGACCGAGCACACCGAGTTCCGGGTCGGGCCTTCCGACTTCGAGCTGGTCGAAGATCTCGTGTGGCACCACGACGGGCCGTTCGGGGACTCGTCGGCGATCCCGACCTACGTCGTGTCTCGCCTGACCCGCGAGCACGTGACGGTGGCCTTGACCGGAGACGGTGGCGACGAGCTGTTCGCCGGCTACCTGCGCTTCGCGGCGGCCGCGGCGACCGAGCTCGTGCCACGGCCGCTGCGGCAGATTGCCGGGGCAGGGGCGCGGCTTTTACCCGGGGGCAGTGGCAGCCGGACGCTGCTGGCGCGCGCCCGCCGTTTGCTGTCGGCCATCGAGATGCCTCTCGGCGATCGGCTGACCGCGTGGAACTCCTACTTCGCCTTCTCTCACTCGCATGCCGTGCGTCCCGAGATTGCCGAGCACTTTCCGCAGGTGTTCGAGTTCCATCGCCGCTCGTTCGAGGAATACGGCTCGCCGCTGGGGCTGGCGCTTCGCCACAACTTCGAGACGTACTTGCCGTACGACCTGCTGGTGAAGATGGATCGCACCAGCATGGCGCACGCCCTCGAGACCCGTTCGCCATTCCTCGACACCGCGCTCATCGAGTACGTGGCGTTGCTGCCGGACGACTACAAGCTGCGCGGGCGCACCACGAAGTACATGCTGCGCCAGGCGTTCGGCGATCTGCTCCCGCCCGAGATCCGCACCCGCGGAAAGATGGGATTCGGCGTGCCGCTCGGGACCTGGTTTCGCGGTCAGCTGCGCGACTATCTGCGTGACCAGATCGGGACTCCCGGCGCCCGCATCAACGCCTACGTGCGGCCCGAGGTCGTCACCGAGCTGCTCGATGCCCACGCCGAGGCGCGCGCCGACGTCGAGCACCAGCTCTGGGCGCTCTTGACCCTCGAGCTATGGCTCAAGAACCTGGGCCGCCTCGCCAACCCACCGGACGCGTGACCATGAGAAACATCGATCCGGGTACGGTCGAGGGGTTCGGCCTGGAATGGAGCCGGTTCGATCAGCGCGCCGTTCCCGAGGAGGAATTGCGTCGCTACTTCGACGCCTATTTCCGCATCTTCCCCTGGGACCGTCTGCCAGCCCACGCGGTCGGATTCGATTGCGGTTGCGGCAGCGGCCGATGGGCCCGGTTCGTGGCCCCGCGGGTCGGCGCTCTCCATTGCATCGATCCCAGCGCGCAGGCGCTGGCGGTGGCGCGCACGCAGCTGGCCGCGGCCACCAATTGCGTCTTCCACGAGGCCAGCGTGGACGCCATGCCCATGGCCGACGCTTCCATGGACTTCGGATACTCGCTGGGCGTCCTGCATCACGTCCCGGACACGGCGAGGGCGATCGCGGCCTGTGTGCGCAAGCTGAAGCCCGGGGCGCCGCTGCTCCTCTATCTCTACTACGCGTTCGACAACCGACCGAGCTGGTACCGGGGGCTCTGGCGCGCCAGCGATGCCGCACGCCGCGCGCTGTCACAGGCCCCGTGGGGCCTTCGCCGCCGCGCCGCCGATGCCATTGCCGGCGCGGTTTACTGGCCGCTGGCGCGGGCGGCCAAGGTCGCCGAATCCCTTGGCGCCCGCGTGGAAACGTTGCCCCTGGCCCAGTACCGGAATGCCAGCTTTTACACGATGCGTACGGACGCGTTGGACCGCTTCGGCACGCGCCTCGAGCAGCGCTTCACGGCCGCCCAGATACGGCAAATGATGGAAGCTGCGGGCCTCGAGGCACTGACGGTGTCGGACGAGCCGCCGTACTGGTGCGCCATCGGGTACCGGCGCGGCGGTGGTTCGTGATACAAGAGGCCCCCTTGATTCGGCGGTTATTTTTGCAATGCGCTATCTGATCACCGGCGGTGCGGGTTTCATCGGGTCGCATTTAGGCGAGGAGTTGCTTCGCCGCGGGCACGAGGTGTACGCGGTGGACGATCTGTCGACCGGCAGCATCGACAACATCCGTCACCTCAAGACGAACGAGCGTTTTCACTACACCATCGATACCTGCGAGAACCAGCAGCTGATGGCCGAGCTGGTCGACGGCTGCGACCGCATCTACCACCTGGCCGCCGCCGTCGGCGTGAAGCTGATCGTCGAGTCGCCGGTGCGGACCATCGAGACCAACGTCCACCTGACCGAGGTGATGCTCACCCTGGCCAACAAGAAGAAGCGCCCGATCCTCATCGCGTCGACCAGCGAGGTGTACGGCAAGAGCGAGCAGCTCCCCTTCCGCGAGGACGGCGACCTGGTGATGGGCGCGACCTTCAAGGGTCGCTGGTCGTACGCGTGCTCGAAGGCGATCGACGAGTTCCTCGCCATCGCCTACTGGAAGGAGCGGAAGCTCCCCGCCGTCATCGCCCGCCTGTTCAACACCGTCGGGCCTCGGCAGACCGGGCAGTACGGCATGGTGATCCCGAACCTGGTGGGCCAGGCGCTGGCCGGTGAACCGATGACCGTGTTCGGTGATGGCAAGCAGTCCCGTTGCTTCACCCACGTCACCGACGTGGTTCGCGCGTTGATCGGCCTTCTGGACTCGACCGAGACGAGGGGCCAGGTGTTCAACATCGGCAACACCGTCGAGATCTCCATCGGCGATCTTGCCCGCCAGATCCGCGAGGTCTGCAAGTCGCGTTCGGAGATCGTGAACATCCCGTACGAGAAGGCCTACGAGGAGGGGTTCGAGGACATGCCACGGCGCATTCCGGACATCACGAAGATCAAGACGGCCATCGGATGGGAGCCCACCATCGCGTTGCCGCAGATCCTGGCAGACGTGGTCGAGTTCCAGCGCCGGCGCTGAGCAAGCGTCGTGCGTGACTACGCGCTGAGCTTCGCCATCGCCTTCGGCGCCTCGGTGCCGCTCACGCTCCTGGTTCGCACGGCAGCCCGCCGCTTCGGCCTGGTGGCCAAGCCGCGCGCCGATCGCTGGCACCGCAAGTCGACGGCGCTGTTCGGCGGCGTGGGCATCTTCGCGGGGTTTCTCATCTCGTTCTTGCTGCACCGGCCGGCCGACGTCGAGGGTGACCTGCTCATCATCGTCTGCGCGACGGGCATGTTTCTTCTCGGGCTCCTCGACGATGTCATCACGCTCAAGCCCTACGCGAAGCTGATCGGTCAGATCGTGTTCGCCACGACTGTCACCATGTGGGGGCTACGGCTGCACTGGCTGCCCTCGCCGGTGGCCGACCAGGCGCTGACCATCTTCTGGCTGGTGGGCATCACCAATGCCATGAATCTGCTCGACAACCTCGACGGACTGGCGGCCGGCGTGGCCGCCATCGCCTCCGGATTCCTGGTCTACTTCTGCCACATCTCGGAGCAGCCCGCGGCGGCCATGCAGGCCGCGGCCTTCAGCGGCGCGGTGGTCGGGTTCCTGGTGTTCAACGTCAACCCGGCGTCGATCTTCATGGGTGATTGCGGTTCGTTGTTCATCGGCTTCTTCCTGGGGGGCATCACCATGGTGACAACCCGGGGCGGCGTGCGCGGGAACGTGCTGGCGGTGCTGACCATCCCGGTGCTGCTGCTGCTGATCCCGATCATCGACACCACGCTGGTCACCTTCACGCGCAAGCTGCACGGGCGCCCGGTGTCGCAGGGGGGACGCGACCACACTTCGCACCGCCTGGTGGCGCTGGGCCTGTCCGAACGGAAGGCGGCCCTCGTGCTCTGGAGCCTGTCCGCCGCCTCCGGCGCGGTGGCGGTGCTGGTGCGCCACCTGTCGCTGCCGCTTGGTGTGATGTTGATCCCGGCGTTCGCCATGGCGTTGCTGTTCTTCCTGGTCCACCTCGGACGCGTGAAGGTATACGAGCCCGTGACCACCGACGTCGAGAAGGCGGAGCGGGCGATGCTGCCGACGCTGGCCGACTTCGCCTACAAGCGACGCGTCTTCGAGGTGCTGAACGATCTGGTGATCGTGGTGATTGCCTACCACGGTGCCTTCCTGCTCCGCTTCGACGGGGCGCTGGTGGCGCCGTTCTACGGCCAGTTCCTGGCGTCGCTGCCATTGGTCATCGTGGTGCAACTGGCGACCTTCCTGGTGCTGGGGCTCTACCGCGGGCTGTGGCGTTACACCTCGATGGACGACCTGGCCACGCTGGTGAAGGCCGTGGGGGGAGCCTGGATCGCCTCGGTCGTGGTCGTCACGCTGGTGCATCGGATGGAGGGTTTCTCGCGAGGCGTTCTGGTGATGGACGGGGCCTTGCTGATGCTGGGCATCGCGGGCAGCCGGGTGTCTTTCCGGATGCTGCGCACCTATCTCGGTCGGTTCCAGAACTCGCCCGAAGCGAAGCGGATCCTCATCTATGGCGCGGGCGACGGCGGCGAGCTGCTGGCGCGCGAGCTCCTCAACAACCGGGAGCTGGGACTGACGCCGGTCGGCTTCGTCGATGACGACCCCTCCAAGCATGGACGCATGATCCATGGTCTGCGGGTCCTGGGACCGCTGGAGCGCATCAAGGACGTCGCCGGTCTGGAGAACATCGAGGAGATCCTGATTTCCACCACGAAGATTGACCCGGAGCGCAGCGCGGTCCTGACGGCCACGGGCCTGCGGACCCGGCGGATGCGCATCGCTCTCGAGTAGATCTTCAGCGCTTGTCGTCGGCTTCCTTCTGGAAGCGCGTGAGCGTGCGAGCCCGTGCCCGGGCCGCCGAAGCGCCCACGACGTCACCGACCTTCTGGGCGATCTCGGAGGCCAGCTCTTCCAGGGTGACGCGTTCCGTGAGCGTATAGGTGACCGAGCGGTACTTCTGGATCAGCACGGTCGCGGCGCGCACGTCGCCGCGATCGACGTGCTGCCGTACCCCGGTCAGCACCAGCGAACCGTGCTGGGGATGATTGACGAGGCCCTGGGTGATGACCCGATCCGCCTCATCGGGCTCGCCGGCCTTGATCAGCGCCTGGGCGGCGGTGATGAAGGATTCCGGGCGCGACGCGCGGACGACCAGGTCACGCGCGGCAGCGCTGATCGCACCACTGGCTTTGTAGTCGACGGCGAGCGCCAGACGCGCGACGGCCAGCTTCTCCGCCGAGGAGCCTCCGAGCTCGACGGCGCGGCGGCTCAAGCGATCAGCCTCGCTCGGCCGGCCCTTGGCCATCAGGAAGCGCGCGGCGTTCATCAAGGATTCCCCTGTCTGCGCGACGGCCGATGCCATCAACTCGGGACCGACGACGGCGAGGATCTCCTCCAGGCCCGCATTCGCCTTGCGCTCCTCCGCCAGACGGTATTCGAGCGCGGCCTGCGAGCGACGGCCGAGGCGGGCAAGCCAGCGGGCGGCCATCAGGTGAGCGGTGCCCTCGGCCGGGTAGAGGCGCTGCGCCCGGTTCACATGGCGGAGCACCTCCGAGGGCGCGGCCTGCATCGCGTGGAGTGCCGAGAGGATCTCCAGGTAGTAGTCCGCGGGATGGCGGGCCACGGCCGTGGTCAGGACGCTGCGGGCCTGCGTGTCGCGAGCGGTCACCGCGGCCCGGGCGCGTTCCCCGTCGCCGCGCAAGGTGCGCGGCAAGGCCCAGATCGCTCCCATCAGGGCGATGCCCCAGAAGGCAAGCGTGGGCACGGTCCACTTCCATCCGATCCGGATCGGCTCGTCCCGCGCCGGATCGCGGGTCTCCTCGGCTCGGGCGAGCACCACCGCCAGCGCGGCGACAGCCGGCAACGCAACCCCGGTCGTCTCGAGGCCGAAGTCCGCGAGCTCGTGTACCAGAATGGCAAGGACGCCACAGGCAGCCCCCTGCACCGACGGTTCGAGTTGCGGAATGAGTGGCCCGATCCGCTTGAGCGCGACGAGGACGAGAATGACGAGCAGAGCCGTCATCGGGATCCCCCACTCCGAGCCGAGCTGCAGCGGCAGGTTCTCGGGATAGGCCAGGCGAACTCCCTCGACATCCGTGCGGTGCGCGGTCGTGGGCGCCTCGAAGGCGCCGCGCCCGACACCGGTCCAGGGGTGCGCGGCGACGACCCTGGCCGCCGCCTGCCAACCGCGGACCTTCTGATTGTTCCATGCGGCCGTCTGCTCAGCGGTCACGCTTCGACTGACGAACGAAGGGGCCGCCCAGAGGACCGTCGCTGTTCCCACAGCGAAGAAGGCGGCGGCCGCGATCACCCCCCAGACCCGACCCCAGCGTGCTCCGATCACCAGCGCCACCAGAACCGCGGCGCCCACGGCGAACCCGGCGGCCCCCGCCCGTGATGAGGTCATGGCCAGCACCACGCCGGAAAGAGCGGCGCTACCGGCGGCCGCCCAGCGAAGAGGCCCCAGCGTTTCGACGGCCACCCCGATGGCCACCAAGGCCGACAGCGCGAAGAACGAGGCGGCGTGGTTGCTGTTGACGAACGTTCCGAAGATGCCAGCGCCGGGTTGATCGTGGAGCTGGTAGACGCCGAGGATCGCCTGGACGCCGAGCCGCCGTTGCACCAGCGCCAGCACCGCCATCGCCGCCCCCGCGAACGCCAGCGTGAGAACGAGCACCCGGGCCCGCTGCGCGCGACGGGCCGCGCTGCCGATCGCCACCAGGAGACCGAAGCAGGCCATGCCTCGCGCCAGCGCGATGACGGTCGCCGGAACATCGTAAGTGAGAGGGAGGAACGACGGCGGTGCTCCGAGCGCCTCGCCGCGGATGGCGAGCACGTGGCTCGAAAGCAGATTCACCAGCACGGCGGGCAGCGGCAGGATCTGGACGAAGGTGATGGCGATGGCCACCGCGGCCGCCGCGGTCAGCGGCACCAACCTCACACTCCCCTTGCTTGCCACCACGTAGAACGCGCACACCACCCAGGCCGCCGCCGAGGCCACCACCTGGGACCAGGCCGGCCCGCCGCCGATCAGCGCCGGCGCCAGCACCACCACCGCGGCCGCCCCCAGGACCGCCAGCTGACGGGCCTGGGACCCCGATCGCCGCGCACGCTCCATGGCTCGAAGGTAGGTGATATCATGCCCGCCATCGCTTCGGCTCGACCATGAGCAGCAAAAGAATTCTCGTCACCGGCGGCGCCGGGTTCCTCGGTTCGCATCTTTGTGACCGATTGATAGCTGACGGTGCCGAGGTGATCTGCCTCGACAACTTCTTCACCGGCACGCGGAAGAACGTCGCTCACCTCATCGGGCATCCCCGCTTCGAGGTGGTGCGCCACGATGTCGAGCAGCACTTCACCATGGAGGTGGACGAGATCTTCCATCTCGCCTGTCCCGCCTCGCCGATCCACTACCAGCGCAATCCGGTCCGGACGATTCGCACCGCCGTGCAGGGGACGCTCAACTTGCTGGACGTCGCGCGCGAGTCGAACGCGCGCATGATGATCGCCTCGACGTCCGAGGTGTACGGCGATCCGCTGCAGCACCCGCAGACCGAGGGGTACTGGGGCAACGTCAACCCGATCGGACCGCGCGCGTGCTACGACGAGGGCAAGCGCTGCGCCGAGGCGCTGGCCGTCTCGTACGCGCGCCAGTACGGCGTGCAGGTGCGGATCGCGCGCATCTTCAACACCTATGGACCGCGGCTGGGGCAGGGCGACGGGCGGGTGGTGTCCAACTTCATCGTCCAGGCGCTGCGCGGCGAGCCGATCACGGTCTACGGCGAGGGGACTCAGACCAGGTCGTTCTGCTTCGTCTCCGATCTGATCGAGGGCTTCCTGTCACTGATGGCCAGCAACCACGGTTGCGACCCGGTGAACATCGGCAACCCGCGCGAGACCACGATGGTGCAGCTGGCCGAGCTGGTGAAACGGCTGACTGGCTCCGCCTCTCCGATCATCAAGGCGCCGCTGCCGAAGGACGATCCGGTGCGGCGCAACCCCGACATTGGGCGGGCGCGCGAGTTGCTCCGGTGGGAGCCCAAGGTTCAACTCGAGCAGGGGTTGGCGCAGACCATCGATTACTTCCGTGAGACGTCCTCCCTGATTCCGTCCGCATGAGCGGTTTCGCGGTGGTGTGCCACCTGGATGGCCGCCCCGCATCGGCCGCGCAGCTGGATCCCCTGCTCGACGCGGCTGCGTGGCGCGGTCCCGACGGCCGCCATGTTCATGTCGACGGCGCGATCGCGTTCGGTTTCCTGGCGCTGCACACGACCGCGGAGGCCGTGACCGAGCGGCAGCCGATCGTGGAGGGTGGCGGCGCGCGTGTCCTGGTCTTCGACGGGCGACTCGACGATCGCGAGACACTGCGCCGCGAGCTGCGAGTTTCGGGCCCGGACGTGGGCGACGCAGCCCTGGTGCTTCTCGCTCACCGCGCCTGGGGCGACGACGCAGCGGCGCGTCTCCTCGGGGACTTTGCCTACGTGCTGTGGGATCGGGATCGCCGCCGTCTCTTCTGTGTGCGGGACGTGTTCGGGTTCCGGCCCTTCCATTACTGGAGCGACGGCCGGACGTTCATTGCTGCCTCCGAGGTGGCGCAGATCCTCGCCCACCCGGACGTGCCGCGCGCACTCAACGAGGGTGTCATCGGCGAGCACCTCGCCTGCAAGTTGGTGTCGGCGGACGAGACGCTCTTCCGGGGCGTTCTGCGCCTCCGTGCAGCCCATTCGCTCGTGGTCGAGGGCTCGAACATCGGCACGCGCGCCTACTGGAGGGCCGATCCGGCGCGTCAGGTGCGTCACCGCGACGACGAGGAGTACGCCGAGCACTTTCGCGTCCTGTTCCGCGACGCGGTCAGGGATCGCCTGCGCTGCCATCGTACGGTGATGAGCGAGCTCAGCGGCGGCCTGGACAGCTCGTGGGTCGTCGGCATGGCCGCGACGCTGCAACGAGAGGGACAGACGGCCTGCCCCGGCTTCGAGACCGCCTCGATGGTCTTCCCGGGGTGGGACTGCGACGAGACACCATTCATCGAATCAGTTCTCGGCCACTGGGGGCTGACCGGGCACAGGACGCCCGCCGAGGCTGCCGTGCCTTCCTTGCTGCGCCATCTGGCGGGACGGCATCTCGATTTTCCGCCCTATCCGAACGGCATCGGCTTCCGCAGCGTCATGCGCCTGGCGCGAGACCGGGGCACCCGGGTGATGCTCACGGGCGCGGGCGGTGACGACTGGTTCTGGGGCAGTTACGATCATCTCGCCTGTGCCGACCTCCTTCGGCAGGGCCGGCCGCTCGCGTTCTCGAAGGCGCTCTTGACCGCCGAGGATCCGCCCCTGAGGGCGGCGATGAAGGTCGCCAGGTACCTCGTCGGACGACGGATGACAGGCTTGCGGCGCCGGAACGTGTGGCGCTCGATCCCGGACTGGGTCGACCCGGCGTTCGCCCGCCGGATCGATCTCGGCGACCGCCTGAGTGCGCGGCCTGCCGAGTGGGACCCCCAGAGCGCTGTCCGCAGTCAGGTGCACGCGACAGGGATGTCGCCCTGGGGATACCACGGCACGGAAATCATGGAGCGGCTGGGCGCCGAGTGCGGCGTGGAACGGCGGCATCCGTTGTTCGACCGGCGGCTGGTGGAGTTCGCGCTCGCCATCCCCGAGGAGCAGCGTCATCGCGGGTCGGCGCGCCGGCGAATCGAGCGCCGGGCGGCGCGTCCCTTTCTGCCCGCGCTCGTCGCCGATCGCGACGACAAGGCGAACTTCGCGCCTCCCTTCCGGCACGCTCTTGCGGCCTGCGTTGACATGGTGCGCCCCGCGAGGCGGCTGAGATCAGTACAGCTCGGCTGGGTGAAGCCAGAGGCTCTCGAGCGCGCTTACGGGCGCGCGACCGCGGGCGAAAGAACCGCCGAAAGCGACGCCATGGCCTGGCCGGTCTGGATGACTTTCGGGGTGGAGTTCTGGCTCGGGGCTGTGCGGGGCGCCACAGGGGGCAGTGGTGGTGTGGCGAGTCGAGATGTAGTAGCTTCCGGCGAATGAGCTCCAAGGATCCCTCGAAGGAGGTCTCGCTGGCGGGACAGATGGCGAGCGATTCCGGCCGCAAGCGCGTCTACTCGACGCCGCGGCTCGTGAGCTACGGGGACGTCGCGAAGCTCACGGGAGGAGTCTCGGGAACGCTGGCGGACGGTCCTAGCAACATGCAAACGTAGGGCGCCCGCGCGCTGCACTCCCCATTGAGTGACGGTATCCTGGACGAGCACCGCGGATACCTTTCCGATCCGGTTCGCCACGAGGCCATGCGCCAGGCCGTCGCGCGCGTGGTCACCCCTGGCGCTGTGGTCGTCGATCTCGGCGCTGGCAGCGGGATCCTCGGTCTGCTCGCCTGCCAGGCCGGAGCGCTTCGCGTCTACGCAATCGAATCGCAGCCGACGATTGCTTTCGCGCGAGCCCTCTTCCAGGCGAACGGTTTTACCGACCGGGTGACGTTCGTGCGGGGCTGGTCGACGGACGTGGAGCTGCCCGAACGCGCGGACGTCGTGCTGTGTGACCAGGTCGGCTTTTTTGGCTACCAGGCAGGGTTGCTCGAGGTCTGCGCGGATGCCCGCCGGCGGTTCTTGAAACCCGGCGGGACGATGCTTCCCGATCGTGTGGTCCTCCATGTCGCGCCCGTCGAATGCCCGGCGCTGCGCGAGAGCCTCGACTTCTGGGCACGGCCGCTCGACGGGGTGGATCTGCATCCCGGGCGCGCGCTGGCGGCGAACGATCTGCACGCCTACCGGCTGTCCCCGGGCGAGTTGCTGGCGCCGCCGGTGCCCGCAGTCAGCCTCGATCTGGCGAACGACGTTCCCGAGGCGTTCAAGTTCGAGGTGCAAGTGACCATCGAGAGGGCGGGCCGGCTGGACGGGATCGGCGGTTTCTTCGACGCGACCCTGGCGCCGGGCATATCGATGAGCACCTCGCCCCTCGCGCAGCGCCGGATCAACCGCAAGAACAGCGTCTTCCCTCTCGAGGACCCCGTCGACGTTCGTCCGGGCGATCGCATCGACATCCGCATGCACGTCATCGCCCGGCAGCGGCTGGCGAGCTGGCGGGTGAGCCTGTTTCGCTCGGGCGCCGACGAGGCCGAGGTGGTGCGCGCCCACTCCACGCTGGCAGGAATGCTCCTCGTTCCGGAGGACCTCGCGCGCGGTCGTCCCGATCATGTCCCCGTGCTGTCGCCACGCGGGCAAGCGAGGCGCACGCTGCTGGAGCTCGTCGACGGTCGGCGCACGGTGTCCGAGCTGGAGTCGGAGCTGGCGCGGCGGCATCCGTCCGTGTTCCGCTCGCCCGGCGCGCTGAGCGCCTTCGTCGCCCGGATGCTGGCGTCGGTCGCGCAGTGACCTCGCTGCCGTTCACGTACCGCGCGTACGGTGCCGTCGTGGGCTCGGACCTGGAGCTGCCGGAGCTGGAACGGGTCAGCGCCGGCGCACATGACGTTGCCGTGAGGGTGGCGTCGGCGGAGGGGGCCTGGCCCGCCGAGCCCTTGCCGTGGCAGCGACTTCTCGTCGCCGACGGTGAAACCTGGGCGTCTTCGTGCCGGGTGGGCGGAGCTCTCCTTCTCCGATTCCATGGCCTGGCCGACTTCCTGATCGAGGGCGGCGGCAGCGAGATCGTCGTCCGCGGCATGCCGGAGACACCGGAGTCGACGGTACGTCAGCTGCTGATCGATCAGGCGCTGCCGCGCGTGCTGCACCTGCGCGGGCACGAGGTCATCCATGCCAGCGCGATCGCCATGGCGTCGGGCGCGTGCGCGTTCCTGGGACCGTCCGGCTCGGGCAAGTCGACGCTGGCCGCCGCTTGCCAGCGGATGGGGGACCGGCTGCTCAGCGACGATGCGCTGGTGATCGACGAACGAGAGGGCGAGGTGTGGGCCACCCCGTCCTATCCTGGTGTCCGCCTCTGGGAGGATCCGGCGCAGACCGCCGCGCGCGTTAAGCGGCGTGTGACGATTCCCGCGAGCATCGACCACCGTCCCGTGCGCCTCGTGCGGCTCTACGTCCTGGAGCGCGCCGCCCGCCTGTTACCGGCTCCGCGCATCGAACCCATCGCGGGCAAGGAAGCCGCGATGGCTCTCATCGGGTCCAGCTTCCGGCTGGAGTTGACGGATCGCGCTCGCCTGCATCGGGAATTCGAGAGGCTCACGGCCCTCGCAGAGAAGGTGCCGGTCCGGCGCCTGGTGGTCCCGGATTCGCTGGAGGAGCTGCCGCGGGTTCGCGCGGCCATCGTGAGCGACCTGCCCGCAGAGTGATTCAGCGGTCGACGACCTGGACCAGACCCTTGTCCCGCAGCGCCGCCACCAGGGACAGGAGGTCTTCTTCCGCTTGCCCTGCGCCCACCTCGAACTCGGTCAGTACGCTCGTCAGGACCCCGGCGAGGCTCTCGTGCTGAGGCAGTAACTCCCAGATGCGCGTCCCGACCTCGTCGAGACCGAAATATTCGCACGCCGACAGGGACAGGAGCACCGCTTCGCCTTCGAGGTTTCGGAAGAGCGTGTCGGGAGCCGGGCGTACGCGGCTGCCAAGCGTGAGCCTCATCGAAGACAGCATAGTGCGCTAGCGCCCGACCCGCACCAGATCGATCACCGGCGCCTCGTCCGCTGGCGTCCCCCCGGTCAGGTCCACGCGGGCGAAGATCGCCCAGTCCTCGTCCTCCTCCGGATCGACGATGCGCTGCTGGGCCTCCCAGATCCGCTCGCCGTCAGGCCGCAGAACCGTGTGTTGCGGGCTGCGGGCCGCGGGCGTCGTCATGATCGCCTTGTGCTCGGCGAAATACGGCGCCACCTCGGCCGCCAGCTTGTCCGCCGTCCAGTCGCCGGGGCGCACGGCGGCCAGCGCTTCCTCCCAGTCCTTGCGGGCCAGCGCCCCCAGCAGGCGGTGCAGCTCGGTCCGCACCCGTGCCATCAAGGCTCGTCCTTCCAGCGGGCGCGGCCGTCGGGGCGCTTCCGGCGTGGGGGCGACGCCCGGGTCACGCAGCGCCTCCCACTCCTCGATCAGGCTGGCGTCGACGTTGCGCACGAGGCTGCCGAGATCCAGCGTCAGGTCGTCGAGGGCAGGCGTCCTGAAGCGTGCCGGCACCGACTGTCCGAGGGCGCGGTACACCTCGGCCAGGTAGCGCAGCAGCACGCCTTCGGTGCGTTGCAAGCCGTAGTCGCGCACGTAGTCGTGGAAGCTGCAGAAGCGCTCCAGCATCTCGCGCGCGACCGACTTGGGGGCGATGTTGTCGTCGCCGACCCAGGGGTGGCGCTCGGCGAAGGCGTTGAAGGTCTCGTAGATGAAGTCGCGGTTCGGCTTCGGCCACTCCATGGCGTCCAGCTGCTCGATGCGTTGCTCGTACTCGACGCCCTCGGCCTTCAGCTCGCTCATCTTCTGGGTCTTCAGCTTGTCGAGCTGGGCCATCAGCACCGGCCGCGGGTTCTCGATGATGGCCTCGACCAGCGACAGCACGTCGAGCGCGTGCGTCTCGAGGGCAGGGTCCAGCAGCTCCAGCGTTTCCACGAGATACAGCGACAGCGTGTGGTGAAGCGAGAAGTCGTTTTGCAGCGACTCGGCGGGGACGGGGTAGGGGTTGCGCGACCGCTCGTCGCGCTTGATCTCGACCAGGCCCGCCTTGCGCAGGCCGCGGAAGAAGCTGGCTGCCTGACGCCGGTGCCGCCGCTTGAGGTTGTCGCTGTCGTGGCAGTCGGCGATCGCCTGGATGACCAGGCCGTAGCCTGCCCCGCGCTTCGGCTGGCCCCGCTCGGATTGCAACAACGACAGCAGCAGGCCGTGGGTCACGGCGAAGCGCGACTCGAGCGCCTCGGGTGTCCCCTTGACCAGGCGCTCGAAGGTGGCCCTGTCGAAGTGGACGTATCCTTTGTTGGGCGGTTTTTGCAGATGCACCTTCTTGCCAACGGCGGCCTTCTGCTTGAGGCGGATGTTCTCGATCATGAACGCGGGCGCCTGCGCCACCACCCAGCCGCGATCGTCGAAGCCCTTGCGACCGGCACGACCCGCGATCTGCAGGAATTCGCGCACGCCCAGGACATGGTCTTTCTGCCCGTCGTACTTGCACAGCTGCGTGAACAGCACGGTGCGGATCGGGATGTTCACGCCCACGCCCAGCGTGTCGGTGCCGCTCACCACCCTCAGCAAGCCCTGCTGCGCCAGGCGCTCGACCAGGCGGCGGTAGCGGGGCAGGAGGCCAGCGTGGTGCAGGCCGATGCCGTGGCGAACGAAGCGCGACAGCTCCTTGCCGTACGGACTGTCGAAGCGGAAACCGCCGATGGCGGTCTTGATCGCGTCTTTCTCCGCGCGGCTGCAGATGTCGACCGACATCAGGTTCTGCGCCTCCTCGGCGGCGGCGCGCTGGGTGAAGTTCACCAGGTAGATCGGCGCCCGGTTCTCCTTCACCAGGTCGGCGATGGTCTCGTGCAGCGGCGTCTCCCGGTACTCGAAGTCCAGCGGGACCGGGCGGACCATGCCCCGGATCGTCGCCACGGGCTTCTTCGTGAACGCCTCGACTCGTTGCTCGATGGCGCGCGTGTCGCCCAAAGTCGCCGACATCAGCATGAAGGTCGCGTCGTGCAGGGTGATGAGCGGCAGCTGCCAGGCGATGCCGCGCTCGCGATCACCGTAGTAGTGGAACTCGTCCATCACGACGGCGTCAGCCGGGGCGCGGGCGCTGCGCAGGCTCATGTTGGCCAGGATCTCGGCGGTGCCGACCAGCAGCGGTGCCTCGCGGTTCACCGTGGCGTCCCCGGTCATCAGGCCGACGTTGTCGGGGCCGAAGGCCTTGCACAGGTCGAAGAACTTCTCGTTCACCAGCGCCTTGACCGGACACGTCCAGAAACCGCGGCGGCCCTCGCAGTAGGCGCGGTAAAGGAACGCCGTCGCCACCAGGGACTTGCCCGACCCGGTCGGCGTCGTCACCACCAGGTTCTTGCCGGCGAGGATGTCGAACAGGGCTTCCTCTTGAGCCGGGTAGAGCGTCAGTCCCAGGTGCCCCACGTAGGCGAGGAAGAGGTCCAGGACCTCGTCGGCGCCCACGCGCGGCAGTATCATCGGCTGCTTCTACCCCATGGCAGCCGTACCCGCAGGGCTCGTGCAGAGCCTGGTCGTCAAGGCCCAGCGCCGGATGCTCGACGAGATCGGGCGGGCAGTGGGGACGCCGGTCGTGTACCTGAAGGCGGCCTGGGCCGAGCCCGTGCTATACGGCGGACGCGGCGAGCGGATGGGTGGTGACATCGACGTTCTGGTGCGTGGCAGGGCCGCGGCCGCCTTCGCCACCGCGCTCGAGCAACGCGGATTCACCTTTCACTGCCCGCGCTGGAGCCGGGCCACCCACTTTCTCCGCAACCACGCCTGGGCGTACATGGGCCCGCGTGGTCAGCTGCCCGTCGATCTGCACCTGGGATTGACCGAACCGCCGTTCTTCCGGATGGACGTCGAGGAATGTCTCGACCGTGTGACAGCGTATGACAGCGTCGACGGTCCGATCCTGTCGCTGTGTCCCGAAGACCAGGTGATCTACGCCGCCGCCCACTACGCCAATCACAACTTCGATCTCGACGGGCGGCACCTGGCGGACGTCGAGCGTCTCTGCCGGCAGCGGCCGATCGACTGGGAGGCCGTCTGGCCGCGCGCGCGGCGGTTTCGGCTGGACCTGGCGGTGGCGCTGGTGGCCGAGACTCTGGCCGCGCGCGGTGTGCCGGTGTCGCTGGCCGGGTGCCCGCGGGGCCTGGGCTTTTCGCTGCGGCTGGCGCGCACCCGCCGCTGGGTGGCCACCGTGCCCGAGCTGCGGCGGACGGTGCCGCCGTCGCGCGTCGCGGACAAGCTGTTGCGCATCCCGTTCGTCTCTGGCCGCCCGGCCGCGCTGCCGCTCTACGTGCTTCGCCACGGCGCGATCCAGATCCTCGACGTCGCGGCCGGGCTACTCGACCCTGGCGTGGCACATACCGATGTGCGAAAGAAGACCGATATGGGCAAGCGATGAGCAAGAAGCCCACACGCCGCCTCCACGCGAAGAAAGTCGCGGCAGTGCCGCGACAATTTGGTGTCCACGAGGACTCCGCATAACGAAGGGTGGTCTGGAACGGCAGTGTCGCAAGGATTGATGCTGCATGCCCCATGCTCGACGCCCGTCATTTTCTCCACCCGAAGACCGCCCGCGAGTGATCTACGACGCCTTGCGGGTTTCCTTCGCTTCGACCGTCAGCTTGAGACCCATGGCTTCTAGGAGCGCTCGCAACGTCGTCAGCTTCGGATTCCCTTCGGCCGAGAGCGCCTTGTAGAGACTTTCACGTCCGAGCCCCGCCTTGTCGGCGATCTCGGTCATGCGATAGGTCTTTGCTACATCGCGCAGGGCCATAAGGAATAGCTCCTCGGCATCGTCCCCTTTCTCGTCGAGGTGCGCGTTCAGATAGGCAGCAGCCTCCTTCGGATCCTTGAGAGATTCGATGAGGGAGTCTTCGTATTTACGTGTTCTCTTGCGCATGATTTGCCCTCGCGTAGTCGGCCCAATACTCTTTGGCTCGGCGAATGTCGGCGTCCTGAGAGCCCTTGTCTCCGCCACAGAGCAGGATGACGAGCTTGGCGCCGTCTTCGCCAAAATAGATTCGATAGCCTGGCCCAAAGTCCATCCTCATCTCCTTCACGCCCTCACCAATGCTCTTGCTGTCTCCCAAGTTGCCCAGTCTCACCCGGTTGAGTCGTTTTCTAATGAGAGCACGCGCTTGAAAATCCTTGAGACCATTGAGCCATTCTCCGAAAGAACAACGTCCGCCCTCGGTGACGTATTCCAAGAGTTCCCTGGGACGAACCTCCACTGCCATAGTGTATCCTGAAGGATACTAATGTCAAGCGGTCATCGCAGGGGCGTCCAGGGCTTTTTGCCCGCCTGATACTCGTCGGACTTGGCGGGCCTCAGAGACTCCAGCAGCCTGTCCGGGGGCCGAAACCGACCCCTTCGGAGATTCGGTGGCGTGACGCTGTCCAGGGCGTCGAGCTTCTCTGATGGATCGGCGCGCGTGTAGATCTCCGTGGTCTGGACATTCGCGTGAAGGTACTCCACGACAGCGACGAGATACTCAGCGACGGGTTCGCAGCGTGGTGCGTACCATCCCTTGGTCCGCCAGGTGGCAGAGGTAGCGCAACCGCTCTCGTGTCATCGGCCGCGTACGCTGGCGTTTCAATGCATGGGGTCTCTCGAACAGCTGATCGAACATGGTCGAACCTCCTCGGTGAAGGGAACGGACGGTCCGACTATCGTGGGGATCGTAGGGGGATGGATTTCTTCAGAGAGAAGAGCGTCAAAGTACCGGACTGACCCCGCGTGCCGAGGGTGTTACACTTTCAAATGAAGGTCATGGCTCACAGCCCACGCGTTCGACGCCCCGATACCCCCGCCGACTCGGCGCAGGGGGCAGGTCTGGAGAGCGTGCCCGAGGAGTTCGTGATTACACGGCCCGTCCAGCTCAGCGAGCGAGGGGCAGAGACCCTTCGCGCCGAGATGGCCGAGGACGGCCCGCCCCCCTCTGACAAGCTCCGGGCTCTGTTGCGTGGCGTTCGCCGTTAGGGCCCTCCGTCGGGACGACGTCGTCGAGCGCGAGGGCACGGTCGTCGGCTATGCGACGGTGACGGCCGGCGTGGTTGAAGCTGACAAACTGTCGCGAATGGCCATGTGCTCGAAATGGCCCTGAAGATGTCACGCGAGATCGGTTGCATCGGCGTGATCACCGACGCCAAGACAGACGCCATGAAGTTCTACGAGGATCGCAGCTTCGTGTTCGTCGACACAACCGATCGGCCGCCCAAGACGGCGCCCATGCCGCGGCCGATGTTCTTGTCTCTTTGGAAGATCGAAGACGCTCTCGACGACGGAGCCGAGCCACAAGGACGATAGACCGGTCCCTGTCCGCGAAGCCCCATGGTGCACCATCCCTATCGAGATCAATTTGAGGGTTCGAACCAACGGACCGAGGTCGTGAGTGGCCGGATGGGGAGCCGCGCGTGCCAGGCTCCCTTTATGTGGCGCTCGGCATCGACTTCACCCGTAGTTCGCGACGGGGGAGGGTATCGACGCCACATAACCGGGACCGCCACACAAGAACTGAAGATCGGTGACTTCAAGCCTGCGGACTCAGGCCAGGTGGAGCTGTACCTCCGGTGGCTCGACCGACACGAGCGTCAGCCCGGCGAGGAGCCACCCGTCGCGATTATCCTGTGCGCAGGCAAAAAGCGCGAGGCCGTCGAGTACCTTGACCTCGGGAAAAGTGGCATCCACGTCGCCGAGTACCTGACCGAGCTCCCCCCTCGCGAAGTGCTGCGCGAGCGCTTCCACAAGGCGCTGTCGTCGGCGCGGGCAAGGCTTGAGCAGCGCGCACCCGGCGATGGAGTTTTTTGATGGCCACCCTCCCTTTTCTCGAAGCCCGGCAGCTCGTGGTGCGCACCATCGCCGTGCGGCGGCGGCCGGAGCCCTGTCCGCTGGACGAGGCGCACGGGCGCGTGCTGGCCGCGGATGTCAGCGCCGATCGGGATCAGCCACCGTTCGATCGGGTGACGCGCGACGGATACGCGGTGCGCGCCGTGGACCTGGTCTCGGTGCCGGCGCACCTGCGGGTCGTCGGCGAGGCCCCTCCGGGCCGGCTGTTTCCCGGCCGCGTCGAGGCCGACCAGGCCGTGGAGATCATGACTGGCGCCCCGCTGCCCGCGGGCGCTGACGCCGTGGTGATGGTCGAGTACACGGTGCGTGACGGTGACACCGTCCGCATCGATCGTACGATCACCGCGGGCGAGAACGTCGTCCCGCGCGGCAGCGAACTGCGTGCCGGCGTCGTCGCCCACCCCGCCGGCCGACGCCTGGATCCCGCGGCCATCGGGCTCCTGGCGTCGCTCGGTTGCGCCGTTCCGTCGGTACACGCCCGTCCCCGGGTGGCCATCGTCGCGACCGGCGACGAGCTGGTGGACGTCACCCAGAACCCCACGCCGACGCAGATCCGCAACTCGAACCGCCACGCGCTGGCGGCGCAGGTGCTGCGCGCAGGGGGCCTCCCGCAGCCGGCGCCGATCGCCCGCGACGACCGGCAGGCGTTGCGCGCCGCCGTCGAGCAGGCCCTCGTCTCGGCGGATCTCCTGCTGCTGTCGGGCGGCGTCTCCATGGGCAAGTACGACTTCGTCGAGGGCGTGCTGGCCGAGCTGGGCGGTCGCGCGCTGTTCGACGGAGTCGAGATTCGCCCCGGGCGCCCGCTGGTCTTCGGCGAGGTGCGAGGGACGCCGTTCTTCGGCTTGCCGGGCAATCCGCTGTCGACGCTGGTCACCTTCGAGCTGTTCGTGAGGCCGGCGCTGGACCTGCTGGGGGGCGCGGACGGGGCACCGCTGCGCTACACGTACGCCCGTCTGGGCGAGCCCTACCGCCAGCGGAAAGCGCCGCTGACGGTGTTCGTGCCCGCGATCCTCGACGGGCAAGCCGGCGACACCGTCGTGCGGCCGTTGCCCTCGCAGGGCTCGGCGGATCTGGGCGCCATGGCCCGCGCCGGGGCGCTGATGGTCGTCGAGCCCGGCCTCGAGACCCTGGAAGCCGGTGTTTTCGTTCCCGTCTTGCCCAAGTGACCTCCCTTGGTGTCTGATTGCCGCCAGTGGGCAAGCTGGGCCGTCTGAGCGTCGTGGCCGTGGCCCTGGCCCTGGCCCTGGCCTCGGGCTGCAGCGAGGAATACTCGGACGAGGCGTTCGGGGTGCTCGATCTCGCCCCCGTGTACGACGGTGGCACCGCCTCGGACCCGACGGCCGGCCTGCCGCAGCAGCTGGACCCCGAGACCGGTTACCTCGACGGCGCGCGCGCCGAGTATTACGACTTCGGCGTCGTCGCCGCCCGGACGGAACCCCGGACCGGCCAGCCCCGAGGCGTCGTCGTGCAGCCGATGTACTTCTTCTTCCGCAAATCGGACGGCTATCCGTACTTCGGCAAGCCGGTGCGCGAGATGCGCGACGGCAGCGACTGGATGCTGGGCGGCAAGAGCGTGCGCAACCCGAACCCCAAGAACTTCTGCGACGGCATTCCTGAAGCAGACCGGCCGGGTCACCCCTGCACGGACCGCAACAAGCAGGAGCGAACCCGATCCTATTCCGCCAGGCAGCGTGACCTGCTGGTGGACCCGGGACGCCCGGGCCGTCACACCTCCGACTACCAGCGGCCGATCGTCGACGTGAACCCCACCAACCTCAGCCCCAACGTGCCCCAGTACACGGGCTTCTGGGAGATCGTCGAGGTCCTGGCGCCGAACGACTACGCGCCCGACTCGATCAAGCACCTGGACACGCTGGACCGGGCCGTGAAGTCGGGTGGCTTCAAGGTGCGGAACACCGGCAAGGTCATAGACTGCCCGGTGATCGACGAGCGCACGCACGTGTCGCGTGGCGTGACCGACAGGCCCACGCCTCGCCCGCGCGTCGAGCTGTGGTACCGACGCCAGCTGGCCTACTGCTACCTGGCCCACGGGTGGGAGACCCTGGGCAACGAGAGCCTCGATCTGTTCTACGCCGGCCAGGACGAAGAACGCGTCGACACCTTTGACGTGGACCGGGTGGTTCTGGGCGAGGGCAAGGACCGGGAGAATCGCCTGGTGGTGCCGATCGGCCGCGGCTACGTGCCTGCCATCTTCACCTCGGACCAGAGCGGGAGCCCTCCGGACATCACCCGCATCGTCGACAACCTCTTGACCCGGGGGCGGCCCCGGCACTTCAAGAACGATCCACCGGGCTACACGCCAGTCCGCTGGATGTGGGACTTCGTCGCGCCTCCCGATTATCAGTCGGGGGCGCTGAAGTCCGTCGACCAGGTGGATCCGGAGATCACGCGGGCCCAGCGTCGCACCAAGGCGGGCGGCCCGCTCGTCATCCGCAACATCCCCCTGCGCGGGGTGGCCACCCCGTGCAGCCTCCCGCCGACCACCAAGCTCAGCCGCACGCAGAGCGGGTTCCAGTGCGGCCGCCTCGTCCCCGATCCCAACGACCCGGGCACCGACTCGAAGGTCGTCGACGCGCGCAACGATCCCGAGTGCACCAAGCTCGGTCTCGAGTGCAACAAGGACACCTGCTTCTGCGACGCCCCGTTCGTCGGCTACGGGCAGTCGTGCGGTCCGGGGATCGCCCAGTGCAACGGCGAGGCCGACAAGCTGTCCGAGAACGGCTACACCTGTTTCCCGCCTTTCGGCGGCTTTTGCCATGTGCGGTGCAACCCGGGCCAGCCCAACACCCGCGCTCCCGAAAATGAGGGCAAGAAGCTGGCGCAGTTCGTGGACACGCGGTGCAAGGCGCTCTCCGGCTACGCCTGCTTGCGGTACCAGGACGCCGGCATCTGCCTGAAGTTCTGCGACCTGAACGTCACCGAGGGCAATCAATGCACGGCCGAGACGCAGGTCGACACCGAGGTGCAGGACATCGGCGCCGGCCAGAGCTGCCAGGATTGGGGCCTCGAGATCTGCACCTGGCCCGAGAACTACACCCCGGCCCAGTGAGGAACGCCCGATGAAGAAGCTTCCATCGTTGGCGCTCGCGGTGCTCGGCGGGCTGTGTCTGCTGGTCGGCGTGGCCCGCGCCCAGACCACCGGCGTCATCACGGGGCACGTGGTGGACGCCAACGGTCTGCCGCTGCGCGGGATCCGCGTCGAGGCCGTCTCGGCCACGCAGATCGGCGGTGCCAGGACCGCGTTCTCCGACGACGAGGGTGGCTTCCAGTTCCCCGCGCTGACGCCCGGGTCGTTCCAGATCACGGCCTCGGCCCCCAAACTCAAGAAGATGGTCATCGACAAAGTCCGCGTCTCGCCCGGCAAGACCACGGACGTCGACGTGCTGATGGAGGTCGAGACCGAGGTCGAACGCATCCGCATCGTCGAGCGATCGCCGACGGTGAATACCGGCAGCGCCGCCGTCGGCGAGTCGTTCGACGCCGACTTCATCGACCAGCTCCCGCTGTCGAGCCGCAGCTACCAGGGCGTGGCGGCGCTGGCGCCGGGCGTGACCGACTTCTTCGGCACCGGCAACCCCAGCATCCGCGGTGGGACCGATCGCAGCAACACCTATACCGTCGACGGTTTCCAGACGACGGATCCGGTCAGCCACACCTTCGGCACGAACTTCAGCTTCGATGCCATGGCCGCCGTCGAGGTGCAGACCGCCGCCTACGGCGCCGAGTGGTCCAGCACGACCGGCGGCCTCACCAACATCGTCACCAAGTCCGGCTCCAACCGCCTCGAGGTCGACGGCACTGTCACCTACACCGACCAGCACCTGCAGTTCTTTCGCGACGCGCGCGACATCGGCCAGAACCGGCAGACCATAGCCAGCCTCAACATCGGCGGCCCCATCGTCAAGGACCGCCTCTGGTTCTATGCGTCGTTGCAGGCGGTCAACAGCACCTTCACGCTGCCCAGGGATCCTCTGTTCCCGGATCACCCGCCGCGGTCAGTCCTGGCGTTCGACGGCATCGGCAAGATCACCTGGCAGGTCAACCCGCGGCACAAGCTGGAGTTGAAGGCCACCTTCTCGCCCGCCGACTTCCAGAACACGTCCCAGAGCTACCTGGTCGAGCCCGAGGCCGAGACGCGGCGGCGGCAGGACTCGCGCTTCATCGGCGCCAGCTGGCAGGCGCTGCTCACCGATCATCTGGTGCTGAATGTGCGCGCGGGTTTCAACGACCAGCGCTTTCGCACGGACCCGCAGTCCTGCCGCTGGGATCCCGAGCATTGCGGGGAGATCTCCGCCGAGATCGACGTCGTCACGGACCTGCGGCGCAAGAACGCCTCTCTCATTTCGCGCAGCTTCAACCGGAACTGGGAACAGTCGGGCAGCCTCGAGTGGTACAAGGATTCGCGAAAATTCGGCGCGCACGCGGTGAAGCTGGGTGTCCGCGCCCAGGAGTACTACAACGCCCGGGCGCGTACGGTCACCGGCGACAGCGTCCTTCTGACCGTCGGCAGCGAGCCGTTCTCGGTGCAGAACTACTGTGGCAACGATCCGAAGCTGGCGAACGGCGAGTGCCGGTCGGGCTGGGTCCGCACCGAGCCGACGGGCCGTGAGGCGCACATCTTTCTGCAGGACGCCTGGAAGCCGACCCGCTACGTGACCATCGTGCCGGGGCTGGCGTTGCACAGCGGGCACTCGCAGGACGACCAGGAGCGCATCGTCACCGACATCACGGCGTTCACGCCGCACCTGCAGGCGACCTGGGATCCGACCCACGACGGGCGGACGGTGATCCGTGGCAGCTTCAGCAACTACGTGGACACCGGTTTCCTCGAGCTGGCGCAGTTCACGGGCCGGTCGCTGTACTCGAAGACCTGCGACTGGGACCCCGAGGCCAAGGCGTACATCCGGAACTGCCGCGCCAGCGGAGGCAGCTCGGCCACCACCGTCGGTCTGCCGTGCGGGCCGGACGGCGTCGGCGAGGACGGGACGTCGTGCCTGACCCGGCTGCGCGCGCCGCGCACGTGGGAGTACACCCTGGGAGCCGAGCGCGAGATCACCACCGGGGTCAGCCTGGGCGCCGATCTCATCTACCGGAAGTTCAACCACCAGTGGGAGGACCTGGAGACCAACGGCAACTGGAACCAGGGCGGCACCGACCTGCGGCGCGACGGGCGATGGAAGACCGGGCGATCCGAGTTCATCTTCGATCTCGAGACCCCGGACGAGGCCCGCCGTCGCTACGTCGGGCTCACCACCTCGCTGCGCAAGCGGCAGGGGTTGCTGCGGGTCATCGCCTCGTACACCTGGTCACGGTACGAAGGGACCGAGGACAGCGACTTCGCCACGATGTTCCTCGACAACCCGGGACAGAACCACTTCTATTACGGCCCCCTGCCGGTCGACTTTCGCCACAACGTCAAGCTGCAGGCGACCTACCAGATCCGCCCGTGGGTCTCGGCCGGGGTCATCTACGAGTTCGTCAGCGGCCGTCCCTACAACCGGTACCACTTCGACCCCACGTACCAGAGCTTCAGCGCCTTCCGGACCAAGCGTGGGTACGACACGCGGGGCACCTTGAACCCCGACGACGACACCGCCCTACGGACGCCGGACATCAGCGCGCTGGACCTGCAGGCACGGTTCAGCCTCCGGCAGCTCACGAAACAGAACATCGATCTGTTCGTGGACATCCTCAACATCATGGCGCTGCGGACCACGACCGATGTGATCGAGACCGACGGCCCCTTCTGGAGCCGGCCCGCCCGCCGACTTCCACCCACCCGGGCGCGCTTCGGCCTGCGTTACCGTTTTTAGGAATTGTTCGTCCTGGCGATGCGGTAGAGTCGGCTGATTCGCGCCATGGGCCGGCGGCGGGTTCTCGCGCTCTGGGGCGCGGTCGTGGCAGCAGAGGCGGCCTCGTTCGCGCCCCGCTCTGCTTGGGCCGACGCCGTCGACAAGCTGGTGGGTGACCTGGGGAACGCGCCCTCGTACAAGGTGCGGGTGCAGGCGGCGGCGTTGCTGTCGCGCATGAAGGATCCGCGCGCCCTGCAGGCGGTGGGGCGGGCTGCCGTCTTCGATGCGCACCCGTCGGTGCGCATGATGGCCATACGGGTGCTGGGGAAGAACCCCGGCGGCGACTCGCAGAGCGCGCACCAGGCCTACCTGGCGCTGGCGCGCGCGGTGAAGGACCGCGACCCGAACGTGCGCAAGGCTGCGGCGCAGGCGATGACGGACCTGGACCGGGCGGTCGCGCCGCAGACGCAGGCCACCACGGCGTACCCGCGGACGGCCGCTCGCCGCCCACAGACCCTGGTGGCGATCGGCCAGATGGGTGACCGCACCGGCCGGACCTCGCGCGCCTTCCGCGACCGGATGCGTCTGGTGGTGCGCAAGTTCCTGGGCCAGGACGGCGCCGTGCAGGTGACCGAGAGCCTGGGGCCGGGCATGGGATTCCTGGTGGATGGCTCGGTGATCAAGCTCGATTTCAAGACGGGCCGCGAGAACGTCGAGGCGATCTGTGCCGTGGAACTGGTGGTCAGCCGCCCCCCTCGCGGGATCACCACCGTCGCGTCAGGCGAGGCGATCGTGCAGAAGCCCACGACCCAGTACCGCCCCCAGATGCGTGAGATCCTGCAGGAAGAGGCACTCGAGCACGCCGTGCGCGGCGCCCACGAGAATCTCGCCAAGTTCCTGGCGAACCAGAACTGACTGGATCGCGTTGGGCGCAGGCGAGCTTTGCTCGCCGAAGGCCGTCGCGGGAGGGTTTGGGAACCCTCCCAGGGTTCCCATCACTGTGGTGCCCAGTAGATCCGGACGTTCGAGGTGAGGCGGCCGCCTGCAATGATCTCGGGGCGGCCGTCGCCGTCCAGGTCGGCGATGGTCAGGTCCTCGGTGGCCATGCCGTCGTCGATCATCGTCTTGCCCCACTTGCCGTCGGGCGCGCGCTTGTAGAGCGCCAGGCCGAACGGCTTCTTGCGCCAGCCGGCGACCAGCTCGTCGTTGCCGTCGCGGTCGAAGTCGCCCCAGCCGATGGCGTGGCCGTCGGTCAGGCCCTCGTCGATGACCTCGCGCGGCCAGGGCGGACTGCCGGCATCGCGGTACAGCACCAGCTTGGTCCCGTGCCACGGCTCGATGGTGGCGAGGGTCCGCCCGCCCGCCACCTTGCCTGGCTTCACCTCGCCGGGTGCGCCTTCACCCAGCTTCGTCTTCGTCCAGCCGCCGTCCTTGTTGCGCGCGAGACGATACAACCCTTCTTTGGCGGCGATGACGAGATCTTTCCCATCACCATCGACGAAGAAGTTGTGGCCGGTGTGGAGCGTGTCGTCCGCGACTTCGACCAGCCAGGGGTCGTTCGCCGGGTCCTTGGGCTTGTGGAACACCAGGACGCGCAGGCCCTGGCCCTCCCACGTGGGCGCCTTCGTGCCGCGGCCTTGCAGCGCTTTGACCACCAGCTCCTTCTTGCCGTCGCCGTTCACGTCCGCCCAGCGCATCCGGTGGACTGTCGGCTCGGTGCTGATCGGATGGAGCTGCCACGCGGCGTCGGGTTTCTTCGGATCCTGACGCAGCCACTGCACGCTGCCGCCCGCCTCGGTGTTCGCCGGCTGCCAGTCCGCGCCCAGCGCCAGGTCCGGCCAGCCGTCGCCGTCGATGTCCTCGACGGCGAAGGTGACGTTGTCCTTCTTCCAGAACGGGTGCCCCGAGCCGGGCCCGTCGAAGATCACGTGCTTTTTCCACGACGGGTTCTCGAACCACATCGCCTGGGTGTTGTTGATCGCCACCACATCGGGCTTGCCGTCGCGGTTCATGTCGGCGACGTTCACGGCGTAGACGACGTTCAGATCCTTGCCGATCTCCTGCATGCGAAAGCCGGCGTACGCCGGTGACGCGAGGAGGAGCCCTAGTTGAACGTGGCCGAGAAGGCGGCGGCGATGGCGGTGGTGGTCCACGTGATGTCGATATCCTTGTCCTTGTTCGAGGCGAAGTACAGCTCGATGGCTGCGCCCAGACCCCAGTTCTCGGACACCCACCACTCCTTGCCCGCGCGCAAGGCCAGGCCGATGCCCAGGTCCGTCGAGCTCGTCCTGCTGCCGTTGTCGAGGACCAGCCGGGTGCCCATCAGGGTGGCGGACAGATACACGTTCGAGTCGAAGTAGTAGGCGAGGCCGGGCCCCACGCCGACGCCGCTCAGGTTGATGCCCTCCCCCCTGGCCTTCGTCGTTCCGGACTCGAGCGTCGGCTCGGGCACCGTGAAGTCGTAGATCTCGCCGTACAGGATAAGGTGGCGGGTGAGCGCCCCCCCGATCGCCAGCGAGAACTTGTAGCCACCGCCGCCCATCGTCACCTTCGTTCCGGTGTCGGTCGTCTTCGACGACATGTGGCCGCCGCCCAGATCCATGTGCAGGTAGAAGCCGTCGTGGGTGCGCGCGCCTGGCACGACGGGGTAGGTGGGCGGCGGGCCCCCATAGTAGCCGGGCGGGACGCCGTAGTAGCCGGGCGGAGGCCCGTAGCCCGGCGGTGGGGGGTAGGGGTAGCCGGGCGGAGGCGGCGCTGGTGTTGCCGGCTGCGGCTCGGCTGTGGGCTGGGGCGCGGGTTGCGCGGGCTCGGTTCCCGGAACCGGCGGAGGCGGCGGAGGCGGAGGCTGTGCAACCGCCACGCGGGCGATCATGAACACGGCGGCGACGAGCAGGCCTTTCACAGTGCGTATCCTCCAGCTTCGATGGTATGCAACGCGATCTTCCGCCGCAGCGAGAAGGTGTTCACCCGCGACAGCGCGTAGTACTTGTTGATGTCGCCGATCTCCCGGCCCCATTCCTCGTCCTGGCTCATCCACATCAGGCTCTCGCGCAGGCTGTCGAAGACGCGTTCGTGCGCCTGCGAGACGAACAGCTGGGTCATCCAGATCGGCACGCGCGTCCTGTCTTCGCCCTGCATCTTCACCAGCTGCAGCGTGCGCGTCACCGCCGAATCCATGGCGTAGATATTGATGAGGGCGTCGGCCAGCACGCCGAGCAACTCCTGCTTGTCGGAGAGCTTCTGCATGTACTTCTGCACCGCCACCGAGGCGGCATAGGTGACGGCGCGCTTGGCAAAGTCGCACTTCTGACGCTCGAGACCCAGCAGGCCTTCAGGCACGGTGAGATTTATCTTCGACGGCTCCTTCAGCTCGGCCTGCACCTCGCCCATGAGGCCCATGAGCGGCAACCGCCCCGTCATCGCCCGCTTGAGCAGAGTGCCCGGCACCAGCAGCCGGTTGATCTCGTTCGTCCCCTCGAAGATGCGGTTGATGCGGGCATCCCGGCTCACCCGCTCGATCGGATAGTCGGCTATGTAGCCGGCGCCACCGAAGATCTGCAGGGTCTCGTCCGCGGCCCAGAACAGCATCTCGCTGCCGAACACCTTGATGATCGACGCCTCGATGGCGTGCTCCTCGATCCCTTCGAGCCCGCTTTCCTTGCGCGCATCCAGCAAACCCGCCGTGCGGAAGGCCATTGATTCTGCGACGTAGGTCAGCATCGCCATCTCGCCGATTTTCTTACGGATCAGATCAAATTCCGCGATCGGCTTGCCGAATTGCTTGCGCTCCTTGGCGTACCCCACGCCCAGCTCCAGGCAGTACTTGGCGCCGCCGACTGCGCCCACGCCCAGCTTCCAGCGGCCGATGTTCAGGATGTTGAAGGCGATCTTGTGGCCCTTGCCGATCTCGCCCAGCACCGCGTCGGCGGGGATCTGGCAATCCTCGAGAATGAGGGGACAGGTGGAGCTGCCGCGGATTCCCAGCTTGTGCTCCTCGGGGCCGATGGTCAGTCCGGGGGCGTCGCGGTCCACCAGGAAGGCGGTGAATTTCTCGCCGTCCACCTTGGCGAACACCGTGAAGATGTCGGCGAAGCCGGCATTGGTGATGAACTGCTTGGTGCCCGTCAGGCGCCACTTGTCGCCGTCGCGCACCGCCTTCGTGCGGGCTGCCAGCGCGTCCGATCCCGAGCCGGGCTCGGTCAGTGCGTAAGCCGCCACCAGGTCGCCGCTGGCCAGCCCCGGCAGGTACTTCTGCTTCTGCGCCGGCGTGCCGAATAGAACGATGGGCATGGTGCCGATGCCGACGTGAGCGCCGAAACTGACGGCGAAGGAACCGACGCGGCTGACCGCCTCGGTGATGAGGCTCGAGCTGGTCTTGTCGCCGCCCAGGCCGCCGAACTCCTCGGGCACGTCGTGGCCGAGGAGGCCGACCTCGCCCGCCTTGCGCATCAGCGCGCGCATCAGGCCGGGCGCCTTCTCCTCGATGGCCGCGATGTGCGGTTCCACCTCGCGGCGCATGAAGTCCTCGGCCGTCTCCTTCATCATGCGCTGCTCGTCGGCGAGCATCTCGGGGATGAGGATGGTGACCGATCCCGTGCGCTCGAGGAGGAATCCGCCGCCGGGGCTGACGGTGACTGGAGGCGCGGAGCCCATGGTGGCAGGATAACATCGTCCCCGATGCGCTGCCGTCTGCTCGCCCTTGCCCTGGTGGCCGTCGCTGCGCGCAGCGCGGCCGCGCAGCAGCGTTGCAAGTCGCTGGGTCCCTGCAACCAGGCGGACAGCGTTCAAGTGCTGATCCCGCCCGACGGCGATCCGATCCTGGTCACGAACTTCGGCATCGTCGTCGCGAACCAGTTCATCTGCGAGGAGGCCTTCGGCGGTCGGGTCACGCCCCGCATGGCTTTCCACAGCGGATCCATCTACATCCCGACGGTGACCGGGCTCGTCATTGGCAACGGAGACGGCTGCGCCTGGCGGAAGGTGGGCGGGGTGCTGGACGAGCGCGTGATCATGGACGTGGCCTTCGGTCCTCCGTACTCGCCCGGGGACCCGGCGCGGGTACTGGCGCTGGTGGCGTCGCCGCGCGGCCTCTACCTGTCGACCGATCGCGGGAACAATTTCTCCCTGCTTGCCGCCTTGCCGACGGCGGTCGCCTACAACCGGATCGGCGTGGCGCCATCGGACCCGCAGACGATCTATCTGGCCGGGTTCAAGCCGGGAGTCCCGCTGGTGCTGGCGGTGTCGCGCGACGGCGGAAAGACCTTCCGCGTCGACGAGGAGGTGTCGAGCGCGCTCGGCCCGAGGGTGCTGACGGTCGACTTTCTTGGCGTCGCGCCCGATGACCCTCAGACTGTCTATCTGGCGCTCGTGCGTGGCGACACCGACGAACTCTGGCGCGCGACGGACCAAGGGCAAGTCCCGGTGAAGATCCTCGGCCTCTCCCCCGGCTCTCAGCTGACTGGCTTCGCCTTCGGCGAGGCCGCGACCACGCTGTACGCCGCGTCGCGGGACCTGCTGGACTCGCCCGACCGCACGACGGCGCGGCTGACCACCTCCAAGGATGCTGGCAAGACCTGGACGGAACGCCCGTCTGCCGCCGACGGACCACGCTACCGCTGCCTGCACGCCCGCGCCGGCAAGCTGTACGCCTGTGGCGCCGGCGAGAGCGGCTACGACCGTTTCTTGCTCGGCGTCTCCTCCGACGAGGGGCGGACCTGGCAGCCGGTCACCCGCCTGGGCGACATCCAGGGTCCCCGGGCGTGCGCCGTGGCGGCCTGCGGAGCGACCAGAGACTGGCTGTGCCTCAGCCACGGCATCTGCGGCGATGTCCCCGAGCGCCCGCTGGTGGAGCCGCGTGACGGGGGCGCCGTGGCGCCGAAGAAGTCCGGCGGCTGTAGCTTCGGCGGCGGCGAGCCGTCGGCCGCGGTCGCGTTCCTGATCGCCGCGCTGCTCCTGCGGAGGCGTTCGTGAGCCGCCCCACGCTGCCGCCCAACCGTGGCGATAGGCCGCGTCTGGCGCTGGTGCTGTCCGGCGGCGGCGCTCGCGGCGCCTACGAGGCCGGGGTGCTCCGCTACCTGCGTGAGGATCTCGCCGGCGATCTCGGCGGGCACGTGATGTTCGACATCCTGTGCGGCACCTCCGTCGGGGGCATTCACAGCTGCTTCATGGCAGGCACCTCGCACATGCCCGCGCGCCAGGGGAAGATGCTGGCGAACCGCTGGGAAGGGATGGTGCTGGAGGAACTGGTGAACTTCGGCGTCAAGGAGTTCCTGCGCGCGCCGGCGACGCTGCTCGGCTCGGGAAAGATCGAGGACGTGGGCGAGGGCCAGAAGCGCCTCGGCGGCGTGGTCGACACGCGGCTGCTCGAGAAGATGGTGCGCCGGCTGACGCCCTGGGCCCACATCACCCCGAACTGCGAGCGCGGCTTCTTCGAGTCGCTCTCGGTGACGGCCACGGACATCGGTTCGGGCAAGTCGGTGGTGTTCGTCGAGAGTCGCCGCGAGGTGCCGCGCTGGAGCCAGGATCCGTACGTGCGCGTGCAGCAGGTGGACATCGGCTCCGAGCACGCGCTGGCCTCGGCGGCGTTGCCCATCCTGTTTCCGGCCATCGCCGTCGGCGAGCGCTTCTATTGCGACGGGGGGCTACGCCAGAACACGCCACTGTCACCGGCGCTGCGTCTCGGGGCGGACAAGGTGCTGGTGATCGGCCTGCGCCACAAGCCGCCTGCCGAGGACGTGGCCGAAGAATCGATGCCGTTCCCCGGCGCCGCCTTTCTCGCCGGCAAGATCCTGAACGCCTTCCTCCTCGACCACATCGACTACGACCTCGATCGCCTCCGCCGGTTCAACGCCCTCATCGAGGCAGCGCGCGCGGCTGGCGACAACGCGTACATCCGGCGCCTCGACGAGGTGGTCACCCGCGCCCGCGGCGCTCCTTACCGCGTCGTCGGCGAGTACATGATCCGCCCGTCCACCGACCTCGGCGAGATCGCGGGCGCCGTCGCGCGCTCCGGGAATTTCAAGGGCAAGGGCGGCGACGCCGGCATCCGCATGTTGCGCCGCCTGGCCAGCGCCAGCGGCGCCAGCGAGGCGGATCTCCTGTCCTATATCCTCTTCGACGGCGTCTATGCGGCCGAGCTCGTGCGCATGGGTTACGAGGACGCCCGCTCCCGCCACGAGGAGCTGGCCCGCTTCCTCAAGGACTCGGTCGTTCCCGGCTACGGCGTGTGAGCTAGCACTTCGCGCCGAGGCAGACGCGGGTCTTGCCGTCGGGGCACAGGGTGCCGCCCTGCTTGTTGTTGCCGCAATCGATGGTGCACGCGCCCAGGCAAGTCACCTTGCAGCTTCCCGAGTCGTGGCAATCGACGTTGCTGTCGGGACCGACCGTGATGACGCATCCTCCGGCGACGTCGTGGCAGTCGATCGAGCTGCGGGCGCCCGCCACCACCTCGCAGCGGGCCGAATTGTGGCAGTCGATCCGGCTGTCATCGCCGACGGTGGCGGTGCAGGGGGCCTTCGTCGAGTGGCAGTCCACGGCCGCCTTGTCGCCGGCGGCCAGTACGCAGGTCTGCGACTCGTGGCAGTCGATCCGGCAGTTGTCGCGGCAGGCGACCTCGCAGGCCATGGTCTTGTTGCAGTCGGTATTGCAGCTCTGGGACGAGCCGCAGTCGACGGTGCACTTGTCGGCGGACGAGCAGGTGCACAGGTCGCCGGTGCAGCCGCCCGTTCCGGTCGTCACCGCGGGTGGGCCGCTTCCGGCGCCCCCCGGTCCCGTTCCCTTGCCCCCACAGCCGAGCAGCGCCACCGAGAGTACCAGGACGATTCGCATGCCCGGTTAGAGCGGCCGGAGCGGTGATTTCTTCAAAATGACTATTTCACGAGGCGCAGCTGGGGCTTGCGCCGGCGCTTCGGGGAGTCGTCGCTGTCGGAGGTGGGCTCGACGGGCACCTCGTCGGCGGGAATGGCGCGCAGGATCGGGCGGGACGCCGGCTGGGGCTCGTCGCTGGCGGAGCGCACCGACTCGGGCGGCCCCACGGACCGGGCGACCAGGGTCACTTCCTGGGGGATGTCCTCGTCGTAAAGGACCCCGCGCCCGTCCGTGCAGGCCACTGCGTAGACGGCCGACCAGGGGATGTGGGTGTGGCACGGAACCCGTGAGAAAGACAGGGTGGCATCCACCCCCTCGTCGGTGATGTCGAGGTCGGGGATGGCCACCGGCATGTTCCGCCCGTACTGCAACACCAGGTGCGGCTCGGTCGCGAACGATTCGGGGACCACCACCCCTGGACGCCGCGCGTCCAGGTGCAGGGAAACCCACCCTTCGCTCATGAAAGCCAGGAATGCCTCCCTTTTCGCGGGGCGCGACGGGGGCTCTGTCGGCTGGTCGGCGGCGCTCACCCGCCCCTGTTGTACCGCCGCCGCGGCCGTATGCCAAATCGGCGGGCTTTCCGCCGGTGACCCGATATACTGCGCTAACCTTTTCGGCCCCCTATGAATCGTCCTCGGTTTTTCCCCACGCAGCAGCCACCACCGTCGGCGCCGCGGGCGCTGTCGGGGTGGCGTGCGCGCCTGGCCAGCGACCCGATTCCGCGCCTCCTGCGCGAGGGGACGCCCAGCGTGCTGGCGCGGGTGCGGCGGGACCTGATCGACGACAGCGAAGCGCCGACCGCCCAGGAGATAGCCGGGTACCCCGAGGTCAAGGCGTTGCTGCGCAAGATGGAGAAGGACGGCACCTTCGCCCCGCGCGCGACCGAGAAGGCGTTGGGCAGCGCCAAGTTTGCCACCGCTCTGGCGACGCTGCGGGCGCTCGATCGCCTGGCGGACTTCGGGCTGCGCCTGGAGGGGGACGGAGACGGAGACGCAGGGGCGGCCTTGTCGCTGTTCAAGGTGGCCGACGCCTTGCTCGAGTCGCAGGCGAGCGACGGCTCGATCGCGGATCTCGCGCTGGCCGACACGCCCAAAGGGCGCGCCAAGAGCGTCGCCTTGCATTTCCAGGGCTGGGCGGTCTCTGCGCTGTGCCGGGCCGGCTTCGAGAACGAGCCGCGCGTGGAGAAGGCGTTCGCGTATCTGCTGGCGTTCCGGCAGGACGACGGCGGCTGGGCCTGGCGCGGGGTGCGCACGGATTCGGCGGCGCGTCCATCCAGCCACCTGGTGACCGGGATGGTGCTGAGGTCGTTCGCCTCGGCGGGGCAGCGCCGGGGCTCGCGCGAGGCACGCCGGGCGGCGGAGCTCCTGGCGACGCGCTTCTTGCAGCCCGACCGCTACGATGACCGCAAGGCGCCGTCGTACTGGGAGATCCTGACCGAGCCGCGTTTTTACACCGACGTGCTCGACGCGCTCGACACCATCACCGCGATCGGCCTCGGCAAGGAGAACTCGGGCGTGCGCACGGCCGAGGCCTACCTGCGGTCGCGCCAGGCGAACGACGGCCTGTGGTACCCGGGAACGCCGCCCAAGCCGGGCGAGCGCAGCGAGAAGGACAAGGAGGTCGCCGACGCCATCTGGCTGACACTCCGTGTCCTCGTCGTGCTCCGCAGGATCAACTGAGCGCACGGGACCTTCAGCGGCGGACGGAGCGCAGCGCGCCTTTTTGCGTCGGCGGCGGCGTGACGGTCACAGGTCGCAACGTCACGTTCACCGGCCGGTCGCCCCCGTGGGTCAGCGCAAACGGCACGACAGCCTCGGTATAGCCCGCCAGACTGATCAGATACTCGACCATGGTGCCGTCGGCGCGTTCCACCTCACGCGTCGGCGTGAGGCCGATCCGCTTGCCGTCTCTCACCCGGGTCACCGTCGCTCCCCGCGGCGTCGAATCGATGGTCAGCACCACTTCCGGCGGCAGCGGCGGCGGGGCGGGCTGGTGCCAGTTCTTGAGCGCGCGTCGTACGTCGTAAAACGCGGGCAAGACCTGCGGCGCGATCATGATGGCCGTGAGCAGCAGGACGGCGCTCCAGCCTATCGCCTTGAGCGGCGGGGGAATGCGCCGCAACGCCGAGGCCAAACTGGTCGTCGCGCGCATCGTCATGTGGTTCACCCGGCGAGCGGCGCGACGACTCATCTTCTCGGGCGCGTACCAGTTCTCCGGCGCGGGAACGAACATGGCGGGAACCAGCACCTGGCCGGGACCCGGAGCGGGCATCGACATCATCGCCGGCACCTGTCGGGAAGGAGCCCGGCGAACCACCGGCGCGCCAGGGGCGCCGGCCTCGATCGGCAGGTATCCCGAGTCCGTGGCGTCGGGCGTTTGCGGAGTCCAGGCATCGGCGAAGTCCAGTGACGACGGCGCCTTGGGATTCCAGACCAGGCGGCTATTGTCCCGTCGGGAGTCGGCGGTCACGAGGTCGTTGCCTGCCACGGGCACAGCGGCTGGCGGCTCACCGGGATCACCCGGAAACGCGGGTGCGCTGGGTGATGAGTGGCGCGCCTCGGGCAGACTGCGGTTGCGCAGCGCGGAGATCACCACGCTCATCGACGAAGGACGCTTCACGGCATCCTTGTCCAGGCAGCGCACGAGGAGACGGTCGAGCCACTCGGGAACCCCCGCCGCGCGCGTGCTGGCCACCGGCGGCGCCTTCGATTGCAGGATCGCGGCCACGATTTCCACCAGCTGCGAACCGCCGAAGGGCACCTCGCCGGTCACCATCTCGTAAAGCACGACTCCCAGCGAGTAGATGTCGGCGCGGGCATCCACTTCGCGACCCTCCATCTGCTCGGGCGCCATGTAAAAAGGCGTGCCCATCACCATGCCCGGCGCCGTCTTGTGATCGGGGGTGTGCCAGTTGGTCATCAACTTGGCGATGCCGAAGTCGAACAGCTTGATCCGGTCACCCGCCCCTTCGGCGCCGTCGAGCAAGAAGACGTTCTCCGGTTTCAGATCGCGATGGACGATGCCCGCCTTGTGGGCCGCTTCCAGGGCATCGGCGATTTGCCGGGCGATGCCGATGGCCCGCTGCACGTCGACGTGCCCCGCGCGTAGCACCTCGCGCAGGGTCTTGCCGACCAGGAACTCCATGACGAGGTAGACGGTCCCATCCTCGGTTTCACCGAAATCCGAGATGTCGACGATGTTCGGGTGGCCGATGGAGTTGGCGGCGCGGGCCTCCTGGAAGAAGCGCGACACCAGATCGGCGTCGGCGCACAGTTTCGGGTGGAGGATCTTGACCGCCACCTTCTTGCCGATCCGCGGATGCTCGGCCAGATACACCGCCCCCATGCCCCCTTCACCGAGCAGGCGTACGACCTGGTAGTTTCCGAACCTCCTCCCTATCACTCTGCCCCCATGAATACGGCAGCGCGCGGGCGCCTCTTGAGGAGGGCGAAGGCGGATGCGTACCTTCTCTTACACCGAAAACCGGGTGGCTGCGTGCGGAAGCTACGCATAGCTGACGGCTGGGCGGCCGCTCGGTGGACCAGGTGGCAGCGAACCAGGCCGCGACGACGCGCGGCTACCAGCAGTACTGGGGCGCCATGGGCGTGCCGTGGGGCGGGATGCACAGCACCACCGGCGATCTGGCGATCCTCCTGCAGACATTCCTGAACGGGGGCGTGTACCACGGACGACGCGTGCTCAGCCTGAACACGGTGAGACAGATGACTTCGAACCAGAACCCGCCGGCGCTGACCCCGTGGGGTCTCGGCTGGAAGCTGAACCACGCGCAGCCCGAGAACTGGTTCGGCGACCTCGCGTCGGCGGAGACCTTCGGCCACACCGGATCGACTGGCACCGTGGCCTGGGCCGATCCCACCCAGCAGCTGATCTGCGTGATCCTCACCAGCCGGCCCCGCAAGAGCGACGATGGCTTCCTGCTGCGGCGGGTATCGAACGTCGTCCAGTCCGCCGTTGAAAAGTGATCGCAGCCCACGTACGTGCTAAAAGCGGCGACGTGATCCGCCACGACTGGAGCATCGCGGAGGTTCGTGTGCTCCACGACCTGTCGATTCCCGAGCTGGTGATGCGCGCGCAGACGGTGCACCGGGAGCACCACCAGCCCGAGGAGGTGCAGCTTTGCAGCCTGCTGTCCGTGAAGACCGGCGGCTGCCCCGAGGACTGCGCCTACTGCCCGCAATCGTCGAAGTACGAGACCGAGGTGGATCGCGAGCGGATGCTGTCGAAGACCGAGGTGCTGGCTGCGGCCGAGCGGGCCAAGGCCGCCGGTGCGACCCGCTTCTGCATGGGCGCGGCCTGGCGCGAGGTGAAGGACGGCCCTGCCTTCGACGGCGTCGTCGACATGGTGCGCGGCGTGCGCGGCATGGGGATGGAAGCCTGCGTGACGCTGGGGATGCTGACCGAGGACCAGGCGCACAAGCTGGCCGACGCGGGGCTGACCGCCTACAACCACAACCTGGATACGTCGCGCGAGTTCTACGGGCGGATCATCAGCACGCGGACCTACGACGACCGGCTCACGACCTTGAAGAATGTGCGCAAGGCCGGCATCACCGTCTGTTGCGGCGGCATCATCGGCATGGGCGAGTCGATCGCTGACCGCTGCGCGATGCTGACCACGCTGGCGAACCTGGATCCGCAGCCCGAGAGCGTGCCCGTGAACGCGCTGGTGCCGTCGAAGGGGACGCCGCTTGCGAACCAGGCTCCGGTGGACCCGCTGGATCTGGTGCGGATGATCGGCACGGCGCGCATCCTGATGCCCAAGTCGAAGGTGCGGCTCTCGGCCGGGCGGCTGTCACTGACGCGCGAGGCGCAGGTACTCTGTTTTCTGGCCGGCGCGAACTCGATCTTCTACGGCGAGAAGCTGCTGACCACCGGGAACCCCGACGTCGAGGCGGACCGGGCGCTGTTGCGTGACGCTGGCCTGCGCCCGTCGCCCTGACGCCAGCACCTGCAACTAGACCTTCAGCTCCTCGCCGCGGATGAGGCGGCGGATGTTGTCGTGGTGGCGGGCGACCACCACGACGGCGATGCCGACGGCGAAAGCCAGCCGGGCCGGATCGGCGGGACCGCTCAGCCACACCAGGACCGGAAAGGCGACCACAGCACCCAACGATCCCACCGACGACGTGCGGAAGATGGCGAACAGCGCGATCCACACCACGACGGCGATGCCGGCAGCCTCGGGCGCGACAGCCAGTGCGGCTCCGAGCGAGGTAGCCACGCCCTTTCCACCGCGCCCCTTGAGAAAGACACTGAAGACGTGGCCGAGCACGGCTGCAAGACCGGCGACGGGGCCGCCCAGCGGATCGAAGGTTGCGGCGATCGCGGCCGGGGCGTAGCCCTTGAGCGCGTCGACGACGAGCACGAAGACGGCCGCCTTCTTGCCCAGCGCGCGTCCGACGTTGGTGGCGCCGATGTTGCCGCTGCCGATCGTGCGCAGATCGATGCCGCGGGCGCGCGCCAGCAGGAGCCCGGTCGGGAAGCCGCCGAGAAGAAATGCGCCGACGGCCAGCAGGACGAGGGTCATGCGAAGAACGCCATCACGTCGGCAAGAGTCTCGGTGCGCGGGCAGTCGGCGGGCAGGCTTGCCAGCAGCGCGCTGCCGTAGGGGCGGCGCAGGATCCGACCATCCAACAAGGCGGCCACGCCCCGGTCGCGCCGCGTGCGGATGAGGCGCCCGAAGCCTTGCTTGAGCGCCAGGGCCGCGCGCGGTAGCTGATAGGCACCGAAGGGATCGCCTCCGTCGTCGCGGATCCGATCGATGCGCGCGGCGGTCAGCGGCTCGTCGGGGACGGCGAACGGCAGGCGGTCGATCACCACGAGCGACAGCGCCTCGCCCGGCACGTCCACTCCCTCCCAGAAGCTCTGCGTCGCCAGCAGCACCGATCCGACGCGTGTGCGCAGCTCGTCCAGCAACAGGTGGCGTGGACGCTCGCCCTGCACCAGAACGGGAAACTGGACCTGCTTGCGGAACAGCTCCTCGGCCAGGCGCAAGTTGCGGAAGCTGGTGAACAGCAGGAGCGCCCGGCCGCGAGAAGCCTGGCACAGCTCGAAGGCACGCTCGGCGGCGGCCAGGGCGAAGGCGTCGTTCTTCGGATCGGGCAAGTCGGTGGCCACGTAGACCATCGCCTGCTCGTGGTACCGGAAGGGCGAGGCGAAGCTCGCCTCGGCGGCCGTGTCATCGATGCCCAGTCGGTCGCGCACGTACTCGAAGCTGCCACCCGTCGCGAGTGTGGCCGAGGTGAACACCAGCGGCCCCGGGTGCGCGTCGAAGGCGGCTCGCAGCGCCGGGCCCACGTCGATGGGCGACGCCCGCAAGCTCAGGTGGCGCGGCGAGGCCGACAGCCAGCGGATCTGATCGCGGCGGTTGGCCGCCACCAGCTCGCCGAGATCGCTGCGCAGGGCCGCTGCCCGTCGCCCGAGGCCTCCCAGAACCGGCTCCTCCTCGCCCAGGCGATCGAACATGGTCGCCGTCTCCTCGAGCACCGTGTCCACCTCGTGGTAACGGCTGGTCGCGTCGGCGGTCCAGAGGCCCTCGGGCGTGGAGACGCGCACCTCGTCCAGGCCCGGGCGAGGTGCTGGCAAGCGTGCCCGCAAGGCATCGGCCAGCGCGTCGGTCGCGCCCTGCAACCGCCGGGCGGCCGACGACGCCCGCATCGTGCTGTTGGGCGGCACGGAGGCGCGGCCCACGTCACGCGCCAGCGCGAACAGCCGCTGCGACGACACGTGCAATCCGAAGAACTCGGTGGCCACGTCCTCGATCTGGTGGGCCTCGTCGAAGATCACCACCTCGTACGGCGGTAGCACCTGGGCGTCCGGCCAGCGCGCGCGCAAGGCCAGATCGGCGAAGAAGAGGTGGTGGTTCGTCACGATGAGCTGCGCATCGACCGCGCGCCGTCGCATTCCGGTGACGAAGCAGCGCTCGAAATACGCGCAGCGGCTGCCGAGGCGCGTCTCCGGCGTCGCCACGACGTCCTTCCAGACGGGAAGCTCCTCGGCGAGATCCGGCATGTCAGCTCGGTCGCCCGTCTCGCTTTCCGAGATGAACGAGCCGATGCGCGCCATCTCGTCGGGGCCGGCCATGGTGAAGGCAAGCTGCCGCCGGTGCTCGTCGAAGCGGCGCAAGCAGATGTAGTTCGAGAGGCCCTTCATGACCGCATACGTGAAAGGACGGGCCAGGGCGGCGCACAGCCGCGGCAGATCGATGCGCGCGATCTGATCCTGCAGCGTCTTCGTCCCCGTGGCCACGACCACCTTGCGGCCCGAAAGAATCGCCGGCACCAGGTAAGCGAGCGTCTTGCCGGTGCCGGTGCCGGCCTCGACCAGCAGCCGCTCGTCGTTGTCGATCGCGTCGGCCACGCGCACCGCCATGGCCAGCTGCCCCGGCCGTGGCTCCCAGCCCGGCATCGCCGCCGCCAGCGGGCCCCCGGGCCGGAAAACCTCGCCGACGAGGTCCGCCAGCATCTAGGGCTTGCGACTCTGTTTTTCGACGTGGCCGGAGACCCCGAAGCGCCGCCGCAGCTCCGCGAACACCTCGTCGACGGGAACGTGCGCCTTCTCCAGCCCGACGAGCACGTGGAAGATGAGGTCCGCCGCCTCGTGCGCGGTGTGCTTGGCGTCGGTGCCGGGCAGAGACTCGGCCAACTCGCCCGACTCCTCGGCGATCTTGCCCAGGATTTTCGGCCACTCGGCAGTCAGCAGCGACGCCACGTAGGACTTCTCGCCGGTCTGCTTGCGCCGCTCGGCGATCACCGCTGCCACGCGCGACACGATCGCTGCCGGGGCCTCGGCGGGATCTTCCTCGGCCCCGTCGAGCCGGCGGAAGAAGCACGAGGTCTTCCCGGTGTGGCACGAGGGCCCCTCGGCGTCGACCAGGTAGAGCAGCACGTCGCCGTCGCAGTCGATCCGGATGTCCCGGACGCGCATCAGGTTCCCCGAGGTGGCGCCTTTTTGCCACAGCTCGCTGCGCGACCGGCTGTAGAAGGTGGCGAACCCGCTCTCCTTGGTGGCGCGCACCGCCTCGGCGTTCGCCCAGGCGAACATCCGCACCGCGCCCGTGGTGGCGTCCTGGGCGATGACCGGAATCAAGCCCTTGTCGTCGTAGGCAATCTCCACGGCCACTGTAGGTCCCCACTCTCTCACGATTGATCCGTTCTTTCCGCTTCCTCCGGCTTCCGGGCGAAGGGCGCAGTTTCAGCCACGGTGGAATCTATACACTGGGCATCCGACGGAGGAGAGTCACGCCGCGGAGGGCGGACCCGAAGGCAACCGGTGTAGCCTGCACCGAGAAGGTCGCCAAGAACCCATGCGCACCCTGATCGCTATCCGCGTCCTCCTCGCTCTCGGCGTCCTCGTCTGCGGACCCACAGGCTGCGGGACGCACTTCACGCGCGGGAACCTGGAACCCACGGCCCGCGTGCCCGTGGACAGGCCGATCTACGTCCAGGTCCGGGAGATCGGGGTAGCGGTCAAGGTCGTCTACTTGCGTTTCGAGAACCGAGCCCAGCTGGCGGCGACTATCGACGTGCAGAACCGCTCGCCGATCGACGTGACCATCGATACGGCACACGCTCGCCTGCGCTGGGCGGGGGCGGGTCGCCGTTCGTGGCTGTCAGCGAGAGCTGTCGCCGCCGGTCCCGGCGGCTTGCCGGCCCGGATCGCGCTCGGCGCAAAACCACCCTCCCAGGTGCCGCTCAGACCCGGACAGAGCGAGACGTTCTGGATCGTCTTCGAAGAGTGGCCAGAGGGTGCCGTCGGACGGACGGATCTCAGCCTTCCGGTCCACGGTCAGCAGGGCACGACCAATGTCGAGGTGGTCATCGCCGATCCCAGCACGGGTGAACCGGCCTGGAAATTTCCCCCCACGCCAACCACGGCGCTCGTTGTTCGCGCCTTCACGCACGATCTCGGCCTCGACTCCGATGCCTTCGCGTCCGGCGCCTTCGGGCTTGGCCTCTGGCACGCACGCGGTCCCTGGAAACTGGGCGTCGGAGGGGCCGACGTTCGCCTCGTGAGCCGGGAGGAGACGGGGTATCTGCACGTGCACGGATTCATGCCGGAAGTGGATCTGGCGTGGCGTCCCACGAACTGGGCCATCGGCCTGTTCACCTCGGGACACCTCACCGTGGCGCGGTTGCGGCCCGGAGAATCGCTTCGAAGCACGCCGGGCCTCTCCATCGGGGTCGAGGCCGCCATTGACGCGGCAGCGGTCCCACTCGCAACCTTCCGCGCCGGCTACACACACCTGTTCGATTCGGGACTCGCTGCTAGCGATGGCGTTTTCATGATGCTCGAAGCGAGACTCTGGCGCTGGTAGGCCGAGTCTTCTCCCTGCAAGCCCATGCGTCCCTCCATGGCGCCGGTGCAAGAAACGATCGGTCCTATCTACGAACGCGTCCGGATCCCGTCGCAACTAGAACGACCATCCGATGTTGAGGTTGAGCAGAGGGAACCAGTATCACTCGCCGAGGCGGCTATGCCGATGCGCTGGATCCCGCCCTGGACGTCGAACGTGAACCCGGCACGCGACGTGATCTTGTAGCCAATGAGCGGTCCGACCAGCGCGCGAGGCTGCCGCAAGCATCGAGATACGGGCGAACTGGCCATGTGACTCGGACGCCGCTCTTGACGCTGCGGACGGCGGCGGAGATGAATATCGCTGAGAGAAGGGTCGCTGTCTGCTCGGTTCTTTGGGTGAGTTGCCGTGGGGGACGTCGATTCGCACCATCGATTGCCCACACGGCTGACAGGTCGGAACTTCGGTCAACGTTGCGTTCTGCATGGCATCGCAGCCCGAGCAGGACCAGACCGGCAACTTCAGGTCGACCCAGTCGACCGGCAGATCACACATCGGACAATTCGAATAGACGACCTGATCCCAGAGCACGACATCGCACCCAGGGCACACGAACGTGGAGGGAGAGCGCTCGTCAGGTCGCTCGACCGGATCCCGCTTGAATACGATGCGGGCGCGACGGCTCGAAAGCAGCATCCAACGGTCATTATAGAGGCGACGACGGTGTCGTTCCCTGGCCGGAGTATCGAGCCCCTTTCCGACGTCCAGGGTTCGGGTCTTCAAGCGGCTGTAGCCCGGCCGATTGCTGAAGGATCCTTCGGATGTGCCCGGGCGAAGGGCCCAGTTTCAACTACGACGGAATCTATGCACGGGAGAAGAATTCTCGTCGTACGCTCGATCGATGGTGACTTCCGCTCGTATAGGTTGTCGCCAGAATCGCTAGCAGATGCAGGTCTGGACGATGCACCTGAGAATGACGCTGCGTCTGGCGTCGGTGTGCGGCGCCTTGCTGCATGGCGCGTGCGGATCCTCGGGTGATGTGGTGCAGACCGCAGATGCCGGAGGTGACGCTGCGAGCGCACGAGACGTGGGACCGGAGCGCATCGGCTTTGCCCAGAAGATCTTCCCGATTCTTCAGCAAGGCGGCTGCGGGGAGTGCCATACGCTCGCGCGGCAAGCCTCGTCGCACTGGGCGTTCACCACTCCGGCGGCCACGTATGATCAGCTGGTGAACGCGCGAGGCTTCAACCATTGCACCTCCACGGGACGACCCATCGAGGCTCCCGGGCCGAATGAGGTCCGGGTGGTGCCGGGAAGCCCGACTGGCAGCATGATGTTGAAGAAACTCGAGGCACCCTGGGAGATGTGCGGGATCTTCTACGGTCGCATGCCGCCCTCCCCGCGAGCACGGCTGCCGCTCGATCAGATCGCCTTGATCCGCGCCTGGATCGAAGACGGCGCTCTGCCGTGAGTGCAGCGCTCACTTCGCCCTGGCCGGGATCTTCGCGATCCTCAGCTTTGCCGCAAGTACGGGTTCAGATTGGTGGCGGGCTCGACGCCTCGGCAGGATACCTTGACGCTCGTCTACGCGGACGCGGACGTCCGGATCTTCGACTTGTGCATGACGACGTCGTCTACTTGGAGATGACCGCCAGGAACGCCTCGCCGTAGGCGGCCAGCTTGGTCGGGCCGACGCCGGGCACGGCCGACATCTCCAGGATGTCCTGCGGCTTGAGGTCCACCATCCGCAGGAGGGTGGCGTCGGTGAACACGATGTAGGCCGGCATGCCGCGCGCGTCGGCGAGCTGCTTGCGCAGTTTCTTGAGGCGCAAGAACAGCTCCTCGTCCAGGCTCGTCGGTTCGGGGCGGGGCAGGTCCAGGGCTTTCTTGCGCTTGCGAGGCTCGCGTCCCAGCGCGCGCGCCTCGCCCAGCAGATCACGCCCGCTGCAGACGTCGCACGGGCCGCCGCACGGCCCGCGCTCCTCGCCGAAGTAGGCGACGATCGCCTGGTGCCGGCAGCTCCGCATCTCGGCGAAGCGGAACATCTCGCGCACCTGGGCGCGCTGCCGTTCCGCGGCCTCCGGATCGTTTCCGTCGTTACCTAGACCGACAAGACGATCGTAGCCGATGACGTCGGCCCACGAGTAGAACATCACGCAGTCGCTGGCCACGCCGTCACGGCCCGCGCGCCCGATTTCCTGGTAATAGCCCTCGAGCGATCGCGGCATGTCCCGGTGGATCACGAAGCGCACGTTCGACTTGTCGATGCCCATGCCGAACGCCACCGTGGCCACCACCACGTCGATGTCGTCGCAGCGGAAGGCGTCCTGCACCCGCGCGCGGTCGGTGCTCTCCATGCCAGCGTGGTAAGCGCGCGCCTGCACCCCGTGGTCGCGCAGGAACGCCGCCGTGCTCTCGGTGGCCTTGCGCGACAGGCAGTAGACGATGCCGCTGGCGCCCGGCCGGCCGCGGACGATGTTCAGCACCTGGTGACGGACGCCCGGGCCGTCTTCGCCTTTGCGGTACGCCCACAGCCGCAGGTTCGGGCGGAAAAAGCTGCCGCGGAAGATCGACGGCGACCGCATACCGAGCTGCTCGACGATGTCGCGGGTCACCTCGGCCGTCGCCGTCGCCGTCAGGGCCACCATCGGCACGCCGCCGAAGCGCCGCTTGAGAGCATGGAGGTTGCGGTACGCCGGCCGGAAGTCGTGGCCCCACTGGCTGATGCAGTGGGCCTCGTCCACCGCGATCAGCGACAGGCGCGGCAGCACGTGCGCCACCCAGGTCTCGATCCCCTCGGGAGCCGCGTACACCAGCTCGTACTGGCCCGCCGCCACCGCCGCTACCCGCTTGCGCCTCTCGTCCGGCTCGAGCGTCGAGTTCAGGTAGGTCGCCCGGAAGCCCATCTCCGTCAGGCCGTCGACCTGGTCTTTCATGAGCGCGATGAGCGGCGAGATCACCAGGGTGGTCCCGCCCAGGATGCGCGCCGGGATCTGGAAGGTCAGCGACTTGCCGGCGCCGGTCGGCATCACCCCGACGCAGTCGCGGCCGCCCAGAACGGCCTCGATGATCTCGCGCTGGCCAGGGCGGAACGAATCGTACCCGTAGGCTTGCTTGAGCACCTCGTCCGCCGCCGACACCGCCGCCCGCCGCAGCGCCTGCGCGATCTCCTTGAGCACCGTCAGGAGCTGGGGCGAGAACAGGTTCGGCTGCGTCCGCCACAGCGCCCTCAGTCGGGTGATCTCCCGCTCGATCTCGACCCGCGCGCCGGCGTCGGTCGCGTCCGCCACGCAGGCGCGCAGCGACTCGACCGCGACGGTGAGCGCACTCTCGTTCACGCGTCCATTCTCGACACGGCTCGTACGAGGTTGCTAGAAATACTTCGAGGATTCAGCCGCGAACGGGGACGCCGCGCGCCTTGAGGTAAGCGCGCGCCTCCCCGACCGTGTGATCCCCGAAGTGGAAGATCGACGCCGCCAGGACCGCGTCGGCGTGGCCCTTGACCACCCCGTCGTACAGATGCTCGAGAGTGCCCACGCCGCCCGAGGCGACGACCGGGATCGGGACGCGATCCGCGACCTCGCGGGTCAGCTCCAGGTCGAAGCCGTCTCGCGTCCCGTCGCGGTCCATGCTGGTCAGCAGGATCTCGCCCGCGCCCAGCTCCGCCATCCGCACCGACCAGGCGATGGCGTCGATGCCGGTCGGCTTGCGGCCGCCGTGGGTGTACACCTCCCAGGTGCCGGGCAGCGCCGGGTGGCGGCGGGCGTCGACCGCGACGACGATGGCCTGGGCTCCGAATGCCTCGGACGCGCGCCGCACCAGTTCCGGTTCCCTCACCGCGGCGGTGTTGATGCCGACCTTGTCGGCGCCGGCCAGCAACAGCTTACGCACGTCCTCGACCGTACGGACGCCACCGCCCACGGTCAGGGGCAAGAACACCTGCTCCGCGGTGGCGCGCACCACGTCGAACATGGTGGCGCGGCCGTCGGACGAGGCCGAGATGTCCAGGAAGCAGATCTCGTCGGCGCCTTGCTGATCGTAGGCGGCGGCCACCTGGACAGGGTCGCCGGCGTCGCGCAGTTCCTTGAAGCGGACGCCCTTCTTCACGCGGCCGGCATCCACATCGAGGCACGGAATGATGCGTCGCGCGAGCATCTACAGATCGCGGGCGCGCGCGATCGCCTCCTCGACGGTGAAGGCCTTCTCGTAGATGGCCTTGCCGATGATCACGGCGAAGGCGCCGGTGCCGCGGGTCTCATCGATGTCCTCGATCCGCGCGACGCCCCCGCTGGCGATGACGGGGCAGGGGGTGATTCGCAGCGCCAGGCGCGCGGTCGCTTCCAGATTGGGCCCCGAGCGCATCCCGTCCCTGCCGATGTCCGTGTACAGCACCGCGGCCGCGCCCGCCCGGGCGACGGTCTCGCCGATCTCCAGCGCGGTCATCGCCGTGTCCTGCGTCCATCCCTCGACGACGACCTTGCCCTCGCGCGCATCGACGGCCACCACGATCCGCCGCGGGAACTTCGCGCACAGCGTGTCCACGAGAGCGGGTGTCTTGATGGCCGCCGTCCCCAGCACGGCGTACTTCGCGCCCAGAGCGAACAGCTTCTCGCAGTCCTCGACGGTGCGGATGCCGCCGCCGACCTCGACCTCCATCGTGGTCGCGGCGGCGATCGCCTGGATGGTGGCGTGGTTGTTCTGACTGCCACCGGAGAACGCCGCGTCCAGATCCACGCAGTGCAGCCGCGGCGCGCCCGCCTTGAAGAACGCGCGTGCCAGCGACGGCGGGTCGTCGGAGTAGACCTTGGCGGTCTCGCGCTTGCCCTGTTCGAGACGGACGGCCTTGCCACCCAGCAGATCGATGGCGGGGAAGATCAGCATGCGATGAACCTCGTCAGAAGCCCGAGGCCAGCGGCCTGGCTCTTCTCGGGGTGAAACTGCGTGGCGAAGATGTTGTCCCTGGCGACGGCGGCGCAGAAGCGCACGCCGTGCTCGGCCGCCAGCGCCACATCCGCGGGATCCGACGGCGCCGGGAAATAGCTGTGCACGAAGTAGAACCAGGCCTGGTCGGGTGTGTCCGCCAGAACCTTGGTGCGCGTGACCGCCGGCCCGCGCCCGCAGGCGTTCCAGCCCATGTGCGGCACCTTCAGCGGCGGATTCGCCTTGAAACGCACCACCTTGCCGGGCAACAAGCCCAGCCCCTTGCAGCTCGGGTCTTCCTCGCTCCCGTCGAACAACACCTGCAGGCCGAGGCATATCCCGAAGTACGGCTTGCCCTTGCGTACCGATTCGAGCACCGCTTGCCGGAGCGCGCCGCCCCCGCGCTCGAGGCCGGCGACACAGCCGCCGAACGCTCCCTGTCCCGGAACCACCACCTTGTCCGCGCCTGCCACCACCGACGGATCCGACGTGATGACCGGATCTCCACCGGCGCGCTCCAGGGCCTTCTCCACGCTCCGTAAATTGCCGCTGCCGGTATCGACGACCGCGACGCGAGGTTTCACGTCGACTCCGCGGGTCCCATCTAGATGGTCCCTTTGGTCGAGGGCACGTCGACGACGCGCGGGTCCATCGCCACCGCAGCCCGGGTGGCGCGCGCGAAGGCCTTGAAAAGCGCCTCGACCATGTGGTGCGCGTTCTCGCCGTAGCGGACCTCGAGGTGCAGGTTGCACAGCGCCGCGCCGGCGAATCCGCCGAAGAACTCGCGTGCCAGCTCGGCGTCGAACCCGCCGATCCACTTCGCCTTGAGCTGATCGGCCAGGTACACCAGCGTCGAGCGGCCGCCAAAATCCACGGCGGCGGTCACCAGGGTCTCGTCCATCGGGATCATGGCGTCGCCGTAGCGGTTCACGCCGCGCTTGTCGCCCAGCGCCTCCTTGAAGGCCTGGCCGAGGCAGATGCCCACGTCCTCGACGGTGTGGTGGGCGTCCACCTCGACGTCGCCCTTGGCAGCGACCTCGAGGTCGTAGAGGCCGTGGCGGCCGAAGCTGTCCAGCATGTGGTCGAAGAAAGGGACCGGCGTGGCTATCTTGCGTATGCCGGTGCCGTCGAGGTCCACGACCACGCGGATCTGCGTCTCCTTGGTGTTTCGCTCGACGGTGGCTCGGCGCATCGCGAGGGTAGGTTTTAACATGGGAACCCGGACGGGTTCCCAAACCCTCCCCTTTCGGCGCTGGCGCTCGATGGCGCCCTGATGCCGCGTGATCGGCTACGCGCCTTCTACGCGGCGGGCAGGCCATCTAAGGTTGTAGTCGGAGGTCGCCCGCCGGCGCGAGAGCGGCGACCATCGCCCGCCGCGCCGTCCACGAGCAGGCGGAGATCCGCGGCCTCTTCGGGCGCTTTCTGCCGGAGGAGCAGCGAGCGGCGCGTCTGGGCGAGACGATCGATCCCAAGGAGATCCTTTCGCTGACGGGGCAAGCCGACCGTGGGCGCCGCCTGTTCCTGCGGGGCGGGGAGGCCTGCTTCGTCTGTCACAAGGTGGGGGATCAGGGGGGCGCGTTCGGCCCGACGCTGGGCTCTGGAGCAGATCCTGGCGCCGTCTCGCCTCTTCGTCGAGAAGAAGGCGGACGAGGTGACTCTGAAGGACGCTTTGGGCACCAGGACAAATCGCGCATGCCCGAGCAACTGCTGACGGCGCTCCCTGCCCAGGAAGCAGCGGACCTGATCGCCTTCCTGGCCTCGCTGAAGTATTCGCGCTCGAAGCCTCCACTCCTTCCGCTCGCGACGGGTCACTCCGACCAGAGCTCGACGGCAGCGTTAGGGATACACCTCGGGGAGTAGATGCGCCTCCAGATCGCGGGACGCCGCGGCGGCAGCGGTGGCGTTGCGCCGTCGGGCCAGGTCTGCGGCGTTGACGACGTTGCCGACGTAGAAGATCACCACATCGAGCGGCTGTTAGCCCGGGTACTCGAGTCGGACGTGGGTGCTGGAACCGACGACCTTCGTGTCGCTATAGGCGTAGGGCGTCACGCCGCCGACCATGCCATCGACATACACCTTTGCGCCGGAAGGCTGGCTTTGAATCACCGTCGAACTGGCGCATCCCGCGAATGCACCGGCAGCGATGACCGCGAGCTATGGAAAACTAAATGAGAGACGAAACGATGCGATGCGCATGGAGGGGCATGTTACCGGAGTCGCATCTGTTATGCGTGGGTACCATCACAGCCGGAGCGTCCGCTCCGGTTCGGCGAGGGCCTCGGCCAACGGGAAGACGTCGACTCCGCTTTCATGCCAGCGGCGGTTCCCGGCATGCAGCAGCAGGCGACGGGCTTTCGGGTAGTCCTCGCCGAATCGGATGAGCCCCTTGAGGTCCACGGGCCGAATCCGGGTGCTCCGCTTGACCTCGATGGCGTGCAGGCCGCGCTCGCCGTGGAGCACGAAGTCCACCTCGTCACCCTCGGGCGTGCGCCAGTAGTGAATCGTGTAGCCCAGGCGGCGGTAGTCGTTCCACGCCCGCAGGTGAGCGAGCACCACCGTCTCGATCGCCGGCCCGTCCACTTCCTCTGGAGAGTCCAGGGGCCCACGCGGGCGCAGAGCCCGAAAAACCCCGGCATCGAAGAAGAAGAACTTCGGGTGCAAGACCACGCGTCGCTTGGCGCGCTTGGTGAATGCAGGGATACGGACAGCGATCAGCAGGTCTTCCAGGATGGTGAAGTAGTTCTCCGCCACCTTCGCCGCGACACCGCTGTCCCGGGCGACCGCCGCCATGTTGAGCACCGCGGCCTGCGAGAACGCCGCAGCTTCGAGAAAGCGGCTGAAGGCCGCCAGGTTGCGTGTCAGGCCCTCCTGCAACACCTCCTCGCGCAGGTACGTCGCCACGTAGGCGGACAGATAGTCGTCAGGGGTTTCGCTGGTCCACGCGAACGGCAGGCCCCCGATGCGTACCGCTCTGCGTAGGTCGAAGTCCTGCCCCAGTTCCTGCGCGGTGAGCGGGTGCATGAAACGAGTCAGCGCCCGGCCGGCCAGCAGGTTGACTCCGCCGCGCCGGATCTTGCGCGCGCTGGATCCGGTGAGGACGAAGCGCAGCTTCCGCTTCTCGATCAGCCGATGCACCTCGTCCAGGACTGCAGGTACCCGCTGTACCTCGTCGATCACCACCCAGTCTCGGTGCGATGCCGCGATCAGCTCATCGAGCAGCGCGGGATCGGCCAAAAGACGTTCGTAGGTCCTGCCGTCCAGTAGGTCGAAGGTCAACGCCCCAGGTAGCGCCGCTCCCACCCACGCCGTCTTGCCGGTACCCCGCGGACCGAACAGGAAAAAACTCTGCGACCCGGGCCGCTCCAGTAAACGCGCATACACGATTCGTTTTTGTACCACAAAAAAGAGTTAGCGGTTCCTTTCTACGGTTAGCGCCGACAGGGCGAGTCCGTGATGGCCTGGGATCCGGTGGGATCGAGAGACTTCGCTGCGCCCCACGCGTTTATAGTACAGACGTGCGTCCGGTTCCGCTCCTCGCGCTGGTGGCCGGCTGCCGTGTCATCGGCGGGGGACTGCCCGATGGGGGATGGCCGCCCGACGACGGGCCGACGGACCGAGCCGCGGACACCACCGATCTGCGGCGGGACCAGCGGCCGGATCTCCCGCCCGCCGAGCGTGGCCCGGAGCCGATGACGCTGATCGGCTCTCCGGAACTGCTCGGCTGCGCGGACGGCACGCGCGAGGGCTTCGCCGACCTCGACAGCTGGCCGAAGATCGCGGGCTGCGCGGGCGCCTGGTCGATCCCGGGGTTGCTGGGCAACCTGGCCGACAACCCCCAGTGCGACCGGCGCGCGGGCGACACCAGCACCAACCCGGGCGGCGATGGCTGCTCGATCGCCGACCTGTGCTTCGAGGGGTGGCACGTCTGCCGCGACCCCTCGGACGTCGAGTCGCACTCACCCAGCGAGTGCGAGAGCATCGGGCCGGTGGATTACCCACGTCTGTTCATCGTCCGCGCCGGAGCCTCGCCGCAGGGCCTGTGCACCACCGACCCCAGGAACGCCAACGATCTGCACGGCTGCGGCAGCCTGGGCCAGCCCGAGACCGCCAGCTGCCAGCCACTGGATCGCCGCATGGGCTTCGCCGATTGCCTGGGCACCGGCGGGGTCTGGTCCTGCGGCACGGCCGACGACAGCCTGCGCGAGGCAGCTCTGGTCACCAAGACCGACGGGGCTCTGGGGGGCGTCCTGTGTTGCCGCAACCCCTGAACCGAGGTAGGTCAGGGCCGTGAGACACCTGTGCCTCGCACTGCTGTTGACGGCGGGCCCGGTCCTCGCCCAGGAGGGCGCCAAGCCTCGCTTCGTCGTCAAGGCGGACAAGGGTTTCCTGGACGATCCCTTCGCCATCGACGGCGAGCGCGTCGCCGTGCTGCGCACCGACAGCAGCTCATTCGCGCGTATCGAGGTCTTCGAGCTGGCCACGGGCAAGGCCAGGCAGACGATCGAGCTTGCCGATCACGGGCAGCAGTTCGATCGCCTCTTGTTCGTGGGGTGGGGTCTGGTCGTGGTGACGCGCGATCCGGCGGGCGGCCTGCGCGCGCAGTACTTCGGCGCCGACGGGAAGCCCGCCGCCGCCATCGGCCCGGCGGCGGACTTCGGGGTCTCGAGCCGCGGGCTCATCGCCTGGGAGAAACGCGGCCCCGACAGCTTCGTGGTGACCCAGTACGCTCTCGACGGTCTGGCGCCGGTCGGCAAGCCGCGGCCGGTGGTGCTCGGCAAAGATGGCATGGTCAAGGGCGTGCCGCTGAAGGTGATCGGCTGGCAGGACGGATACGCGCAGCTCGTCGGGCAGCGCCCGGGCGGTTTCGACAAGAAGAAGGACTCGCGCCAGCCGGCCCGGGCGGCGGTCTACGATCTGCTGACGAACGCCTTTGCCTCCGAGAGCGAGATCGGCGACCTCATGGGGTGGGCCTACGTCAGCCAGCTCCGCCGCAACAACCCGAACCGGACCCTGCTGGCGGTGCTGAACGAGGACCACAACGGGGCGCAGCTCGTCGACCCGACGGGCCGCAAGCTGGCCTTGAAGCTGGCCGAACCGTTCTCGCACTACGAGCCGAAGTCGCTGAAGGATCAGCAGGATGGCGATGTCGTCACCTTCAGTCTGGCCATCGATCCGCTGAACCCGGATGCCCTGGCCAGGCAGAAAAAGGACCCGACCTACCTGGATTTCTACCGGACGCGCTACCAGCCTGCCGCCGGCAAGGCACCGGGGGTCGAAACCACACGCATCCTTCGTGCGAACCTCGACGAACGGCCGGTCACGTGGGCCGCGGCGCCTGGCGCCGTGGCGGTCCTGCGCAAGCACAAGAGTTTCCCCCGGGGGGGCACCGAGCTCGAGGTGTATTGAGATGGGGACCCTTGAGATGGGGACCCTGGGAGGGTCCCCAAACCCCCCGGCGGGCTCCGGCGAGCGAAGCTCGCCTGCGCCCGCGCCCGCGCCCGTGGCCAAGTGAATGGCGGCCGCGGTTCTCGTCTTGCGGAGATCCGTGGCCGCGGTGTATGAAAACTGTTTCCTGGCGTTTCCACGGGGGCGCATGAACGCACGGTTCCTCTTCTGCCTGGCCATCGGTGCGGTCGCGCTCGCGAGCAGCGGCTGCGGTGAGGTGCGTGGGCGCCGCAAGATCCAGGAAGGCAACAGGCTATACAAGGACGGGGAGTACAAGGCCGCGGTCGCCGCGTTCACCGAGGCGGAGGAGTTCGTGCCGAACTTCCCCGTGCTCTGGCTGAACAAGGGCTTCACCTGCCAGAAGATGCTGATCCCCGGCGCGCACACGCCGGACAACGAAGCCGCGGCGACGTGCGCCCTCGAGGCGTTCAAGCGGTTCAAGGACCTGAAACCGGCCGATCCCCGCGGCGATACCCTTTACGTGCAGACGCTGTTCGACGCCGAGCGGTACGACGAGCTGTCAAAGATGTTCGAGCAGCGCCTCGTCCGGAACCCCAAGGACATAGACGCTGTCAATGGCCTCATCCAGGTCTACACCAAGGCAAACAAGACCGAGGAGGCGCTCACCTGGTACCAGAAGAAGGCCGAGATCAAGGCGGACGAGCCCGAGGCGCAGTACTCGGTGGGCGTCTTCCTGTGGCAGCAGTTGATGCAAAAGGGCGGCGGGGACAAGGCCTCGTTCGATCCGCGTCCCGATCCGAACAAGCCGAAGGAAAAGAAAGAGGCGCCGCTGTTCGGCATGGGTGACATCGTCAGTCAGCAGCGCGTCGACTACGCCGACCTGGGGATCGAGTTCCTCAACAAGGCGGTGGCGCTCAAGCCCAAGTACCCCGAGGCGATGACCTACCTGAACCTGCTCTACCGGCAAAAGTCGTTCGCCTACTTCGACCAGCCCGAGGAATGGCAGAAGTGCGTGGACGAGGCGGTGAAGTGGATGAAGAAGTCGCTCGAGCTGCAGGGCAGGTCGATCCCGACCGCGCCCCCGAACCCGGATCAGTCCGAGAAGGGCGCCGACGAGGGCAAGCCCGACGAAGCGCCGCCGAGAGGCGCGCGCCCCCACAAGGACACGGACAAGCGCTAGACGGCGATCATGGCATTCGAATCATTCCTCCACGCCGAAAAGCTGCAGCCCAAGAAGGGCCGGCGGATCACCTATACGCTATCGCTGGCGTTGCACGGCGCGCTGCTATTCGTCGGCGTCGTCTACTCGTTCTGGCACGTCGAGGAGCTGTCGCCCCCGACGGTGACCGTCACCTTCATGTCGGGAGCACCCCCGCCTCCACCGCCGCCTCCGCCAGCCGCCAAGAAGGCATCCACCAAACCCAAGACGAAGCCCGTCGAGGTGATCCAGCCGAAGCCGAACGAGATCGTTCAGCCCAAGGAAGAGAAGCCCAAGGAGGAGCCGAAGGAGGAGGACACGAAGGAGGAAGAGGGCGCCCAGGTGGGCGGCGTCGTGGGCGGTGTCGCGGGCGGTGTCGTGGGTGGTGTCGTGGGCGGTGTCGTCGGCAGCACCGGCACGGGGACCGGCGGGGGCGAAGGCCCTCCTGCGCCGCCGAAGACGCTGCCGCCCAATGTCGCAAAGGGTCAGCTGTCGATCGATCCGACGGCCGACGAGTACAAGGTCAAGCTTCCCCCGGCGATGGCTGCGGCCAAGGTCAGCCTGTTCGCCATGCTGAAGATTTGCGTGAGCAAGGAAGGTCAGGTGTCCGACATCAAGCTCCTCAAGAGCGCGGACCCCGCCATCGACACCGACCTGGTGGCAAAGATCAGAGGAACCTGGAGGTACAAGCCGTACCAGGTCGACGGCCGCCCGGTGCCGTTCTGCTACGTGTTGCGATACGAGCTTTCGGCCAGATAACGAAGAAGGAGCGAACGGAAGATGGATTTAACTCTGTGGGGCCTCTGGACCTCGATGGGCTGGGTCGCCAAGGGGGTGGTCATCATCCTCTTGTTCATGTCGATGTACTCCATCGGGGTCACGGTCGAGCGTTTCGTCACCTTCAAGAAGGGACGCGCCCAGTCGCTTGGCTACGTCGGCGCACTTCAGCCGCTGGTGGGAACGCCCGGCCGGTTGCGTGAGGCGGCGGGGCTCGATCAGCGATGGAAGGGCAGCCCGGTGGCGCGGGTGATCGGCAGCGGCGTCGGCGAGTTCGCCCGCGGTCTGGATGCGCTGGGTGACAAGATCACCGATCCGGCCGAGATCGAGATCGTCGTCGATGGCGTCAGCCGCTCCATGGACCGGGTCAAGGAGCGCGAGATCGCCAACCTTCGCCGCGGCCTCTCGGCGCTGGCCACCATCTCCTCGTCGGCGCCGTTCGTTGGCCTCTTCGGCACGGTGTTCGGCATCATCACCGCCTTCCAGAGCATGGCCGATCCGTCGAAGGGCGGCGGCGGTCTGGCCACGGTCTCCGCAGGTATCGCCGAGGCGCTGCTGACCACCGCCGTCGGGCTGGCGGTGGCGATCATCTCGGTCTGGTTCTACAACTTCTTCGTCACCAAGATCGACGACTTCACCATCGACATCGACGAGACGGCCGGCGAAGTGCTGGACACGATGATGCGCGAGGCGCGCGTGCCCCAGCGAGCAACCGCCAAGGGCTGACGCGCCCGCGAGCCAAGCAAGCAAGATGTCCGCCAGCAAATTCAAAGTCTTCTCCATCCGGAGGAAGGCGCGCGCCCCCAAGAAGCGCGTGAGGGGTGCGGTCAAGGGGGACATCAACGTCACGCCCCTGGTGGACGTCGTCCTGGTGCTGCTGATCATCTTCATGGTGGTGACGCCGATGATCGCCAGCGGCGTGGCCGTGGACCTGCCACGTACCGCGAACCACGACAAGAAGCCCGACGACGGCAAGGACATCATCATCTCGGTGACCAAGACGAAGGAGATCTACATCGGGAAGATGAAGGTCAAGCTCGATGTCGTCACCGCCTCGGTCGAGGCGGAGACGCGACGGTTCCCGGAGAAGACCGTGTTCGTGAAGGCGGACTCACGGGCGAACTACGGAACCGTTCGTGAAGTGATGGAAGCGGTTCACAAGGCGAAGATCGACGACGTGATGCTGGGAACCGAAGAGCTGAAGAAGACGCAGTAAGGGGATCACGCAGTCATGAGCATGGACGTCGGTGGCAATAGCAAGGGTGCGCGGTCGGACATCAACGTCACGCCGTTGATCGACGTGGTGCTCGTGCTGCTGATCATCTTCATGGTGCTGACGCCGTCGATGCTGAAGGAGTTGACGGCCAACGTTCCGCGCAAGGACGAGAGCAACACACCGCCGCCGCCAACCCTCCCGATCGTCCTCGAGATCAGCGCCAAGAGCGATCTGTCCATCAACGGCGATCCCGTGGCCCCGGAGGCCCTGGCGGACAAGGTGGGCGAACGCCTGAAGCACGACAGCCAGAAGGTCGTCTTCTTCAAGGTCGACGACGAGGCGATGTACGGCGACGTCGTGCGTTACATGGACATCGTGAAGGGCGTCGGCGCCAAGACCCTGGGCATCGTCACCAAAGAGCAGCAGTAGCGCGCTGCCTGGCCCGAAAGGTCTAAACGCTCGAACCGTTTCTGCCGGTAAAGGGAGTGGTGCAACGGCTCCTTTTAACGCTATGCGTCTGTCTGCCCGCGTTCGCCAACGCAGCGGAAAGTGACATCAAGCCGCTGCTGGTGAAGTACTGCTACGGCTGCCACGGAGACGGCAACGAGCGGGGCGACGTGATGCTCGACAAGGGCAAGGAGATGGACGCCAAGCTGTGGCAGCGGGTGTACGACGCCCTCGACAATGACATCATGCCCCCGGCGAAGAAGCCGCAGCCCTCGGTCACGGAGCGGGCGCGCATCGCCTCGTGGATCGAACGGGACGTCTTCCGCGTCGATTGCAAGGCCCCGGACCCAGGACGCGTGACCACGCGGCGCCTGAACCGGCAGGAGTACCGGAACACCGTGCGTGATCTGCTCGGCGTCGACTTCGACACCGCCGAGGAGTTCCCGCCGGACGACACCGGCTACGGGTTCGACAACATCGGCGACGTGCTCAACCTCTCGCCGGTCTTGATGGAGAAGTACTTCAACGCCGCGGCCCAGGTGGTGAAGAAGGCGGTGGTCTTCGGCAAGCCGACGGTGCCCCGGGTGGCCATCGGGCGCGGCGGCCTGAAGACCGTCGACGAGGCGACCGGCAAGGTGACGCTGGAGGCGCGTTTCAAGCTGGCGGTCGCCGGCAAGTACCAGGTCCAGCTGGCGATGTCGGTCAGCAGCTTCGATCCCTGGACTGGCAAGGCCAGCTTCACCGCGGATCTCGACGGCGAACGGCTGACGGCGAAGACGTACAGCTACGACGGCATCAAGGTCTACCGCTACGACTTCCCGCGCGCGCTCGCGGCCGGGTCGCACACCGTGCGCCTGGTGCTGGACACCACCGCTGCCAAGGGCGTGGCGTTCAACGTCGACGAGGTGGCGGCCAAGGGCCCGCTCGGCCTGCCACCGGAGTACCCCGAGTCGCACAAGCGAGTCTTCTTCAAGGGGGCGGCCCCTGTGGCGGAGGCCGACCAGCGCGACTACGCGGCAGAGATCCTCGACCGCATTGCCACCCGCGCCTTCCGCCGTCCCGTCGACGCCGCCACGCGCGAACGCCTGCTGGCCCTGACCCGGACCGGCGCCTCGTTCGAGGAGGGCATCGCCCAGGCCCTGCAGGCGGTGCTGGTGTCGCCGCGCTTTCTCTTCCGCACCGAGACGCAGCCGCGGCCGAACGACCCGAACGCCGTGCACCCGGTCGACGAGTTCTCGCTGGCCTCGCGGCTGTCGTACTGGCTGTGGACCAGCCTGCCTGACCAGCAACTGCTGGACGTGGCGGCGGCCGGCAAGCTGCGGGCGAACCTGCGCGCCGAGGTGAAGCGGATGATGGCCGACCCGAAGGCCGACCGCTTCGTCGCCGATTTCGTGGGGCAGTGGCTGCAGACGCGCGACGTCGAGGGGATCTTCATCAACAACCGCCGCTACCCCGAGCTGACCGCCACCATGCGCAAGCTGTTGCGAACGGAGACGGAGATGTCGTTCGCGCACATCATGCGCGAGGACCGCGACGTGATGGAGCTGCTGACGGCGGACTACACCTTCTTGAACGCGCAGCTCGCCAGGTTCTACCGGTTGCCCGCCGTGGAGGGCCTGGAGATGCGCAAGGTGCAGGTGCCGGCCGGCTCGCACCGTGGGGGCATCTTGAGCCAGGGGAGCTTCCTGGTGGTGACGTCGAATCCGACACGCACCTCGCCGGTCAAGCGCGGCCTGTTCGTGCTGGACAACATCCTCGGCACGCCGCCGCCACCGCCGCCACCCGACATCCCGAACCTCGAGGACGCCAAGAACAAGGACGGGCAGGAGCCGGCGACGCTGCGCGAGCAGCTCGAGCTCCACCGCGCCAACCCCGCCTGCGCCAATTGCCACGCGCGTATGGATCCGATTGGCCTCGCTCTCGAGAACTTCAGCCTCATCGGCCAGTGGCGCGAGACCGAGGGGGACGACATCCCGATCGACCCGCGCGGCGAGCTGGTGACGGGCGAGACGATCTCGGGCGTCGACGATCTGCGGAGGATCCTGGGATCGCGCAAGGCGCCGTTCTACCGGGCGTCGACGCGGAAGCTGATGACGTACGCGCTGGGCCGCGGGCTCGAGACCTACGACAAGTGCGCGGTCGAGGCGATTGTCCAGAAGATGGTGACGACGGGCGGTCGGTTCTCGACCATGCTCGAGGGCGTGATCGACAGCGTGCCGTTCCAGATGCGCCGAGGAGACGGAAAGCGATGAAATACCAACGACGGAAGTTCCTGCGTGGCCTGGGCACCATCGTGGCGTTGCCGGCACTGGAGTACCTGGCGCCTCGCAAGGCCTGGGCGACGACAGCAGCGCCCCTGCGGATGGCCTTCATCATGATCCCGAACGGCGTCGAGTGGGCGCACTGGCGGCCCAAAGGCGAGGGCCGGGACTACCAGTTGAACGAGACGTTCAAGCCGATGGCGCGCTTCAAGGACAAGTTCCAGATCATGACCGGCTTTGCGCACCACAACGCCTCCGCGCTGGGCGACGGCGCCGGCGATCACGCGCGCGCCAACGCCACCTTCCTCACCGGCTGCCACGCGCGCAAGACCTCGGGTGCGGACATCAAGCTGGGCGTCTCCGTCGATCAGATCGCGGCTCAGCAGCTGGCGCACCTGACACGGATGCCGTCGCTGGAGCTGGGCACCGAGCAGTCACGGCGGACGGGGTCGTGCGATAACGGCTACAGCTGCTCGTACCAGTACAACGTCTCGTGGGCGTCGGAGACGGTGCCGCTGCCGCCCGAGGCCGACCCGCGCCAGGTGTTCGAGCGCATGTTCGGCGCCGGCCCGGCCGACAAGCGCCAGGAGGCGTACCTGACCCGCCAGCGCCAGCGCAAGAGCCTGGTCGACTTCGTGGTCGCCGACGCCAAGGACCTGTCGCGCGAGCTGGGCGCCAACGACCGCCGCAAGATGGATCAGTATCTGACCAGCGTGCGGGCCATCGAGATCCAGATCGAGAAGGCCGAGCGCTTCAAACTACCGAAAGCCGGCGCCAGCCCGCCTGACGCCATTCCCGACGACCACGGCGCCCACATCCGGATGATGTTCGATCTCATGGCGCTGGCGTTTGCCACCGACTCGACGCGGGTGGCGACCTTCCCACTGGCGCACGAGGGGTCGAACCGCAGCTTCAACGAGATCGGGATCCCCGAGGGTCACCACCACCTGTCGCACCACCAGCTGGCGGCCGACAAGATGGCGAAGATCGCCCGCATCGACATGTTCTACATGGAGCAGCTCGCGTATCTGCTGGGCAAGCTGGATGCGGCAAAGGACGCCGACGGCAAGACCGTGCTCGACAACTCGATGGTGCTGTTCGGGTGTGCGGTCAGCGACGGCAACAGGCACACCCACGCCGATCTGCCCGTGATCCTGGCAGGGGGCGGCGGCGGCACGTTGCGCCCGGGCCGGCACGTCAAGCTGGCCGCCGAGCAGCCGCTCAGCAATTTGTTCCTTGCGATGCTCGACCGCATGGGCGCCAAGGCCGACAAGCTCGGCGACAGCACCGGGCGCGCGGAAGATCTTTAGTAGGCGCTCCGGCTAGACCGCCGATGACCCGGGGTGGAGCACGCCACCCACGCGCCCGCCCATGGCGACGAATCGCCGCCGCACGAGCGCCATCGCCCCGAGGAGTCACTCCTCTACAAGACCCTGCAACGTCACTGGAGAACGTTCCAGGCCGAAGCCGAGCGCGAGCACGAAGGTGGCCTGCCGCGTTTCATCGTGGCGGAGTTCGAGGCCTACCTCCGCTGCGGCATCCTCGCGCACGGTTTTCTGCGCGCCCGTTGCCAGGAATGCGGCGACAGCCGCCTGGTCGCCTTCTCGTGCAAGAGGCGGGGGTTCTGCGGCTCGTGCATCTGCCGGCGCATGTGCGACACCGCCGCTCACCTGGTGGACAACGTGTTGCCACGAGCTCCGATCCGCCAGTGGGTTCTCACGGTGCCTCACGGCCTGCGGTATGCAATGGCGCACGACCCCGCGCTCGCAGGCGCCGTGCTCCGCGCCTTCATGGGCGCTGTCTCCTGGACCCTGCGCCGCCGCGCCCGCAAGCTGGCCTCCGCGGTGTGCTGAAGACCGGCGCCGTCACGGTGATTCAGCGCTTCGATTCGGCCCTGGCGCTCGACGGTGTCTACGCCATCGACGAGGCCGGCCCCTGTTCCATCCGGTGCCCGCGCCCAGCGACGGAGACGTCGCAGAGGTCGCCGCGCGCGTCTTCCGGCGCGTGTCGCGCATATTCGACGAGCTCGCAGACGATGTCGCCGCCGCTCGCGAGCCGTTGCTGGCCCGGATGTCGGCCGCGTCGCTGCGACGCATGGTCGCCACGGGTCCGCGGCGAGGCCGCCCGATCCGTCGCCTCGGTCACGACCGCCTTCCGCAAGCGCGGATCCTGGGAAAGCGTTGCGCCGAGGTCGAGGGCTTCAACGTGCACGCCAACGTCTGCATCGCCGCGAACGATCGCGCCGGGCTCGAAGGCCTGTGTCGCTACGTGGCGCGCCCGCCGCTATCGGCGGACCGCCTCGCCGAACTGCCCGACGGAACCCTCGCATTGCGCCTCAAGCGCCCCGTGCCCACGCCGTCCACAGCCACACCGGACTTGCCCACAACTTATCAGTCTCCCCTCGGGCCCCCCTCGTCCCTACCCCTGCCTCCCGACTACAACAACCGGACATTTCTACTTGGCGTTGACACGCGACGCGGCGGGATAAGCGGCTTGAACTGCCTATCCACCGGAGAGCTGGTGAGCTGGCACTACCAAGACCGGGAGGGCGTGCGCAGAGCGGTCAGCGAGGTGAAGGGGAGAAGCCTGGAGGTGCTGGAGGAGGTGCGGAAGGCGGCCTGACGCCGGTACCTGCTCGACCGGCCGGGCGCCGAGCGGGCGATCGCCCCGTGTACCAGAGTGGTGCCGCTTGATGGCAACGAGGCGATCATGTTGAACCGGTGTGACCTCGTGAGGGCTGCTCATGGATGAGCTGTCCGCACGTGCGCCGCGGAATCTGCGGGCGTGGCAAACCGGTGTTATGCGGTGCGTGAAAGTCGCTGCATCATGTGATCGCGCCGGAACGCATCCATGCGCAACAGCAACGCGTTAATGTCGATTATAATCGACTTTATCTAATATTATATCTCTTATAATAGTCATGCATGGTCGAGGTCACCTCCTACGCGAGCCGCCATATCAGCTCGAGCGGGCGCTCAAGACGCTCGGGGAGAACCTCCGAACCGCACGTCTGCGCCGCAACCTGACAATCGCGGAGGTCGCCGCGAAGCTGGGCGTTCATCGGCACGTAGTAGCGTCCGCCGAGGCGGGGAAGCCAGCAACCAGTGTTGCAGTTTACGCGGGCCTCCTCTGGGTGATGGATCTCGTCGATCAGCTGGCCGAGGTCGGCGCGCCTCACAAGGATGTCGAGGGCGAGGCCCTGGCGAAGACGCACGAACGTACGCGCGCCCGAACTGTTGCCAGGCTGGACGATGACTTCTGAGTCGGCCCGCGAATGCTTCGTGTACATCACGCTGCCGGGCGAAACAGAGTCCGTCACGGCGGGGCGGTTCCGTCTGGAATCGAGGCGTCAGGTCACTCTCGGCTCCTTCGTCTATGGCCGGAGCTACTTGGCGAATCCACGGTGCGTACCGATCGACCCTGTCGAGCTGAAGCTCGCGCCGCGTACTTACGAGACGACGTCCATGGGCGGCGTGTTCGGAGCCTTGCGCGACGCGAGCCCGGATTACTGGGGCCGTCTTGTGATCGAGCGTCACATCGGCCACGCGAGCCTCCACGAACTCGACTACTTGCTCCATGCCCCCGACGACCGGGCCGGGGCGCTCGCGTTCGGACTTGGGAGGACGCCGCCCGCACCGCGCCGGACTTTCAACCAAACCCTCGACCTGGCGAGGCTACAGGCGCTCGCGGACGAGATCGACCGAGGCGAGCAGGTCCCGACGGACCCCGATGCCGAGCAGGTCGAGAAGTTACTGCTGCTCGGCACCTCGATGGGCGGCGCACGGCCCAAGACCGTGGTCGAGGACGAGGACGGTTTGTGGATCGCGAAGTTCAACCGGGCTGACGATCGCTGGAACTACGCTCGCGTCGAGCACGCGATGTTGTCGCTCGGCCGCGCCTGCGGGTTGACCACCGCGCACAGCAGGGTCGTAGATGTGGCGGGACGAGACGTCCTCCTGGTGAAGCGGTTCGATCGGGAGAAGAGCGCAGGCGGCTACCTGCGGCATCGCATGGTCAGCGCTCTGACCTTGCTGCGGGCGGAGGACACCCATCGCTCTCGAGACCGGTGGTCCTACGTTCTGCTGGCTGAGGAGCTGCGTCGAGCGTGCGCGGATCCGCGTGCCGCTGGCGCAGAACTCTTCCGGCGCATGTGTTTCAACGCCCTGATTTCCAATACCGACGACCATCCGCGGAACCATGCGATCATCGCCAAGGGCAACGACTGGGGTTTGTCTCCGGCGTACGACCTCACGCCGAGCCCACTCGTCAGCCTGGAACGGCGAGACCTCGCGCTCGCATGCGGTGATTCCGGCCGCTACGCCAGCGCGCGCAACCTGCTCAGTCAGTGTGGTCGGTTCCTGCTCGACGCACCGGCCGCGGAGAAGATCATCGTCGAGATGGAGGCCCAGGTGCGCGGGACGTGGTACGCGACCGTGCGTGGTGAAGGCGTCTCGGAGACCGACTGTGCCACCATCGCAGGTGCCTTTGTTTACCCCGGCTTTCGGACCGCGCCATGAGCAGGCCGCTCCGGTGCGATACCGCAAGGATCGATCCAGGGACAGCTCGCGTGCAGACGCCCATGGGTTACTGCGTATGATTGAACGGGAAGGCAAAAGACGGGAGGGACGACCCGGTCGTTCGAACCCTCAGTCTCTGCCGCGGATCTCCTCCTCCGATCTCTTGAACTCCTGATCTCCTGTTCCATCTCCGCCGGCGGCCCGAGGATTCACAGGAGATAAGGAGATCAGGAATCCGAAGGAGATGGGGATGGTTCCGAATTCCCAAACATCGACCGGCGATTCTCCTGCGATCGGATTCCTTCTGCTCTTGTAAACATGCCGGATCGCCCGCGGTCGTTCCGGGTCGGGCTCCGATCTCGTCGCTCGCTGTCAGTTCGGTGCGGGAGATTCGATGTGGTACTCCGTCAATTCCTCGATGTCGCCTCCGACCTCACGCACCTTGCCGACCCCACGTGCGTACCAGGTGTGTTTATCGCGGCCTGCCGGTGATGAATGGATGATCTCGAGGCACTCGAATGTCCCGGCGGGGACGGTGATCCTGGCCCGTGTCTCACCGACCTTCCAGATCTCGTGCATGGACCGGTCGACGGAATCTAACTTGGTGTTCGATTCGGTCCATTGCACGCCGGCCCTCAGATGGGCGCGCGTCTCGTCCAGCTTCAGGTGGTACGGCTGCCACCACTCTTCCTGCCCGTCGTTGGAGCCATCGATTTCACGGTAGTTGACGATCAGGCGTCCGTCGGGTCGTTCGATCACGCCCCACCATCCGGAGGTGGCTCCCCTGCCGTGCGGCGCCGTGGTCGTTCGCCTGAAGGCGACCACCTGCGCATTGGGCCCCGTGCCTCCCACGGGCTCCCGAGCGTTGATCAAAACGATCTTCTGACCCAGAACCTCGCCGGTCACCACGTTCTTGACGCTGTACACCCATCGGTTTCCGACGGCGATGGGGAAGAAGGTCGGCGTGGGATCGAGCTGATCCTCGGCACCTCCGCATGCAGCAGCGGCGAGTGCGACGCCAAGAGCGCTCGCGCGCAAAGTGACAATCAATCCGTTCGTCGAGCGCATCCTGACCTCTACGGTTGTGTACGACGGCAGCATGCGGCATGAGCGACCCGGAAAGGATCAAGGACTATCGAGACGCGGCTGGCGACGACGACCTCGATCTCGAGGCCGCTCGCGGCGGTGAGAAGCTCGCGCGCGGCGAGGTCGTCAGGGTCCGCCATGGCGACGATGAGCATTCCGTCGCTCGTCCTGGTGATAGGCATGGCCGAACACCTCTTGGCGAGGTCGGCAGGGATGAGGGCGGCTATCTCGTCGGCGATCACGAACTCGGCCAGGTCGATGGCAGGGATGCCGAACTGTCGGGAGAGATACTCGCCATCGCCGTGACCACCGTGCCCGTTGGATTTCATGCTGGTCTTACCGCCTGGCGATGGCTCTCGGGTCTGGGTCTGGCGCGGGCGGTGGAAGGACCTTGGGTTCTCTGACCCGCCTGAGCAGCTCGCGCTGCTCGCGTTCGTGCTGCTCGAACAAGGTCACCATCGCCTGCGCGTCCGCACGATGGACGAACGTCTCGAATCGTGGATCCACGGCAATCACTCTCAGGATCCTGAGCGCCTCATGCCACTCCCCGAGTCGCCGGTAGCCGTTTCCGGCACGCCAGAGTGCGTCCTTTCCCGACTGCGTGCCAGGCCAGCTCCGGAACGTCTGCTCGTAACATCTCGCAGCCTCGGCAAAGCGATAGGCTGCGTGTTCCAGAGCATCGCGATCAGCGATTCCAGGGCATCGCGATCACCCGTTCCACGGCATCGTGATCGGGGATTCCAGAGCATCGTGATCGGCCATTCCAGGCCATCGTGATCGCTGATTCCGGTGCGAAATACGCACCTGGCCGACGCTGGATAACGTGCCCGCTTCCAACAAGGAGGCGAGATGGCGACGGAGCGACTATCCATGCGAAAGACACGAGAGATCCTGAGGCAACGGCTGGAGTTGGGGCGGAGTCTGCGGGCGATCAGCAGGAGCGCCGGGGTGGGCGTGTCGTCGGCCGGCTCGGTCGTGAGGCGGGCGGCGGCGGCGAAGCTGACGTGGGCAGAGGTGACGACGCTGACGGAGGACGCGCTGGAAGCGCGGCTGTATCCGCCGTCGGCGATGGTGGGCAAGAAGAACCACCGGCCGGAGCCGGACTGGACCAGGGTGCACGCCGAACGGAAGCGCGTGGGCGTGACGATGGAGTTGCTCCACCTGGAGTATCTGCAACGAGAGCCGGACGGGTATCGGTACAGCTGGTTTTGTCACGCGTACACGGAGTGGCTGAGTCGGCGTGGCGCGACGATGCGCCAGGTCCATGTCGCCGGGGAGAAGTGCTTCGTGGACTACTCGGGCAAGCGGCCGTGCATCTGGGATGAAAAGACCGGCGAGCGCATCGGCGTCGAACTCTTCGTCGGCGTGCTGGGCGCGTCCAACCTGACGTACGCCGAGGCGACACGCAGCCAGCGCGGTCCTGACTGGATCGCGAGCCACATGCGGATGATCGAGTACTGGGGCGGCGTGACGGAGGCGGTGGTGTGCGACCAGCTCAAGTCCGGGGTGACGACGGCGTGCCGGTACGAGCCCAGCATCCAGCGCACGTACGAGGAGATGGCGGAGCACTACGGGACAACGGTGCTGCCAGCGCGACCGGCGCACCCGCGCGACAAGGCCAAGGTCGAGGGCGCGGTCCTGATCGCTCAGCGGTGGATCCTCGCGTGCATCCGCAACGAGACGCACTTTTCGCTGGAGTCGCTCAACATCCGAATCGCGGAGCTGCTGGAAGATCTGAACGCGCGGAAGATGCGGATCTACCAGGCCAGTCGACGCGAACTCTTCGATCGCATCGAAAGAGCGCGACTCAAGCCGCTGCCGATGGAGCGCTTCGTGTACGGCGCCTGGAAGCTGGTCAAGGTCAACGTGGACTACCACGTCGAGATCGAGGGTCACTACTACTCGGTGCCGCATGAGCACCTGCACGAGCAGGCCGAAGCGCGGATCTCGGCGGGCACCGTCGAGATCTTCCTCGGTGGCCGGCGGGTCGCCTCGCACGCGCGGAGCTTTGTGCGCGGGCGGCACAGCACGGTGGCGGAGCACATGCCCGTCGCGCATCGCAAGCACATGGAGTGGAGTCCATCGCGCATCATGAACTGGGCGGACACCATCGGCCCGCGCACGCGGGCGCTGGTAGAAGCGATCCTGGCAGACCGACCGCACCCCGAGCAGGGCTATCGCTCGTGCCTGGGGATCCTGCGGCTAGGCAAGCGATACGACAACACGCGGCTGGAGGCCGCGTGTGCGAGGGCCATGACCGCCGGTGCGCGGTCGTATCGCCACATCGACTCGATTCTGAAGCACGGCCTGGATCGAGCGCCGCTGCCGATGCCGGCGGCCGACGCAGGCAAGCCGACCGTGACTCACGAAAACGTCCGAGGACCGCACTATTACCAATGAGGAGAACCGAATGCTGAACGAACCAACCATGGAAAAGCTGAAGGGCCTGCGACTCGAATCGCTGGCGGCCGCCTGGGCCGAGCAACAGAAAAGCGCCGAGGCGACGAAGCTGTCTTTCGACGAGAGGCTCGGCCTGCTGGTCGATGCCGAATGCCTGACCCGCGAGAACCGGCGGCTGTCGCGGCTGCTCAAGGAGGCGAAGCTGCGGCTCGGCGAAGCCTGCATAGAAGACATCGACTATCCGGCGCGGCGCGATCTCGACAAGGCGATCATCCGCCAACTCGCGACGTGTCGCTGGGTCTGCGAGCATCAGAACGTCATCGTGACCGGCATGACCGGCGTCGGGAAAACGTATCTCGCCTGCGCTCTCGCCCAGCAAGCGTGCCGCAAGGGCTACAGCGCGATCTACCGGCGAGCCTCACGGCTCTTTGACGAACTCGCGCTCGCACGCGCCGACGGCAGCTACGTGCGACTGCTCGCCAAACTCGCCCGCGTCGACGTGCTCGTGATCGACGACTGGGGCCTCAGCCCCGCGGGTGAGCAAGAGCGGCGTGATCTGCTGGAGATCCTCGAAGATCGTTTCAGCAATCGGTCCACGATCATGACCAGCCAGATCCCGCCCAACAAGTGGCACGAGCACCTCGCCGACGAGACCTTGGCCGACGCCATCCTCGACCGCATCCTCCACAACGCCCACCGCCTCGTGCTAAAGGCAATGCTGATCGGGTAGCGCGTAACTGATCGAGATCGATCCGGATTTCCTGTGGAGAAAAAAGCATTCACCAGGGCACCGAGGAGCGACGAGGATTTGGTGAACTTCCGAGGGTGGAGGGTCCCATGGATCTCGATAAGTCGCTCAAGGCGGTTGGCCTGTTCACGGAGGCCGAGAAGTTCGAAGACGTACGAAAACACGTCGACCCGAGTTGGGTTGCGATGGCGCTGGATGCGGCGGGCGTGGCGACGGTGCGAAAGCGGCGTCTGCCCGCCGAGCAGGTGGTCTGGCTGGTGATCGGCATGGCGATGTTCCGGAAGTGGCCCATCCATGACCTGGTGGGCCGGCTGAATCTGGTGCTGCCCGCGGGGTCTGGCGGCGCGACGGTGGTACCGAGTTCTGTGGCAGAGGCCCGCGCGCGCGTGGGTGCTGCTCCGTTGGAGAGCCTGTTCGAGATGTGCGCGCACAAGTGGGGGCACGAGAGCGCGCGCAAGCACGCTTGGCGTGGGCTTGCCGTCTACGGCGTCGACGGGTCGTCTCTGCGCATCGCCGATTCCCAGGAGACCCGCAGCCACTACGGAGGGACGAGCGGAGCGCGCGGTGAAAGTGGCTATCCCCTGGTGCGCATCGCGGGGCTGATGGCGCTGCGCTCCCACGTATTGGCCGCCGCCGCCGTCGGTCCGTACAGCGACAGCGAGATCGTGTTGACGGCATTTTTGTGGCGTGACGTGCCCGACGACTCTCTCGTCGTGGTGGACAGGGGCTTCCTCGCAGCCGGCATCCTGGTGCCCCTGGCCCGCGACGGGAAGAATCGCCACTGGCTCACACGCGCGAAATCCACGACGACGTGGACGGTGATCAAGTCTTCTGGGAAGAACGAGGACCTCGTCGAGCTGAACGTCTCGGCGCAGGCGCGCAAGTACGACCCAGCCCTCCCGAAGACCTACTTGGCGCGCGCGATCAGGTAT
>JANPFD010000108.1:0-1737 GCA_031423255.1 Myxococcales bacterium | reverse complement strand
GAAGCGGACGTCGATCTTGATGGCACCGTTTTCGGCCTGGTAGATCAGAAATCGCGACGTTCGGGGCGCGTCGCTCACGTCCAGCTCCTTTTGAAGCGATGGTGCGTGGCCCAGGGGTTCACGCCGAAGCCGCGCTGCCTGCGCCGATGAGCAACGAACGCGCGGGTCATGACCTCGAAGTGCAACCCAAGGCGCCGTCGCATCTCACCCTGCCACTGCAGACAGATCGAAGCCGGACAGCAGATCAGAACGAAGTGGGCCTGCTGGCGCAGAATGAGTTCCTGCATCACGAGTCCCGCCTCGATGGTCTTTCCGAGGCCGACGTCGTCCGCGATGAACAGGTTCGCGCGCGGCAGCTCGAGCGCCTTCATCAGCGGCGTGAGCTGATGGGCCATGTGCTCGATTCCGGCCCGGAACGGCGCCTGGAAGCGGGTGGCGTCGGCCGCACTCACCGCGTTCCAGCGCAAGGCGTGTAAGTACGCGCCGAAGTGCTCGGGCGGGTCGAGCCGATCTACCTGACCAAGGCCGCGTTTCTCCGGCTCGATGGTTTGCGCACCCAGCTCCAGATCCCAGAGCACATCGAGCCGCCGGCCAGGATCGTCGTCGTCGAGGCAGACAAGAGCGACCCGAGCCGATTCGTCGGGCCCGCCCTCGTGGACGGCCTCCACGAGCCATTGACGGTGACGGGCTCTGACGATCTGCCCCGCGCGCGGCAGTCCGTTGTGGTGACGGACCGGAGCCGGGGGAACCGACTGGTCGAGATCGATGCTCGCCGCTGCGAGCAGAGTCTCGATGAGCCCACGGCGTGCCGGAGTTTCGGCCGGAAGCCCGTGAGCCTTGCACGCGGCCACCAGTTCCTCACGCCCGAACTCGCGCAGGATCGCGGGCAAACGTCCATCGAGCTGCGCGCCCAGCAACTGCGCAAGCTGCTTCTTCGTGGCGGATGTGCTCCGCAGGCGAACCCCGAACACGCGCGAGAGATCGAGGATGCGCTGCTGCGTGAGCGCACCGAGCGTCGAGACGGGCGAGGGAGTGGCCGTCGTCGGCCCCGTTCCGCTGGTGGCTGCCTCCTCGCCCAAGCGAGGCACGTTACATAAGGAAGCGTTTGCCAACAACAGGCCTACACTTACAGCCGGCCGCCCAAGGTGAGGGTGCCCCGAAGCCACCCATGCGAATCTTCGAGGGGCTCGGACCTTCATGGGACCCAAGCCGGAGTTGGAGTCCGACTACGTTTACTTGGACCGTTCTGGCCGCGCCTGGTCGGGTCAAGTACGAGATTTCCTGGAGGGGGCCTTCGCCCATCTCACGCCCGATCACCAGAAAGGCCTCGCCGCGCGTCTGCGCACCGAGGGGTACGGATCCGCATCGTTCGAACTCATCGTTCACGAGTTGCTCAGGTGCCGCCGATGCGGCATCAGCGTCGAGCCGCCCAAGCAGGGAACCACCAAGCACCCCGACTTCCTTGTGACCTCCGGGTCCCTCTCGTTCTACGTGGAGGCGGTGCTCGCCACCGAGCCGAAGCCGGACGAGGTCGCGGCGTTCACGCGCCTGGCAGCGCTTCAGGACGTTTTGAACACGATGGAATCGCGAGAGTTCTTCGTTGAGATCGCAGTGGATGCGTTTGGTCCCGACCAGCCAAAGGCGAAGGACATCCGGAATTTTCTCACCCTGAAGCTCGCCACCCTCGACCCCGACGACGAGTCGATCTGGGTCGATGACGAAGGTGAGTACACTCCG
>JANPFD010000107.1:0-3429 GCA_031423255.1 Myxococcales bacterium | reverse complement strand
CTCCCTGGAGTGGACCAGCACCAGCTTCTTGCCGCCGATGCGTCTCTTCAAGGTGGCGACCGTGTCGCTGCAGACGGTGGCCAGGTCCAGGACGTGCGCCGTCTCGTTCATGCTGCGCATGCCCATGGCCCGGGCGCGATCGGCCGGCGCCTTCACGGCGTATTCACCGGCGCGGAAGCCGACGAATCCGCTCTTGGCGGCCAGGGTCATCCTTCCGTCCTTCACCAGCGGCGCCAGGGCGTTCATCCCGACCGAGGTGATGGTCGGCAGCTCGGCGAACCTCGCGGTCAGCTCGACCAGGCCGTCGAGTTTCCGCAGCTCGTCGGCCAGTTCCGCCGCCATCTCGAACCGCAAGGCGTCCACCAGGAACAGCGCCACCGTCCCCTGGCCCACCAGCGGCTGCACCACCTGGTCGAACAGCGTCCTCTGCTGGAGCTCGGCCGGCGGCAAGAAGCCGTGCTCGCCGCAGAACCGTGCGAAGTCGCGCCCCAGCCGGTCCGCCCACTGCCGGTAGCGGCGCCGGACGCGGCCACTCACCTCGGTCAGGGCCACGAAGTGCGGCAGGTCGGGCTTCAGCTTGTCCGCGCAGAGCTGCCCGAAGCGCCGGTGGGCGGCGTCGATGCGCGCCGCCACCGCCACGTAACGGTCACGCACCTCCTCCCAGTGCGAGGCGTCCTTCAGCGGGCTCTCGGCCGCCCCGATCCCTTCGCCCAGATCGGCTGCCGATCGCGCTATCTCCCATTCGGTGCGGCGCGCGCCCGTCCGGTCCAGGTCGAGCCAGAACGAGGCCGCCTTCTCGCGTACCAGTGCCAGCCTGCTCGCCGACGACCATGCCTCCGCCTGCAGAGCGTCCAGGGTGGCGTCGAGGATCCGGCTCTCCTCGGTACGAAAGGTGTCGATCTCGCCGAGATCATCGGGCTGGATGTGCGGCAGCTCCTCGTACAGCAACAGCTCGGTCTCGTCCGCGAGGCTGGCGTAGCGTTCGCGCGCCGACTGGCGCAAGCGTTGAGCCAGCGTGCGGCACAGGTCCAGCACCGGGCGCGGCAGGGCCGTGAGCGGCTTCAAGGCATCCAGGTGAGGCGGACGTCGCAGATCGTTGGCGTACTCGACCGTCAGCACCCAGGCGGCGAAAGCATCAGCCAGCCGCTCGGCCGGGTGGCCCCTCAGCACCGGCTCGCAGAACCGGAGCCAGGTCTGATCCATCCCGGTGTGGCGCGCCAGGAACGCCTCCAGCTCCGCCCGTTCCGGCGTCTCCTTCACCCGGCGCAGGAACGCGCCGTCGGCGACCAGCAGCTTGTGCGCGACGTCCTCGATGCCGATCTGTTCGAGTGTGCCGGCGAACCCCTCGCGAGCGCTGCTCGTGCCCGCGGCCAGCCATCGGTCAGCGGCTTCCAGCGTGACGCCGGGACCGGCGAGAAACGCGTCGATCTCGTCCGGGCGGACCTTGCCGTGCGCCGCCTCGCGCACCAGCGTCTCCAGCGCCTTCTGGAACTGCTTGCCCGCCTCGTACAGCTCCAGCGCCGGGGTCGCCCGGATGGTGTCGGTGTTGAACCCGGGCATGTGGACCAGCAACGGCTCCATCTCGGGGCCCGCCGCATGGTGTTCCAGCGCCAGCAGCCATTCGAGGAAGCTGCCGCGGAACGCCACCACCGGCTCGCGCAGGCCACCCGAGGCATGGCGCGCGACCAGTTCGTCGACGAACCCGTTGTAGACGCCGTCGCGGTCCAGCCACACCACGACGCCGCGGGCGCGAACCTCCCGCAGGACCTCGTGTTCCAGGGCGTCGGAGATAGGGCGGCCCTGGGTCACGACGCACGATGGTAACCCCGCTCCCGCGGGGGGCCAATATGGAGCGCAATCTGGCGATCGCAAGGTGGCATCCCGCTGGCGAGCCCTACATCACCTTGAAGCCGCTCTCCTGAACCTGAACGATCATCCGGAAGTCAGGATCGTCCAAAGATTGCTGAAAGTGGTACTCGAGAAGGCCTATCCAACGTTCCAGAAGCGTTCGTCCTCTCACCTCGTTGCACCGGAAACTGATCCGGCCAAGGCGTCGGAATTTCGCTCGGTTGCCTTCCGGGATTCGCTTCACCAACGATCACCGGGTCTGGCGTGCCCGCAGGAAAAAGGTCGCGGACGAAGCGAACTTCGTGTCCCCGTGTCGTAAAAAATTCCGCCACAGAACTGGGGACATACGCGGCCGGTCGACCGCCACGCGCTACGCTGCCCGATGCCGCGGCGCTTCGAAGTCGATTGCCGCGCGAATGTCTTCTGCCTGGAGCCGTGGGTACTCGCGAATGATCGCGTCCGTATCGTATCCGGCCTGGTGAAAGTTCCAGATAGCTTCGGTGGGAATACGAGTTCCGTCCACCACCCACGCGTTATGGACGACGTAGCGGTCCCGAACGATCTTTCCCAGCTCGTCCGAGCGTCGCTCTCGGAGACGCGCCGCAGCCTTGCTCATCTCGTTCGCGATCGGCTCGAGTGCAATCGGCAGAACCGATTGGCCCTCGCCCGTCGGCTCGATGGCAGCGCCCGATGATGGATCCATGAACACAACTGTGCGCCCCTTCAGTGCGAACCGGAGGCTCGCCCAGGGCGTGTCGTGTTCGCGATGTAGCCAGGCCCCGACATGCCGCAGTTCCTGGAGGGGCACCTTGTGCTGCTTGCGCAGGATCGCAATAGTGCGGAGGCCCACGACGTCCCGGAAGGAGTAGATGCGCCCGAAAGCCCGCTTCCGGTGATCGTCCAGCAGCGTCGGGGAAAAGAACTCAGTATCGTCCCAGTATCGGAGCTGCCGCGCCGAAAGGCCCGTCAGCCGGCACACATGGTCCGCGGTGAAGGCCAGCAGTTCAGTCATTCGCCCCTAATCCTCATACCGCAGAATCTAAGGCCACCGCCACCGACGGGCTGCCCGAAGGGCCAGCGTGACGCCGGGACCGGCGAGAAACTCCACCCCCGACGCAGATGACCGTGAAGTAGCGCCGACTGACCGCGCCGCCGGTGATGGCTCTGTACCTCGACACGAGCTGCCGTTCCGCCCCGCTGCTCATTCGTGCGGCACGGGGCGAGGAGCGCGCAGACCACCTCCAACTCGACCTCGTCACAGGCGCCGACGCCATTCTGTCCGGCAATGAAGGCGGCGCAACACGCTCGCCGCGTTTCCTCGTCGCGCCTCGCGAACTCGCGACCCTAAACTACGCGGCGCCGCGCGCTGAGCGCACCGTGATCAGGTCCTCGTCCCGGACCGAGCGGACATCGCTGGCGCGCAGGGTGACGAGAGCCTGCGTACGGCCGGACGCCGTCACGAACTCCACCTCGAGCGCATCGGGCTCATGGACGTGAACCACCGCGCCCAGGTCGCCCTTGCGGAGCCCGTGCTCAGGCACGTCGCGGTCCAGAACAACGGTGTCGAGTTCGTGAAACTTC
>JANPFD010000106.1:0-155467 GCA_031423255.1 Myxococcales bacterium | reverse complement strand
CGAGAACTGCGCGCGCCAGGGACACCAATGCCCCGTGCCGCCACTGGGCGCCTGCGTTCGCTCCGCTCCTCAGGGATTCCGAACCGTCGAGAGCGGAGAGAGCGCAGGCATCGAGCGCGGGTGTGGGGGCTCGGTGTCCTGGCCGCGCGCAGTTCTCGGTCGCGTCTCGACGGACGCGGAGCAGGATCTGGTGCCACCGCGACCGAGGTGTTTGAGCACGGCAGGGACACCAATGCCCCGTGCCCGCCCCCCGCCGGAGAGATCGGAGCGGCGCTACTCCAGCCTCACCTGCTCTATCTTCCCCAGCAGCACCCCGTAGCACACCATCGTCCCCACCAGCGACGCACTGGCGATCAAGAAAGCCGTCACGAACGATCCGGTGCGGTCGACGATGATTCCGGTGACGATCGGCGACAGCGCCCCGCCCAGGTTGCCGGCGGCGTTCTGCAGGCCGGTCCAGGTGCCGGCGGCGCGCGGGCCCGCCAGCGTCTGGGTGATGGCCCACATGTTCGAGGTGAAGATGCCGATGCCCGCGAACGCAGCAGCGAGGATGGTCATGGCCGGCCCTTCCGCGCGCGTGAGCGCCGCGAGCGGCAGGCCGGCGGTGGCGATCACCAAGCCCACCATCACAAACCGGCGACGGGTGCGGCCGACGTCGTGGCCGCGGCGGATCAGCACGTCCGAGGTGCGGCCCGCCACCAGCGAGGCGATGGTCGTGGCCGCGAACGGCAGCGCGCCGAAGTAGGCCATCGCGGACATCGAGTAGTGGCGCTCGTTGACCAGGTACGACGGCAGCCAGGTGGCCAGGAAGAAGTAGGTGTAGTTGAAGAAGAAGAGGCCGGCGAAGGTGGCCCAGACAGAACGCAGCCGCAGGAGCACGCGCGGGCTGACCGACGGGCCGTGAAGGTCCGAGGCCCCGACGCCGCGAGGCTCGGCGCGCAGCCAGGGCACCAGCCACAGCAAGCTGGCGGCGCCGACGACGATGAAGAAAGGCCGCCACCCGAAGCGATGGATCGCCAGCCCGCCGATCAGCGTGCCCAGCGCCGGTCCGGCCTTGGTGGCGGCATCGACCAGCGCGTTGGCCCAGCCGCGGCGCTCCTCGGCCACGCCCTGGGCCAGCAGGCGCCCGTACGCCGGGTAGGCCACGGACTCGCCCACGCCCAGCAGCATCCGGAACACCAGCAGCGAGGCGAAACTGCCCGCCATGCCCATGCCGACGATGGCCATCGACCAGAGCACCAGCGCGCCGGCGTAGAGCCGGTAGACGTTCAGGCGGTCGACCAGGTAACCCGCGAACGGCTGACAGCCGGCGTACGTCCAGAAGAAAGCGGACAGCAGGATCCCCATCTTCTTGCCGTCGAGGCCGAACTCGGGCGCCAGCACGGGCGCCGCCACGCTGAGATTCCCGCGGTCGAGGTAGTTGAGCCAGACCGAGAACACCAGCAGGCCGAGCACGTAGCCCGACAGCACGAAGGGACGCGGCTTCACGCTAACCCGGCAGGCGCGCGCGCACGATCAGCGCCTTGTTCACCAGATGCACCACGGCGCCGTCGCGCACCGGGAAGAAGGGATCGCAGTCGTTCAGGAAATCGGGCAAGCGGCAGCGCGCTTCGGGCTGCACGAAGAGCAGAGTGCCACGGACGGACTCGCCCCCCTCGAGCAGGAGTTCGACCTGCAAGCTGGTGACCTCGGTGCCGACGGGCGGCGGCTCCTCCTCGGCGGCGATGGACAGGACGACGATGCCGTCGCGGCCCAGCACCATCCCGGCGCCGTCCGCGTCGGTCACCGGGATGAAGGTGTCGCGCCCGTTCAGCAGATCGCTCGGCAGCTCGAATCCGGTGTGGCTGGCCGCGTACTCCGAGAGGTACAGCCGCAGGCGCACGCGCGGCATGCCCAGCACATGGGCGTCGGCCCACACCTCGCGCTTCGGGATCCGGTACTCGTCGCTCATTTCGAGCTCACACGGGCGGTGATCGCCGGATCGCTGCGTCCGCGCAGCTCACGGCTGCGCAGGTCGGAGATCCCCTTGGCGATGGCGGTGGCCAGCTTGTCCCAGCCGGCCTCCGTGGTCAGCAGCTTGCCATCTTCCTCGTGGTCGATGAAGCCGACTTCGACCAGCACACCAGGCATCTTCAGGCCCTGTAGCACGTCCAGCGCGGCGCCAGCCTGCTTGATGCCACGGTCGCGGTCGGGCCCCAGTGCGTCGGTCAGCTGCCATTCGATCCGACGCGCGGCGGCCAGACTCTCGGCGGCGGTGGCGCGCACCCTGTGCCCCGCCCAGACGGCGTCGGGAGTGCTGCGCGCTTGCAACGCCGCCAGCGATGCGTCCTGCTCGACGTCCGCCGCAGGCAGCACATAGAGCTCGAACCCGCGCTGTACACCGCGCGACGGCTCGGGCGAGGCGTTGGCGTGAATGCTGACGAACAGCCGCGCGCCGGCCTCGTTGGCGCAGCGGACGCGCGCGCGCACCGGCACCAGCCGATCCGATTCTCGACACAGCACCACCCGAAGGCCGCGATCATTCACCAGCCGCTTGCGGATGCGGCGGGCGATCTCCAGCGTGACCCGTTTTTCGTAGATCCCGGGAACCAGGGACGCCGCCCCCAGGTTGGTGCCGCCGTGCCCCGGATCGACCGCCACCGTGAACGCCGGCGTCGACGCAGCGAGCGACAGCAGGAGCGCGAGCACGATTTCAGGATAACATCCGCCGCATGAACCGCCGACAAACCCTTCTTGGCGCCGGCACCCTTCTGCTCGCGCGTCATCTCCAGGCCGCCCCGGCCAAGGTCGTGAAGAACGGGCGCCTCAAGCAGTCGGTCTCGCGCTGGTGCTACAAGAACATCTCTCTGCCCGACCTGTGCAAGGCGGCGCAGGAGATGGGCATCGCTGGCATCGATCTGTTGGAGGAGAAAGACTGGCCCGTGGTGAAGGAGTACGGCCTCGTCTGCACGATGGGGTACGGCGGCGGCGGTTCCATCCCCAACGGCTTCAACACCAAGGCCAACCACGGCAAGCTGGTCAAGGGCCTCATCGAGTCCATCCCGAAGGCGGCGAAGGCCGGCGTGCCCAACCTCATCACCTTCTTCGGCAACCGCCGCGGCATGGGCGACGACGAAGCTGTCGCCAACTGCGTCGAGGGTCTGAACCAGGTGAAGAAGGCGGCCGAGGACGGCGGCATCAACATCTGCGTCGAGCTGCTCAACAGCAAGGTGAACCACCCCGACTACCACGGCGACAAGACCGCCTTCGGCCTCAAGATCGTCACGGCGGTGAACTCACCGCGCGTGAAGCTGCTGTACGACATCTATCACATGCAGATCATGGAGGGCGACGTCATCAAGACCATCCGTGACCATCACCCGTGGTTCGCCCACTACCACACCGGCGGCGTGCCCGGCCGCCACGAGCTGGACGACACGCAAGAATTGAACTGGCGTGCGGTGGCCAAGGCAATCGTCGACACCGGGTTCAAGGGCTACTTCGCCCACGAGTTCGTCCCGACGCGCGATCCGCTGACGTCCCTGCGCGAGGCAGTCGCGCTGTGCGACGTCTGAAGCCGAGCTGGCTTCTCGCCGCAGGAGCGCTGCTCGCGCTTGCCGTCCACACCATGTGGGGGTCGGACATCTGGTTCCACCTTTACCTGGGTGACCGGGTGCTGGAGACGTTCAGCGCCGATCCGCCGGACCAGCTGGTGCTGCAGGGCCGGAACAACGTCAATTTCTACTGGCTGTACCAGATCGTCGTGCGCGGGTTCTACGCGCTCGGTGGGGCGCCGGCGGTCCGGCTGTTCACCGCCGCCCTCTGGATGACCTCGGCCTGGTTCTGGCTGCAGATCGTGCGGCCCTTGCGGCTGCACCCCTGGTCACTGTTGCTGGCGCTGGCGTCCATCCTGGTGGTGCAGCTGCGGTTCGACGACCGGCCCGAGGTGGTGTCCTACGCCTTCATCCTGTACTTCGCGCTGACGATCGTCCGGCGCGGCGACCAGCCGGTGAGGGAGATCGAGGCGCTGGCGTTGCTCGGGCTCCAGGTACTGTGGTGCAACGTCCACGGCTACTTCCTGTTCGGGCCGGCGCTTTACGGCCTGCGGGCGCTGACGCTGGTACGCAGCAATCGACGCATCCTTCTGTCGCACGCGGCGATGACCGTCGCCCTCGTCCTGGCCAGCATGGTGTCGCCGTTCGGCTGGCGGACCTGGGCCGGTGTCATGGTGCAGCTCGCCGACCTGTCGGCCCGCGGGGTCCCGGTGCAGGAGCTCGGGGTGCTGCCGGGGCCGAGCGCCGAGTGGCCGTCGCTGGTGTTCTGGGGACTCTGGGCGGCGACGGCGGTGGTGGTGGCGTTGTTCTGCTTGCGCCGCGACAGGCGGCGCCTGTTCCCGGTCGCGCTGGCGGTCGTGGCACTGGTGATCAGCCGTTCGGCGGTGAGGACGGTCGTATTCATCGTGGTGCTCGCCGCCCCGCTATGGGGCGCGTTCATCGACGAGGTCGAAAGGTGGGAAGGGCGGGCTGCACGGCACAGACCGAGGGCGGTCGCGGCCGTGCTGGGCGCCGCCTGCCTGTTGCTCGGCTGGTGGACGGTGACGAATGGGTTTCACAAGAACCGGAATCAGCCGCAGCGCTTCGGAGTCGGCGTGTCGCCGTTCACCTGTCCCATACAGGCGCAGGCGTACCTGAAGGCGAGCGGTTTTCGCGGAAAGATCTTCAGCCACCCGGGGGACGCCGGCTACATCGAGTTCTTCAACCGCGACGTCTCTCTTTACGGCGATTCGCGTTTCACCTACGACCTGGGCCTCATCAAGGAATACTTCTCGGCCCTGGAGTCGCCGGCGGCCTTCCAGGCCGTGGAGGCACGGGTGGGTTTCGACGCTGTCCTCATCACCGTCGAGACGCAGAGCGAATTGCTGGCGAGCATGCTGGCGGATCGACGCTGGCACCTGGCGCACGCCGATCTCCGCCGCGCCTTCTTCACGAGAGGCAAGCCGCGGGAGCAACGGCTGATGTTCTATGACGGCGCCGATCTGGCGGAGACGCGCAATGCCGATGCTGCGACCTCGTGGATAGGCGCGCTGACGACGGCCGGGGCACGCGACCTGTTGGGCGTGGCCCTGGGGCAGCTGGCGGCGGCGTCGCAGGTGCCCCCCGCCCTCATCGGACTGGCGCTGGAATATCTGATCCCGCGCGCCGACGTGCAGCTGCTGGCAAAGGTGATCCCCCTGCGCGAGAAGATGACCGAGACCAAGGGAGCGATCGAGGTCGACCAGTTGCTGACCAGGATCCCGGGGTCCGTCTACCGGCGGCTGGGCATCGGACGAGCGCGCGTCGCGCCTTCCGCCTATACTCCGGCGCCGTGACGTTGCGCCCACGCGGTCTCAACCTCACCGCCGCGCTGGCGGTGATCGCGATTCTCGACCTCGTCGCACACCGGCTGGTGGCCAGGCTGTTTCTGCCGCAGGAGCCGAACGACACCGTGCGCACTCTGGCCGCGAGCGTGGCGCGCTTCGTCTTCCACCTGGGCGGTGTCCTGGGGTTGCTGGTGGTGGTGACGGCGCTGGTGCGGGTGCTGGTGCGAAACGATCTGTTCCCGCGCACGATGCGCTTCGCCGCCGGGACCATCGCCATGTTCTTCGCGGCCATCGGTGCGCTGGGGGTGTTCTCGATCGCGATGCCCGATCGCATGCTGGTGCATCTGAAGACCACGCACGCGTTCCTCTGCTGGTTCATCATGCTCGGACTATGGCGATCGCCGGGACCTTTGCGCGGGAAGGTCGGCGTCACCCTGTTCGGCGTGCCGACTGTGTTGCACGCGCTGGCGCTGTTCTCGGAACGCGCGGGATGGGGCGGTCCGTTTCCGGGCGAGCTGGCGCGCGCCGGCGAGATCGGTGCATTGTTCGCCGCCGCGCTGGCGCCTTATCTGCTATCGCCCGAGTTTCCGCAAACCGGCCCGCCGCCGCGCCGGCGAGCGCTGGGCGTGGCCGCGGGCGTGGTGGCCCTGTTCGCCACCGTGACCACGCTCGCGCTGCGGTTCGACCTGGTGCAGACGCTGGCGCTCTACGGCTTCCGTCTGGACCTCCCGCCGCTGGCCTCCGCGGGCGCGCTGACCTACGTCGGTCTGGTGATCGCCGCCTTCGTGGGCATCTGCATGGCGCTGGTCTGGACGGTGGGTGCGGGGGGTCCGTCGAGGCTGGTGGGGTACGGCCTCGTTCTGGTGACGGCGTCGGGTGTGCAGCCGGTGGCGCCGAGCCTGGTGATGTTCGCCACCTGCGGGCTCATGGCCATGGCGGCGGGCACGGTCCGATTGACGATGTCGACGACGCCGGTTCGCACGGCGGCGGCTGCTGTCTAGCGCCGTTCGGCCAGCTTCATCTCGTCCACCACCACCAGCACGCCGTACGTCATGCCGGCGATGTTGATGACGCGCATGCGCTCGGTCTCGGTACGGACCTGTCCGCGCAGGTAGACGACCTGACTGTCGGTGACGACGTTGATGGTTCTGGCGTCGACCGCCGGGTCGCTGCCGAAGTTGAACTTCACCGCGTTGGTGATGGCGGCGTCGGTCGGCTTGACGACGATCTTCGGGTCGGGTGGAACCTCGGGCTGGCCCTCGGCCTGCAGGAGGTTCTCGACCTGCAGCGTCGGGTCGGTCTCGCGCACCAGTTCCTCGGCACGCCGCCGTTCGGCCGCGTCGTCGACGGTGCCGGACAGACGCACGCGTTTGCCTGTGACCTCCACCACGACGCGGTCGTCCTTGAGCTGCGGATCGCTCTTCAGCCAGGACTCGACGGCTCGCACCCGCTCGGCGTCATCTCCCTCACCCTGAGCCCGCGCTGCCGCGACGAGCCCAAACACCACGGCCAGCGCCGCACCCCATCCCCCGATCTGCCTCCCGCTCATCGGTGTCCCTCCTGTGAGGGAAGGTGAGGCCGCCGCGGACATTCGCCATGCACCGTCGGTGACGGGCCGCACGGGCGCGTCGCCCCCACCGTTGACGGCTCTTCCGCACGCCCTCATGTACCCCACGGATACGCTGATGGGATGGGATCCGATCACCGTCCTCGTCATCGGGGACACCGAGGGGGACACCGAGAACGACGCGTCCAACGCATGGCTGCGCTCGCTGCTGGCGTCGTTCCGCCGACCGCCGGCCACGGTGATCGAAGCAGGCAATCTGCTTGCGGCGCTCGAGCGCCTGCGGACGGGCGGCGTGGACCTGTTGCTCCTCGACCTCACCCTGCCGGGCCTGCGGCAGGCCGGTTCCGTGGCGCAGGCGCAAGCAGTTGCGCCCGCGGTGCCGATCCTCGTGCTGACCGGCACCGACGACGAAGACGAGGCGATCCGCGCCCTGAAAGAAGGTGCCCAGGACACGCTGGTGAAGACGCACCTGGAAGCACCGCTGCTGGCGCGCGCGATCCGCTTTTCGGTCGAGCGCAAGCGTGCCGAGGAGGCGGGGCGTCGGCTGCTGTGCGAGCAGGCCGCGCGCAACCAGGCCGAGCACGCGGCGGAACGCTCGCGAAAGCTGTTCCAGATGGCCGACGTGCTGGACTCGTCACTGGACTCGCACGAGACGCTGCCGGCGGTGGCCGATCTCCTGGTACCGGACATGGCCGACCAGTGCGTGCTGGAGGTGGATGAGGAGATCGGAGAGCGATGGCGCATCGAGCGCGTCGCGCCCGGCTGCGACGGTCCGTGCGAGGGCGCGACGCTGGAGGTGTCCTTGCAGTCGCGCGGGCGACCGCTGGGCCGCCTGGTCCTCGCCCGCAAGGCCGGAGGCGAGACCTATTCTGCCGACGACGTCGCCTTTGCCCATGTCTGCGCCCGGAAGATTGCGCTCGCCGTCGACAGCGCACTGCTGTACCGCGCGCGCGAGGAGGTGATCGGCGTGGTCTCGCACGACCTGCGCAACCCGCTGAACGTGATCAGCCTGGCAGCCCAGACGCTGGAGCGCCTTGGCGGCGATCTGGGACCGGCCGTCAAGCATGCGGTGAAGATCCGCCGCGGCGTGGAACGCATGCGCCGTCTCATCGAGGATCTGCTGGACATCACCCGTCTCGACGGCGGCGGTCTGCCGATGAATCCACGCACGGTGGATGTCCCCACGTTGCTGGACGACGCCTGCGACCATCTGCGCGCCATCGCCGAGGAGAAGCGCATCACCCTGCTCAAAGAGGCGAACGACGATCTCCCTGCCATCGAAGGCGACAGGGAACGGCTGCTCCAGGTGCTGTCGAACCTCGTCGGCAACGCCCTGAAGTTCACCCCCGTCGACGGGCAGGTGACCATCGCCGCGACACGGGTCGACGACGAGATGATCTTCCGGATCACGGACAACGGCCCCGGCATCCCGCCGGAGGATCTGTCCAAGGTGTTCAACCGCTACTGGCAAGGCGGCCGGGAAGTCCGCCAGGGGGCGGGCCTCGGCCTGGCGATCGCGAGGCGCATCGTTCTTGCCCACCACGGCCGCATCACCGTCGAGAGCGTCGTCGGCGCCGGCAGCACCTTCATCTTCACCATCCCGCTGCCCGCCGCGGGAAGACCCGCGAACGATCGGGCCGCCTGAGCCTCACCGTTCCGTTTCGGCGCGACCGAAGATGTCCTCGCGGTAGACGATGAACAACGCGAGGGACACCGCCACCAGCACGCCGCCCGTGATCAGCGCGCCCGTGGCGGCGTCGGCGAGCGGCTTCTTCTGATCGAAGAAGTCGTGCATCTGCTCGGCGCGCGTGGTGCCCGAAGGGCTCTGGCGCGACAACAACGACAGCAGGCCGCCGGTGCCAAAGGCCGCGAGGCCCACCCCGCCGCTGCCAACGGCAGCGTAAGCCGGCCACAACCGGCGCGGCGGGAGGTTCTTCTCGGTCAACTTGATGCCCAGGTCCTGACCCGGTAGCACCTCGACCTTCGAGGCCCAGGGGAAGCGACCGTCAGCCTCCACCCTCACCGTGTGCGCGCCCGGCAGCAGCGTTCCCGAGATCACCGGCGTGACGCCGACGTAGGCGTTGTCGACGGAGACGCGCGCCCCCTCGTGCGCCGAGGTGATCTGGATCCGCCCCGGCTCCACCTTCGGACGGAACAGCTCGTCGGTGCCGGCCTGAACGGCGCGGATGAATTCATCCAGGGTGCCGTCGACAAGGCGGAAGACGCGGTTGTCCACCCGGCCCTGCTCGGCGCTGGTCAGGTTCAGGTTGAAGAGGAACTGCGTCTTGCCTCGGGTGGCCACTGTCCCGATGACGATCCGCCGCACCCCCAGCGAGACCGCGGTGCGTCCCAGGCACAGCGGATCCTCGACACAGGCGTGCAGCTTCTTGTCGCTCTGCAAGCCGAGGCGTGCCCGCAGCTCCTCCTTGCTGGTGATCTGGAATCCCCCGCGGCGAGCGATCGCGGCCACCACCACCTCGCTGACGTTGTCCGCCAGCTCGGCGTCACGATCGGCCGTCGCCGAGACGAGCACCGAGAGCCGCTCGGCGGCCTGCGCGGCTGCCGGGGTGACGGCCGCGAGCATCAAGAGCACCAGGCGCTTTTTCACGTCTTCACGGTCCGCCCCTCGTCATCATCATGGCCTTGGCCAAGCAGATGCCCTGCGGGGAACAGGTGCCCTCCTTGGCGAAGCGGTTCTGGGCACAGTCCTCGTCGGTCCGGCACAAGATCGTGCAGGCTTTCGGCGGCCCCATCGCCGCACCCGTGTCCCGACACTGGAGGCCTCGGACGCAGTCCTCGGTGCGTGCGCAGGGGGCACCGAGCGTGGCGGGAAAGCAGACGCTGGTGTCTGCCCCGAGGGGGGTGCAGGCGGCGGGGATGCCGGCGATCGACGGGCAGCCCTGGCCGGCGCGGCACCGGGTCAAGCAGAGGCCGCCGCCGCCATCCGACAGACAGGCCTGCCCGGCCGGACAGTCGGTCTCCTTGATGCAGAAGAGGGACATGGCCAGCGTCTCGGGGGCGACGCATAGCTTGCGGTCGTTGCAAAGGAACGTCCCCTGCTGGCTGTCGTACTTCGCACAGTCATCGTCGTTCGTGCAGCGAACGGTGCAGACCTTGAGGCCGGCGCCCACATCCAGACAGTCGCCGGTGAGACAATCGGCTCGCGCGGAGCAACGGAAGCCCGGCAGCCCCGGCACGCAGATCGGCGGCGCCAGCGGCCCGTAGAAGGCGGCGAAGCAGCCGGAATTCGGCGGACAGTTCAGGTTGGCGTCGCACGAGGGGACGCACATGTCCGGAGCGCCCGTGGACTCCGGGACCACCTTCAGCAGGCAGACTTCTCCCGGCGAGCAGGCCGCCTGGTTCTTCTTGCAGTCGGTCTGCAGGCAGTACCCATGGTCCGTCCGACCGAGGGCACTCGAGACCACCTTTCCGACGACCTCGGAGGAACAGGTCGACCGCACCGGATCGCGGCAGTCGCGGTTGGTGGTGCAGGTCGAAGTGGCTAGGCAGACCCCCTTGTCTTCGACGAGATCGGTGCGCAAGCACGAGAGCGCGGAGGCGCCGCAGCCGGGATCCTCCGCGCGCGGGTTGCAAGCCCGCAGCCGTGCTCCGGAGACCGCACCGCCGTCGGGTGCGCCGGCGGCCACGCAGACGGTGGGTCCGCCGTCGGGCGTGGCGGCGCCGCGGTCGCAGGACTCGACGCAGAAGCCCTGACCGCCGAGCGGCTGCCCCGGGTAACAGATCATCGGCCGGCCGCTGCGATCGGTGCCGCAACCGGGGTCGGCCGCACCCGGATCGCAGGTGAAGAAGCGCCGGTGGAATTCCTCGCCGTCCAGCCCGCAACCTGCCAGCAGCAGCATCGCCATTCCCAGCCGCATCACAATCCCTCGATGATACGACGGACGACCCCCGCGTCCGGAGCGTGGGGCGCAAGCTCGAGGTACTTGCGATACGCCTCCTTGGCGCGTTCGAGGTCTCCGGCGCCCATGTAGCACTTGCCGAGGAACCGGTGGATGTCCGCGCGTTTCGGCTGGGCGCGCATCGCTTCGGCGCCCTTGGCGCAGGCGGCGATGACCTCCCCTTCGCCCAGCAACTGCTTGGCCTCGTCGAGGAGCTGCGGTGTGGCGGGCGCTGGCATGGCGGGCGCTGGCGCCACGGGCTTCACCACAGCCTCGCGTTTCGGCCTGGGCGCGACCTTCGCGGGCGCCTCCGCCGGCGCGGGCGGCGGTGTGACCGACGCCGGCCTCGGCGCGGCGCTGACCGCAGGCGGCGGCGCGATCGGCGACGGGGGCGATGGCCGGCGCACGACGAGTAGCGCCCCCACGGCAACGACCGGCACCAGCACCGCAGCCGCGATCCAGCCGCGACTCCGCGGCTTCGCCATGGCCCGTTGACTCTCTGCGAGCACCGTCGGAGCGTCTGCGGAGATCCGCGGCTGCGACGGCGCCACGGATCGGCCCGGGGTGGCTCCACCGCACGCGGCCCGCAGTTCCTCGCGAAAGACGGCCGCCGAGGCCGGGCGCTTCGCCGCCTCTTTCTCGAGGCCTCGCAGGATCAACGTCTCCAGCGCGGCCGGGATGGCAAGGTCCGGGCGCCGGGTGCTGGGCGGCGGCGGCGGATCGAACAGTTGCTTCGTCAGCAACGCCACCACCGATCCGGTGAATGGCAGCTCACCCGCGACCATCTGGTACAGGATCACCGCCACGGCGTACAGATCGGCGCGTCCGTCGAGACGCTCGCCGCGCGCCTGCTCGGGGCTCATGTACTCGGGGGTGCCGCAGACCAGACCGTCGACCGTCACCATCGGCGCGTCGGCGGCCGTCGCCTTGGCGATCCCGAAGTCGCACACCTTGACGTGGTCGGGGTTGTCGCGACGGGAGACCAGCATGATGTTGCTCGGCTTGAGATCGCGGTGGATGATCCCCTGCGCGTGCGCCTCGTCCAGCGCCGCCAGCACCTGGTCGACGATATGGGCCGTGCGCTCGAGCGGCAGCGGCCAGTCCTGGGCGATCACCTGCGCCAGATCGCGGCCGGCCAGCAACTCCATGGCGATGTAGAGCAAGGGGCCGTCGCGGCCGAAATCGATGATCTGGATCGAGTTCGGATGGTTCAGGGACGAGGCATTGCGCGCCTCCAGCTCGAAGCGCTTGATGAGCCGGTCATCACCCATCAGTTCCGGACGCAACAGCTTGAGCGCCACCATCTTCTTGAGCGACAGCTGCTCGGCCTGGTACACGGCGCCCATCGCCCCCCGGCCCAGCGGCTTCATCACCCGGAAGTTGCCCGCGACGATCTTGCCGACGACGCCGTCCAGCCCGTCGGTCGCCGAGGTAGCTCCTTTGGAGGTCTCTTCCGCCACGGTCGTCGATTATAGCGAAGGCAGCCGCTACGGGGTCGGGACCTTCGCGGCCTGCTTGGCCTCGAGGGTCTTGATCTGACGGCGCGCCGCTGACGCATCGGTGCCCCCGGGGTCGGCCGCCAGATACTTGCGGTAGTGCTCGAGCGCCAGGTCCTCGTCGCCCGCCGCGCGGTGGGCTTCGGCCAGGCCGAAGAGCGCGGGACCGAAACCTCCGTCTGCCGCCAGCGCCCGCTTGAAGAACGAGAACGCTTGCGAGCCGTTGCCTCGATCGAGCGCGGCGTAGCCAAGGCCGGCCAGCGCCTCGGCGCCGCCCGGGCGGAGCTTGAGCGCCTTGTCGTAGAGGCGCTGGGCTCTGTCGGTGGAGCCGTTCTCGATGAGGTGATCGGCTTCGGCGACGAGCTTTGCGTAGGAGGGCGAGTCGGCCTTCAGCTCGTCGGATGGCGGCGCAGGGACGGGCTCGGCCGCAGGAACAGCGGGCGCTTCGACGTCGGGCGCTTCGGCGTCGGGCGCGGGAGACGTGGGCGCGGGGGCGGGACGGGGCGGGGCCTTTGGCGTCGCCGGCGGGGGGCCCAGCTCCGTACGCGACGAGCGGACGTTCCCCCACAGCTGGGTGATGCCGACGTAGGCCACCCCGCCAGCGATCGACATGGCGAAGATCAACTTCAGGGCGGTGACGCCCGGGCGGAGACGGACCAGCGCCGTCACCTCCGACGGCTCTGGCGTCGGCGTCAGCATCATGGCGTCGGCGCGCACCTGGGAGTTCTCCCTGGGTGTGGGCGCCGCAGGAGGGATGCCGCGCGGCGGGCTGGGGCGCCGGGCAGGCCGGGTCTTCAGCCCTCCGCCGGCCATCGCCGCCGCACGGGCGCGATCGGCCTCGTCGACCACGTCGAAGAACGGAGCCAGCTCGACGATCTCACCGAGCCGCCGCCACGCTTGCCCCGTGCGCGAGATGCGATCCTCGCGGGTGACCTTGCGCTCGATGATCCACTTCTGCAGCGAGGTGAGGTTCCGGAACCGGTGCGTCTGGCCGTCCGAAGTCTCCAGCAGCCAGTCGGCCGGGCTGGGGCTCGGCTCTGCCGCGGCGGTGGGGGGCGCGCCCGCGGGGCGGGTCACGAGGAAGGTATTTCCACACGCCGTGCACTGCACCTCCGTCGCCTCGTCGGTGACGCTGGTGTCCTCCAGCTCGTATTCCGTGTGACAGCGTTCGCAGCGGACGTCCATGAGACCCGGGGCCGGGCCCCATCTTACGCGAGACGGAGCCCCACCAGGAACAGCGCGAATCCAACGGCAAACGCCAGGCCCGAGGCGATGGCCGGACCCCGCCGCAGCTTCAACCCCGCATCCAGGCCCCGCCGCAGGAACGCGAACGCGGCGCCAATCCATGACCCGAGCCCGCCCAGCGCCAGCAGCACGTACGGCAGCGACGGTCCCGGCCGCCGCGCCAGCTTCGCCGCATGCCAGGCTCGCCGCGCTTCCGGCGAGGCACCCGGCTCCACCTGAGGGTCCTCCAGCTCGGCGTAGAGGACCGCCAGGTGCCGGTCCGCCTCGTCCAGGCGATCTTCGAAAGGCACATAGAAGGACCGCGTCCCGAGCAACGCCGCGCGCACCGCCTCCCAGGCCTGCCGGGCGGTCGCCTTGTCCCCGCCGCGTTCGGCCTCACCGGCCATGGCCCCGAGGCGTTCCAGCGCCACGCTCACGTGAGGGCTGCCGGGCAGATACAGCCGCGCCGCCGCGAGGTAGCGGCCGATGGCCTCGCCGCGGTCACCACGGGCTTGCGCCGCCAGACCTGCGTTCAGCGCCGCCCGCCCGTCGACGAGCAGGCGACCCGCCACCACCACCAGCGCCAGCCCGAGCCCCAGCCCGCCGATGCCGACGAGGGCCCGGCGATCAGACAAAGTCGCGCCGCCTGAAGATCAACATCGCCAGCACCAGCACCACCACCGAGTAGCCAGCTCCGTACACGGTGGTCGACAGAATGTAATCCGCTCCTACCAGGCCCTCGTGCACGCTGACCTGCTGGGCGCCGATGATCGCGCCCGAAGGATAGAAGAGGTGCAGGTTCGGCAGGACGGTGGTGCCGACCTCGATCAACGTCTTGACGGCGCCGCCGGTCTTCTCGGCCAGCGCCCGGATGTCCGGCACCGATCGCCCGAGCACAAAGATGCCCAGCGCGAAGAAGCCCGACAGGAACGGGCTCGAGAACGACGAGAAGAACACCGCCACCGAGGTGATGACCACGACGTTCACGAACAGCAGCCACACCGCCTTCGCCATCGGGACGTCGAATGCGGCCCCTTGAACCGCCAGGGTCACCCCCAGCGTCACCCCCATGACCACCACCTGCACGGTCAACGTCAGCACCATGCCCAGCCACTTGCCGAGCACGAACTCCCACCGGTGAATCGGCTTGGGGAGCATCGTGTACACCGTCTTCAGGTCCAGTTCCTTGTAGAGCAGGTTCACGCCCACGAAGACGGCGATCACGACGCCGAACAGATCGATGCCGTAGAGCCCGACGTCGCGGGTCATCCGGATCTCCTCGTGCAGCGAGAGCTGCCCCATCGCCAGCGCCGACAGGATGATGAGGATGGCGAAGAACAGCAGGCTGTAGAGGATCTTGTTCCGCACCGCCTCACGGAAGGTGTTGCGGGCGATGGCGAAGATGCGCCTCATTGGCGTTTTTCCCTCGCCTCACGGATGAAGAGATCCTCGAGCGACTCCTTGCGCGGCCACACGGCGATCACCGTGGCCCCCGAATCCAGCGTCGCGCGCAAGAAGGCGTTCACGTCCGCGCCCTCCGGCAGCTCGACGACGATGCCGTCGGGGCGCTGGTGCTGGCGGCTCCCCTCGGGTAGCGGCGGCGGGCCCGCGGCGCCCGGTCGCAGCGCGACCTCCGTCGACAGCTGCCGCGCACCGGCGAGCAGCGCCTCCAGCGGGCCGACGTTGGTGGTCTGGCCCGCGAACACCATGGCCACGCGGTCACAGGTCAGCTCGACGTCGGGCAGGATGTGGGTCGAGTAGAACACCGTGCGCCCCTCGGCCTTGAGCTCGAGGATGAGGTCGCGGATCTCCTTGCGCCCGAGCGGATCGAGGCCGGTCATCGGCTCGTCCAGCACCACCAGCTCCGGCTCGCCCATCAGCGCCTGGGCGATCCCCACCCGCTGCAGCATCCCCTTCGAGAACTTGCGCAGCGGCCGCCCGCGCGCGTGGTCGAGCCCCACCCGCGACAGGAGTTTGTCCCGGCGTTTCTTCCGCTCCGCGGACCCCAGATTGAAGAGTGAGCCGACCAGATCCAGGAACTCCTCGGGCGTCAGGTACTCGTAGAAGTAGGGTGTCTCCGGCAGGTAACCGAGGCGGCGCTTGGCCTCGATGTCCGGCACCGAGCGGCCCAGCACCTCGGCCCGTCCACCCGACGGCTTGATGAGACCCATCAGCATCTTCAGCGTCGTGGTCTTGCCGGCGCCGTTCGGCCCGAGAAAACCGAACACCTCGCCCCGGTGCACCTCGAAGGTCGAGTCCTTCACTGCCTCCACCCGGCGGCTCCAGAAGTGCGGCTGAAACGTCTTGGCCAGCTTGTCGGCCCGCAGAACCACGTCGCTCATGAGTTTTCGAGCTGTCGGCGGTACCAGTAGACGGTGCGCAGCAGCCCCTCTTCCAGGTCCACCTTGGGCCGATAATGCAAAAGCTCGCGCGCCTTGTCGATGTTCGGGATGCGCAGCTCGACGTCTGCCTGTTTCCAGGGAACGTAGTCGATGTGTGACGCACTGGAAGCCAGCCGCAGGATCTCCTTGGCCAGCGCGTAGATGGTCAGCGTCGACCGCGGGTTGCCGATGTTGAAGGCGTGGCCGACCGCTTCGTCACGCGTCAGCGCCAGGAAGATGCCGTCGACGATGTCGTCGACGTAGCACCAGGCGCGGATCTGTGCGCCGTCGTTGTGAACCTGCAAGGGCTCGCCCCTCAGCGCGCGCACGATGAAGTGGTGCACGGCGCCCTCGCCCACCTGGCGCGGGCCGTAGATGTTGAACGGCCGGATCGAGCAGGTCGGCAGGCCGTACTGCTTGCCGTAGTTCATCGCCAGGTGCTCGGTGGCCAGCTTGGCGACGGCATACGTCCAGCGCGCCTCACCCACCGCCCCCAGCGTGGTCGCGTCCCACTCGGTGACGTTGTAGGCGTAGCGGCCGAACACCTCGCTGGTCGAAAAATCGATGACCCGCTTGATGCCGCCCACGGCGACAGCGGCCTCGAGCACGTTCATCGTGCCGATCAGCGACACCCGCATCGTGGTCACCGGATTCTTCAGCACCGTATCCACGCCGGCGATCGAGGCCATGTGCACGACGGCATCGCATCCCTCCATCGCCTTTCGCACCACGTCGGCGTCCATGACGTCGCCGACGATCAGCTTCACGTTCGGATGCTTGTCGAGGCCTGCGGGGCCGAGTGCGTTGCGCCGGAGGGTGTCGAGAATCACCACCTGGTTGTGCTCGACCAGCCGTTCAGTCAGGTGTGAGCCGATGAAGCCTGCGCCCCCGGTGAGGAGCAGGCGGCGGCCGGTCAAGGAAAAGGAAGGCGTGTCACTCATCAGCTTGAGCGCCGTATCATATCGCCCGTGGCCTCCCCTGCGAAGGACCGGCGTGCGTGCGTCCTCATTCCGCTGTTTTCGCTGCGCACCCCCTCGGGCTTCGGGCTGGGCGAGATCACCGACATTCCCCGCTTTGCCCGCTGGGCCGCCAGCGCTGGGTTCCGGGTGATGCAGTTCCTGCCCGTGAACGAGATCTGCGGCGGCGAGACCAGCCCCTACGCCGCAGCGAGCGCCTTCGCGCTGGATCCCGTCTACCTGGGGCTCGACGACTGCGAGGACTTCCAGGCCACCGGCGGGCGCGGCGGTCTCACCGACGAGGATCGTTGGGTGCTGGGCGAGGTGGAGGCGTTCCCGAAGGTGGCCTGGGCCAAGGTGCGCCCGCTCAAGGACCGTGTCGCCCGCCGCGCCTTCGAGCGCTTCATGCGCGACGAGTGGGAGAACGGCAGCGCGCGCGCCGGCGAGCTGCGTCGCTTCCGGCAGGAGCATGAGGGCTGGGTGGAGGACTACGCCCTCTTCGCCGTGCTGCACGATCGCTACCAGAAGAGCTGGCTCGACTGGCCGGCGGCACTGCGCGACCGCCAGGGCAAGGCGCTGGCGGCGGCTCGGTCCGAGCACGAGCGGCAGATCCTGTACAAGTGCTGGCTGCAGTGGCAGCTCGACGGGCAGTGGCGCAAGGCGCGCGCCGAGGCCGAGGCCGCTGGCGTCTCGCTGATGGGTGACCTGCCGTTCGTCGTGTCGGGCGACTCGGCCGACGCCTGGGCGAACCGCAAGGTGTTCCACCCCGAACTGCGCGTCGGCACGCCGCCCGACGCCTTCTCCGCCGAGGGCCAGGACTGGGGCCTGCCGCTCTACGACTGGGAGGAGATGAAGCGGACGAAATTCGCCTGGATGCGCGCCCGCGCCGCCCGCGCCGGAGCGCTCTACGCGCTTTACCGCGTCGATCACGTCATCGGCCTTTACCGGACGTTCTACCGGGGGACGGAAGGGGTCTCGGGCTACGTCCCCGAGGAGGAGTCCGACCAGATCCGCCTCGGCGAGAAGGTGATCCAGATCCTGGGCGAGGCAGGCGAGGTGGTGGCCGAGGACCTGGGGATGGTGCCGGAATTCCTGCGCCCGTCGCTCGATCGCCTGAAGGTCCCCGGTTACAAGGTCCTGCGCTGGGAGCGCGACGAGGTGGCCAACGAGGACTCTGACGACGACGAGACGACGAAGACCATCGTCTACCGCGATCCGGCGCGCTACCCGGTGCTGTCGGTCGCCGCCTCCGGCACACACGACGTCGAGGGCCACGCCGACTGGTGGGACACCCTGTCGACCGCCGAGCGGGCCGCGGTCTGCGCCATCCCCGGGCTGGAAAATCTCGCCGGGCACGACCGTTTCGACGAGCTGGTGCGCGACGGCCTGCTGCGCGTGCTCTACAACTCTCCGTCGGAGCTGGTGGCCGTGCCACTGGGCGACGCGCTCGGGACGCGGGAGCGGATCAACGTCCCCGGCACCGTCGCCGACACGAACTGGTGCTTCCGGATGCCGATGACCATCGACCATCTGGCGGACGACCGGAGCACCACGGAACGCCTTTCGCGTCTGGCAATGGAGGCGCGGCGCACCTGACGTGTTAAAAGGGCGGCATGGATAGGCCGCGGTTCCGACGCGACCTCGTGACCGAGTCCTTGCAGGACGACGGGGTCGGGTACGTCGAGGCGACGGATCCGCAGAGCGGCAGCCGGTTCCGCTTCTACGACTTCGAGCTGGCGGTGGCCGAGTCGCTCGACGGCCGGCCGCTGGAGGACGTCGTGGCCGACGTGGCCGAGCGCACGGGACTCGAGCTGTCGCCGGACCAGCTGGCCAGCTTCGCCACGCGGCTCGAGGAGCTGGGTTTCCTGGAGCCGGCCGAGGCGGTCGCGGAGTTCAACGAACAGCCGACCCGGGGAAACGTCGAGGTCATCGAGGAAGAACCGTTTGAAGAACCGTTTATTGAGCCGGTCACGGATTTCGTCGCCCCCACTGCCACGGTGAGCAACCAGGGGATACCGCTCGACCTGCGCGGAATCATGGAGCCGGAGCTGCCCATGGACGCGCCGACGGAGACGTCGATCCCGGCCGTCATTACCGTCGAGGCGGAAGCCGAGCCCGAGCCACCGCCGCGGGAACGCCCGCCCATGCCACCGCCGATCCCTCACGTCGAGCACCACGGCCCCTTGGCGCCACCCACGGACGACCTCATCCCGATGGACGACGAGGCGGTTCTGGAGCCGAGCCGCGCTGCCCCGCTTCCGCCGGCGCCCACGCCCGACGTCGACGAAACCGACGACATGGTCCCGTTCAACGAGCCGGCTGCCGCGGCGCCCGTCGAGCCCGAGGCTCCCCTCGAGGCGGAAGCTCCGGTCGAACCGGTGGCGTCGCCTCCACGGCGCGTCTCCCCGCTGCTGTTCGCTGGCCTCGGCATTGCCCTGGCGCTGGGCGTGGGCCTCGTGGTGTTCAAGCTCTCCGCCACCACCCAGGCGCCGGCCATCTCCGTGCGTACCCTGGTCCCGAGCGTCGCCTCCGTCTACCGCTGGCTGGACGTGACCGGATCGATCAAGCCCGCCGGCGAGAAGACCCTGGTGTTCCCGGCTTCCGGCAAGGTCGCCCAGGTGGCGGCTCCCGGCACCGCCTTCAAGGCCGGCGACCTGGTCGCCGAGCTGGAGACCGCCCGCAAGTCCCGGAACGAGTTGCAGCACCACCGCGAACGCCTCGCCTACTACGAGCAGATGTTCGAATCGATGCGCACCTCGGGGAACAAATCCGAGGCGCGCCAGGCCGAGCTGAAGGTCGCCGAGAAGAAGCGCCTCGTCGCCGAGACGCTAGCGGCGCTGGCCAAGGTGGCGGTGGTCGCCCCGTCGGCCGGCGAGGTGGCCGAGGCGCTGGTCACCATCGGTGTGAGCGTCGCCGGGGGCGCACCCGCCGTGCGCCTCAAGGGCGCCGGCATGCGCGCGGAGTTCGAGCTGCCGCGCGACGAAGCCGAGCGTGTCCGTCGCCTCGCCTTCTGCCGCGTCGAGATCGACGGCAAGCCACTCGACTGCACGTTCAGCGCCGAAGGGAGCGACGCCACCCACGTGCTGGTGGATCTGCCAGCCAGCGCCGACGCCGCGCCGGGCAAGACAGCACGCCTCGCCAAGGCCCGCTACGACGGCGTCTTCGTGCTACCGAACTCGGCGCTGATCCCCGGCAAAACGCAAGGACAAGAACAAGACCGGCGCGTCTACATCGTCCGCGGCAACCAGGCACAGACCCAGTCAGTCGTGGTCGCCGAGGAGACTCCCAGCGAAGTGATCATCAGCCAGGGCCTCGAGGCCGGCACGCCGGTCATCATCGAGATCCCGCCGACCCTGCAGCCAAACGCGCGGGTGCAGGTCACCGGCAACTAGATCTTCTTGACCGACCGGGCCTTGAGGCGCGGACCGGTCATGGTGAAGGACATGGCGTTCTTGTCGACGGCGCCGTCGACCTCGACGCGCGCGCCGTCCTCGTGCAGCGCCGGGTCGCTCCCCTCGACCTCGTAGGTCGTGCCGTCGTCGCCCACCAGCTGGAAGTGCCCACCCTCGAGATCGCTGCGCCGGATCGTGCCGCGGTACTTGGCCATGCGGAAATTATAGGTCGCCTTCGGGCAAAGGCGGCAGCGTCATCGGCAGCTGGTAGATCTCGCCGCGGTAAAGATAGAGGTAACGCGCGTAGATGCCGACGACGCGCTTCATGTACTCGCGCGTCTGTTCGTACGTGACCAGCTCCACGAACTCGTCGAAGGGGCGGCGGCCGTGGGCCTTCACCCACCGCTGCATCGGCTTGCTGCCGCCGTTGTACGCGCCCGCCACCAGGTAGAGCTGTCCGCCGAACCGCTTGACCAGGCCACCGATGTGCGCCGCCCCCAGGCGCACGTTCACGTCGGGGTCGAACAGCTCGTCCGCGAAGAACGGGATCTTCTCGTCGGCTGCGACCTCTTCGCCGACCGCCGGGATCACCTGCAAGAGGCCGCGCGCGTCCGCGTACGACACCACCTGCGGCGCGAACCCGGACTCCTTGCGCATGATCGCGTACAGGAACAGATCGGGGTTCCCGGCCGGCGGTCCGTACTTGTCGATGAGATCCTTGTAGGCCTGGGGATATGCCGCTTCCCAGTAGAGGCGCGCCGAGCCGGACGGCATCGCCTGCAGCACGCTCGCCGCACGCCCCTCGGCCAGGTGGTAGGCGCGCCGGAACCCCTGCATCCGCGCGTAGCGTTCCAGCAGGAGCGGCAGCGCGGCCTCGCGCCCGAGGCGCTTGCTCACTCCTTCCTCCGCGCGTTCAAGCTCGTACCCCGCCTCGGCGATCAGCCCCGCGCGCAAGAGCTCGTCGGCGCGCTCGAGCGTCGGGTCGTTCCGGCGCGGCGCCGGCGGGCGCTCGGAATGGTCGGACGACGGCAGCGACAGGGGCACCGTCTCGCCCGCAGCCTTCAGCCGCGCCCGCGCCAGCAGGCCGTAATAGTCGAAGGGCCAGCGCCTGGCGCAGTCGCGCAGCCGCCCCCGCCCCTCGTCGGTGCGACCGAGCGTCTCGAGGATCCGGCCGCGCCAGTAGAGCGCCCGCCGTGGCGCCTCGGGATCCTTGCGCGCCAGCTTCTCGTGCAAGTCCAGTGCGTCCAGCGCACCGGCGCCGGCACCGCCGAAGTAGCGCGCCAGGGCCAGGAACCAGGCCGCATCCGCCGCGAACGCGGTCCGACCGTGACGCGCGAGCGTCACCTCCAGCCCCGGCGCTGCCTCCTTCCAGCGGCCGCGGTTGAACTCGAGCCAGCCGGACAGGAACTGCGCCTCGGCGGCCCAGCGCGACTGCCCGAACCGCTCGACCACGACGCGGTAACCAGCGATCGCCTCGTCGTCACGGTCGGCGCGCGACAGCGCCCTCGCCCCGTGAAACTGCGCGAAGGCGGCCTTGTCGCCGGGAAGCTGCGGGACCGCTCCCAGAAGCAGCGCCGCCGCCTGGGGGTAGTCGCGCCGCATGCGGTACTTGGCCATGCCTATCTGGAAGTCGCGCGCTGCCCGCAGCTCGGGCGTGTCCACCGCCAGCGCATCCAGTTCGCGGAGCGCCTCGTCGTAGTGCCGCCCGTCGGCCAGCTTCTCGGCGCGCCGCAGCCGCTCGCGCGCGTCGCCGGCCACCGGCGTGTTGTCCTTGGGCTGGGCGCCCGCGCGCTTCGCCGCCTCGTCGGCCAGCGGGTGCGCCGGCGATTCGAGGAAGATCTTGCGGAACTGCCTCGCCGAGTCGTCGCCGGAGGCCAGCTCGGCCAGGCGGAAGCGCGCGACGACGGGATCCACCAGCGGCGGTATTTTCGCCAGCAGCTTTCGGTACGCGGCTGCGGCCTCGGCACGCTTGCCCTGGGCCCAGAGGCAGTCGGCCCCGCGCCACGCGGCGACGCCGGCGAAACGCGACGTCTTGATCTTCGCCACCTCGCCGTAGCCGCTGCGCGCACGATCGTACGCGCCTGTGTAGAACGCGCTCTCGGCGTCCAGATACGAAACGTAGTCGCGGGTTCGAGGTGACCGCGCCGCCAGACCCTGGAGGCGCCGCGCCGCCTCCGCGTAGTCTCCGGCGCGAAACGCCTCGTAGCCGGCCATCAACTGCGCCGTGGGAGGCTGGCTGGTGACCAGCAGCAGCAGCAGCCCCGTCATCGGCTGACTATAACCTCGACCCTCGACGCAACCACGCCGCACTGCGAGCCGATGTCTCGCCCGATCCCGTTCGTCATTGCAGGCGCGCGGGGAATGAAGGTATGACCGACAAGAAGGGACGGAGACGATGGCCAGCGTCAACAAGGTGATTTTGATCGGCAACCTCGGGGCGGACCCCGAGCTGAAGTACACCCCGACCAACCGGGCGGTGTGCAACCTGCGCATCGCCACCAACGAGGTGTGGAAGGACAAGGCCGGCGCACGGCAGGAACGGACCGAGTGGCACCGCGTGACGGTGTGGGGCGATCAGGCCGAGAATTGCTCGAAGTACCTGAGCAAGGGCCGCCCCGTCTACATCGAGGGAAAGCTGCAGACCCGCCAGTACGACAAGGACGGCCAGAAGCACTACGCGACGGACATCATCGCCGACCGTGTGCAGTTCCTGGGCGGCGGCGGTGGCCCCGAAGCTGCCGCCGGCGGCGGTCGCAAGGGCGGCGGCGGCAAGGCCTGGGGCGAGGACGCGGGCGGCGGTGGCGGCGGCGAACCCCCGTCCGATGCCGGTGGCGGCCCGCCCCCGGGGGACGACGACATTCCGTTTTAACCGGGAACCCTGGAAGGGTTCCCGGACCCTCCCGCGACGGGGCTACGGCGAGCGAAGCTCGCCTGCGCCCCAACGCGGTTTAACTGGGAACGCCGCGGCCATTCATGTCCAAGGGGGTGTGAATCCGCCTTCTTGGGCTTGGCGCTGTGCTGCAATTTTGCTTGCCCGGCACCGACGCTTCGGGGTCCAATTCCCACTTCCCCACAGGAGGACTCCCCTCATGACGACTTCCGGTTGGTGTGCACGGTCCTGGACTGCCGCTACCTGCCTGGCGCTGGGCCTGGCGGCGTCGGGATGTAGTGGCACGCTCCAGCCGACGGTCGATGGCGGCACGGGAGATCGACCCCGGAACGTCGTCAACGACGCCCGCGTGGCGAACGACGTCCGGGGAGGCCTGGACTTCTCCTTCGACATCGTGCGGCCGGACCTGCCTCCGCCTCCGATGCCCGGCCCCGACTCGAAGTTGCTGGTCCCCGGCCGCGCCACCATTCTCGGCACCCACCAGAGCGCGTGCTCGAACCAGGTGCCGGCCAGCGACAACGGCGATCGCTGGTGCGCCTTCAGCCTTCCCGGGCGCAGTCTGGGCAAGACCGACCTCTGGGTGATCAACGCCACCAAGGCCCTGGCTCCCGGAGCGAACGTCAAGTGCGACGGGACCGATCCGGCCTGCAAGCGCCTCAGCGACGATCTCTGGACGGGCGTCTCGGACGTGGGTCCCAGCTACCCGACGGGGCACCGCTTCGACGGCGACACCCTGATCTTCTACGCGAACGCCGGCGCGGGCCTGGACCTGTACGCGGGCCGGGTCTACGCCTGGCGCCCCGGCTGGGCCGACCCCCGGCAGGCCTCCAGCGGCGCCAAGGCCTTCACCTGCAGCGGGCATTTCCGCGCCGAGGTGGTGGTCTGCATCGAGAACCTGAGCCAGGAGATGCAACAGCCGCTGGAGTTCGATCTGACGGCCGGCAACCTGATGGACGGAACGAAGAAGATCGCTCGCATCATCCCCAGCCGGCCGGGCAGCAACGCCAGCCAGTGGCGGGCGGGCTTCAACCGCAAGGGCGACGTCTTCATGTTCTCCACCGGCGGCCGCACCACCGGCAGCGTCGATCGAGAGACGCTCTCCTACGTCCGCACGCCGGACATCGGAACAGCGGACAAGATCGTCGAGGTCATCAAAGGGGCCAGCCGCTGGCAGATCGCGCTCGACGGCCAGAAGGTCTATTACCTCAAGGGCTACAACTACAGCACCATGGGCGATCCGTCCGGCACCCTGGTGATGGCCGACTTCCCCTCGGGCGAGAACGAGACGACGCTGGCCTCCGCCGTGGGCGCCTACCAGCTGCTATTCGATGGCACCGAGACCGACCGCGGCCTCGGCATCTTCGACAACGTCGCCGCGGGCACCGGCACCTTCAAGGTCATCCGCGACCGCAACAAGAAGGACGAGGTGGCGACCGTCGTGAGGAACGTGGGCGGCGCGCTGGTGTCGCGCGATCTGCGGTACGTCCTTTACAGCAAGGACTTCGACGAGAACCTCGGCACCTCGGATCTGCACGTCGTCAAGATCGACGGCACGGGCACCTGCGCGCTGGCCTCCACGCTGACGGCCGACCTGTTCGGCGCGGCGTTCCCACCCTCCGCGGGGCTGGCGCTCTGGGCCGACAAGATCGATCCGCTCGACGGCGTCGGTGAGGGCTGGATCGGGAACCCCGCCGGCTGCACCAACCGGCGGATGTGGAGCCGGGCCATCGACTTCTGGTTCTTCTCGGGCGACGAGGGCCTGGTCTATTCGGACGAGGGCGTCGGCAGCACGGCGACGCTCAAGTTCCTGCGGATCACCGGCGGCTCCACCCTGGGGACGCCGACCGAGATCCAAAAGCAGGTCGGACGCGTCTTCGCGCTGTTGCCCGATTTCAGCGGCGTGCTGTTCACGATCGGCCGCATGGTGACCTTCGACGGCCTCTACGGCTACTCGAAGCTGCCGTTCAGCGGCACCACCTCGCCCCGCGACGGCGGTGTCGACTCGACCGCCCCCAGGGACGCCCTGCCGGGCGATACCGGTAGCTCGCCGACGGACGCGTCGGGCGACATCTAGTAAGCCCTGGATATCCCAGCCAGGCCGACCTCCGGCTGTGGATAGCTTGTGATTTTTTGCGTCATTTCGCAGACTTGGATATCATGCTGTCCAGGTCTTGCTGCGGGGATTCCTAGCCATCCTGGCGGCGCTGGTGCCGCTGTGCCTTCCGGTCGTGGGCGGAAGCAGCGGGGTCCCCTTACCCGCGCCGGTCCCGGCCTGGGAGTCACCGCCAGTGACCGCCGCCGAGCCTCCTCCTGCGCCGGCGGCCGTGGTGAGCAAGGCCGACTTTCCGACCTTCCTGCACCCGCTGCGCGGCCAGCACCGGACCCCGCCGTCGCCCATCCGGCGGCCGGTGCGCGAGCTCCTGCTGTCGTTCGATGACGGCCCCGATCTGCTGGGGACGCCCATGGTCCTCGACGAGCTGGATCGCCGCGGCCTCAAGGCGATCTTCTTCGTGAACGGCCGGCACTTCTTCCGCGGGCGGCCGCAGGACCTGGCCCGGCGCGATCTGGTGCAGAAGCTGGCGGCCCACGGCCACCTGGTTGCCAACCACACCTTCAATCACAAGAACCTGTGTCAATTCCCCCTGGCGGCGGCCGAGGAGGTGGACACGAACTCGGAGCTCATCTCGTCGACCACGGGCGTCCGGCCGCTGCTGTTCCGCGCCCCCTACGGCGCCCGCTGCCGGAGTCTGGACGAGACGCTGGCGGCGCGGGATCTGGTCCAGATCGGGTGGAACATGGACCCTCAGGAGTGGCGAGCCGAGGACCAGGACGCCGTCTTCACCTACGTGACGGGCATGCTGACCAAGCTGAACGGTCGGGCGATCCTGCTGCTCCACGACACCCACCCGGCGGCGGTACGCGCGTTGCCGCGCCTGCTCGACTGGGTGGAACAGGAGAACCGCCGCGTCTCGCGCGACGGTGGAACCCCGCTGCGCATCGTCGACTACTCCGTGTTCCTGCCCGAGCGGCCCGTGCCGCGCACCGGGCTCGAGCCGATCTTCGACCGCATCATCGGACCGATGGCCTCGTCGTTCGGACGGCTGGTCGAGTAAGTTAGAGCCGTGTTCCAAGTCCGGGCCGTCGCCGCGTCGGACCTCGAGGCCGTCGTCACTGCGGCCCAGCATCTCGACTCGGTCAATCTGCCGAACGATCGCCCGCGCCTGGCGCAGATGATCGAGCGCTCGGAGAAGGCCTTCGCCGGCAAGGCGGAGGGCAGCAAGTGCGACCTCATGTTCGTCGCCGCCGAGGGTGACAACGTGGTCGGGGCATCGATCATCTTCGCGCAGCACGGCTCGCGGAAGGCGCCGCACATCTTCTTCGACGTGCTGGAAGAAGAGCGCTACAGCGAGACGCTGGACCGGCACTTCCGCCACAAGGTGCTGCGCATCGGCTACAACTACCGGGGCTTGACCGAGATCGGCGGCCTGGTGGTGCTGCCGGCCTACCGGGGCCACCCCGAGCGCATCGGCAAGCTGCTGGCCTACGTGCGCTTCCTGTACATCGGGCTGCACCGGGAGCTGTTCCGCGACGAGGTGGTGTCCGAGCTGATGCCACCGCTGGAGGCTGACGGCACCAGCCTCCTGTGGGAGGCGCTGGGCCGCAACTTCACCGGGCTTTCGTACCAGGAGGCGGATCGGCTGTCGCGCGAGAACAAGGAGTTCATCCGCACGCTTTTTCCGCAGGACCCGATCTACGCCTCGCTCTTGCCCGAGAAGGCCCAGGCCCTGATTGGACAGGTCGGCCCGACCACCAAACCGGTCGAGCGGATGCTGCGCACCGTGGGCTTCACCTACGCCAACCGGATCGACCCGTTCGACGGCGGCCCGCACTTCCAGGCGAAGACGGACGAGATTGGCCTCGTGAAGAGGACGAAGAAGACGGTGGTGCGCCAGATGACCGGCGACGACGGGGGCACCGACGCTCTGGTGGCAGTCGAGCTGCCCACATCGCCGTTCATCCGGGCGGTGCGGACGAGGGTACGGGAGCACGCCGACGGACTGGACCTTCCTCCCGAAGCGGCCGCTACCCTCGAGGTCGAGGCCGGGCAGGCCATCGCCTACACGAAGACGGAGACATAGCCATGCCGATCACAGTGCTCATCGTCGACGACGAGAAGAACATCCGCCGCACGGTACGCCTGGTGCTGGAGGGCGAGGGGTATACCGTCGAGGAGGCCGCGAGCGGCGAGGAGGCGCTGGCCCGGCTGCCGGAAGTGGGCGCCGACGTGGTGCTGATGGACGTGCAGCTCACCGGCATCTCGGGGCTGGAGGTGCTGGAGAAGCTGCCGAAGACCATGCCGGCCGAGAGTGTGCCCACCGTCGTGATGATCTCGGGGCACGGCACCCTGGCCGATGCGGTGCGGGCGGTGAAGGCCGGCGCTTACGACTTCCTCGAGAAGCCCCTGGATCGCGAGCGGCTGATCGTCACCCTGCGGAACGCGCACGAGCGGCGGGCGATGGCGCGCGAGGTGGCGGACCTGCGGGCGATGACCGGGGGGCGCTGGGAGATGGTGGGCAAGAGCCCGGCCATGTTGGCGCTGTTCACCCAGATCGCCAAGGTGGCGCCGACGCGTTCGCGGGTGCTGATCACAGGCGAATCGGGCACCGGGAAGGAGCTCATCGCCCGGGCGCTGCACCGGGAGAGCACGCTGCAGGCCGGACCCTTCGTGAAAGTGAACTGCGCGGCCATCCCGCCCGATCTCATCGAATCGGAGCTGTTCGGACACGAGCGCGGCGCCTTCACCGGAGCGGCCGCGCGCAAGAAGGGCCTGTTCGAGCTGGCCGATGGGGGCACGCTGTTCCTGGACGAGGTCGGGGACATGGCGCTGGCGACGCAGGTGAAGCTGCTGCGTGTGCTGCAGTCGGGCGAGTTCGCGCGCGTCGGCGGCGAGCAGACGCTGAAGGTCGAGGTGCGGGTCCTGGCCGCGACCAACAAGGATCTACAGGCGGCGGTGGCCTCGGGGCAGTTCCGGGAAGACCTGTACTTCCGGCTGGCGGTGGTGCCGATCAAGGCGCCCGGCCTGCGTGATCGGGCCGAGGACATTCCGCTTCTGTGCCAGGCGTTCGTCGAGCAGATCTGCCGTGAGAACGGCCTCAAGACGAAGATGGTCGCCCCCGAGGCCCTGGAGATCCTGCGGACCTACCAGTGGCCGGGGAACGTGCGCGAGCTGCGCAACGTGGTCGAACGCCTGGTGATCCTTTCCGAGGAGACAATCGGCGTCGGCGACCTCCCCGAGGAGATCGTGACGGAGGTAGCGCGCCACACCCGGCCGGCCGCCACGACCCCGGCCGTGGATCTGGATCTGCCGGCCGAGGCACGCAATCTGCCCCTGCGCGAGCTGCGGGATCTCGTCGAGCGGCAGTACGTCCGCGCGAAACTCGACGAGTTCGGCTGGAACATCTCGCGCACCGCGCAGGCGCTGGGGATCGAGCGCACGAACCTTCACAAGAAGATGCGTTCTTTGGGCTTGAGCCGCGACGATCGTTGAAGGACATTCAGACCATGGCGCACGCCGCAGCAACCAAGACCTGCAAGCAAATCGAGGGCGCGCTGTCGTCCAGCTCCGCGTACCGCAAGGTGGAGGACGGCCTCTACTGCATCAAGCAGGGGACGGCGCTGGTGATGATCAGCGTGCACCGCTGGCGGAAGCGCGCGGTGGTGCGGCTGGTCGCCCAGCTGGTGACGGGCGTGACCATGGAAGAGTCGCTGGGGCTGGAGCTCCTGGAGCTCAACGGTGTGCTGCGCTTCGGCGCCTTTGCCTTCCAGCCCGCGGGCGGCGTGGTGCTGCTGGTCCACACGCTGCTGGACAACGATCTGGGCGACACCGACGAGTTCCTGGAGACAATCCGTGACTTCGTCGTCGTGGCCGACGAATACGACGACCGCATCTCGGCGCGCTACGGCGGCCAGACGATGCAGGACCTGATGGCCGAGACGGCCATCGAGCAGATGAAGCGCCTGCGCGGCACCATGAAGCCCCCGCCCGAAGGCAGCTGACCTAGCGCTTCTGGCAGCCCGCACAGAAGAACGTCGATCGCATCGCGTCCACGCGCCGTTTGATCGCGAGCCCGCAGGTCCGGCACGGCTGGCCGTCGCGGCCGTACACCAGCAGCAGGTGCTGGTTCTGCCCCGCCCCGCCCTCGCCGTCGACGTAGTCTCGCAGCGTGGTCCCGCGGTTGGCGATGCCCATCTCCAGCGCCTCGCGGATTCCCGCCACCAGCGCGGCTGCCCGCCGTACAACTCGGCGCGCCTGCATCGTCGGGTGAATCCGCGCCCGGAACAGCGCCTCGGACACGTAGATGTTCCCCATCCCCGCCAGCCTCCGCTGATCCAGCAGGAATGCCTTGATCGGCGCGCGGGACCCGGCGAGCGCGGCCGCCAGCATCGCCTCGTCCAGATCCAGCAGCGGGTCCGGCCCCAGCAGGGCCAGCTCGGGCCACGCGTCTATCGTCTGGGAGGCCCGCACCAGCCCGAAGCGCCGGGGATCGACGAAGCGCAGCTCGCGCGCACCGACTGTCCAGACCACGTGGGTGTGCTTGTCGCGCGCGTCGCCGCAGTCCTGCAGCCGCAGCCGCCCGGACATCCCCAGGTGCACCAGCACCCCGCCGCGATCCAGATCGACCAGGATGTACTTGCCCCGCCGGCGCACGTCGGCCACGCGCGCTCCACGGCACAGGCGTGCCAACCGACGCGTCTCCACCGGACGCGCCAGGCGCAAGGGCTTGCCGCTGGTCCAGACGTCGTCCAGCGTCGCGCCCACCAGGTGCGGCCGCAAGGTCCGTACGATCGTCTCCACCTCGGGAAGCTCAGGCATCGGCCAGCGCCTCCGTCAGCCGCGCGAACTCCTGTATCGACAGGGTCTCGGCGCGGCGGGTCTCGTCGACACCGGCGGCGCCCAGCGCTCCCTTCGCCCTGCCCTCCCCGAACGCCGGCGCCAGCGCCCCGCGCAGCATCTTCCTGCGCGTGGCGAAAGCCTCGCGCACCACGGTCGCGAACAGCGCCGGGTCGCGCACGGGCGCCAGCCACGTCGGCCGCGGGGCGACGCTGAGTACCGTCGAGGTGACCGCCGGCGGTGGATGGAACGCCCCGGCACCGACGTGAAACAGGATCTTCACCTCGGCCTGCTGCTGCACCATCACCGACAGCCGTCCGTAGGTCTTGCTCCCGGGTGGCGCCGCCATCCGCTCGGCGAACTCGCGCTGCACCATCAGCACCGCGCGCGCGATCGCCTTGCCCCCAGCCGCCGCGTCAGTGATCGCGAACAGCAGTGGCGAGGTGATCTGGTACGGAAGGTTCCCCGCCACCAGCAGCGGCCGGCCCGCGGCAAGCGCAGCAGCCCCGAAATCGAACTCGAGCGCGTCCATCGCCGAGAGCTGCACGTTCGGCCGCGACAGCAGCTCCTCGCCCAGCACGCGGATCAGGTCCGGATCCCGCTCGACCGCGATCACCTTGCCGGCGGCCTGCGCCAGCGGCACGGTCAGCGCCCCCAGCCCGGCGCCTATCTCGACGACCACGTCCTCCGCCGTGGGCGCGAGCCCAGCCACGATCCGATCCAGCACGCGTGGATCGACCAGGAAGTTCTGGCCCCAGGATTTCTTGGGACGCAGGCCGTGTCGAGCGAGCAACGCCCGCGCCGTCATGAGGTGGCGACCGACAGGCCGGGATCGACGCTGAGATCCAGCCCCGCCCGCTCGCCCCGGAGCAGCATCGCGGTGCCCGCAGCAGCGATCATGGCGGCGTTGTCGGTGCAGTATCTCGGCGGCGGCACGCACAGCCGGAAGCCGTCCTCGCTCGCCGCCTGGGCGAGTCCCGCGCGCAGGCCGCGGTTTGCGGCCACGCCACCGCAGACGATCATGTGCCCCAGCTTCTCGCGCGCGAGCGCCCGCCGCGACTTGCGCACCAGCACGTCGACCACGGCCATCTGGAAGCTGGCGCAGAAATCCGCGAGCGCCGCGCCGGTGGGCACGCCCGAGGCCAGCTTCGTCGCCACCGCCGTCTTCAGCCCCGAGAACGAGAAGTCGAGGTCCTCCCGCCCCGGCAGCGCGCGCGGCAGGGCGACCGCGCGCGGATTCCCGTCGGCAGCCAGTCGATCGATCATCACCCCGCCCGGATAGCCGAGGCCCAGCAGCTTGGCCACCTTGTCGAAGGCCTCACCCGCCGCATCGTCGCGTGTCGAGCCCAGCTGCCGTACCTCCGTCGGACTCTCCACGCAGAACAGCGACGTGTGCCCGCCCGACACCAGCAACGCAAGGTGCGGATACGGCGGCGGCTCGCACCCCTCGAGGAAGACCGCTGCCAGGTGGCCCGCCAGGTGATTCACCCCGACCACGGGCTTGTCCAGCGCATACCCGAGCGCCTTGGCCGTCTCCACGCCGACGAGCAGCGCGCCGACCAGCCCCGGCCCGCAGGTCACGGCGATCCCGTCGAGATCGTGAAAAGTGATTCCCGCGTCCGCGACCGCGCGCTTCAGCACCGGGATCACCGTTGCCAGGTGCTGGCGCGACGCCACCTCCGGCACGACGCCCCCGTACTGCGCATGCACCAGCACCTGCGACGACACGACGTCCGCGCGGATGCCGCGGCCGTCCTCGATCACCGCCGCCGCGGTCTCGTCGCACGAAGTCTCGACCCCCAGGACCAGCACTCAACCGGCCCGAACGATCGCCGGGGAGCATGGGGACCCTCCCAGGGTCCCCATCTACAAGCTCTTGAGGATGGTCTTCAGGTCCCCGGCGTATTTGCCGGTCGGCGCCAGCTCGAGATAGCGCTCGTATGCCGCCTTGGCCTGCACCTTGCTGCCGGCCAGCTGCTTGGCGCCGCCGATGAACACGTAGGCCTCGGGGATGGTCGGATCGATCTCGATCGCTCTGATCGCCCAGACCAGCGCTTCCTTGTGCCGTCCGCGATCCAGCTCGACATTCGCGAGCATGACCATCGCATCGGCCGCCTTGGGGTTCACCTCCAGCGCCTTCTCGCAGGCGGCGACCACGTCCTTGTACTTGCCACGACCGTTGTTGTAGGCCTTGCGGCAGGCCAGCCGCTCCTGATCCGTGTCGACAGGCGATGCCGCTGCCGCGGGAGCCGGGGCCGGGGCCGGGGCCGGCGTCGGAGCAGGAGCCGCAGCCACGGGAGCCGGAGCCGGAGTGGGCGCCGGAATCGCCGCCGCTGGTGCGGGAGCCGGTGCAGGCGCCGCCGCAGCGTGCGCCGGGGCTGCTGCCGGTGCCGCCACCGGCGTCGGGACAGGAGCCACCGTGGCCGTGGCCGCGGGAGGCGCCGCCACCGCGGGCGCCTCCGATTGCCCACCCCTCATGTTCAAGACCGTGACCGCAAGCACCACACCAGCGGCGACGCCGCCGATCACGATCGTCGCGCGCTTCCGGCGACCTGCGTTCAAAGCCACCACCAGCGTGTCCTCGGGCTCGAACGGATTCGAGGCGGACGACGCGGGTGAGAACGCGCGCGACACCGGCGTGGGCGTCGGCTCATGCCGGGGCGCCTCCACGTGATGGACCACGGTCGGAGTCACGCCCGGAGCCGCCGACGCCATCGGAGGAGGCGAAGGCGTCGCCACCGGCGGGGGCGGTGCGTACACCACCGGCGGGGGCGCGTGTACCACCGGCGGCGGAGGCGCGTACACCACAGGAGGCGGTGCGTACACCACGGGCGGCGCGGCCACGGCGGGCTGCTGCGGAGGCGCCGGCGGGAACGGCGGGGTCGGCGCAGACGGCGTCGCGACGGGTGGACGCGGCGCTGGTGCCGTCGCTGCCGCGATCGCCCCACTCGCCGCGAACGACTCGTGCCCCGACAGCGTGCGGAACGGGATCACCGCTCCGCCCGACTCCATCGTGCGAGGCGAGGAAGGACGCGGATCTTCGTACCGGTTGTCGTCTCGGTCCCGGTCTGGTCTGTCTTCGTCGTAGGCCGAGTGCCCACGCGGCGTCGGCCGCGCCGCCTCGACCGGCGGCGGCGTACTGCCTTCCTCGGTCAGCCAACGCTCCACGCGCGCCGGAACCAGCGCATCCTCCCAGCGCGGCTCGCGCGAGGTCTCACGGGTGAAGCCCTCGGCGTGAAGTTTGGCGACGATCGCCAGCGCCTCGAGGTCGGGGAAGTCGCCGTCCTCGATGACCTGCATGATCGTGCGCCGCCCGTCGAACAGACGAAGCACGCTGTTCACCTCGTCGGGGATCTCGGACAGCCGCTCGGCCATCAGGTGGTAGTCCACCTCGAGCACCGCATCCATCGGCGGCGTCTTGTCGAGGATGCGCGCCCACTCGTCGAGCCGGCGCATCCCCTCCATCAAGAGCGCCTGCGGCGACAGCTCGATGACGTCCTTGCGGCGGATGACCTTGAACTCCATCTCGAAGTTGCCCTCGGGCCACGCGAACAGGCGGTACACCGCGTCGGCGCCCGACAACCGTCCCGCCTCGGCATCCACGATCTTGCCGTCGCGGAAATAGATCTCGCCGCGCTTACCCTCGCGGCCCTCGACGTGGATGATGCCGCTCTTGCGGTTGATCTCGATCGTCTGCACCAGGTCCACGACGCCGATGTCGGCGAGCTGCCCGGCGAACTTCGTGCGTCCGTCACGCCGCGACTCCAGCCGCTCGCGCTGCGCCCGCTGGAGCAGCATGCGCACGCGCGTGGTGATCTCCTTGATGTAGATCGGCTTGGTGAGGTAGTCCTCGACGCCGAGCTCGAGTCCGCGGATCTTCTCCTCGATCGATTTGCGGCTCGAGAGGAAGATGAACGGCACCTTGGCCCACTCCACTCGCTGCTTGATGCGACGGCAAAGCTCGAATCCGTCCATCTCCGGCATGTGCGTGTCGGAGATGATGAGGTCCGGGGTCTGCGCCTCCATCGCCGCCAGGGCCTGCACCCCGCCCGACGCTGCGACCACCTGGAAACCGGCCTTCTTCAGGCTGACATCGAGAACCCGCAGGCTCTTCGGATCAGCGTCGACGAGCAACAGACGATACTTGGTGGCGCTTGTTTGCATCCCGCTCCCCCTGGCGAAGGGTCGAATTGTATCCGGCTCTAGACACCCCAGCAACGCGGGAGTTACGGGGCCTTACGTCATTGTCGCAACGAGTTGGCGCACCGTGGCGTGAGTGTGGCATGATTTCTCTCGATGCGTTGTTGACGAAGGTAGCCGGTGCGTGGCCGGTGAGCCTCGACGGTGCTCAGCGCGAGTGCCTCGCCGGGTTCGTCCGTCTGCTGCTGCGCTGGAACGCGCGCATCAACCTGACGGGCGCCCGCACCGACGAGGACGTGGTCGGAGAGCACCTGCCCGACAGCTTCGCCATGGCGCACGTGGTCCCGCCGCGCGCGATGGTGCTGGACGTCGGGGCGGGCGGTGGCTTTCCCGCGATCCCCTTTGCCGTTTTGCGCCCCGACTGCGCCGTCAATCTGCTGGAGCCACGGGCCAAGCGCGCCGCTTTTCTGCGAACCGCCGCCCGCGAGCTGGGCCTGGCCCGCGTCACCGTGGAGGCCATCCGCGTCGAGGACCTCGGTGCCTCCCGCGGCACATTCGACGTGACGTCGTCACGCGCCACCTTCGCTCTGGGCCGATGGGTCGAGATCGCTCCCCGGCTCGTCAAGCCCGGCGGCCGGATCTTGCTGTTCGCGAACGACCCGACGGACCTGCCGGCCGACGCACGACCGCACCTCATCCAGGAGGTCCGCTACACCACGCTGGCCGGCCGCCCCCGCTGGCTCGCGGCGCTTGGGAGATGACAGATGACAGCCGCATTGTTCCACGTGGAACAAATGCTAAGGTCCCGCGCGTGCTGCCCTGGCTGGCCGACGCGCTCGCCGAAGAGCTCCACGCGCTCGAGAAGCGCGATCGCCTGCGCGTCTGCCCCGACGGCTCCGGGCTGATCGGCTTCTGCTCGAACGACTATCTCGGGCTGGCCGGCCACCCGGCCCTCGCCGAGGCCGCTCGCGGTCTTCCCCTGGGAGCCGGTTCTTCCCGGCTGGTCTCGGGCGACCGCCCTGAACACCGCGCCCTCGAGAGCGCCCTGGCCGCCTTCCTGGGGACCCAGAGCGCCCTGCTCTTTCCCACCGGCTACCAGGCCAACCTCGGGACCATCGGCGCCCTCGTCGGCCGGGAGGATCTCATCGTCTCGGACGCCGCCAATCACGCCAGCTTGATCGACGGTTGCCGGCTCTCCCGCGCCGAGGTGGTGATCTATCCGCACGCCGACGCGGACGCCGCCGGCGCTGCCCTCGCCCAGGCCGGCCGCAAGCACCGTCGGCGTCTGCTGGTGACCGAGTCGCTCTTCAGCATGGACGGGGACAGCGCCCCCCTGCCCGCCCTCGCCGCCCTGGCGCGCGAGCACCAGGCGGTGCTGGTCGTCGACGAGGCCCACGCGGTCGGGGTCCTGGGCCCGGAAGGCCGGGGCCTGTGCCGTGCCGCCGGGATCGAACCCGACGTCCTCATCGGCACCCTCGGCAAGGCGTTCGGTTGCTTCGGGGGCTTCGTGGCGGGCCCGACGCTCCTGCGATCCCTCCTGGTCAACCGTGCCCGCACCTTCATCTTCACCACCGCTCCACCGCCCGGCCTCGCCGCGACCGCCCACGCCGCCCTCCGCCTCATCGCCGGGGACGAAGGCACCCGCCGTCGGGCCGCCCTGGCCGCCCGGATCGACCAGCTCTGCTCGTCCCTGGGGCTGCCGCGGGCGCCAGGGCCGATCTTGCCAATCAGGATGGGCGCCGACCGGGCCGCCGTCGAGGCCTCGGCAAGCCTGCGGGCGCAGGGGCTCTTCGTCCAGGCCATCCGGCCCCCGACCGTGCCCGAGGGAACCGCCCGCCTGCGGGTCACGCTGTCCGCCGCACACCAGCCTGCCGAGGTCGACCGCCTGGCCGCCGCGCTCCGCCCATTCCTGCCATGAAGCTCGAGGATCTCGACCGCGCCCTCCTGTGGCATCCCTTCACGCCCATGGCCGAATGGATGGCCGACGCTCCTCTGATCATCGACCGCGCCGAAGGCAACGAGCTCATCGCCACCGACGGCCGGCGGTACCTCGACGGCGTCTCGTCGCTGTGGCTGAACGTCCACGGCCACCGCCATCCCCACATCGACGCCGCCATCACCGCCCAGCTGGGACGGGTCGCGCACACGACCCTGCTCGGCCTCGCCAGCACACCGTCGATCCTGCTCGCCGAAAAACTGCTGGCCGTCGCCCCCCCGGGCCTGGCCCGCGTCTTCTATTCCGACTCGGGATCCACGGCCGTCGAGGTCGCCCTGAAGATGGCCTTCCAGTACCAGCAGCTGCGCGGCCAGCAAGGCCGGACGAAGTTCCTCGCCCTCGACGGCGCCTACCACGGCGACACCATCGGGGCCGTCTCGGTGGGCGGGATCGACACGTTCCACCGGATCTTCCATCCCCTCCTCTTTCACACCCTGCACGTGCCACCGGACGCGGACGCCCTTGGGCGGGCCATCGCCGAGCACGGCCACGAGCTGTGCGCCGTCATCGTCGAGCCCCTGGTCCAGGGCGCCGCCGGGATCCGTCTGATGCCCCCGGGCTTTCTGCGCGCCGCCTCGGAGGCGTGCCGCGCCGCCGGGATCCTTCTCATCGCCGACGAGGTGGCCACCGGCTTCGGCCGGACCGGCACCATGTTCGCCTGCGAGCAGGAAAGCGTGACCCCGGACCTGATGGCCGTCGCCAAGGGTCTGTCGGGCGGCTACTTGCCGATCGCCGCCACGCTCGCCACCGAGGCCGTCTTCTCGCGTTTCGTCGGCGACCGTCTCACCTTCTTTCATGGGCACAGCTTCGGCGGCAACCCCCTCGGCTGCGCCGCCGCCCTCGCCTCGCTCGAGGTCTTCGGCCGCGAGCAGACGCTCGAACGTCTCCCGGCAAAGGTCGCCGCCCTCCGCGCCCACCTGACCGCCAAGGTGGCCCCCCTGCCCCACGTCTTCGAGATCCGCCAGAAGGGAATGATGGTCGGCATCGAGCTGCGGCGCGACCGTATGACAATGTATGACGACGACAGCGACGCGATCGGCGCGCGCGCGTGCCGCTTTGCGCGTGACCACGGCGTGATCCTCCGCCCCCTTGGCCCGGTGGTGGTACTGATGCCGCCCCTCTCCATCACCGTCGAGGAGATCGACCGCCTGGTGTCGGCCGCGGCCGCGGCGATAGCGCAGGCAACCGCCTCACCGCCGGCATCTGCGCCCGTGGCGATCCCACCCGAGCAGCGACGGCGGCGGGGCTTGTTCATCGTCGGAACCGACACCGGTGTCGGCAAGACCACCGTCGCCGCCGCTCTTCTGCGACGGGCGCGCCGCCAGGGCTTGTCTCCTGTGCCCTGGAAGCCGGTCGAGACCGGCTGCACCCCTGACGCCGCCGACGCGCTCCGCCTCAGGGCAGCCGCCGGCCGCGACGATCTCACCGTCGAGGAGGTCTGCCCGTACCGCTTCGCTCTTCCCGTCGCCCCCGCCCTGGCGGCAAACGTCCCCCTCACCCTCACCGGCATGGTCGCCCACCTCCGCGCCGTCGAGAGCAAGGGCGACTTTCTCGTCGTCGAGAGCGCGGGAGGCCTGCTGTCGCCCTACGCGTCCGGCCTGACCAGCGCCGACCTCGCGGCGGCCGTGGGGCTCCCGGTGCTCCTCGTCGCCCGCAACGCGCTCGGCACCATCAACCACACGGCGCTCGCGCTGGCCGAGATCCGCCGCCGTGGCCTCCCGCTCGCCGGCGTGATCCTCGTCGACACCGACGGGAAAGCGACGCCCGACCGCGCCCACAACGCGCGCCTCATCGAGGAACTCACGGGCGTACGGCCGCTTGCCGCCCTGCCCTTCGTCGAGGGAGCGTCACCCGACGCCCTCGCCGATCACCTTCCTACCTCGCTCGTCGGCTCGCTCGTCGGTTAGATGCCGCCGGCCTCGGCGCCGCCGCCGCGCTGCTTCGGGAAGATCACCACCCGCCGCGACATCCCCTCGCCCTCCGACTCGGTCGTCACGTCGGGGTGATCGGCCAGCGCTCTGTGCACGATGCGCCGATCGTGGGCGTTCATCGGCTCGACCGGGACCGGCCGCCCCGAGGCCGCGGCCTTCTCGGCCAGCCGCCGCGCCATGTCGGTCAGCGAATCCTCGCGCCGCCCGCGGTAGCCCTCGGCGTCGACGATCACCGTCGTGACGTCGCCCGGCTTCGTGAAGATGATGCGGTTCACCAGGTACTGCAGAGCGTCCAGCGTCGCGCCCTTCTTTCCGATGACCAGCCCCGACTCCGAGCCGTGCGCGTCGAGGATGATCCGCTCTCCGTCGTCGAAAGCGCTCACCTCCGCATCGATGCCCATCTTGTCGAGAAGCTCGCGTAGCACCTTGGCCGCATGCTCCCGTCTCTCCGCCATCGCAACCGTATCGCTCATCCGTTCGCCTGCTCCCTCGTTCAGAAATTGAAACTGGCGATCGGCGTCGGCAGCGGCGGAGGCGGTCCTCTATCGGACGGAGCGCCGTTGCCGGTCTCCTGTACCACCTTCTCCGGTGCCGAGGCCTTCGGCTTGGCCGACTTCTTCGCCGGCTTTTTTGCCGCCTTTTTGGCCGATTTGGCCCTGGCCTTGGCCGCCTTGGGCCTCGCCTGGCTCTTGACCGCCTTGACGGGCTTCCTCGCCGCGGACCGCTTGGCCTTGCGCGCCCCACTGCCCTTTTTTCGCTTTGCGGCGCTCATTTTCGTGCCCGCGAACCCTACTTTTGGCCGCGCGGCCTGTCAACACCGGCGGCACCCGCTATACTTCATCGTTCGTGAAAATCACTGCCGCGGCCTCGACGCCGCTCCAAGTCAAAGTCGATCTCCTGGTGGTCGGGTGCGAGGACGACGTCGACGAGAACCCGATCGTCGCCTCCCTCGACGGCCCCCTCGGCGGCACGCTCCGCCGCGCCATGCAGGACGAGCGCTTCCGCGGCAAGCCGGGCCAGGTGCTGTCGCTGCACACGCAAGGCCGTACGCCGGCGGCCCGCATCGCGCTGGTCGGCCTGGGTGACCGCGGCGGTGCACGTCCCGCCGCCCTCCAGGTGCTGGGCGGGCGAGCCGCACGGCTGGCGAACGGCGCCGGCGCCATCACCCTCGCCGTCGCGGCTCCCCCTTCGCTCACGACCGACTCTGCCACCGCCGCGCAGGCGCTGACGGAGGGACTGTTGCTCGGTGCCTACCGCTTCGACCGATACCTGGCGGAGGACAAGCGTGCGCCGCGAACGCTCGCATCGGCGCAACTGCTGCTGGCGGCACCCGCCAGCGCCATCGCCCGCGGGGAGCACGTCGCAGCCGCGACCGCCCGTGCGCGCGATCTCGTCAACGAGCCCGCCGCGGTGATGACACCGACGCGCATGGCCGCCGTCGCCGCCGAGATCGCCGCGGCCAGCGGCCTCGAACTGGTGGTGCTCGGCCCGCGTGAGTGCGCCGAGCGCGGCATGGGCCTTTACCTCGCGGTCGCCCAGGGCAGCGCCCAGGAGCCGCGCTTCATCCACCTGGCCTACAAGCCTGCCGGCGCCAGCAAACGCGTCGTCCTGGTCGGAAAAGGCGTGACGTTCGACTCGGGCGGCCTGTCGCTCAAGCCGAACGACGGCATGCTGGACATGAAGACTGACATGGCCGGCGCAGCGGCCGTGCTGTCGGTGATGCAGGCGATCGCCGCCGAGAAGCTTTCCGTCGAGGTGCACGCGCTGGCGGCCTGCACCGAGAACATGCCGTCGGGCACCGCCTACAAGCTGGGCGACGTGCTGCGGTCGAAGGCCGGCAAGACCGTCGAGATCAACAACACCGACGCCGAGGGCCGCCTGACCCTGGCCGACGCGCTCACCTACGGTCTCGATCTGAAGCCGACGGCGGTCTTCGACTTCGCGACACTGACCGGCGCCTGCGTGGTCGCGCTCGGCCCGTACATCGCCGGCGTCATGAGCAACAACGACGCGCTCTGCGGGCAATGGCTCGCGGCCGCGGGCGCCGCCGGCGAGGAGATGTGGCGGCTCCCCCTGCCCGACCGCCTCCACGAGCAGCTCAAATCCGAGATCGCCGACATGAAGAACACCGGCGAGCGCTGGGGCGGCGCATTGACCGCGGGCCTGTTCCTCAAGGAGTTCGTCGGCGACGTCCCCTGGGTTCACGTCGATCTCGCCGGCCCGTCGTCGACGGACAAAGAGAACGGCCACGTTGCCAAGGGCGGCACCGGCTTCGGCGTGGCGACGATCTTCGAGTACCTGCGCCGGGTTTCTGCCGCGTGAACGACATGACGGTGTCGAACATGGCGATTTCCCAGGACACCCTGCCGTTTTGCGTTGACCCTTACACCAGGGTTTGGTAAAGTTCGCCCGCCTCGAATCCGGGGCGCGTGCGCTGCACGAACAACTGCGAGGAACGAGGACGTAAATGGAGCCCACTTTCCGCGTCGGAGATTTAGCCGTTTATCCGGCGCACGGCGTCGCCCAGGTCGTGGGCGTCGAGACGCGTGAGATCTCCTCCAGCAAGCAGACCTTCTACATTCTCAAGATCCTCGATAACGGGATGAAGATCATGATCCCGACGAAGAACGCCGGCGCCGTGGGTTTGCGCGAGCTGATCCGCGAGGACGAGGTCGACGAGGTCTTCGAGATCCTCAAGAGCCGCGAGGTCTCCGTCGAGGGCCAGACGTGGAACCGCCGCTACCGCGAGTACATGGAAAAGATCAAGACCGGCTCGGTGTTCGAGATCGCCGAGGTGCTCCGGGATCTGCAGCGCCTCAAGGGCGACAAGGAACTGTCGTTCGGCGAGCGCAAGATGCTGGACACGGCGCGCACGCTCCTGGTGAAGGAGATCGCCGTCGCCACGAAGTCGAAGGAAGTGAAGATCGAGGAGAGGCTCGACCGGATCTTCGCCTGCTGAAGACTCACCACGACTTCCAAGCCCCGGCCGGGTGACCCGCCGGGGCTTTTTTTTTGCCCGCGACGCAACCGTCCGGGAACCGGACCGAAGACCTCCTGCACCCGAAAGGAGCCTTCGATGTCCCACCCAGCAAACGAATTCCTCGAGCGCACGACGATGCGCGAACTTTTTGATCTGCCGGCCCGTTTCCTCGATCAAGCGATGGCGGTGGCTTATCAGTGCTACCAGACCGGGCGCTACCAGGAGGCCGAAGTGCTGTGCAAGGGCCTGCTGGCCGCGGACCACCGCTACTGGTGGGCGTACTCGCTGTACGCGGCCGTGCTGCGCAAGCTCGGCCGCACCGACGAGGCGCTGACGCAGGTGGAGCAGGGGCTCCGCCACGAGCCGGCCCAGCCGAAGCTCATCCAGATGAAGAACCAGCTCGTGCGGAAGGAGGCTGCGTAACATGGGCTTCTGGAGCGACGTGGGGAGCGGCCTGAGCAAAGCAGCCTCGATCGTCGACGACGTCATCCCCGACGCGGGCGACATCGTGGAGAGCGCGTGCGACAAAGTGGGGCTGCCGAAGCAGTGGGGCGACATCGCGGCCGTCGCCACCAACTGCTACACGGGTGACTACAACGCCGCAATCATCGACGGCATCGATCTGGCCGACGGCATCGGGAAATCGAAGGCCGACGAGCCGCGCGCCGCCGAGGAGCCCGCGGAGCCGTCCGCTCCGGAACTCGATCTCTCGGACCGCCGCGCGCACCGGGTCTCGAAGGAGACGGGTGACAGTGCCTTCGACTTCAAAACGATGAGTGACGAAGAACTCATGAGGAGGATTCGCGAGGGGACCATTCCGAAGGACATCGCCCAGGACCCGCTCGCCATGCTCGCCCTTCAGACGCGGATGCAGGAGATCCAGCAGATGAATGCGCTGATGACGAACCTGATGCGCGCGATGCACGAGATGCAGATAGAGATCATCCGCAACATCCGGGCGTAGGGCAGGGACTAGACGTCGAGGTTGCGGACGTTCAGGGCGTTCTTGGCGATGAACTCGCGCCGGGGCTCGACGAGATCGCCCATCAGGGTGGAGAAAAGGCGGTCAGCCTCGTAGGCGTCCTCGACGCGGACCTGGAGCATGATGCGGCGGGTGGGGTCCATGGTGGTCTCCCAGAGCTGCTCAGGGTTCATCTCACCCAGGCCCTTGTAGCGCTGGATGGTGAGGCCCTTGCGTCCGAGCTCGTGCACCTTGTCGGCGAGCTCCTCGAGGCGGCTGAACTCGACGGAGTCGTCCTTGCCGGACTGGAGCGCGTAGGGCGGGGGACCCAGCACCGACAGGTCCTGGTTCAGCGCCGTCAAGTCGTTGAACTCGGGCGAGTCCATGAACGGGAAGTCGATGGTGGTGTTCTTGCGGACGCCGCCGGCGCGGGTCGGTGCCTCGATCTTGAAGCCGCCGTGCTCACTGTCGGGCGCCACCTTGAGGACGGCGTCGGACAGCTCGGGGCAGTAGGTGTCGAAGTACTCCTGCAGGCGCGCCAGCGCCTTGGCCACCACCATCTGGTCCTTGAGGTCGGCCTTGGTGATCTTCGCCGCCTTGACGATGGCGTCGACCAGGCGCGCGTCGCACTTGCGGTCCACCACCTTCAGCAGCTTCTTGTAGCGGCCGGCCTGGCGGGCGAGCTGGCGCAGCTTCTCGCCCGCGACCGGGTCGGCGCCCGTCGACGAACGCAAGAGCAGGTTCTCGGTCGCGCTCTCGAGCAGGAAGTCGTCGAGCGCTGCCTCGTTCTTGAGGTACAGCTCTTTTTTGCCACGCTTGACCCGGAAGAGGGGCGGCTGGGCGATGTACAGGTAGCCGCGATCGACGATCTCGGGGAAGTGGCGATAGAAGAAGGTGAGCAGCAGCGTCCGGATGTGGCTTCCGTCGACGTCGGCGTCCGTCATGATGATGATCCGGTGGTAGCGGATCTTCTCGATCACTTTTTCCTTCTCGACGCCGCAGCCGAGCGCGGTGATGAGGGTGACGATCTCCTGTGAGGACAGCATCTTGTCGAGGCGGGCCTTCTCGACATTGAGGATCTTGCCGCGCAGCGGGAGGATCGCCTGGTCCTTGCGGTTGCGGCCCTGCTTGGCCGAGCCGCCTGCGCTGTCGCCCTCGACGATGTAGAGCTCGGACAGCGCGGGATCGCGCTCCTGGCAGTCGGCCAGCTTGCCGGGCAGCGACGAGTAGTCGAGCGCGCCCTTGCGCTGCACCAGCTCGCGGGCTTTTCGGGCTGCGTCCCGAGCGCGCGCGGCCAGCACCGCCTTCTCGATGACGAGGCGGCCTTCCTTGGGGTGCTCCTCGAGGTAGCGGCCGAGCTTCTCGTTGACGATGCGCTCGACGATCCCCTTGACCTCCGACGAGACCAGCTTGTCCTTGGGCTGGTTGCTGAACTTCGGGTCGGGGTGCTTGATCGAGACGACGGCGGTGAGGCCCTCGCTGATGTCGTCGCCGCCGAGGCCGCTCTTGAGATCCTTGAGCAGGTTCGCGCCCTGGGCGTAGGCGTTCACCGTGCGGGTCAAGGCCGCGCGGAAGCCGGTCAGGTGCGTGCCGCCGTCCTTGTTCTTGATGTTGTTGGTGAAGCAGTAGATCGCGTCCTGGTAGGAGTCGTTCCACTGCATGGCGATCTCGACGATGGTGCCGCTATCCTCCCCCGCGACAACGATGGGAGTGGGGTGGCTCGGCACCTTCGACGCATTGAGATCGGCGACGAACTGGGCCAGGCCGCCTTCGAACTTGAAGTCGTGCTTCTTGCCCGTGCGCTCGTCCTCGAGGGTGATGGCCAGGCCGTGGTTCAGGTACGACAGCTCGCGCAGGCGCTGGGCGAGGATCTCGAAGCTGAATTCGGTGCCCTTGAAGATCTCGGAGTCGGGCTTGAACGTGACCTTGGTGCCGGTCTTCTCGGAGACGCCGATCGCCTCGAGCTTGGTGAACGGATCGCCGCGGCGGTATTCCTGGTACCAGGTCTTGCCGTCGCGCTTGATCTCCAGCTTGAGCCATTCGGAAAGCGCATTGACGACGGAGACGCCGACGCCGTGCAGACCGCCCGAGACCTTGTAGTTCGAGTGGTCGAACTTGCCGCCGGCGTGCAGCACCGTCATCACGATCTCGACGGTGGGGCGCTTCTCGATCTTGTGCTCGCCGACGGGGATGCCGCGGCCGTTGTCCTCGACCGAGACCGAGCCGTCGAAGTGTATCTTCACGTCGACTCGGTCGCAGAAGCCGGCCAGCGCCTCGTCGACCGAGTTGTCGACGACCTCGTACACCATGTGATGGAGACCGGTGCCGTCGTCGGTGTCTCCGATGTACATCCCGGGCCGCTTGCGCACGGCCTCGAGGCCCTTGAGGACCTGGATGCTCTCTTCGTTGTAGGCCTGCGGACCCCCAGGGATGGGAGGAGGCGTTTCGACCCCGCTCATTCGTGAAAACCCAAGTAGTTTCGAATATCTAGCACCTTCTCAGTTATGTGTAAAGGGAAACCTCGCCGCCGCGCACCTCGAAATCGCGACGCTCGGCGAAGCGCGGGAGCAGATCGCGATCGGTCACGGTGACGATGGTCTGGCCGGGCAGGGCGGCGATGGTCTCGAACAGACGCTCGCGGCGAAAGTGGTCGAGCTCGCTGGCCACGTCGTCGAGCAACAGGAGCGGCGGCTGGCCCAGCACCTCCTCGAGGTGCGCGAGCTCGGCCAGCTTGAGCGCCAGCACCAGCGAGCGCAGCTGGCCCTGCGAGCCATGCTCGCGCGCCAGGTGGCCGATGAGGCCCAGCTCGAGGTCGTCGGTGTGCGGGCCGAAGCCGGTGAAGCGACGGCGCGCGTCCAGCTCGTGACGGGACACAAGCCCGCGGCGAAGCGCTGCTTCGACTTCGGTGGCGGTGGTCGACTCCTGGATCTCCGCGTGGCTGCGGTAGCTCACGCTGGCGCCGAGATCGGCGTGCATGGCAGCGAACAGCGCCGTCACCCGCGGCGCGAGCGCACAGACGAGCGCACGACGCCTGGTGACGATCCGGGCGCCTATCCGCGCCAGCTCGTCGTCGTAGGTCTCGAGCAGCGCCGGGGGCAGGGCTTCTTCCTTGCGCAAAAGAGCGTTGCGGTTCCTGAGGACCTTCTCGTAGGCGACCGCCTCGGCGGCGTAGGCGCGATCGGTGGCGAAGATCGCCCGGTCCAAGAAGCGCCTCCGCTCGGCGGGCGAGGCGCGCGGCAGCAGCAGGTCCTCGGGCACGAACAGCACCGCAGCCACGCCCTGCAGCGACGAGGCATCGCGACGCACCGTCTTGCCGTCCAGCCGGGCCGCACGCCGGCGTCCCTGGACTTTCACCTCCAGCTTGCGCTCGAGCGGCCCCACCGCCAGCTGGCCATCGACCGCGGCGCCATCCCCGCCCCAGCGCACGAGGTCGCCGAGATCGTGCGTCCGGAACGAGCGGAACGTGACCAGGAAGTAGGCGGCCTCGACGAGGTTGGTCTTCCCCTGGCCGTTCTGCCCGAACAGCACCGTGGCCCGGGGCCCCGGCTCGATCTCCGCCTGGACGATGTTCCGCCAGCCGCGGACGCGCAGTTTCCTGAGGGTCAAAGCCTCATCGGCATGACCACGCCGAGGTAGTCGCTGCCGTCGGCGGGGCGAACGATGGCCGGGTCCAGCTCGCCGGCCAGCTCCAGCTTCACCTCGGGGGTCTGCATCTCGGTCAGGAGCTCGATGAAGTACCGGGCGTTGAAGCCGATGGCCATCGGCCCACCTTTGTAATCAATATCCAGCTTCTCGCGCGCGTTGCCGAGGTCCGGGTTGTCCGCCTCGATGGAGAGCCGCCCCTTGTCGACGGCGACGCGGATGCCGTAGGTCTTGTCGGACGCCAGGATGGACACCCGGCGCATGGCGTCCAGCAAGAGCTCGCGCGGCACCACGACCACGCGCTCGTTGTCCTTGGGAATCACCTGCTCGTAGGGCGGGAACTGCCCGTCGCCCAGCTTCACCGACAGCATGACGTCGTCGGTCTTCAGCACGAACTGGCCCTGGTAGACACCGATCTCGCAGGGGGACTCGCGCGCCTCCAGAGCCCGGCGGATCTCGGCCAGCCCCTTGCGCGGGATCAGCACGCCGCTCGGCAGCTTGGGACCGCCCGGCATGGGCCGGCCCACCTTGGACAATCGGTGGCCATCGGTCGACACCATGCGCGCAGTCTCGCCGTCGCACTCGAAGAGGACGCCCGCCAGGTGCTGCCGCGTCTCGTCCTGCGAGACCGAGAAGATGGTCTTGCCGATCATGTCGCGCAAAGTGGCCGCCTCGACCTTGAAGGTCTGCGCCTCGGTCAGGGCCGGCAGCTTCGGGTAATCCCGGTCCAGCATGCCGACCAGCTTGAACTCGGCCCTGCCGGCGTGGATCTCGGCCCAGTTCTGTTCGTTGCGCTTGATGTGGACCTCGTCGGCCGACAGTCCCTTGACGATCTCGTAGAAGTGCCGCGCAGCGACGGTCAGGCCACCTTCCTTCTCGACCTTGGCCGGCAACATGGCCATGGCGGTCACATTCAGATCGGTGGCGGCGCACAGGACCTTGTCCTTGCCTTCGGTGCGCAAGAGGACGTTCGCCAGGATAGGCATCGTGCTCTTGCGGTCTGCGATCCCGTGGGCCAGGTAGAGGCCCTTGAGGAGCTGGTTCTTCTCGATCCGGATCTCCATCGCCAATTCTCCCGGTCTGAATCTATAAGGTATTTGATCTAAATAGGAGAAGTAGTTGAGCCTGTGAATTTGGTGATTGAGTCTGACTCTCCGACGGGAAAAAGCCGGTTCGATCTGTGGAGAGGCAGGGGAGGGGGCCGGTGGTGAATTGGGGACAGCACGGAAAACGAGGTCGTCAAGTTTTCGTACACAGGGTTATGCACAGCCGGTTCGGCCCGGGTCGCGGACGGACCACGGGCTGCAAGGGGACGGCACATCGAGGTGCGGCTCAGCCCTGACGGAGGTGGCTCTCGAGCGTGCCGACCACGCTGCGTAAGCCGGGATCCTGGGCGACCAGGCGTTCGATCTTGCGGACGGCGCTGATCACCGTCGAATGGTCCTTGCCGCCGAAGCGGCTGCCGATCTCGGGGTAGCTCATCGAGGTGAGCTTGCGCGCCAGGAACATGGCGATCATGCGCGGGTGGGACACGGCGCGGTGGCGCTTGGGACCCTTGAGATCCTGCAGCTTCACATCGAAGTACGCCGCCACCTCGCGCTGGATGGCCTCGATGGTGAGGCCGGCAGGTGAGCTGGCCACCAGTTTGCGCAGGGATTCCTCGGCGAACTCGCGGGTGATGAGACGGCCGGCGACGGAGGCGCGGGCGCCGAGGTGCAAGAGCGCGCCTTCGAGCTCGCGGACGTTCGACTTCACGTGGGCAGCGATGTAAAGAGCGACATCGTCGGACAGTTCGATGCCGTCCACCTCGGCCTTGCGCTTGAGGATGGCGACGCGGGTCTCGATGTCGGGGCTGCCGATCTCGGTGATGAGGCCCCAGGTGAAGCGGCTGCGGAGGCGATCCTCGAGGCCGGGCAACTCGCCCGGCAGCTTGTCGCAGGTGAGGATGATCTGCTTGTGCGCGTGGTGGAGCGCGTTGAACGTGTGGAAGAACTCGTCCTGCGAGCTGTCCTTGTTGGACAGGAACTGGATGTCGTCGATGAGCAGGACGTCGGGAGCCTCGCGGTAGCGGGCGCGGAACTCCTCCATCAGGTTGATGCCGCCCTGACGCCGCTGGTTCATCATCGACCCGATGAAGTCGGTGACGAACCGCTCGCAGGTGATGAAGACGATCTTCCAGTCGGGGTGCTGGCGGTGGATCTCGTGGCCGACCGCGTGCAGGAGGTGGGTCTTGCCGAGCCCGACGCCTCCATAGATGAAAAGCGGGTTCCACTTCGAGGCCGGCGCGTCAGCCACCATCCGGGCGGCGGCGTGGGCGAACTGGTTGGTCGGGCCGACCACGAACTGGTCGAAGGTGTAACGCGGCTCCAGCGTCCGCGGCGGCGGCACCGGCAGGGCGCGCACCTCGGGAGCGGGGGTGACCTCCCCCCGCACGGGGGAGACGCCAGCAACCTCTTGCATGATCTCGAACTCGACCGAGAAGCTGGTCTGGGTGCGCGACAGGAGATCCTTCAGGATCGACGGGAGGTAGTGATCCTCGAACCACTCCTTGTGGTAACGGTTCGGGGCCCGCAGCTTGATGAGGCCCTCGCCGATGGCGACGCACTCGATCGGGCGGAGCCACTGGTCACGGTGAGCCGGCTTGACCAGGGTTTCCAGGGAGCGGACCGCCTCGCCCCAGATGGCGAGCATGTTATCCACACCCACGTCCGTGTAAAAAACGCATGAATATCGAACCTTTGGTCACACGTTTCCCCCGTGTATCCACAGCGGACGGAGGACGAGAATCCGAGTCTGGCAACGAACCCCCCCGAAGCAGCGAATCTGGTAACGAACTTGGCCCGTGTTCCGCGGGATGTTGTGTGTACCAGAGGGCCTTTCGGCCCATCAACACCTGGGGCGACGACCTGATGCAGGTCATGGAGATCAGACAGTATTTTTTTTTCGCACCGTGACGGTGGGGTGACATCCTACACCGGCAGAATCCCCCGGCAGACGCGGTAAGGCCCGGCGATCACTTTGGATTTGGAGCGCGCGCTGGGGGGGATCGCTGGTGACACGGTTTTTCAGGCGCGAGCGCACTCGATCGCCCGCTAGCCCGCATGACATGCGGCCTGGCGCGATCGACTGCGCAAAAAATACACGTTCTCCGACGGTGGCGATCCGACGTCGTGGGTCGCATGTCCTTCATCTCCGTCGGTGACACACACGTGGAAATCGTGTGGCGACTCGCACTCCGACGGCGAAGGCGTGAAACGACATCGCGCGCGCGCGATTCTCCGACGGAGAAGAGCGCGGCCCATCGAGGCGCCGTGGTTTGACACCGTCGCGAGCGAATGCTAGTTCAGCACCCCCACCCAAGGACGCCCGCGTGAAAAGAACATTCCAACCTCACCGCAAGAGCCGGCTGAAGACGCACGGCTTTCGCAAGCGGATGAAGACCAAGGCCGGTCGTGTGATCATTCGGAAGCGGCGGCGCAAGGGCCGCAAGCAGCTCACGGTCCGCATTTCCAAGAAGTAACCAGAGGCGGTGACCGCAGCGGCCCGCTCGGAGAGGCTCCACCGGCGCCAGCGTCTGACCCGGCGCCCGGATTTCCTCGCGGTGCAGGAGCGGGGTCGACGCCTGTCCGGCACGAGCTATCTTCTCCTCGTGTTGCCGCGGAAGGTGGGGGAGAAGGGGGCGCGGCTCGGTATCACGGTCAGCAAGAAGGTCGGCAAGTCCACGGAGCGCAATCAGGTCAAGCGATGGATACGGGAGAGCTACCGCCGAATGTCGGAGTTGGCGCCGCCGGGCATGGACCTGGTGGTGGTGGCGCGCCCGAGCGCTGCCCGGGCGGGCCTGGTGGCCACCAGCACCGAGCTGCGCAGCCTGCTCGAGCGGGCACAGTCCCGATGATCTTCAGGTTCTATCGCGCGGCGCTTTCGCCGCTCATCGGACCAGTCTGTCGGTTCGAGCCCTCCTGCTCCTGTTATACGGAGGAGGCGATTGCCCGGTTCGGGCTGGGCAAGGGAATGGCGCTGGGGGCGTGGCGGTTGCTGCGCTGCCATCCGTTCTCACGCGGGGGCCTGGATCCGGTACCGGAAGGGACGAGGTAGATGGAAACCAAGAATCTGGTGGCGGCGATCGCCATCAGCATCGGGATCATGATCGTGTGGCAGCAGTTCATTGCGCCGCCGCCGCCGCAACCGGCGATGCAACAGCAGCAGCCAGGGACGACTTCGACCGGGGCCGCAGCGCCCGCCGTCACGCCATCACCGGGCGTCATCACGGCCACGGCGACGACGCCCGCGCCCACTTCGGGGGCGGGACGCCCGGCCGAGGAGAAGGTGACGCTGGAGACGCCCGACGCGCGCTTCGTGCTCTCGTCGTACGGGGGCACGCTGCGGCAGATCCAGTTGATGGAGAAGAAGTTCCGGGACGTCGCGCTGGTCACGACGGACACCGTGGACCGGGCTCCCCTGCGCACGACCTTCCCCAAGGCCGACTTCCAGCTACCCGACGACGTCGCCTGGGCGATGAGCCAGCCCGCCAAGGACACCGTGGTGTTCCGCGCCGAGACGGACCAGGTGGTGGTCGAGAAACGCTACAAGGCGCAGCCGCAGCGCTACCGGCTGCACCTCGAGGTCGTCGTCGAGAACAAGACCGACAAGGCGCTGGGCCAGAGCCTGGCGGTGCACCTCTTCGCCAAGCAGGACCCCAAGAAGAAGGGTGGCGGCTTTCTCGACTACGCCTCGGCGAACGTCACCGACATGGTCTGTTACGTGGGCGACGAGGCCCACCGCAACAGCATCGAGACGCTGCACAAGGAGCCCAAGGACTACCTAGGCAATGTCCAGTGGATGGCGGTGGACGAGAAGTTCTTCACCATCGCCGCCGTGGCGGCCGCGGACACCGCGGGCGAGCGCAAGTGCGGGCAGCGCGCGCTGGACGAGGCGACGGGCGAGACCTTCCTGTCATTCGCCAGCCGGACGGTGCCGGCGCACGGCAGCACCACCTACGAGATCGAGGTGTACGGCGGGCCCAAGGACACCACCCTTCTGGCGGCGGTGGGCGCGAACCTGGAAGGGGTGGTCAACGTCACCTTCGCGGTGCTGTCGCGGCCGCTGCTGTTTCTGCTGAAGTTCTTCCACGGCTTCGCGCAGAACTGGGGCCTGGCCATCATCCTGCTGACCATCTTCGTCAAGCTGGTGACCTTCTATCCGACGCACCGGACGATGATGTCGGCCAAGAAGATGCAGAAGCTGGCGCCCAAGCTGACGCAGCTGCGCACCAAATATGGCGAGGACCGCCAGCGCATGGGCACCGAGACCATGAACCTGTACAAGTCGCACGGGGTGTCGCCGTTTGGCGGCTGCCTGCCGTCCCTCATCCAGATGCCGATCTGGATCGCGCTGTTCTCGACGCTGAACTACGCGGTCGAGCTGCACCGGGCGCCGTTCCTGGGCTACATCCACGATCTGTCGGCGCGCGACCCGTTCTACATCACGCCGCTTCTGATGGGCGGCGTCATGTACCTGCAGATGCGCATGTCGCCCGCCGGCGCCGACCCGCAGCAGCAGAAGATGATGGCCATCATGATGCCGATCATGTTCACCGCCTTCTCGCTGTTCTTGCCCGCGGGGCTGGCGGTCTACACGCTGACCAGCTACCTCATCGGAATCCTGCAGCAGCTGCTGGTCAACCACCTCGACCGCCGTGGTAGCCTGCAGCTCCAGACAAAATGACAAGATGAATGATCGCCTTCCCGAACTTCACACCCGTGTGCAGCGTTCGCGCGCGGCGCTCGAGTCCTTGACCGACCGCACGGCCAGGCTGCGCGCCCGGGTCCAGGAGATGGTGACGCCGGGGCACAGCGGGCCGACGCTGACGCTGGTCGAGGACGCCGGCGAGGACGGTCAGCAAGTTTCCGACGCCTGGGAGATCGCGCTCATCAACGAGGAAGGGAAGTAGAAGGGAAGTAGTCGTAGTCCTCCGTGCGCATCCGCCAACACGTCAATCCGCTCAAGTCGAACTTCTTCGAGATCCCGCTGCCCGACCTGGCGCTGCCCGGCGGCGTTCCCGTCGAGGTCGAGCTGGGGTCGGCGGAGGCCTGGTTCCTGTTCGACCGGGCCAAGGAGGCTCCGGAGCGGTTCTACGTCGGGGTGGAGATCCGGCGCGAGCTGGCCGAGGAGACGGACGGCAAGGTTCCGAACGTGCGCTGCGTCTTCGCCAACTTGTCGGTGGACTTGCCGCGTCTCTTCCCGCCCGGGCGGGTGAGCCGCTTCCACCTCAACTTCCCCGACCCCTGGTTCAAGGCCAAGCAGCACAAGCGGCGGGTGATGTCGCCGGCGCTGGTGGAGGAGATCGCGCGCTTGCTGACCCCCGACGGGGAGGTGCACGTGGCCACCGACATCTTCGAGCTGGCGCTGGACGCCATGGCCACCCTCGAGGAGGCGGGCTTTGCCAACATGCGGGCGCCCTGGAGCTTCCTGCCCGAGAGCCCCTTTTCCGCCCGCTCGCGCCGCGAGCTGCAGTGCCAGAGCGAGGGGACGCGCGTCTGGCGGATGGCCTACCGGCAGGCCCCGCGGTAGAGTGTACGCCCCATGAATCATCTGGAATCGCTGCGCAAGTACACCACGGTCGTCGCCGATACCGGCGACATCGAGGCGGTCGCGAAGTCCAAGCCCCAGGACGCGACCACCAACCCGTCGCTGCTTCTCAAGGCGGCCCAGATGCCTCAGTACCGCGCCCTCGTCGACGAGGCCTGCCGCTTCGCGCAGGGCCAAGAGGGCGACGGCGCGCGTCGCAGCGAGGCCCTGATGGACAAGCTGTCGATCAACTTCGGCTGCGAGATCCTCAAGATCATCCCCGGCCGCGTGTCGACCGAAGTGGATGCGAGCCTCAGCTTCGACACCGCGGGCACCATCGCCAAGGCGCGTTCTCTCATCGAGCTGTACAAGAAAGCCGGCGTCGAGCGCGAGCGCATCCTCATCAAGGTCGGCAGCACGTGGGAGGGGATCCGCGCCGCGGAGCAGCTGGAAAAAGAGGGCATCCATTGCAACCTCACGCTGCTGTTCAGCTTCGCGCAGGCGATCGCGTGTGCCGAGGCGAAGGTGACGTTGATCTCGCCGTTCGTGGGACGCATCTACGACTATTACGTCAAGGAGCGCGGCGGCAAGGACATCGCCATCGACGAGGACCCGGGCGTCACCTCCGTCGTCCGCATCTACAACCACTACAAGAAGTTCGGCTACAAGACCCAGGTGATGGGCGCCAGCTTCCGCAAGGCCGACCAGATCGAGCGGCTGGCAGGCTGCGATCTGCTCACCATCAGCCCCGATCTCCTCGCCGAGCTGGAGAAGCGCGACGGCGAGATCCCGCGGCGCCTCTCCGTCGAGGCCGCCCAGTCGTCGAGCGGCGACAAGATCCACCTCGACGAGAAGACCTACCGGTTCATGCACAACGAGGATCCGATGGGGGTGGACAAGCTTTCCGACGGTATCCGGCGTTTCTACGCGGATGGCCGCAAGCTGGAGAAGTACGCCGACGGCCTCATGGCCAAGGCTGCGTAGCTACCGGGGCGTAGCTACCGAATCGCCAGGTCGACCCGAATCCGGGTCCTGGTCGCCGGAACCTCGGGCTCGACGACCAGATGGAAGCCGCGGTCTTCCAGCTGTCCGCCGGTGATCGCTCCTGGAGGCCCGGGTGCCAGCACCTGGGTGGTGCGTGGCGTGAGCCGGACGCGCGCCGGGAGCCGCACATGTCCCTCCATCGCGCCGGCGATGGTGAAGCGCGCCGCCGACACCGACAGCGGGCGATCGGCATGCAGGTACCACACGACGGGCGAGGGACGTTCGGTCAGCACCTCGTCCTCGACGACGAAACGCCCCGGCGCCCGGAAGGTGAAGGTGCGGGTCAACGCCTTGACCCCAGCCTCCGGCGGATAGGCGCCAGCGAGATCTGCGCGGATTCGCAGTCCGGCCCGGGAAGGCCGGACATCCTCGATGAGGATCCTGCCCAAAGGCAGATCGCGCCAGACGTCGTGGCGTCCCTCCCGTCCCTGGCCCAGCCCGTTGACCGTCACGGTGTTGTGGTCCCGCGACGCGGGCAGTCCCGCATAGCCGGTGTCGCCCACCAGATAGCGCCCACCGGCCCAGATGATGAAGCTGCCAGCGTCGGGGTGGGCGTGGCCGCTGTCCAGCCGGGCCTCGGGCATCCGGGGAACGAGGCGTTCGATCCGCCGTCCCTGTGGCGGCCCGGCCTTGAAGGCGAAGGCCGTGGCCTCGCGCTCCCATGACGTCCGGTGGTACACCACCCCCGAATCCGCAAAATGATGGGTGAGCGGGAAGCCCTTCATCGACGACGCCCGGAGCGCCGGGTCCCACCAGAGCAGCATCCAGTGCTCCTGCTGGTTGCGATGTCCGAAGCCGCGCAACCGGTCGGCCACCGCCTGGGCCTCGGGGTCGCGCAACCTCGACGCCACCCTGTGCAGGACGCCGTAGTTGCTCTCCAGCACGCCGTCTGGATAGGCGCGAAGGGCGTCGGCGCCCTGCCGCGCGCGGGTGATGGCCCCTTGCCACACGTCACCAAAATCGAACACGTCCTGGCCATTCGGCAGGACGCCATGGGCCAGGTACCGCTTCCAGTTTCCGAACACCGCACGCGCCCACAGGCTCTCGCCCGTCGCGTGCTCCCAGGCGTCGAGAAAGTGGACCAGCCACGGCGCCGAGAAGATCCAGTACTCGAACCCCTCGTAGTAATGGCCGTCGGGCGACAGAAGCTGTCCGGCCCGGTGGTGATGCGCCCGCGCAAGGGCAGCCCAGCGCTCGGCCTCGGGAACCTCGCCCATCAAGGCCAGCGCAGCCACCGCCAGGCCGGCGGTCGGGATGAAGCCGTGGTTCTGAGAAAAAGCGAAGCGCTTCTTCGCCCCGGGGGTGAAGTGGTCCGCGACCAGTTGTGCGTGGCGGGCCAGGCTGGAACGGACCCGCCGCCGTTCCTCGGCCGTCAACTCGGCGAACAGGAGATCGTAGGCCCAGCCGACGGCGTACAGCAGGTGGCCGGCAGCCAGGTCGACGTTCGGCTTGCTGTCGACGTAACCCCAGGGCTCGTAGTCGATGGCCGCGAACAGCCAGTCCCGCGCCGCACGCAGGTAGACCGGCTTCTTTTCCACGGCGTAGGCCAGGGCGATCTCGGCGATGGCGAAGGCCACCACGTTCTGCGCCCGTCGCTCCTGGGGCCCGGGCGGTGGCGGCGGCGGCCCTTGCACCGCGGCCAGCCTCTGCAGCACGCCCTCCCACAGCGCCCGATGGCTGGTCCGGGCGCGCTCGCGCAGCGAATCCAATCCGGCCGCGGTCACGAATACGCGCGGATGCACGCCCTCGAGTTCGGGCCGCAGGTGCACGGGCTGGGCGATCAGGCGATCGAACCCCGGGACGTCGTCCTCGCCCTCGACGACGATTGCGCCGGCAACCACGGCCGCGAAGAGAAGGCCCGACATCGGTGGTTATTATCGCCTGGCACGGCGCCGCAGGCGCGCCGTCGACCCACGGACCATCAACCGGCATTCGAGGACGATGCGCCGGGGCTCGACCGGCTCGTCGGGTCGTTCGATCCGCCCCAGCAGGAACTCGGCGGCCAGCCGCCCCTGCTCCGTGGTCGGCTGGCTCACGGTGGTCAAGGCCGGCACCGCCTGCCTGGCCAGGGCGATGTCGTCGAAGCCGACCACCGAGACATCCTCGGGGACGCGGCATCCCTGGTCCCGCAGGGCCTGGATCACCCCGAACGCGGTCTGATCGTTGCGCGCGAAAATCGCCGTCGGGCGCGACGCGAGACGGAGAAGCTGTTGCGCGCCCGTATACCCGGTCGCCTGCGTCGAGTAACGGGGGCCGGGCGTCGACTCGCCACCGCCGACGACCAGATCCGCGCGCGCCGGAAGATTCGCCTCTGCGACAGCGTCGAGGTAGCCGCGCAGGCGGGTGATCCGGTCCGCCTCCTCGATGGAAGCGCCGACGAAGGCGATTCTGCGGTGGCCCAGCTCGATCAGGTGCCGGGTGGCGAGGTACCCGCCGCGGCGAAAATCCGCCGAGACCGAGTCGATGGCGGCCCCCTCGAGTGACCTTCCGAGTAGCACCACCGGTGTCCGGTGCGCGGTCAGCCGCTCGATCTCGCGATCCGATTCCTCCGTCGGCAACGTGGCGACGACAAGGCCGGCGGCGCGCTGGCGGTGGAACACCTCGATCACCGACAGCTCGGAGGCGACGTCCTCTGAGGCGCTTCCGATGAGCGTGGTGTACCCGCGCTGCGCCGCCATTGCCCGCACGGTGTCCGCCAGCTCGATCGCATACGGGCTGAGGAGGTCCCCCACGACCACGCCGATGGTGGTCGAACGCCGGCTCTTGAGGACGCTGGCGTTGGCGTTCGGGACGTACCCGAGCTCGCGGACGGCGGCCTCCACCGTGGCGCGCAGGCGGGCGCTGACGTAGCCCGAAGCGTTGACCACCCGGGAGACGGTGGCTCCGGTGGTCCCGGCGCGGCGGGCAACATCGGTGAGAGTGGGCGGCACTGGGTAAACGTTTTCATACGACAGGCGCAGAACGCAAGGGCTGGCTTTGCTCTTGCCACGGGTTTTGTCGTCATGGTATGTAAGCGTTTACATGTTCGCCAACCGGGTCTCCTTCCTGGCAGCTTCCGTGTCCCTCATCGGCGCCTGTGGCGCCGACGCACGCCTCGCCGGCCACGACGCGGGCGGCTCCGGCGACACAGCCGTCACCCCGGCTGACGCCGCCCGCGATGCCTCACCCCGCGCCGACGGCAACTCCACGGCGCCCGCGGACACTGGTGGCGACACATCCCCCGCCAGAGCCGACACGGGGATGGAGGCTGGTCAGACGGCGGCCGGTTCGTATCCCGCCGAGCGCCTGGATCTGACCAACTGGAAGATCACCCTGCCGATCGCCGATCCCACAAAATCGGCGTTCTCGCCGCTCGAGGTGCTGCAACCGCGGCTGGCCACTTACAGCCATCCCATCCATTTTCACCTGACGGCGGCGAAGGACGCGGTGGTGTTTCAGGCGCACGCCGGGGGCGTGACCACCAGCAATTCGGGCTACCCCAGGTCCGAGCTGCGTGAGATGGCGAATGACGGCAAGGACAACGCCAGCTGGTCGACCACCACCGGCACCCACACCATGACGATCACCCAGACCATCACGCACCTTCCCGAGGTCAAGCCGCACGTGGTGGCAGGCCAGATCCATGACTCCGGCGACGACGTGATCATGGTCCGCCTGGAACGGAACAAGCTGTTCGTCGAGGGTGGGGGCAGAGATCTCGGCACGCTCGAGACGAACTACCAGCTGGGAACCAGGTTCACCGTGAAGATCGTCGCCACCGGCGGACGCATTCGCGTCTCCTACAACGATGTCCAGAAGGTCGACCTGGCGGCCTCGATCAGCAGCGGGTGCTATTTCAAGGCCGGCGCCTACACCCAGTCGAACACCAGCAAGGGCGACCTGCCGACTGCCTACGGCGAGGTGATCATCCACGACCTGAAGGTGATGCACCAGTAGCGCTCACCCGGGGAGCTCAGCTGACCACGAGCGCCAGTTGCTCGAGGTCCTTGAGGCGATCGCGGACGGCAGCGGCCTTCTCGAACTCCAGCTTCTCGGCCAGCTCGAACATCTCTTTCTTGAGCCGGGCGATCTCCCTCGGCAGATCCTCGACCGGCACCGGCTTTTTGCCCTTCCCCTTGGCACCGGGCAGCTCGACCTCGCCGTAGTCGACGAACTCGATCGCCTTCACGATGGTCTGTGGCGTGATGCCGTGCTGTTTGTTGTACGCCTCCTGAACGGCGCGGCGCTGACGGGTGACGGTGATCGCCTTGCGCATCGACTCGGTCTCGCGGTCGGCGTACATGATCACCTTGCCGCGGGTGTTGCGGGCGGCGCGGCCGATGGTCTGGATGAGCGAGCGCTCGGCGCGCAGGAAGCCCTCCTTGTCGGCGTCGAGGATCGCCACCAGTGACACCTCGGGAAGATCCAGGCCCTCGCGCAGGAGGTTGATGCCGACGAGAACGTCGAACTCGCCCTGGCGCAGCTCGCGCAGGATCGCGATGCGTTCGAGGGTGTCGATGTCGGAGTGCAGGTAGCGCACGCGCACCCCCAGCTCGGACAGATACTCGGTCAGGTCCTCGGCCATGCGCTTGGTCAGCGTGGTGACGAGGACACGGTCGCCGATCTTCACCCGCTCGCGGATCTGGCCCAGAAGATCATCCACCTGGGAGCCGACGGGGCGCACTTCCACCTCGGGGTCGAGCAGGCCGGTGGGGCGGATGATCTGCTCCACCACCACGCCCTGCGAGCGCGCGAGCTCGTAGTCGGCCGGCGTCGCCGAGACGAAGACCGCCTGGGTCGCGCGCTTCTCCCACTCCTCGAACTTCAGCGGCCGGTTGTCCATGGCCGACGGCAGGCGGAAGCCGAAGTCGACCAGCGTCTCCTTGCGCGCGCGGTCCCCCTTGTACATCGAGCCGACCTGCGACACGGTCTGGTGCGACTCGTCGACGAAGAGCATGAAGTCGGACGGAAAATAGTCGAGCAGCGTGGGAGGCGGCTCGCCCGCCTTGCGGCCCGACAGGTGGCGCGAGTAGTTCTCGATCCCCTTGCAGCGGCCCATCTGCTCGAGCATCTCGAGGTCGTAGAGCGTCCGCTGCGACAGGCGCTGCTCCTCGATCAGCTTGTTCTGCGCCTTCAGCTCGACGAGGCGTGGGCGCAGCTCTTCCTTGATGCCGGTCATGGCGCGCGCCAGCTGGTCGCGCGGCGTGACGTAGTGCGAGCCTGGAAAGATGGAAACCTCGTCGATCTTGCGCAGGATCTTGCCGCGCAGCGGGTCTATCTCGGAGATCTGTTCGATCTCGTCGCCGAAGAATTCGATGCGGATGGCTTTTTCGCGCTCGTAAGCGGGAAAGATCTCCACGCAGTCGCCGCGCACGCGGAAGGTGCCGCGGGAGAAGTCGACGTCGTTGCGCTCGTACTGGATCTCGACCAGGCGGCGCAGGAGGGCATCGCGACGCACGGCCAGCCCCTTGGCCAGATCCACCTTCATGCCGAGGTAGGCCTCGGCGGCGCCGATGCCGTAGATGCACGAGACCGAGGCGACGATGATGACGTCGCGCCGGGTGAGGAGCGCGTACGTCGCCGCGTGGCGCATACGGTCTATCTCCTCGTTGATGAGCGAGTCCTTCTCGATGTACGTGTCCGTCGAGGGGACGTAGGCCTCGGGCTGGTAGTAGTCGTAGTAGCTGACGAAGTAGTGGACGGCGTTGTCGGGGAACAGCGTCTTGAACTCGAAGTAGAGCTGGTGCGCCAGGGTCTTGTTGTGGGCCATCACCAGGGTGGGGCGCTGGATCTCCTGGACGACGTGAGCGACGGTGAAGGTCTTGCCGCTGCCGGTGATGCCCAGCAGCACCTGAGCTGGGTCGCCGCGCCGTACGCCTGCGACCAGCTCGGCGATCGCGCGCGGCTGATCCCCGCGCGGCTGCAGCTCGGTGGTGAGCTTGAACGGCGTCGGCATCGAGGGGTGATAGTGTACGCGACGATGCGCGGCTACTACGCCATCCTGGACGTGCGTGAGCCGCGGGATCTGGTGCGACGGGCCGAGGAGCTGGTGGCCGCCCAGCCTTGCTGCTTGCAACTGCGCGCCAAATTGCTGTCGGCGCGCGACCTGCGTGACGCCGCGGCGCAGGTGCTGGCGGTCTGCCGCGCGGCGCGGATCCCGTTCTGCGTGAACGATCGGGTGGACGTGGCTTTGGCGGTGGGAGCGGAGGTGGTTCACGTTGGACAGGAGGACCTGCCGCTCGCCGAGACCCGCCGGCTGGTGGGCGACAGGATGATGATCGGGGTCTCCACCCACGGCGAGGCGCAGGCCGTGGCCGCGGCCGGAGGGGGAGCCGACTACATCGGCTTCGGGCCGATCTTCGGGACATCCACCAAGCTGAATCCCGATCCGGTGGTGGGGCTTTCGGGTTTGACCGCGGTGGCCCGTCGGGTGTCTATACCCATCGTGGCCATCGGTGGCATCGATCTGAACCAGGTTCCGGCCGTAGCGGCCGCGGGCGCCTCGGCGGCGGCGGTGGTGGCGGCGGTCGAGCGAGCGCCCGATCGCACAGTCGTGGGGCGCAAGATCGCGGCGGCGTTCGCAGCCTGTGCGCTCCTTTTCGTGGGCGCGTGCACCGACAATCTGAACAACGCCACGCGCAGTGGGAACATGGACCCGCTCCCCGACGGCGGCGGCACCAAGATGTCCTGCCCCGACGAGCCGCCAAAGGTCGGCGACGTCTGCCCGCGCGATTTTCTCGAGAACTGCACCTTCGCCGTCGGCGAATGCATGGTGCAGAGCGGGCGCAGGTACGTGGATTACCTGTTGTATTGCTGCCGGGAGGACGGATGGGCGATCTGCGGCGGCATGTCGGCCTGCGACCAGGTCGACGGGGGGCGGGTCATCGAGGAAGAACCCCGACCCGACGCCGGCCCCGACCGGCCTGACGCAGCGGGCGATCGAATGACCGACGCTCCCGCAGGCAACTAACGCGCGCGGCGATCGAAAAAGGAGACAAGCACGATCGCCCCGGTAACCTCGGGCGAGGAGCTTGCCGATGGCCTGGGGACACCGACTGAAACGCCTGACGAAGCGCGAGCAATACCTTTGCCGGGAGTGGGGCTGCGGGGCGGCCTCCTGCCAGGCGGCGCTCGAGTACATCTCGACGTATGCCTATGTGTCTGCGCGCGGGCACGCCACCCACGCGCGCCGCCCGTTCTGCGCCGAGCATGCGCGGCAGTTCGCGATGCGTTTCTGCCTCGCCTGGCCGACCCGTGACGGCCGGGTGCGGATCAGATTCGAGGTCCCCGGCGCCCGCGACGCGGCCTAGGCAAACACGATCAGCAGGTCGCCGGCATCGACTCTGTCCTTGGGCTTCGCGTAGACCTCCTTGATGACGCCATTGAGAGGTGACGCGATGGTCATCTCCATCTTCATCGCCTCGAGGACGATCAGCTTGTCGCCCTCCTTCACTTCCTGGCCGGGTTGCGCCTTCACCTCGACCACCATGCCGGGCATCGGCGAGCCGAGGTGGTGCAGGTTGTCCTTGTCGGCCTTGGCGCGGACCACGGCTTCTTTGCCCAGCTTGCGGTCCAGCACCTGCACCTCGCGCGGGTGACCGTTCAGCTCGAAGAAGAGGGTGCGCATTCCCTGCTCGTTGGGCTCGGTCACGGTGACCAGCTTGATGAACAGGGTCTTGCCGCTCTCGAGCTCGACCTCGGTCTCCTCGCCGGTGTGGAGGCCATAGAACCCCACGTCCGTCGGCACGCCCGAGACGTCGCCGTACTTCTTGCCGAAGGCGGCGAAGTCGGTGAACACCTTCGGGTACATCAGGTAGGAGAGCACCTCCAGGTCGGTGATGGCCCGGCCGGCCTTCTGCTCGGCCAGCTTCCTGATGGCGTCGAAGTCGACCGGCGGCAGCTCGTCGCCGGGGCGGCCGGTGGTCGCCTTGCGCCCCTTGAGGATCACCTCCTGCAGCTTCTTGGGGAAGCCGCCGGGGGGCTGGCCGATCTCGCCGGCGAAATAGCCGATGACGGACTCGGGGAAGGTCAGCTCCTTGCCGCGGGCGATGACCTCCGCGGGCGTCAGGTCATTGGTCAGCATGAACAGCGCCATGTCGCCGACCACCTTCGATGACGGCGTGACTTTCACGATGTCGCCGAACATCTCGTTGACCACGGCGTACATGCGCTTGAGCTCGGGCAGGCGGTGGCCGACGCCGACGGACTCGGCCTGCGGGCGCAGGTTCGAGTACTGGCCGCCCGGGATCTCGTGCACGTAGACGTCGGCGCTGCTGGCCTTGAGGCCGCTCTCGAAGCAGGCGTAGTAGTTGCGAACCTCCTCCCAGTAATAGGTGAAGTCGAGCAGGCGATCGAAGTCGAGGCCCGTGGCGCGGTCGTGATGTTGCAGCGCCGCCACCAGCGCCTCCAGGTTCGGCTGCGAGGTGAGCGTCGACATGGCACCGAACGCGGCGTCGACCACGTCCACGCCCGCCTCCGCCGCCATCAGCAGCGAGGCCGCCTGCACGCCCGGGGTGTCGTGCGTGTGTAGATGAATCGGCAGCCCCACCTCGTCGCGCAGCGCCTTGACCAGACGCCGGGCCGCGAAGGGGCGCAGGAGGCCGGCCATGTCCTTGATGGCCAGGATGTGCGCGCCGGCCTTCTCCAGCTCCTTGGCCATCTGCACGTAGTACTTCAGCGAGTAGCGGTCGCGCTTCGGGTCGTCGATGTTGCCGGTGTAGCAGATGGCCGCTTCGCCGATGCCGCCTGCTTCGGCGACCATCTCGAGTGCGGGCAGGATCCCCGGCAGCCAGTTCAGCGAGTCGAAGATCCGGAAGATGTCCATGCCGGTCTTCACGGATTCGTCGATGAACTTGCGGACGACGTTGTCGGGGTAGTTGCTGTAGCCGACGGCGTTCGCGCCGCGCAGGAGCATCTGGAAGAGGATGTTCGGGATGTGCTTGCGCAGGAGCGCCAGTCGCTCCCAGGGGTCTTCGTGCAAGAAGCGCATGGCCACATCGAAGGTGGCGCCGCCCCACATCTCCAGCGAGAAGAGGCCGGACAGGTGGCGGGCGATGGCCGGGGCCACGCGCGCCATGTCGTAGGTGCGCAGGCGCGTCGCCATCAGCGACTGGTGCGCGTCGCGCAGCGTGGTGTCGGTGAGCAGCAGGCGCTTCTCGTCGCGGATCCAGGCGCAAAACTTCTTGGTCCCCAGCTTCTTCCACTGATCGCGCGTGCCGGGCGGCGGCGGCCTGTCGCCGTCGAACGACGGCACCACCGGCTTGCGCAAAAGGGTAGGGCGCTGCCCCTTCACCTCGGGGTTGCCGTTGATGCTGACGTCGCCGATGAACTGCAGGATCTTGGTGGCGCGGTCGAAGCGTTCCTTGAACTGCAGCAACTCGGGCGTCTCGTCGATGAAGGTCGTGGTCGCGTCGCCCGCCAGGAACTTCGGGTTGTTGACCACGTTGCGCAGGAACGGCAGGTTCGTGCGCACGCCGCGGACGCGCCACTCGGCCAGCGCGCGGTCCATCTTGTGGCAGGCCTCGTCGAAGCGCAGGTCCCACGCGCAGACCTTCACCAGCAGCGAATCGTAATAGGGGGTGATGACGGCGCCCGAGAACGCGGTGCCCGCGTCGAGGCGGATGCCGAAGCCGGCGGCGGAGCGGTAGTGGCTGATGCGGCCGTAGTCGGGGATGAAGTTGTTGGCGGGGTCCTCGGTGGTGAGGCGGCACTGGACGGCGTAGCCGCGTAGCTGCACGTCGGCCTGCGACTTGATGCCGATGTCCGCCGACCCGAGCGCGTGGCCCTCGGCGATCCGGATCTGCGTCTTCACGATGTCGATGCCGGTCACCATCTCGGTCACCGTGTGCTCGACCTGCACGCGGGGGTTCATCTCGATGAAGTAGTGGCCGCCGCTGGCGTCGACCAGGAACTCGACGGTGCCGGCATTGATGTAGCCGACGGAGGCGGCCAGGCGGACCGCCTCGTCGCACAGCTTGTCGCGCAGCTTGGCGTCCAGGTTCGGGGCGGGCGCTATCTCCACCACCTTCTGGTGGCGCCGCTGGACGGAACAGTCGCGCTCGAAGAGGTGCACGACAGAACCGTGGGTGTCGCCCAGCACCTGCACCTCGATGTGCTTGGGGCTCTCGATGTACTTCTCGAGGAACACCTCGCCGCGGCCGAAGGCGGCGGTGGCCTCGCGCTCGGCCTGGGTCAGGAACTCGCGCACGTCCTTCTCGCTGCGGCAGACGCGCATGCCGCGCCCTCCGCCTCCGAAGGACGCCTTCAGGATCACGGGGTAACCGATCTCCCCGGCGCGCTTGGCGGCGGTGTCGGCGTCGGACAGCGGCTCGTCGGTCCCGGGGACGACGGAGATGCCGACCTTCTGCGCCTGCTTGCGCGCGGCGGTCTTGTCGCCCATCAGCTCGAGTGTCTTGGGCGTCGGCCCGATGAAGACGATGCCCGCGGCCTCGCAGGCGCGCGCGAAATCCGCGTTCTCCGAGAGGAAGCCGTAGCCCGGGTGGACGGCGTCGGCGCGGTGGCGCTTGGCGATGGCCACGATGCCGGGGATGTCGAGGTAGGCCTTGAGGGGATCCTTGGATTCGTCGAGGGCGTAGGTCTCGTCCGCCTTGTAGCGGTGCAGCGCCGAGCGGTCCTCCTTGCTGAAGACCCCCAGGGTGCGGATGCCCAGTTCGGTGCACGATCGAAACACCCGGATGGCGATCTCGCTCCGGTTCGCCACCAGCACCCGCTCGAACTTCCGCGTCGGCATAAAAGCCGGCACATGTTGCTAGAGTGGCCGCTTCATGTCCATCCCCGTCACGCGCGGCGGCCTGAAGCTGGAGGCGGCGATCACGCGTTTCGGGATCGGGGTGCAGGGCGTGCGCGCCGTCGACGTGGGGGCATCGACCGGCGGGTTCACCGATGTGCTGCTGAGAAACGGAGCGGCCCACGTCACGGCGGTGGACGTGGGGCATGGCCAGCTCCTGCCGCGGCTGCGCGAGGACGCCCGGGTGACGTCGCTCGAGAATGCGGACTGGAAGACGCTGGCGCTGACTGTCGCGCCTGGGCCGTTCGACTTTTTCACCGTGGACGTCAGCTTCGTGGCCGCGCGCAACATGCTGCGCGGGCTGGCGTTTCGCCTGCGTTCCGGCGCCGAGGGCGTGGTGCTGGTCAAGCCGCAGTTCGAGCTGCCGGACCGGCTTGTCCGCGAGGGCAAGGTGGACGACACCCTGCGGGCACGGGCGCTGGAAGCGTTCAGGAAGAAGGCCGAGCCGCTCGGCTTCCGGTTGCTGGCTCACGCCGACTCGCCGGTGGCTGGAGGCGAGGGGACGGTGGAGATCCTGGCGCACCTGAAGTTCGAGGGGCGGACCGAGCGGATGCCGGCGCCGGGGGAGAGCCGCGGCCGTGCGCCCGGCAGCCGGACCGCCGTCGAGTTGAGTTCTTGGTTCGCGATCGCGGCGCCCGGTCTCGAGGAGGTGGTCCGCGACGAGGTGGCGGCCCTTCCCGGCGTTGCCGACGTCAAGCAGGTCGACGGCGGCGTGGAGTTCACCGGGCGGCTCGAGGTGGGGATGCGTGCCAACCTGCACCTGCGTGTCGCCACCCGCGTGTTGCTGCGGCTCGGGACCGTCGAGGCGCGCAAGTTTCCCGAGTTGCGCCGGCGCATCGGCAAGCTGCCGTGGAAGGAAGTGGTGCCGCGCGACCGGCCGCTTCGGATAGAGGCGGCCGCCTCGCACTGCCGCCTGTACCACACGGGCGCGCTGGGCGAGAACGTGGAGCTGGGGGTTGCCGACGCGATCGGGCCTGTGAAGAAGAGCGATGACGAGCCGACGCGCGTGATGATCCGGGGCCGCGACGATCAGTTCACCGTCAGCGTCGACGCCTCGGGCGAGCTGCTCCACCGGCGCGGCTGGCGGGTCGAGACCGGCAAGGCGCCGCTGCGCGAGACACTGGCGGCCGGGCTGTTGAGGCTGGCGGGCTACGATCCCGAGCGCCCGTTCCTCGATCCAATGTGCGGCGCGGGGACCATTGTCCTCGAGGCCTGCGCCATCGCGCTTGGTGTGGCGCCGGGGCTGGCGCGTCGGTTCGCGTTCGAGCGCTGGGCCGCGTTCGAGCCTGCGGTGTGGGATCGGCTGCGCGACGAGGCGCTGGCGGCGATCCGCGACCGTCCACCGGCGCCGCTCTTCGCCTGGGACCGCGATCCCGAGGCGGTGGCGACCACCCGCCGCAACGCCGACAGAGCCGGGTTCCTCGCCCACCTCTCCGTCGAGCAGGCCACCTTCGGCGAGCAGCCACCGCCGGCGTCCGAGGGGCTGGTGCTGGTGAATCCGCCGTACGGGCGGCGGCTCGAACGCACCGAGGATCCGGCGCGGGTGCTGCGTGCGCGTTTTTCGGGCTGGCGCGCCGGACTGCTGGTCCCCGGCCAGCGCGGCCCTGGGCACCGTCTGGCCAATGGAGGCCTGCGCGTGCGACTGGTGGTCACGCAACATCGCGCCCCGGGCTATCATTGACCCCATTGACCGCGTTGATTTCTGCCCGCGCGTTGGCGTTCATCGCCCTGTTCTCGTTCTTCATGCTGACGGGCAGCCGCGAGCGGCCGTGGGCAGACGCCACGCCGATCTGGCAGGTGGCCGACAGCCTGGTCACGCGCGGGGCCGTCGACATCCCGACCGCCTGGCCGCCGACGCTTCCGAAAGGCCGCGACGGCAAGGTGTACGCCGTGGCGCCGTTGCTGCAGTCGCTGGTGCAGGTGCCGGGGGCGGCGCTGCAGCGCCTTCTTTCGCGCTCGCCGAGGATCGGCGACGGCGCCTGGCCGATGCTGAGCCACCTGTCGTGCGCGGCGCTGGGGGCGCTCACTTGCGAGCTGTTCTTCGGGATCCTGCGGCGCCTCGGGCTGTCGCTGCGCGGGGCGGTGCTGTCCACAGGGGCGCTGGCAGCGGGGACGACCATCTGGGTCTACGCGCGCTATCCGTACTCCGAGATCCTGCAGGCGGTGTGTTTCACGGGGTTCTTCGGGCAGCTGCTGAAGGCGCGCGACAAACCCGACCGTAGAGAGGCGCTGTGGCTTGGCGTCTGGGTCGGCCTGCTGGTCAACGCCAAGATCATCTACATCGCCTGCATTCCGGGCGGGGCCATCTGGCTCGCCTGGCACCTGCGTGACAGGCGCCATGACCTGCTGAAGCTGTTCGCCTGGGCAGCGTTGTCGGCGACGCCCTTCGCGATCATGTTCCTCGGCTACAACTACGTCCGCTGGGGCGCCTGGCTGAACTCGGGCTATGACACCAAGGGAGCGGCCACGCAGGAGAGGGTCATCTGGGGCCTGTGGGGCCTTTTGCTCTCGCCCGGCAAGAGCATCTTCTTGTACAGCCCACCGTTGCTGTTGAGCCTGGCGGCGTTGCCTCGCCTGTTACGCCGCGTGCCTGCACTGCTGGTGGCGATGCTGGCCACGCTGGGTCCCGTGCTGTTGCTCAACGCCAGCCTCCTCTACTGGAGCGGCGATTACGCCTGGGGACCGCGCTATCTGGTGTTCGCGGTGCCGGTGCTGCTGGTGCCGGGCGCGTTCCTGATCGACGACCTGCTGGCCGCCCGCCGGCGGCTGACGCTGGCGGCTCTGGGCGCGGTGCTGGCCCTGGGTCTGTTCGTGCAGGTGATCGGTAACGCATTTTTCTGGGACCACTACATCCGGCTGCAGCGCGAGGCGCGACACCGCTGGCTGGGGGTACCGAACGCCACCGGCTCGCCGTTCCCGGACTTCGGTGGTGTCTGTGGCGCCTGCTTCGAGGACATGCACCCGATGCTCTGGCTGCCCCCGTTCCAGCCCGTCGAGGGGCACTGGTGGTTGCTCAAGCACGTGCCGTTCGGGGACGACTGGGCCACCGCCGAGGCGGACGCCCCCTGGCACCGCTACACCAAGCTGAAGCTGAACATCGCCGCGACCTACGGCGCGGCCCGCGTCGACTGGTGGTTCCTGGATTTCCGGGACAGCACCAGCCGGCCGGCCGGGATCCCGCTGCTGGTGTTGATGCTGGCAGGCGTCGCCGTACCCGTGGTGGTCATCCGGCGAGCAACACGAGCTCGACCACCTTGAGAGGAGCACCCGGGGCGGTCCGGGTGAGCACGAACACCGAATGATCGGCGTAGGTCCCTTCGGTCGGCCCGCCGTTGCGTCCGATGAGGATGTCCTCCAGACCGTCGCCGTCGAAGTCGCCTCGCCCGTACTCGGTAAGGGTCATCTCCATCCCCTCGGTCGTCACCTTCAGCACCCCGCGGGCTCCCGGGCGGGCGCGCAGTTTCGGATCGTACGCCTTCCAGGACAGCCCCTTCTCGCGAGCCGCGGTCACCTTCCGGGCTTCGCCGTTCGACAGGGTGATCGCTAGATCAGGAGGGAGTGAAGCCGGAGCCCGCGCGTCCAGCTGAAAATCGAGGAGGAACGATGTCTGCGCCGGACGCGCCTTGCGGAGGCGGGCCAGGACTTCGCAGTGCGATCCGGTGTACAGCAGCGGCCCGAAGTCCAGAGGGTCTTCGGTATCGAGACGGGTTCGATCCAGCGCCAGGAAGTCGCGGCAGGTCTTCACCTGTCGTGACCGACCCTTGCCCGTCCGGACGACGAATGGATCCGGCAGGGGGCGTGCCAGCTCGGCGTCTGCCTGCTTCGGCGAGGGTTGGACGCGGTCCTCGGCGCGGGCGGCACCAGCGGCCACAGTCGCAATGAACAGGAGACAAATCACGCGCATGGGTTCTCTCTTTTTTTCAGGCAGTCCGCGCAGCCAGCTGGAACTGGTGCATGGTCCAGTCGTTTCGTTCGGGCCGCGATGATTTTCGGTGGCACTCCTGCGCCGCCGCCTCCCAGTCGCCCTGGAGGCAGGCAGTATTCAGCTTCTCGAACTTGGCCAGGCCGCCGAGGCCGAGGTTGTAGGCCATGTCCACGAGGGCCGCCCGCGCCGCCGGGGGAAACTGGTCGAAGCCGGGAAACTGCCGCCGCAGCCCCGGCAGGAACTCGCGTTCGAGACGCTGGGTGGCCAGCTCGGTCACCACCTCATCGGGAAGCCGCAGCGTCGTCAGCTTCTCGTAGGCGCCCGCCTTCTTTCCGTCCGGCCCCCCGGCGACCGCCTGGAACGCGGTCCGGATCTGCGCGTCCGAGGCGGGCTGGCCGGTCTTCGCGTCGACCCATGGCAGGCGAGCGGCATCGTCGGCGGTCTTCACCAGGTTCCCGATCCCGGTCGTCACGTATCCGCGGGTGTCCTTGTACATGTGGTTGCAACGACCCTCCCACCTGAGGAGATCCGGGACCAGCGCTTGCGGGTCGGTGGGCCGCCCAGGTTCCAGCCACGCCGGCGTCCGTGACGTCCTGTCGACTCCATCGTTCGGCGCCCAGCCGGCATCAGGGCGGTCGGCCGGGCACAGGCCGGCGCCGTCGTCACCTGACGGGGGGCTCCACGAAACGCGGTTGATGCTCGACATGGCCCGCCTTCTTCGGCGCGGCCGCGGGGAAGTTGCCGGGACTCGACTCGCTACCGCAGGCTGCTCTTGCCGAGGGCGAGGCACGCCTCGAGGAGATCAGCCGCTTCCTTCAATCGCGCCGTGATCGCCTGGGGGCTCATGTCGATCTTCCCTTCCAGGCGGGTTTCGGGCGACAGGTCGGCCAGCCGGCTCGCTGTCCGCAGCCGTTCGGTGATGGCGCGTGGGCTCATCTCGACGCTCATCGATCCTGCTCCTCCAGGCTGACCACGTCGGCCTGATCCTGCGGCCGACCCGCGGCCACCTTCATCGCTATCAGGGCCTCGCGTGACACGACACTCAGCTCGCATCCTTCGATGGCGCGGCGGTGGCGGCTGGCCCAGGCGGGTTCGAGATTCTTGTCCACGAGGATGAAGTCGACAGTCATCAGCGTTCGATCGACGACCTTGCTTACTCGGTGGAGCTGCATCCCGTCCCTGAATTCCATCGGCTCCGCTTCCAGTGAGTATCCGAGAGGCCGCACGGCCCCCTTGGCACGGGCGACTTCCTCTCCGCGCACCAGGAGGTCGATGTCCTTCGTGGCTCGCGGCGCGCCCCAGACCGTCACCGCCAGCCCACCCACGAGAGCGTAGTCCACCCTGCCAGTGTCGAGCGCGCCCACCACGGACACCAGCTCGTCGAAGACGTTCATCCGCAAATAGCTTACCTCACGTATGTGGGTCGCAGCAGCGACCGCTTGACGCGCGCCGGGCCCGTGCCCGAACCTGCAACGCGGACACCATGTTCGAACAGGCGCCGCTACCCGCTCGCGTGCCTCTGACTTGGGGGGCTTGATCAGGCATACATCAGCCAAGGGTCTCGTCTGCCAACCGACTTTCACAGCAGCGCCCTGATCTTCCCCAGCACCTCCGCGCTCTCCGCATCCAGCGCCGCGATCTCGTCCATGATCGCCGCCGGCGTCCGGTGCACGACTTCCTCGCCGCCGTTCGGGTTCTTCACCGACAGGTCGACTCCTTGAGAACGGCCAGTGCCTCGCCGCCCTCTACCAGCGCAAGCTCGACGCGCTGGAGGCGCTGAAGAAGTCGCTGCTGCACCAGGCGTTCAGCGGCCAGCTCTCATAGCCAACGATGCCGGATACCCAGGGCCAAGGCGGAACGGGAATACGACCGTTACCGGGTCCTGGCCGATGCGCAGCCCCGTCCCGTCGACGCGGACTTCGACCAGGTGGCCAGGCAGGTGCAGAAAACGCCGCCGTCGAAGAAACTCAAGTCCCGACAATCTCGTTCAGGCCCTCGACGACCTGGGTGATCTCCTCTGGCGAAGATCGGGCAAGCCGCTTTCCGATGCGATCGACCGACAGCGTTCTGACCTGGCTGATCTTGATCCACGAGCGCTTCGTCAGTCCGTCTGCCTTGCTTTCAAGCGTGAGCGGAAAGCCGGCGCGGGGCTCCTGACTGGTCATCGCCATCGCGATGACCGTGCCGGACCGGTCGTTGAAGACGTCGTGGCTCAGGATCAGGACCGGCCGGACGCCGGCTTGTTCATGACCTCGGACGGGGTTGAGATCCGCCCAGCGGATGTCGCCCCTCAGTATGCGGGCCATGCGTCCATGTCCGCGGCAAAGCCCTCCTCGGCGAAGGACTTCTCTTGCTTCGGGTCGAGCCTTGCGCACTCCTGGGCGAGTCGAGTGTGCTTGAGCCTCGATAGCTTCTCCTCGACAGCGGCCTCGATCGCCTGGCTGCGATTGGGAAACCGCCGCGATGCGATGAGCGCGTCCAGTCGAACGAGAAGGTGTTCGTCGAGCGTGATCGCGATCTTGGTCTTGGCCATGAGTATGATATTACATCATACCACCTGGATCGCCAGGGGCGCGTCACCGCGATACGATCCAGCACCTGAATCCCCCATGTCCGATACAGCCGCATGAGCAAGACCAGCGACAAGTCAGCTTCGGGTGGGCAGTTCCTCGTGTACCAGACCCAGGATGGGAAGCTGAAGATCGACGTGCGCTTCGAAGGGGAGACCGTCTGGCTGACGCAGCAGCAGATGGCGGAGCTGTTCACTGGCCAGACCGCCGCCGAGATCGTTCACGGCCGGGTGGATGCGGCCAAACCCAACCTGGGCCTGACGAGCTGGCGCGGCCCTACGATTCGCAAGCAGGATGTCGCCGTCGCCAAGAACTACCGTGGATAACGATTTCGAGGACGCCATCAGGAAGCTGCCGAAGCTGCCGAAGAAAACAAAGGCCAAGCGCCGGAAGTCATGAGTGAACTCGTCCTGTTCGAGCAAAAGCAGGTCCGCCGGGTGTGGCACGGCGAGGCGTGGTGGTTCGTCATCGTCGATGTCGTCGCGGCGCTCACCGATTCGGCCAATCCCGGCGACTACCTCAAGAAGCTGCGGAAGCGCGATCCGTTCCTGGGTGAGGCTTTCAAAGGGGGGGGACAGATTGCCCCCCCCCTTTCGCTGCGCTTTGCCACCGCTGGCGGTCCGCAGAACGTCCAGTGCTGGAACGCACCGGGCATTCTGCGGCTCATCCAGTCCATTCCGTCGTCGAAGGCCGAGCCGTTCAAACGCTGGCTGGCGCGGGTCGGGTACGAGCGGTTGCAGGAGATCGAGAATCCCGAAATCGCCGCCCGCCGGATGAAGGAGATCTACCGCCAGAAGGGCTACTCCGACGCGTGGATCGAAAAGCGGATGCGCGGCATCGCCGTGCGTGACGAGTTGACCGACGAGTGGAAAAAGCGCGGTGTCAAAGAGGATCGCGAGTACGCCATCCTCACTGCCGAGATCAGCAAGGCCACCTTCGGCATGACGCCGTCCCAGTACCGCCAGCACAAGGCGCTTGCGGGGCCGACCGACAACCTGCGCGATCACATGAACGATCTGGAGCTGATCTTCACCATGCTGGGTGAAGCCTCCACCACCGAGATCGCTCGCAACAACGACGCACGAGGATTTCCCAGGAACAAGGTGGCGGCCAAGCAAGGCGGCAGGATCGCAGGCAACGCCCGGCGCGAACTGGAGACGAAGAGTGGCCGCCGCGTCTCGACGCGGGGGAATTTCAAGGAAGTGACCGAGAGCCAGCGCCGGCTGCGCGGCAGGGCGAAAGACGACGGGGCATGAACGAGGCCGAGACCCGAGCCGAGCACATCGATCCCGCCTTGAAGGCGGCGGGCTGGGGTGTCGTCGAGGGCAGCAAGGTGCTGCGCGAGTTTCCGATCACGCTCGGACGCCTGGAGGGCCACGGGCCAAGGGCGGCGGGGCAAGGTCCCGAAGAACGGCAGCCTGTTCTTCACCATCTACGACTTCGTGAAGGCGCATCACCACTTCAGCGATCCCGAGTGGGACGGCGAGCCGCTGGAGCCGGAGCCGAAGGTCGAGCGACCGCGCGCGGGTGAGAGGCCGGAGCCGACGTACGAGGAGAAGCCGCGCCCGAAGAAGGCCAAGGTGACGCTGGCCGACGGCAAGGCCCGCACCATCCAGCACATGATGGTCACCAGCTTCTGGCACCCGGACGGCACGCCGATGTCGGCGCAGCAGTTCATGGAGATGCTGTTTGGCAAGCTCCCCGAGTTCTTCAAGAACGAGGGGGAACTACGGGCGCTGTGGAGCGCTCCCGACACGCGGGCCAGGCTGCTGGCGGGGCTGGCCGAGAAGGGCCTGGGGCGCACGCAGATGGCTGAGATGCAGGAGATCATCGACGCCGAGAAGAGTGACCTCTTCGATGTCCTGGCGTACGTGGCGTTCGCGTTGCAACCGGTCACGCGCGAGACGCGAGCCGAGACCGCCAGGGGCGACATCCACGCCGAATTCAACGACAAGCAGGGGGCGTTCCTCGAGTTCGTCCTGGCCCAGTATGTGAACGAAGGGGTCGACGAGCTGGACCAGGACAAGCTGGCGCCCTTGCTGCGGCTGAAGTACAGCAACGCCATCGCGGACGCCACGGACGATCTGGGGACGCCGCAGCAGATCAGGAGCATGTTCGTCGGGTTCCAGAAGTATCTGTATCGAGCCAAGGCGGCCTGAAGACCGGCCTGAAGACTTTCACACATTCGCCTTCCGAGGGCGCTCGTGCCCGACCCGAGCTGCTACTGTCGGGACGATGACGGGACCTCGCACGTTGCGCCGGCGTGGCTTCATCGCAGGGACGGGGGCCGTGGCGCTCGCAGGCCCTCTGGGGCTGTCGCCGCGGATGGCTCGGGCTGCGGTTTCGGACGCCGGCGTCGCCGCTCGCCTGAAAGCCGGATGGCAAAATCCCCCGCGCACGTACCGGCCTCATACGCGCTGGTGGTGGCCCGGGAACGCCGTCACCCGGGAGGGCATCACGGCGCAGCTCACCGGCATGAAATCGCAAGGCATGGGCGGCGTCGAGATCATGAGCGCCTGGAGCTGGTACGAGCGCGGCAACATCCCGTACCTGTCGGAGCCATGGAACGAGATGGTCCGCCACGCGGTGGAAAGAGCGGCCGACCTGGATCTGGAGGTGGCGTTGACCTTCGGGGCGGGGTGGAGCTTCGGCGGGTTCTGGGTTCCCCCCGAGGATCGCAGCAAGGTGCTGGCGCCCGCCTGGGTCGACCTCGAGGGATCAGGGACGTTCGACGACGTGTTGCCCACGTACCGGCCACCGCGCGCGGTGCCCGATCAGCTGACCGGGGTCGAGTACGGATCCAGCACCGGAGACTGGAGCGGTCCGCACGAAGGCCGCGTCGTGGGTGTCGTGGCGGCGCGGATGGACGGAGCTGATGGCCTCGACGGGGCAACGCTGGTCGATCTGACGGACAGGGTCGTGGGCAACCGCCTGCGCTGGACGCACCCCGAGGGTCGGTGGCGCCTGATGGCGTTTCGCCTGACCTATACCCGCCAGGAGAATCAGGCGCAGAACGACCCGCAGCGCCACTGGGTCGTCGACCACATGAACAAGGGCGCGGTCCAGCGCTACGCGGACTTCCTGATCGGTCGCTTCAAGCGTGCGTTCGGCCCGCACTTCGGCAAGACCATCGACTCGTTCTTCTGCGACAGCTTCGAGATCATCGTGCCACCCAACACGCTCTTGTGGAGCGACGATACGTTGCAGCGGTTCACCACGTTCGCCGGCTACGACCTGCGGCCCTTCCTGCCCGCGATCTGGTTCGACATAGGGGAGAAGACAGCGGCCGTCCGTTACGACGTCGGACGTTTCCTGCATGTCCTCGGCCGCGACACCCTGTTCCGGACGTTCATCGACGCGTCCGCCGCGCAAGGTGTTGCGGCGCGCATCCAGCCCCATTACCGCTTCACGACCGAGCTAGTCGAGGCGGCGGGGATCACGCCGCGGCCGGAGACGGAGGTGACGACGTCGCGCTTCGACCCGCTGGCCGATCCTCACAAGGCCACGGTCGCCGGGACTCACTTCTATGGCGACGGCCGCGGCTTCGTTTCAGCCGAGGCCTACACGTTCATTCATCAGGAGCGCTTCCTGACCACCCCCGAGGAGATCAAGATCGCCACCGACGCGTTCCTGCGCGACGGCATCACCCAGTTCTACAACCACGGCTATGTCTACTCACCCGAGAGCGAGGTCCATCCGACGCGCGACATCCCGTGGGCGAACCGGATCAGCCACGTGAACACCTGGTGGCGGCACTACCACCACCTGACGTCGTACGTGTCGCGCGCCTGCTTCATGCTGCGCCAGGGGCGCTTCGTGGGCGATGTCCTGCTGTACTCACCGCAGGCTTCGGTGTGGAGCCGTCGCGCGCTGTTCGAGAACTCACGGCGGGTGATGCCCTACGGAACGCTGGCCAAGGTGCTGGTGTCGAACGGCTACGACTTCGATCCGATCAACGATGACGTCCTGACTTCACGTACGCGCTTCGAGGGAGGTCTGGCGCGCATACGCGATCTGGCGTTTCGCTTCCTCGTCTTGCCGCGCGTCTCGCACATTCCGATCGAGACGTTGCAGGCCGTGAAGGCCTTCGTCACCGCCGGCGGCGTGGTCGTGGCGTTGCACGAGTTGCCTTCCCACGACGTCGGCCGCAGGGCGCTCGCGGGCGGCGATGAGCGCGTCCGACGGCTGGTGGCGGAGCTGTTTGGCAAAGACGGGCGCGGCCGGTCCTTCGCCAAGGGGGGCCGGACCTACTTCGTGCCCGAGTACGAGATCAGGACCGACCAGGGGCGGCCCTCGTACGACGTCGGCTTTTCCCCCATGGGGAAGGTCTGGGAGCCGACTGCCGCGCTGTCGAAGGGCGAGCAGCGCCTGGTCGACATCCTGAAGAGTCATCTGGCGCCGGATTTCCTGGTCGCGGACGAACGGCCGAGCGATGGATTGACCTTCACGCACCGCCGTGACGGGGATGTCGATGTCTATTTCGTGACCAACCTGCAGCCGCGGCCGGTCGACACGGCGGTCACCTTCCGGATCACCGGCAAGCGCGCCCAGCGCTGGGACGCTCTCACGGGCGGCGTCGAGAAACCGCTCGCGTTTCGCTCGAAAGCAAACGGCGTGGAAGTTCCGGTCCGCCTCGGGCCGTGGGAGTCGACGTTCCTGGTGTTCCGGCCCGACGACGGTCAGGTGCACGTCCGGGATACCAACCTGGCCGAGCTTCGCGCCGTGACCGCCACCGAGGTGCAGGGCGTGACGGAGACCGTGGGTCCCGTCCACGCCACGGTACGAGTTGGCGGCAAGCCGCGTACACTGCGCGCGACCGTGGCCGACATCCCGCCGCCCATGACGCTGGACACGCCCTGGAACGTGGTGCTGGAAGGTCCGCGGTTCCGGCGCGTCACGCTGACGATGAAGAAGGCGGGCCCCTGGACCGAGGATCCCTCAGCGCGGTTTTTCTCGGGCACCGGCACCTACGAGACGATCTTCGAGCTGCCCGCGGGCTACCTGCGGGACGATCTCGAACTATCGCTGGATCTGGGGCGCTTCGCCGACGTCGTCGAGGTGGAGCTCAACGGCAAGGCGGCTGGCGTGGCGTGGACGCAGACACAGCGGCTGGAGTTGACCGCGCATTGCCGCCCGGGACGCAACACGCTGCGCATCGCGGTCACCAACACGCCCCACAACGCCGTGGCCGGGATGAAGGAAGCCCCGCCCGTGCCGAAAGAGCTGAGCGCACACTACGGCGGTGAGGCGAAGCCAACCGCGACCGCCCCGCACAGTCGGCACGAACGGGTCGACGCGGCCTGGTCGCTCGAGCGCAAGACGGGATCGGTCCCGGCCGGCTTGATGGGACCGGTGCGGATCGTCGCGCGCAAGCGGGTCACTCTGGCTGTGTGACCGCCCTCAAAGCAGCCGCGGCAAAGGACCCTTGACGTAAGTGTGCTTGAGGTCGGTGGACCCGAAGTGCTCGTCGGGAAATCCGAACAGGTTGAGGATCGACGTGAAGAGGTTCCCGTTCGACGCCGTGGTCTGGTAGTCGAGCGTTTCGGGGTTCGCCACCGCCCGGGTGTTGTAGTTGATGTGCCGGCCACCGCGGAGCCGCCCCCCCGCCTTGCCGGCGAGAAGGACGGGCAGGTCGGTGGCCGTGTGCAAGCCCGCGCAGCTGAACTCGCTGGTGGCGACCACCAGACTGTTGTCCAGCATGTTGCCCGCGCCTTCGCGGGTCTTCGTCAGGCCATCCAGGACGCGCGCCAAAAGACCCATCCGCCACTGACGGCTTCGCAGCATGGTGTCGTACCACTGCTGCCAGCGGGCGGCTTGCGGTCCTGTCATGCCGACGTCTCGCACGGCGTGGCCCAGGGCGTGCCCTTCGCTGGTCTTGTACGTGGGGTTGAACCAGGGACCGTAGGCGTCGCCGATCTCGAACGCCCCGACGTTGGTCAGGCCGCAACGAAACGCGGCGACCATGATGTCCGCCATCAACGGGCCCGACAGGGAAACGTCCACCGCTCGGGCGGGCCCGAAGGACTGGAACAGCGGGTCGGGATTGCTGCTGCTGGCGCCTCTCACGATCAGATCGGGCCGCGCCGGCTTCGTGCATGAGGCCGACACGGTGACCTCGGCCAGGTTCTTCTCGAGCGCGCGGATGTGCTCGAGGTGAGCCTCGATGCTGCGCCGGTCGACGGTCGACACTCTCTTGCTGAAGAGTCCCAGGCCCTCGCTCACACCGTCCAGAACGCTCTTGCGCTGCGCGCGGGCCAGCGTCGCCGCCGGGTCGGGGGTCTCTCCGCCCACCGTGACACCGGTGAACAGGTTGTCGAACGCCTTGATCGGATTGAACTCGCCGAACATCCTCTCGCCCGCACCCCGGAAGAAGGGCGAGCCGTAGTTCAGGCCCGGCACGAGCAGGTGCAAAGAGGGAACCTTGGTCGGGCTTCTTTGCCCGAGCCTCGTCGCCAGGACCTGATCGATCGAGGGGCTCTGCGACGTGAGCGTCACCCCCGAACTGCCGGTCTTGGCGGCGGTCAGCGCCGTGACGTTCGAGGTGTAGTGGCCGCCACCGATGAAGTTGCCTTGCGTCTTCGCCGGAACGTTGTCGATTCCGCGCAGGACCAGCAGCGAGTCCACGAACGGAGTCAGGGGTTGATGGATGGCGCCCAGTTGCAACGCCTCGCCTGGTTTCGGTGCCCACGCGTCGCTGCCTTGCACGATGCCCCGACCCGACTCTTTCCTGCCGCTGCCCGTGGTGCTGCAAAGGGTGCCGCCATGCTCGAAGAACACGAGGAAGCGCCTGGGCCCGCCGGTCTGGGCGTGGGCCTTGCCTTCTATCGCCTCGAGCCAGGGCAATCCAACGACCGCGCCGCCGAATCCACGTAAAAAGGATCGCCGCTGGAACTTCATGGTGTCGCCCCTTTGATGAAGAGCGCGGGTTCGCTGGACGCGACGTTCACGGCCAGGCCCCGCAGGTCGTCGTTCTGACGGAACCACGTCTTGAACTCGTCGACCTTGCAGATCTCCTCGGTCGTCGGGGCTCGGCCGAAGGACTCGCTGAACCAGGTCTCGACCAGACAGTCGCGCGCCGCCAGGCTCTCGGCCAGCCGACCGGAGAGGGCAACACCGCCGTTGATCTCACCAGCTATGTCCGCTGCCCGGACCGTCGCCGTCGCGTTGACCGGCACGTTGTAAGCCTTGCCGTCGATCCGGCCGCTCTCCGTCACCTGCCAGCGTCCCAGGGCGTCGAAGTTCTCGAGGGTGAAGCCGATCGGATTCAGGATGTCGTGGCAGCTCGCACAGACGCCGCCGGCGGTCTTCGCCACGGTCAGGTCGCGCACCGACTTGAGCTGCTGGGCCGACGGCGCGACGGGCGTGTCATCCGTGTCGGGCGGCGGATCGGGTATCGACTGGCACAGAGCGTGACGGTAGAGGAACACGCCACGGTGGATCGGCGACTGGAAGTCTTCGTTGGCGTGCGAGGCCAGAAAAGCCGCGCGCGTGAACAACCCCGCTCGCTGCCCGCCATCGAGTGACACCCAGGCGGACTGGCCGGCGGCGACCGGAGTTGCCACGCCGTAAAGTTGAGCCAGGGGCCCGGTGACGTAGGCCTGGGTCGACGTCATGAGGGTGCGGAGCGATCCCCCCGGTTCGAAGAAAGCCTTCTCGAACAGGGCCTCGGTCTCGGCCTTCATCGCGGTCCGGAGGGCGGGATTGTCCATCCGGAACTTGCCGGCGTTCTTGGGCTGATCAGCGAGGCCGTCCAGCTCGAGCCAGGACGACGCGAACTTGCCCACGGTGCCCCGGGCGCGCGGGCTGTCGAGGAGTCGCAGCGCCTGCGCGCGGACGCCCTCGGCCGAATCGAGGCGCCCTTCCGCGGCGGCCTGCATCAGCGCGGGATCGGGTGTGCTGGCCCAGAACATGTACGAAAGGCGCGTGGCCCGTTCGTGCCCCGACAGGCGGCGCACACCGGCGGGCAGCGAGGAGTCGGCGACCCCGACCTCGTGCAGGTACAGGTGCTGCGGCGACTGCAGGATGACCTGGGCCACGGTGTCGATCGCGGTCCGGAAGGAGCCCCCCAGGCGGATCGCCTTGCTGAACACGCCGGTCAGCCACGCCTTCTCTTCGGCCTCGACGGGGCGGCGAAACGCCCGTCGCCCGAACGTGTCGACGAACGCCTGGGCGCAGGTCAGATTCTCGGGGCCGTTGATGTCGCACGGGACCTGGGTCCGGTGCGCCCCACGCGCGACCAGCTCGGCCGCGGTCTGGTTCAGACGGTCGACCTCGAGCCCGCTGATGATGGCTCCGTCGCCTCCCGCGAGATGGGCCTCGGCCTTCGGGTCGGCCAGCAGATCGCGCGCCGTGTTGGCGTACTGGTCGGGCGAGAGGCGCCGCAGGCGTGCCGTGCTGACTGGCACGATGCCGGCCGCGCAGGAAGGGCCCACGCCGACGCTTCCTCCCGGACCGCCACCCTCACCGCCTCCACCGCCCCGGTCGGGTTCCGCGCTCCCATCGATGCTTCCCATACACCCGGCCCCCAGGGTCACGGCAGCGATGGCTACGACAGAACGGGCGGAAAAGACGGTGCGAGCCATACGGGCCTCCTTCGTCGGTCTCGGTCGATCGACTCTAGGGCCCCGGCGCGCCGCCTTGTAGTGAAGGTCTTAACAAATTCGGTTCAGCGTGGCTGCCTGACCGATGGCGCCTCGGATTCGAAGTTGATGATCTTGCCGCCCCCGGATCGCGCTTCCTCGACCAGCCGGCGGTCGACGGCATCGCGATCCCAGGGGCGCGCTCCGGCATTCGCGAGGACCCACGCGGTGGTCTCGCTGGCAGGGCGCGCCTTCAGGCGCGGCGGCCACAGGGGTGGGGCGTCGACCAGGCGTAGCTGGCTGGTGGGGTCGCTGGCGTTGAGCTTCGATGCGGCGTCGCGAAAACCCGGCACCGCCGGCAGCGACTTGCCCTGGATGTCGAGGAACCGGTTGTCGGCGAGATGGACATCGCAGGGCGCGACGGATGGCCAGGCCTCGAGAAACGCGATCTCGGCCGCCGTGCTCGGGCCTTTTCGGGCGACGTTGCCGACGATGACCATCACGCCCCGTTGCAGCTCGTGGCCCGCCCACTGATCCGGCACGAACCCGAACTGCATCACCCGCGTGCCCGGATTGTGGATGACATTGTTCACCAGGGCCCCGCGGGCGCCGCCCTTGAACAGCGGGTTTCGATCCTCGTTGCTGATGTAGAGGTTGCCGATGATCGCGATGTCGGTCGCGTTGTCGTGAACCAGCGAGCCCTTGGAGTGCGGCCCCTTGGCATGCGTGGAATCGTGCAGGCCCTCGCCGATGATGCAGTGGTTGAAGGTGATGCGATGGGAGGTGTTCTTCCGCCATTCGTCCGGCGTCGCGCCGTCGAACCGTGGGCCCGACGCCGTGAGGTTCTCGTCGGTGGCCCAGGCGATCGAGCAGTGATCGACGATGATGTCGTGCGCGCCCTTGCCAGTGGCCAGGCCGTCGACCTCCCAGCCGCTTCTCCTCGCGCGCGAGCCTGCGCCCGGTCGGATCCGGATGTGTCGGACGATGACGTCGTGGGTGTTGATGCCCATCCCGCCGTTGGTGAGCGTGATTCCGGGACTGGGCGCCGTCTCGCCCGCGATCGTGAGGTAGGGGTGAGCGACCTTCAGCGAACGACCGCCGAGATCGATGGTGCCAGCGATCCCGAACTCGACCACGCGCCGGCCGTCGGCCGCGATCGCGTCAGCCAGTGACCCCGGGCCCTGTCCCGCGAGCGTGGTCACGCGGATCACCTTGCCGCCCTGTCCACCGCGCGTCTCCGTCCAGCCGGGAGGTGTCTCCCAGGTGGTGCTCGGATCGGTGGCGACGGGGGAGATTGCGGCGCACGACACGAGAATGACGCCCATCAACGAGGACCACAGCGGCATCTGGATCATTTGGGCAGGTGGGTGCGGCATGCTGAAGTGAAGGGTTTCATACTTTCGCAATTTCGAGTCGCGGCGCCAGGGCAGGACTGGGCGTAACACGGCTGGCGTCTGCGGATTCAGTCTCGACTCCATGACTCTGTGGCTATTGACCGTTCTTGCCGTCGCGTCACCGCGGCCCAACATCCTGTTCGTCCTGACCGACGACCAGTCCCACCGGACCGTGAGCGCCTACGAGGATGCCTATCCCTGGGCCCGCACACCGAACATGGACGCGCTCGCGCGCAACGGAGTCCGCTTCCGCAACACGTACCTGTCCCCGTGGTGCATGCCGTCGCGGCTGTCGCTGCTGACGGGGCGGCAGCCGCACGCGGTCGAGATCCGCATGGAGGGGAAGTACCCGCGTGCCGTTTACGATCCGAAGCAGACGCGCTTCTGGCCGAAGCTGTTTCGCGACGCGGGCTACGTCACCGCCCAGATCGGGAAATGGCACACCGGCATCGACACCGGAGCGGGGCGTGACTGGGACTACCAGGTCGTCTGGAACCGCCCCGGCCTTCCGGACAACTCGGGCAGCTACTACAGCGACCAGCTGATCTCGATCGATGGCGCGGCGCCAAAGAAGGTCCCGGGCTATTCGACGGACAACTACACGAAGTGGGCGACCGAGTTCATCCGTGGCCAGGACCGCGCCGCCGGCAAGCCCTGGTACCTGTGGCTCTGCTACGGCGGCTCGCACGGGCCGTACACACCGGCACAACGGCACCTTTCCGCATACCCCGGCGTCAAGACGGAAGTCCCATCCGACATCTACCCGCCGCGGCCGGGCAAGCCCTCGTACATGCAGACGACGGCGGCCTGGGTCCGCGGGGCGGATGGCCAGCCGCACTCCGGTGGGCCGAAGGGGAAGACCCTGGCCGAAGGCGTCCGTCAGTACAACCAGGTCGTGATGTCGCTCGACGAGGGGATCGGTCAATTGATCAAGACGCTGGAGGAAACTGGCCAGCGTGACAACACCCTCGTCGTGTACACCGCTGACCAGGGATTCGCCTGGGGGCAGCACGGCTTCAAGCACAAGCTGGCGCCCTACGATGCCAACATGCGGGCGCCGTTCATCGTGAGCATGCCGGGAACCCTTCCCAAGGGGAAGGTCGTCGAAGCACCCGTCAACGCGTCCGTGGACCTGGTTCCGACGTTCTTCGCTTTTGCCGGCGTCAACCTGCCGCCCTGGCCCGTCCACGGGCACGACCTGACGCCGCTCCTGAAGGATTCCACGCAGGCCTGGAATCATCCGGTGCTGATGACGTACACCGCGCGCGCCTTCGGCTCCGACACGGCGCAGGTCCCGACGGCCAAGGCAAAGAAGGATCTGATGCCGGGCGGCGTTCCCTGGTGGGTCTCGCTGCGCAGCGGACGCTTCAAGTACATTCGCACCCTGGTCGCGGGCGAGCCCGAGGAGCTCTACGACCTCGGCGCAGATCCGCAGGAACTGACAAACCTCGCTTCGGATCCCAAGCACGCCGCGAAGTTGAAAGACCTGCGAGCTACCACGATCACGGAACTCGGCCGCACCGAGGCGCGGATGGTCGACAACCTTCCAGTCACGAACTGACCGCGCTGTCAGCGCGCGACACGGGGCACGCTGGGACCGCGCGTGAGCAGGGGATCCCCGATCGACTGCCGCCACGTCCCGAGCTTGCCTTCGAGCTCGTCCCTCGTCTTTGCGTGATCCTTGCTGCGGTAGAGGTTTCTCATCTCGCCCGGATCGGCCTCGATGTCGTACAGCTCGTCGAGGTCGTGGGTGAAGAGGTGGCGTACCAGCTTGTAGCGCGAGGTGCGGATCATGCGCATGAAGGCGAGGCCGTTGTTGTGCAGGTCGTACTGGCCAAAGAAGGCCTCGCGCTGTGGGATCGTCTGGCCGCGAAGCAGCGGCGAGACGTCGGCTCCACGCTGAGTCACGCCCGCAGGAATCGGAACGCCCAGCATTCCGAGAACGGTCGCGAAGGTGTCGAGGTTGGACACGGTCTCGTGAAACACCTTCCCGGGCTCGACGACTCCCGGCCAGCGAATGATGAGCGGAACACGCAGGGACAGGTCGAACATGTTGGGCCGCCGAGGGCCCTCGACGCCTCCGGCCACCCACATCGCGTTGCCCTTCGTGTGCAGCCCGTGGTGACCGATCATGTATCCGTGATCGCTGGTGAGCATCACGATCGTCTTGTCCGCCAGGCCCAGTTCCTTCAGGCGCGCGAGAAGGCGTCCCAGATTGCGATCGACCGCGTGGACGGCGCCGTAGTACTCGCGCGTCCACTTCTTCAGCTGGTTCACGTCGACGCCGGCAGGTAGCGGCGGCAAGGTCGGGTCCAGCGTGCGGAAGGGCGCGGTGTCCGCGGCGGGCATCGGGGTGTAGGGCAGGTGCGGCTCGCGGAAGTGCAGCAGCAGGGCGAACGGGCGATCTTTGTTACGTTCAACGAACTTCAGTCCGTGGTCGACGATGAGGTCCGAAGCCGGGCCTTCGAGCTTCGTCGGCTTGCCGTCGACTTCCCAGGTGGGGTTCATGGTGGGGCCACCGCCGCCCAGCAGACCGACGAAGTGCGTGAGCCCCATGCGTGTGGGGTGATTGTCCGCCTTGCCGCCGAGGTGCCACTTGCCGATGAGACCGGTGACGTAGCCAGCCTTCTGCAGGACGAGCGGCCAGGTGACGGTGCCGGACGGTAGTCCCACGCCCGCCGCGTCCTCGTCCGGATGTATCCAGTCCGTGATGCCGAACTCGGCGCCGTACCGTCCGGTCAGGAACGTCGCGCGGCTGGGCGAGCAGACCGGCGTGACCGAGAACGCGTTGGTGAACCGCGCGCCCTCGGCTGCCAGGCGGTCGGTGTGCGGCGTGCGGGACTCGCGGTTGCCGTAGACCCCGAGTGACCACGGGGCCTGATCGTCGGTGACGATCGAGATGATGTTGGGTCGGGGCGGCAGACTGACAGCCGCCAGCAGGACGACGGCGTACATCAGGCCAGGATGTCGGCCAGCGGAGTGGTGCCGTGCCTGGCATCACCGTACGACGGCATGTCGATGCCGAAGGCTTTCGCCAGCGCCATGAAGAGCTGATTGTTGGTCTGCTTGTTCTGCTTGGCCCCCCTGCCGCCCACGCCGGGGTTCGCGTAGTCGAGGAACTGCCCGGTCCGGAGCGCACCGCCGGCGCTGCCGGCAATCACGAAGGGCGCGTTGGCGGGATCGTGGTCGCCCGCGACTCCGAAGGAGCTGACGAAGACGACAGCCGAGTTGTCGAGCAGCGTGCGCCCACCCTCGTTGATCTGATCCATCTTGCCGAGGAGGTAGGCCATCTGTCCCGCGAACCACCGCTGGACCGCTCTCCACTGCTCGACGTAGGCCTCCGACGAGCCGAGGTTGTGGACCCAGGTGTGGAGGAAGTCGCCGACCGGATTTCCCAGCCACGAGAAGTTTTCCTGGCAACCCGTTTGCGACCACTGCAACGACGCGACCGGCGTCAGGCGGCAGGCCAGCGCCAGCACCATGAGGTCGATCTGCTGCTTGGTGATGTCCGCCAGGGTCCTGCCCGTCGCGGCGAACTGCGGGTTCTTGCAGTCCCCCGAGGTGACGGGCGGCTGCGGTCCGGATCCGGTGGGCAGGAGTTCCTTCTCGGCCTGCCGCACGGCCGACAGGTGAGCCTCGAGGCGTTGGCGGTCGTCGCCGCTCACCTCGCGCTGGAGGCTGTCGAACTGCACCTTGACCGCGTCGATGACGCTCTTGCGCCTGGCCAGGAGGCGCATGAACGCCGCATCGTCGATGGGTGTCCCGCCCCCGCCCACGGTGAACAGGCGCTGAAACATCTGGCGCGGGTCGTTCACACAAGGGACCGGGCTGCCGCCGTCGTAGATGACGCGGGCCTGTTTTGACGCCACCCCGAACTCGAGCGAGGCGAAGCGGAAACCCGAACCCACCCTCTTGGCGATGGTCTGGTCGATCGACGTGGGCGCACCGCCGGTCAGGATGTTCCGGGTGCTCAACACATGGTCCTTGGGTCTGATGCCGGCAGCGGTGTTGTCGATGCCGCGGGTGACGATCATCCTGTTCTTGAATGCGGCCATCGGCTGCATCAAGGGGGCGAGTTCGAAGTTCGTCCGGCTGGTGCCAGCCGCCGGTTGCCACTCGTTCGTGAAGTCGCGGCCGCCACCCAGGGGCCTGGTGGCACCTTCGGGGTGGTTGAAAATGACGAAGCGTTTGGGCGGTATGGCGTCGGCCCCCTTCGCCTGGCGTGACACCAGCGACTCGAGGAACGGGATACCCATCACGATCCCACCCGTGCCTCGCACGAGACTTCGCCGCGTGAACGTCTTGGTGTTCATGACTCACAGTCCTTTCTTGACCAGGAAGTCATCGGACTGAGTCATGGCGATGAGGACGGCGCGCAGATTGCCGCCGGCCGCTTCCATCAGAGAACGTATGGAACCGAGCGCGCAGTCGTCCTCGGGGGTCTTCTTGCGGCCGCGCGAGTAGTGGAACAGCTGGGACGTGAGGCATCCGGCGGCCACGTGACTTCGGCCCAGCTTGCGGCCCAGCTCGGCCGCGCCATTGAACGGGCCCAGCGCGTCCGGCACCCCGAACAGCTCGCCCCGTGCATTCACGGGCACGCCACGGTCCGTGGCCCGCCACTTCCCGGTGGCGTCGAAGTTCTCCAGCCCGAACCCGACCGCATCGAGCAGCTGGTGGCAGTTGGCGCAGGCCGGATCGGCGGAATGCTGGGCGAAGAGCTGCCGCGTGCTCAGCCCGGGCTTGGGCGTCGGCGGCTCGACGTCGATCGACGGCGGCGGAGGCGGCACCTCCACGCACAGGAGGTGCGACTGCACCCAGTGGCCGCGGTAGATCGGGTTCGAGCTCTCCGCCGTCGACGTGATCGCCATCGGCCCGGGCAGGGTCAGAATGCCCGAGTACCGCGCGGGGTCGAGAGCGACCTTGGCGAATCCCGTCCCTTGCGGCGCCGGGGCACCCAGGTAGGTCGCCAGCGGGGCCGTCATGTACGAATGGGACGCCGTCAACAGCTGCTCGTATCCCGCTTGTTCGTCGAAGACCATCTTCTCGACGAAGGTCGCGGCCTGGACACCCATGGGCTCCGCCAGGCTGTCCGTCCAGCCGCGGTAGAGCTTCGGATCGCGCGTGACCTCGTCGATGCGCCCCATCCCCAGCCACTGGTGAGCGAAGTCGCGGACGCGCACCCGGGCGCGTGAATTCGCCAGCATCCTGTCGGCCTGCTTGGCCACCTGGTCCTTGGTGACCAGCTGTCCCGCGTCGGCGGCGGTGAACAGGATCTCGTCGGGCATGGTGCCCCAGAGAAAATACGAGAGGCGAGAGGCCACCTCGTGAGACGTCAACCGGACGACCTGCCCGGGCGCCGATGGCGTCAGCTCCAGCCGGTAGAGGAACTGCGGCGCTGAAAGAAACAGCTGGATGACGAGCCTGATCCCCTGCTCGAAGCCGTGCGCGGCCTTGGCATCGCGATAGAAGGTATTGAACTGCGTCGTCTCTGCCGGGCGGAGCGGGCGCCGGAAGACGCGCGTGCCGAAGCGGTCGATGAAGGACTGCGCGCAAGCATCGTCGCCGGTGGCGAGCGGACACGGCAACAGCGGCGTCAGATTCACCCGCCCCGACAGGTTCTCGGCGGCCTTCAGGTAGCCCACGGCGAGAAGCGGGCTCGCTCCCTGGCCCGACACATCGGTGTCGAACCCCTCGGCCACTTCGTCGGACGGCAGGTCAGCGCTGACCGTTCCCGTCAGGCCGAGGAGCTGGCGGACCGTATTGTCGTACTCGGTGCGGGTCAGCCGGCGCAGCGGCGTGCTGCCCGTCTGGCACGATGCCGGGATCGGAGGGTCGCCTGGTTTCGATGGCGGCGTGGTCGGCGTGAGCGGTGTCGGGCCCTCCGCGGATTCGTCAGGGGAGCCTCCGATGACTCCGGTGCAGGCGGTCGGCAAGAAGAACGCAGTGACCACCAGGTACTTCATCGCCCTCGACCCTACGAGGACGGCACCCAATCCTGAAGTGAAGGGCTTCACAAATTCGGACGTGGGCTATAGTGATCCCTCGGCTTCGCGCCATGCAGAGCGGCACGAAAACTCGAATCCTGATCGTCGACGACCACTTCGTGACGCGGGAAGGACTCAAGAGTCTCGTCGGCTGGCAGCCCGACATGGAGGTCGTGGCGGAGGCGCGCGATGGCGCCGAGGCGCTGAAGGTGTACCTTGCCGTCCGACCCGACGTCGTGCTGATGGACCTGCGCCTGCCGCATTTCGACGGCATCGCCGCCACGGCCGCGTTGCTGCGCGAGGATCCGAAGGCGCGCATCCTGATCCTGTCGAGCTACGACACCGAGGACGACATCGGCCGGGCGTACGACGCGGGGGCTCTGGGTTACGTCCTCAAGGAGGCCGAGGGAGAGGACCTGCTTCGCGGCATCCGAGCTGTCCGCGAGGGGAAGCGCTATCTGCCTGATGTCATCGCTCACAAACTCGCCGCCCGGGAGGGTGACGAGCGGCTCGACGCGCGTGACCTCCGGCTGCTGCGCTTCATCGAGCAGGGGCTGACCAACGCGGAGATCGCCAGACAGCTCGATCTCGCCTCCGGAACGGTCGGCAACTACGTCAGTGCGCTGCTTGCCAAGCTGGGTGCGCGCAACCGGACCGAGGCACTGTCGATAGCCATGGCCAAGGGGCTGCTCAAGGCGGACCCCCCGATTCGGTGAAACCCTTCACTTCACGGGTGCGCGGCCGTTTCGTAGCGTAGGTCGGCATGACGTTCGCGACGCGGCTTGCTCTCTGTCTCGCGGGATGCGCCGCCGCCGGCTGTGCGACTGGACGTGTCGACGGAGAAGCGACGGAGACGGATGCCTGGGCTGCCGCTCCTCCGCCAGAGGCCGACGCCGGGGGCAAAGGAGCCGACGCCGGCGTTCGAGCCGACGCTCTCGCGTCTCTCGACGGGAGCGCGTCGCTCCGTGACTCGGCCGCCGACCGCAGGTTGGACGCCGTGCCGGACGGATCGCCGATCACGTCCGACGCCGGCGTGAGCAGCCTGCTTTTCCAGGACGACTTCTCGTCGGGCAGTGGCAAGTGGCTCTGCACCCAGGGCACCTGGACAACCGGGGCGGGCACATTCGACGGCCGCGAGATCGCCGCGCAGACGCACGCAGCCGCCTGCTTGACCCGGCGCGCCCCGACGATGGATCGCGCCGTCGTCCAGTTCAACTTCCGCTTCGAGGGCCGCAGCGTGGCGGCCGGCTTCCACTACTGGGGCGCTCCCCAGAACCACCACCTCATTCACGTCGACATCCTGAACACGGGCACGGTCACCGTGTACACGCAGCGGGGCTGGGGCGGGCAGCCGATCAAAAGCTGGCGAAGCAGCGTCGGATCCAAGAGCATTGCTCTGACGCCAACCGCGTGGAACCGGGCGCGAATTCAGGTGTACGACGATCTGGTGCGGGTCTGGATCAATGACGTCTTCGTTGTGCAGGGCAAGGTGGACCCCATGCCCGTCACGACGCCGACCCCGCGGAACGGCCTCGGCCTCTCTGCCACTGGCGTCGGCGCCCTCGCGCAGTTCGACGACGTCCAGATCTGGCAAGCAGCACCCTAGCGGAAGAACCGCACGAAGCGACACAGGAGTGTCTCGCGCCGGGCGCCAGGAACGACAAGCTTCACAGTCGTGCCCTTGCCGGGCTCGCTGCCCACCTCCAGAGTTCCGCCCACCCGCTCGGCGCGCTCCTTCATGCCCTGGAGGCCGAAGTGCTGTGTGCCCGGCTCGGCCGACGTCCCCGGTTCGAACCCGGCGCCCTCGTCGCGCACCTCCAGCGTGACGCCGCGGCCATCGAACGCGACGCACACGTCGATGCGCCGTGCCCGCCCGTGGACCAGTGCGTTCGTGATCGCCTCCTGCGCCACGCGGGCGATCTCCTCCTCGATCGCGGCGGGCAGCGGACGTGCCTCGCCGTCGACCGCCAGCTCGACGATCGCGGAGCTCGACAGGCCCGCCTGCTGTCCGATCTCGCGCAGGCGCTCGATGAGAGGGCGTCCGTCGGGAGTCTCGGCCCGGAGGTTCCAGATCGCCTGCCGCGCCTCGACGCGGCTGACGCGCACCAGGGTGCGCAGGGTCTTGAGCGCCCTCTCGGTCTCCGCGGCGTCGGCGCGGGCCTGCTCGAGGTGCTGCAGCTGATAGCCGATGCCAGCGAAGCCCTGGGCCAGCGTGTCGTGCAGGTCGCGCGCGATGCGGTTGCGCTCGGCGAGAACGGCGTCGAATCGGCGTCGCGCCCGGCGCACGCGGTAGCGCTGGGCGGCGAAGGCCAGGGCCACGGCCCCCAGGAGTCCGGCGGACGGATAGAGCCAGTGTCGCAAGGGGCGCGCGAGATCGATGACCAGGGCCGTTTCCGTCTGCTCGGCGCCGGGCTCGTCGATCCAGGCACGCACGCGCATGGTGTAGCGGCCGGGTGTCACGGCGGCGTAGCGGGCGACGCGATCCTCCGCCGTGTCTACCCACGCGTCCTGGTGCCCGTCGAGGCGATGCTGGAATTTCAGGCGGTGAGGGCTGGTGAACGTGGGCGCGGTAAAACGCACGGCGAGGTCGCCCGGGTCAACGGTCATCCGCATCTGCTCCCTCGCGCCGACCCGCACAATGCTGGCGCCGACCCGCACCTCCTCGAACACGATCGTTGGTGGCGGTGGCGGGATTTCTGTCTCCGGCGCCCGCATCACCGCGACACTGGAGTTCGTGGGAAACCAGAGCCGTCCGTCGCGGCCTCGCGTGGCGGTAGGGCCGTATCCGTCGGCGAAACGATCGGTGTCGAATCCGTCGGCCACACCGTAGCGAAACGTGCGCACCGTCGCCTTGCGGCCCGCGAAGTACGGCTCGATGTCCTCGGCGAGCAGCCGGTACAAGCCAGCATCCGTCGAGACCCACAGGTCGCCGCGGCCGTCCTCGACGATACCGTGGACGCTGCGGGCCGGGAACCCGGCTTTGGCGCCGAGCGGCTGGAAGCGGCCGTGGGAGAACCGGTACAGCCCTCCGCCGCGCACGCCGACCCAAAGCGTCCCGTCGGGGCGCTCGAGGATTGTGTTGACGTGGGTGCGGTCCAGCCCTTCGGCGGGGCCGTGGGTTTCCATGCGGCCGTCGTGATAGCGGACGAGGCCCTGTTCCGGGATGCCTAGCCACAGGCCGCCGGCGCGGCTCGCGATGATAGTCCGGATCGCGGTGTTCTCGAACGCGGCCTCGCCCACGAACCGTCCCGAGCGGAGCGCGCGCAGCCCTTCCTTCGCGGTGATCCAGACGACGCCGTCTCGATCGATCGCGATGCCCATCGCGATCGCTGGCACTCCTGCCTCCTTGCCGCGGAGGACCGAGATGGTCTGGCCCACGCGCAAGACGGCGCCGCGGCTGGTGGTGATCCAGATCGAGCCCTCCGCATCATCGGCCTGGGCCATCGACCGCAGGCCCTCGATGCCTTGAAGTTCGTTGCGGTCGAAATGCCGCACTTCGCGGCCGCGAATGCGCAGGAGCCTGTCCCCGATGGTCGCCCAGATGGTGCCGTCGCGGCCCTCCAGTACCCCACTGGCACCGCGGCCGCCGACGTCTTCCTGAAATCCGCGGAACACCTGTGTCCGCGCCGCACCGACGCGCACCAGGTCCGTCCACGCGTTCGCCCAAAGACCACCCTCCCTGTCCACGAACAGCTCGCGGGCATTGAACGGCACGATTCGGTGCGACAGGCGTCCCGCTTTGTGCCGCACGAGCTCGCTCGCGTTGACGAAAGCCCATGCCGTGCCGTCGCGTTCGGAGGCCAGCGCTCTTGCGTTCGTGCCGAGCTCGCTCTTCGCCACGAACTCTGATTCACGGCTCTGTTCCCCGACGAGGTGATACAGGCCGGCCTTGTCCCCGGTGGCGAGGACCCACAGGCCACCAGGGTGGGCGGCCAGCGAGACGACGTGCAAGTCGGTGCGGATTGGCTCGAAGCCGGTGTCACCCTGCCGGAGCAGGGCATGGCTGGCCCCGACCCAGAGGCGTCCTTTTTCATCGAGAGCCATGGCGTGGACAGTTCTCGTCGGCCCACCCGGCACGCGAACCGCGGAGGTCCCGGGGCGAACGTCCCAGCGCCACAATCCGTCGTCGTTGCCCAGCCAGACGTGATCGCGCGAAGGGGCGGCCAGAACAGTCGCGGCCTTTTTCACGACAGGGGCGCCGCCGTTGACGATCTCGATCTCGTCGGCCCCGGGCGCGATGCGGGCCAGGCGACCGTCAACGAGGCCGGCGTAGACGGCGCCGTCCGGCCCGGCTGCCAGGCTCACGAAGAGGTCCGGCCCGCCGGTATCGACCTTCAGTTGATAGCGCTGGAACCGGCGTCCGTCGAAGCGCTCTATCGCGTCGTTCGCCGCGATCCAGAGGAACCCGTCCGGCGTCTGCGCGATGCCTTTCACGGTGTACCAGTGCGACCACATCTGTCGCACCGAGGGCATGTCGCCAGGTACTTCCTGCGCCCGAGCGGTTGCTGCCAGGGTGAGGAGCAGAACGAGGGGGCCGGCTCGACCCGTCACAGCAGGCACGTCCTCACGCCGCGGATCATACGACCTGCTGGCCCGAGTTACACTGGCACCTCACTGTGAGCGACGACATCCATCGCGACATTCATCGAATCGACGACACCAGCCGGATCCTGACGCCGGCGCTGGTGCTGTATCCGGAGATCATCGACGCCAATATCGCCAACACCATCCGCTTGCTGGGCGGCGACGTGAACCGGTGGCGGCCCCACGTCAAAACGTCGAAGCTCGGCTGGACCGTGCGCCGTCTGCTGGAGCACGGCGTGCGCGCGGTGAAGTGCTCGACCACGCTCGAGCTCCTGACAGCCTGCGAGGCCGGCGTGGGCGATGCGTTGCTCGCCTACCCGGTGGTGAATGCCAACGCCACGCGCGTCCGGGCCATCGCCGCGCAGTTCCCCGGCGTGCGCGTATCTGCCCTGGTCGAGAACGTCGGCCAGCTTTCCGCCTGGGCTGATGCCGCCGTCGGCATCTTCATCGACGTGAACTCGGGGATGAACCGCACCGGCATCGATCCGGCGCGCGCCGAGGAGGTCCTGCGCGTCGCACGGGCGGCCGGTGCGCGCCTGCGCGGCCTGCACTTCTATGACGGCCACCTCGGCGACGAGTCGATGGTCGAGCGCACCGTCATCGCCCACGAAGGTTACGATCGGCTGATGGAACTGGTGGCTTTTCTCGAGAGCTCGGGCGTCTCCCTCGAGGAGGTCATCACCTCGGGAACGCCCGCCTTTCCCTGCGCCATGGCCTACCAGCCGTTCCGCCAAGGCCAATGGGTCCACCGGGTCTCGCCCGGCACCGTGGTCTATGGCGACTGCACCAGCAGCCACGAGCTGCCCGATATGGGTTACCGGACCGCGGTGCTCGTGCTGGCCACCGTCGTCAGCCATCCGCGCCCGGGACGCATCACCTGCGACGCGGGCCACAAGGCGGTCTCGGCCGACGCGGGCGTGCCGACCTGCCGGGTGCTTGGCCGGCCCGATCTCGAGCCGCAGAGTCCGAACGAGGAGCACCTCCCGATCACCGTCAAGGAAGGCGCGCCAGTGCCAGCCATCGGGGACACGCTCTACCTCCTGCCCCGGCACGTCTGCCCGACGGTCAACAACTTCGACCACGCCGTGCTGGTGGTGAGGGGGCGCGTCGAGGGAGTCGAGCGAGTCACCGCGCGCGGCCGCGAGGCGCCGCTGTCCTGATCACCGTGGCGATCAAGTAGACCCAGGTGAGGAGTCCCATCTCGGTGGCGATGATGGTGAAGTGCCCCTTGAAGACGGAGTGGTAGGGCACGACGCCGGTCGAGAACTCGACGTACACCAGCAGCGCGAACAGGCCGGCGATGGTCGAGTAGATCGCTCCCCGCGCAAGACTGATGGCGAACAGCGCCGGCGCTGCGTACACCGTGTACTGGATCCCGAAGCCAGGGGTGAAGATCAGGAAGCAGGAGATCGCCATCGCCACCAGCTCGGGCGCCGACCACCGTCGCCACAGCCGCCCGGCGATCCCGATGGCGAAGGCCGATGCCAGGACGACGTAGCGCCCCTTGGCCCAGTAGAGCTCCAGCAAAGGCAGCGCCACCTTCACCACGAACTTCGTTTCGCAGGCGACCCCGAGGAGGCCGTAGATACCCCAGCGGTTGGCGCTGGAGTTGTAGGAGATGGCGTTCTTCACGAACGTTCCGAAGATCGCCAGCAGCATCGGCAAGAACGGCAGAGCGCAGATCCCCAGTGCCCCGAAGAACAGCATCGCGTCGCGACGGTTGCGGCACTGCAAGCCCAGCACCGGGATCAGCACCACCGGGATCAGCTTGACATTGATGGCGAGGCCCAGCGCCAGGCCCGCGAGAAACAGCCGCTGCCGCTCGAACAGCAGCCCGGACAGCATCACCAGCATCGCCAGCGCCGGATCCGTGTTGCCGTGGTAGCCGGTCAGCAGGATCGAGATCACGGAGACCGCGAACAGCGCCACGGCCAGGGTGCCGCGCTCGCGCCAGCGCTGGTAGAGCAGCGCCCCGGTGGCGATGTCCGCCGCCAGCGGCAGCAGCTTGAACGTCACATCGAAGCGCCAGCCGAGGACCCGTTCGGCCATGGCCGCCGTCATCGCCCAGTAGCCGGCCAGGGGAGGGTGGTTGAAGATCGCGATGTTCTCGTAGCACCAGCGCAGGCCGTGCTGGTCGATCGCCTTGCCGAAGTCGTGCCAGTGATCGATGTCGTTGCTGCCGTGGGTCTTGATGGCCACCCACAGCCGCAGGGCGATGCCCAGCGCGGCCACGGCGGCCAACGCCAGCCGCGCCGCGAGCCGCCGGTTCACGGCTTGGCCGCCGCCACGTAACGCAGGCGCACGTCGTACAGCAGGGTCTGGAGGAGCTGCTCCTCGTGAGACGTCAGGTTGCCCTTGGTCTTCTCCTGCAGGACCTCGAGGAGATCGATGGTGTGCTTGGCCAGGTCGAGGTCCTTCTGGCCGCCTTCGCCTTCGCCTTCGCCTTCGCCCTGGCCCTCGCCGAGGTGCATCAGCGCCGAGCTACCCAGCGACAGCACGAAGGTCGTGAAATCGACGGGGGGCAGAACCCGCTGCGGCTCCTCCGGTCGCTCCTCGCCCCCACCGGCGGACGCGCGCCGATCCGTGATGGTGAACCCGGGCTTCCCCTCTTCGGGCACCCGACACTCAGTTCGAGTCGTCGTCGGACATGTCGTTCACGTCGCGCCGCTCGGCGGCCGGAATGATGTTCCCGGTCGAATCCGCCAGCGCCTTGAGGTGCTTGTCGTAGTCCTTGCGGGTCACGATGCCCTTCTTGATGTTGCGCTCGACCACCCTGCGGTCGAACAGGGCCGGATTCTTCGTGTCCTCGTCGCGGCTGCTCATGGCGCCCCCTGACTACCACGATCCACAACTGGAAATACAGCCCAAGGCCGAGTAGTTCTATGGACGGAGCCGCCATGGACGTCCGCGTCATCAACGATCTGGTCCTGCAGCAATCGGTCTTCGTCGATCGCCTGACCGCCGAGGTGGGGAAGGTGATCGTCGGTCAAAAGATGATGGTCGACCGCATTCTCATTGGCCTTCTGACCGGCGGACACGTCCTCCTCGAGGGAGTCCCGGGCCTCGCGAAGACCCTCACCGTCAAGACCCTGGCCGACGCCATGTCGATGCGCTTCCAGCGGATCCAGTTCACCCCCGATCTCCTGCCCGCCGACATCGTCGGCACGGTCATCTACAACATGGCCAAGAGCGAGTTCGTCTCGAAGAAGGGGCCGATCTTCGCCAATCTCGTGCTGGCCGACGAGATCAACCGCGCGCCTGCCAAGGTGCAATCCGCGCTCCTGGAAGCGATGCAGGAGCGGCAGGTGACCATCGGCGACACCACGCACGCGCTGCCCGAACCGTTCTTCGTGATGGCGACCCAGAACCCGATCGAGCAGGAAGGGACCTACGCGCTGCCCGAAGCGCAGCTCGACCGCTTCATGCTGATGGTGAAGGTCGGTTACCCGTCGAAGGAAGACGAGCGCGCCATCATGGATCGCATGACCTCCGGCATGGCGCCCAAAGCCCAGCCGGTGGCCACCACTCACGACATCGCCGAGGCCCGGTCGGTGATCGGGCAGATCTACATCGACGAGAAGATCCGTGATTACATCGTCAACATCGTCCACGCCACGCGCGACCCCAAGGCGTACGGCCTGCCCGAGCTGGCGGACTTCATCCAGTACGGCGCCAGCCCGCGCGCGTCGATCTACCTGAACATGGCCGCCCGCGCGCACGCCTTCCTGCGCCGCCGTGGTTACGTCACACCCGAGGACATCAAGGCGATCGGCGTCGACGTTCTCCGCCACCGGGTGATCCTGACGTACGAGGCCGAAGCCGAGGAAACCAACTCCGAGCAGGTCGTCCGCAAACTGTTCGAGCACATCGAAGTGCCGTAGCAAAGGCCTGTGCTCACCCGCGAGCTGCTGAAGAAGATCCGCAAGATCGAGATCGTCACCGAGCGGTTGGTGCGCGATCGGATGGCGGGGCAGTACCACTCGGTGTTCAAGGGATCGGGCATCGCGTTCTCCGAGGTGCGCGAGTACATGCCTGGCGACGACATCCGGTTCATCGACTGGAACGTCTCGGCGCGCATGAACCGGCCGCACGTGAAGCTCTTCGTCGAGGAGCGCGAGATGACCGTGCTCCTGCTGGTCGACATGTCCGCTTCGGGACGTTTCGGCTCGCGCGAGCAGGAAAAGCGCGAGCTGGCGGCCGAGCTGGCCGCGGTGCTGGCGTTCTCGGCCATCCGGAACAGCGACCGCGTGGGCCTCATCATCTTCACCGACGAGGTCGAGCGCTTCGTGCCCCCGAAAAAGGGCAAGAAGCACGTCCTGCGGGTCATCAGCGAGATCCTGTCGTACGAGCCGCAGTCACCGCGCACCAACCTGGCCGCGGGGCTCGACTTCCTGGGCCGCATCGCCCGTCGGCGCGCCGTCTCGTTCCTGGTGTCGGACTTCCTGGTGCCGACCGGCTCCTACGAGCGATCGCTGCGCATCGCCGCCCGCCGTCACGATCTGGTGCCGGTCACGGTGACGGACCCGCTCGAGGAGGCGCTGCCCGACGTCGGTTTCCTCGAGCTGGAGGATCCCGAGACCGGTGAGGTGGTGGTATTCGACAGCTCGGGGCCCGAGGCGCGCGCGTTCGCCGAGGAGAGTCGCCTCCTGCGCGGGGCCCGGGAGGCGCTGTTCAAGAAGCTGAATCTGGACGCGATCTCGGTGCGCACCGATAAGCCTTACCTGCGGGCGCTGACCGAGTTCTTCGAGGCGCGGGCGCGGAGGCTGCGGCATTGATCCTGCTCTTGCTCATCGCGCTGGATGCGCGTGCGCCGGCGGCCGACGCTCCGACCGTCGGTGCCCAGGTGGACAAGACAGAGGTGCGCGTCGGTGACGTGGTCAATCTGACCATCACCGCCATCGGCGGGCGCGGGACGCCGGTGAACCTGCCGCGTAGCCTGGATCTGGGGCCCTTCTCCGAGCTCGACGACCAGACCCGGAAAATCGAGGAGGCAGACCTCGGCGACGGGAAGATGAGACGGCAATTCGTGCTGCAGATCGCCGCCTACGAGCCGGGCGAGCTGACCTTGCCGGCGCTGGAGGTGACCTACCTCGGCCAGGGCGGGGCGGTGTCGTCGGTGCGCACCACGCCGGTCGCCATCAAGGTCAGGAGCCTGCTGGCGAACGAACCGGAGCCGCAGCTGAAGGACAACGCCGCCTCGGTGCCGGTGCTGGAGCAGGACCTTCGGCTGGTGTACGGCGCGGGCGCGTTGCTGGCCGCGGGCGCCGGTGCGCTGATCGCCGCGCTGGTGCGCCGCCGCATGCGCGCGCGGGCGCTGCACCGCCCAGCGCCTCTGCCGCGGCCGCCGCACGAGATCGCGCTCGACAAGCTGGATCGCGTCGGGGTGATGCTGGTCGACGGGATCGATCTGCGGCCCTTCTACTTCCAGGTGTCGGAGATCGTGCGCGCGTACCTGGGTGCGCGCTTCGAGTTCGACGGACTGGAGATGACCACCGAGGAGCTGCTGGACGAGCTGCGTCGGCGCGCGCCGCGCGAGCTGGCGCTGGTGGAGGTCCAGGGCTGGCTGGCGTCCTGCGACCTGGTGAAGTTCGCCAAGATCTCACCGTCGCAGGCGGAGGCGCGCGGTGCGCTGGAGACCGCCATCCGCATCGTCGAGTCGACGCGCCCACGTGCGGCGCCGGTGCCCATGGTGGCTGCCCATGGATAACCCTCCTCGAGCGCCGATTCCCTACGGCCTCATCGCGGCGGTCTTTCTGCCCGCGACGGCGGCCTATCTCTGGTCGCTGCGTGCGCTGGAAAGCTTCCGCTTCGCGCACCCGTTCGCGCTGGCGCTGATCCCGATCGCCGTGGCGCTGGTGCTGTGGGCGGGCATCCGGCGCGGACCGGCGCGACGTGGGGCGATGATGCACTCGCGCGCCTCGGAGCTGGGGCGCAGGAAGCGCGGCCTGGTGGCCAGGCTGCGCGACCTGCCGGTGGTGCTGCGTCTGCTGGTGGTGGTGCTGACCGCGGTGACGCTGGCGCGGCCACAGTCGTCCCAGAAGGACGACGAGATCGAGATCGAGGGGATCGACATCATCGTGACCCTGGATGTCTCCGGGTCGATGGAGGAGACCGACCTTGTCCCGAACCGGCTGGATGCGGCGAAGACCGTGATCCAGGACTTCGTGAAGCGCCGGATGGCCGATCGCATCGGGCTGGTGATCTTCGGCAAGGACGCCTACACGTACATCCCGCCGACGCTGGACCACGGCACCTTCTTGCGGATGCTGGCCGAGCTTCACACCGGCATCATCGACGGCAAGGGGACGGCGATCGGCAACGGCCTGGGGGTGGCGCTGGCCCGGCTGAGGCGCTCGGACGCGCGATCGAAGGTGGTGATCCTGGTGACCGACGGCGACAGCAACGCGGGGAATATCTCGCCGATGCAGGCAGCCGGCTACGCCCAGAAGATGGGCGTGAAGATCTACACCATCCTCGCAGGTGACAATGACGGCAATGCCAGCAGCGACCAGCCAACGGTTCCCGGCGCGGCCCGACAGCGTTACCCGGTGAACCCGAAGCTGCTCGAGCAGATAGCCACGATGACCGGCGGCACCCCCTACCTGGCCACCGACACGCGGGCGCTGGCCCAGCGGTTCCAGACCATCCTCGAGGAGCTCGAGAAGTCGCGCGTGCGCGATCGCGGCGTCCTCTTCGCCGAGCTCTACCCTCGTTTCCTCTGGGTGGCGTTCGTGGCGTTGCTGCTGGAGATCGCGCTGCGGCTGTCACGCATGCGGAGGCTGCCGTGAGAATCGCCCACCCGGTTCTGCTGTGGCTGCTGCTCGCGGTGCCTGTCGTGGTGCTGGCCTATGTGCTGGGCTTCACGCGGCGGCGACGGCTGATGCAGGCTCTCGGCAGCCAGGTGCTGATCCAGCGCATGGCCGCGTCGGTCTCGGTCCCGCGCAAGGTGCTGCGGGCCATCTATCTGACGGGGGCGGTCGGCCTGCTGGCGCTGGCGCTGGCGCGGCCCCAGGCGGGCGGTCGGGCCAAGCTGGAGCGGCAGCGCGGCATGGACATCGTGGTGGCTCTCGACTTCTCGAAGTCGATGCTGGCGCGGGACATCTATCCTTCGCGTCTCGAGCGCGCCAAGCGCGAGCTGGATCGGTTGATCGACCGGCTGGCGGGTGACCGGATCGGTCTCGTGGCCTTCGCCGGCGAGACACTGACGTATCCGCCGACCACCGACTACGCGGCGGTGAAGCTGTTCTGGCGGGATCTGGCGCCCGGCGACATGCCGGTGGGCGGCACCGCCATCGGGCGGGCACTGAAATCGGGACTGGATCTGCTCAAGCGCCTGCGCGCCAAGGGAGGCGAGAGCCGGGGCCAGGTGATCTTGCTGCTGACCGACGGCGAGGACACCGAGAGCGAGCCGCTGGTCGTGGCCGAGGAGGCTCAGCGGCTGGGGGTGAAGATCTTCGCGGTGGGGATCGGCTCGCGTTCGGGCGAACTCGTGCCCGAGGTCAGCGACACGGGGCAGGTCGTCACCTATATGAAGGACAAGGACGGCAAGTACGTCACCTCGCGCCTGGCGGAGGATCTGCTGTCGCAGCTGGCGGCGAAGACCGGCGGCGAGTACCTGCGCGCCGACGCGAAGAGGTTCGGCGTCGAGGCGATCGAGGCGGCGCTGGCCGGATTGAAACGCACCGAGAACGAGGCGCGGCTGGTCAAGCAATACGACGAGGTGTACGAAGTCCTGGTGTTTCCCGCCTTCCTGCTGCTGGTCGGCGAGGCATGCTTGAACGAGCGTCGCAAACGGAGGGCTGCATGAATCTGGCGCTGATGATGATTCTCGGCTTCGACCTCCTGCGCAGCCCGAACCGCGCCATCGAACAGGGAAACACCAAGCTGAAGGGTGGCCAGGCCGAGGAGGCGCTGAAGGACTACGACCGCGCCGTGCAGGTGCTCCCCGCCGAGCCCGGCGCGCACTTCAACCGTGGCAACGCCCTCCATGCTCTGGGCCGCTACGACGAGGCGACGCGCGAGTTCTTGAAAGCGACCGAGGCGAAGTCCACGGCGATGCGGGCGGGAGCCTTCTACAACCTGGGCAACAGCTTTTTCAAAGGAGACAAGTACGAGGACGCCGTCGCTGCTTACAAGCGGGCGCTGACCTTCGATCCCGGCGACACGCGCGCCAAGTGGAACCTCGAACTGGCGTTGAAGAAGAAGAAAGAACAGGAAGAGAAGGAGAAGCAGCAGCAAGATCAAAAAGATCAGCCCAAGGACGACAAGAAGCCGGACCAGCAGCCGGATAAGAAGCAGCAGCAAGATCAGAAACAAGATCAGAAGCAAGACCAGCAACAGAACGACAAGCAGCCCCAGCCCCAGCCCCAGCCCCAGCCCCAGCCCCAACCTGGCGAGCAGCCCAGGCCCGAGAAGACGGATCTGAAAGAGATCGAGGCGATCCTGGACAGCCTCGAGCGCAGTCCCAAGGATCTGGAACAGGCGCGCGCCCGCCTGAGGGCGGTGAGGCGCGCACCACCGGTGAAGGACTGGTGAAGGTGAAGCGGTTCGGACTGGCGACGGTCTTCTTCTGCTCGTTCGCGCAGGCGGCGCAGGCGCCCTCGTTCCTTGCCCGCGCGGACCGGACGCGCGTCGGCCTGGGCGAGACCCTCGTCCTCGAGGTGACCCTCTCCGTGGAGGACGGCCGCGTCGACGGGTACCACGCGCCGGAGGCCAAGGGCTTCCGCCTGATCTCGGAGCAGCCGAGCCAGTCCATGCAGATGCAGATGGGCGGTGGCGCCAATTTCGTGCAGACGGTTTACAGCTGGCGATATCAGCTGGAGGCCGTCGTGAAGGGGACCATGACCATCGGCGCGGCGCGGGTACGGGTCGCCGGACGCGAGCTGAAGACCGCGCCGATCACGGTGGCCATCCAAGACGCGTCGGCGCCGGGCGCGCGCGCCCCGGGCGGGTTCAACCCGCTCAACAACATGAAGCGCCACCCGTTCTCGACCGAGCCAACCGCCACCGCGCCGGACGGCAAGAACTTCCTGCGCCTGGTCCCCAGCAAGACCAAGGCCTATGTCGGCGAGCAGATCACCGCCGAGTGGTTTCTTTATCTCACCGAGCGGCAGGACAAATACCAGACCACCACGGAGCCGCGCGCCGACGGGTTCTGGTCCGAGGATCTGCTGGTGCCGCAGAGCCAGCGTGGCCTGCAGCTCTCCCGCGAGATGTTCGAGGGACAGGTCTATCTGGTGGCTCCGCTGTTGCGGCGGGCGCTGTTCGGCCTGCAGCCGGGCAAGCTGATCATCACGCCGATGGAGTCGGAGATCTCACAGGTGGACTTCTTCGGCTCGACGGTGCGTACCGAGAAGCTGAAGAACGATCCGGTGACGATCGAGGTGATGCCGCTGCCGTCGTCGGGGCAGCCCAAGGGCTTCGACCCGTCGTCGGTCGGGCACTTCGTGCTCGGGGTCAAGCTGGACCGAGACCGCGTCGCGGTGGGCGAGGCGGTGACCTTGACGATCACCGTCACCGGCGAGGGAAACCTGCGCAAGTTGACGCCGCCGGCACTGGGGGCGCTGCCGGGCTGGAAGGTGTACGAGCCGAAGGTGACTGTCAGCCTCGAGCCGGGCGACACGGTCACCGGGGTCAAGAGCGTCGAGTACCTGTTGCTGCCCGAGAAGCCAGGGGTGACGACCATCCCCGCGCTGACGCTGGCCTACTTCGATCCGGCGGCGAAGAGCTACGCCACCGACAACAGCAAGCCGCTGCGCATCGAGGTGCTGGGCGAGGGCGTGGCCACGGGCGTGCCCAGCATGAGCAAGGCGGGCGGCAGCAGCGCTCCCGGCGCCGAGAACGTGCTGGGCGTCGACGTGAGGCCGGTGCGCGCGCGCGCCAGCTTCCGGCGCGACCTCGGCGCCACCTTCTACCGGTCGAGCCTGTTCGGCGGCCTCGTGGCCGCGCCGCCGCTCGCCTTCGGCCTGACGCTGCTGCTGGGGCGCATCCGCGAACGAATGAGTCAGGAGACCGAGGGCGCGCGGCGGCGGAAGCTGCGGCACCTGGTCCGCCGGCGACTCGGCGCCGCCGAGAGCCATCTCAACGCTGGCCGCGGCTCGCCGTTCTACATCGAGATCGACCGGGTGCTTCGCGAGCTCTTGACCGGCAAGCTGGGTCGGGCCGTCACCGGGCTGTCGCGCGACGAGTTGCGCACGCTGCTGGTGGCCGCCGGCTTCTCGGCCGAGCTGGCTGCCGGCCTGCTCGGCGAGCTGGAGGCCTGCGACCGCGCCCGGTTTGCGCCCGGCAACGTCACCGAGAACGAGATGCGCGCCGCGCTCGACCGGGCCGGCGAGATGATCATCCAGATCGAGAAGGTGAAACTGAAAGAGGGGGCGCTGGCGTGAAACCCCTCCTGCTGCTGGCGGCGATGCTGCTGGCGCGCACGGCGTCCGCCGATCTGCTGGACGACGCCTGGAAGCGGGGCAACGACGCCTACTTCAAGGGTGACTATGCCGGTGCCGTCACCGCTTACGAGCAGATCGAGCGGCAGAACGTCATCTCGCCCGATCTCTACTACAACCTCGGCGTCGCCTACTTCCGCCAGGGCAGCCTGGGGCGCGCCATCTGGTGCTTCGAGCGCACGGTGGCGCTGGACCCCGACGACGACGACGCCCGCTACAACCTGAGCCAGGCTCGCAAGCTGGCCGAGCGCCGGGTGCGCGACAAGATCGAGGGCGCCGAGCGTGACCCGGCCTGGATCCGCGTGGTCACGGCGTTCACGCCCTCGGGGCAGACCTGGATGTTCGTGATGCTCTACGTGGCCTGCTTCACGTTGCTCTTCCTGCGCCGACGGGCGAACGAGGAGTCGCGCGCGGCGCTCGGCGCCGGGGCGGCGATCCTGGGCGTGAGTGCGCTCCTGGCCGGGCTGCTGCTGCTCGGCCGGGTGAACCTGGACCAGATCCCGTTCGCCATCATGCTTCCGGACGCGGTGGCGGTGAAGGAGGGGGCCGACCCGAACCACCGCACCAGCTTCGAGGTACACGCCGGCCTGCGCGTCCGGATCCTCGAGCGCGACCAGGACTGGGTGCGCATTCGTCTGTCCAACGGCCTCGAGGGCTGGGTGCGAGACGCCGACGTCGGCCAGTTATGACGTTTTCACGGCGTCTGCCGTGGGCCAGTGACATGAACCCGCTCGCGGCGCGGGAGGCGGAACTGCGCGCTGCCGGCCGCGACCTCGTGGACCTGACGGTGACGAACCCGACCGCCGTGGGGATTCCGTATCCGGAGATGTCGTTGCCCGTGGACGCCGCCTATGCGCCCACGCCTTTTGGTCTGCCCGAGGCGCGCACGGCCGTGGCTGCCGACTTCGCCCGCCGCGGCGTCGCCGTGGATCCCGCGGCCATCGTGCTCACCGCCAGCTCGAGCGAGTCGTACGGGCTGCTGTTCAAGCTGCTGGCGGATCCCGGGCAGGCGGTCCTGGTTCCGCAGCCCAGCTACCCTCTGTTCGACTACCTGGCCCGCCTCGAAGGGGTCGAGCCGCGGCCCTACCAGCTGGTGTTCGATGGAAGCTGGCGCATCGACTGGGACTCCGTGCGGCCCCAAGGGGCTTGCGCCATCTGCCTCGTCAGTCCGAACAACCCGACCGGATCGTACGTCACCCGCGGCGATCTCACGCGCGCGTCCGGGCTCGGCCTGCCGCTCGTCGTCGACGAGGTGTTCGCGGACTACCCGCTGGCGCCCGCAGCCGATGCCGTCAGATGCGTCCGGGATACCCCGGCGCTGACCTTCTCGCTCGGCGGGCTGTCCAAGGCGGCCGGGCTGCCGCAGGTGAAGCTCGGCTGGATCGCCGTCACCGGTCCGGGCGCGGCCGAGGCACTCCGGCGCCTGGATCTGATGTGCGACACCTATCTGTCGGTCGGGACGCCGGTGCAGCAGGCGGCGCCGCGCCTCATCACGCTGGGTGCGGAGATCCGAGCGCGCATCGCCGCCCGCGTGCAGGAGAATCGCCGCCAAGTCGCGGCGGCTGTCTCGGGGACCGGCTGCACGCTGTTGCCGACGGAGGCTGGCTGGTCCGCTCTCCTGCGCCTGCCAGCCGTCATGACGGACGAGGAGTGGGCGCTGGCGCTGCTCGATGAGGGGGTGCTGGTGCAACCCGGGTATTTCTTCGACATCCAGCTCCCCGCGACCCTGGTCATCAGCCTGTTGCCACCGCTTCGGGATGGGATAACGCGAATCGTCAATCGAGTTTCGCGCCTCTAGTTTCCTTTTTCATCTGCCGCTGTGTCTGGACAGCATGACGCGCGCGCTTTCGCTTGCTCTGGTACTCGGTGGCTTGATGATGGCCTGCAGCAGCGACTCCACCGGCCTCATGGTGGACGACGACGGCGGGGCGGGCGGAAGCGGGGGTGGCACCGCAGGCAGCGTCGGTGACGGTGGCGTGCGCCGCGACGGCGCCGCGGGCAGCACCGGGGGCACGGGCGGCACGGGCGGCAGCGCGGCAGTGACCTGGGAGCGCGCCTGCGACCAGGTCTCGAAGTTCTGCGAGCGCCTCAACAGCTGCGCCCCCTTCCTCATCAAGCTCGTCTATGGCGACATGGCCACCTGCACGGCACGCGCGCGGCTCGGGTGCGTGCAGAACATCGGCGCCCGGGGCGTCACGGCCATGCCCGCCGATTTCGTGACCTGCATGAACGCCGCGGGTGCCGCCTCGTGCACCGACCTGCTCAACAACCGGTTCGGCGGCTGCGTGCTCAAGGGCTCGCTGATGAACGGAGTCGGATGCGCGATCAACTCCCAGTGTGGGACCGGATTTTGCCGCAGGGGTGGAGGCACCATGTGCGGCGTCTGCGGCCCGAAGTCCGCGGCGGGGGGCAGCTGTGCCCAGGACAACGAGGAGTGCGACCTCGGCCTCATCTGCAAGAACAAGAGGTGCGTCGCCACCGTCGCCCTCGGCGCGACGTGCGACGATGCTCATGCTTGCGAGTCGCCGCTCTACTGCAAGGCCGGCATCTGCGCCAACCCCGTCGCCGTCGGCGAGGCTTGCACCGTCGAGGGCTCCTGCAACGGCCTGCAAGGGCAGTTCTGCAACGCGCAGAAGATCTGTCAGGTGCTGGGCACGGCGACCGTGGGCCAGCCCTGCGGACTCGGCCTCACGCCGCCCACCGTCTGCGCCGCCTCCGCCAGCTGCCAGCCCAACGCCGCCCGGGGTACCTGTGCGGCGACCGCCGGCGACGGCGAGGCCTGCTCGGCGACGCGCCCCTGCCTTTCCCCCGCCACCTGCGTGAGCGGCGCTTGCAAGCTGCCGTCCCCCGCGATGTGTAATTGATTGAGATGGGGACCTTGGTAGGGGGCTTTGCCCACCATTAACCCTCCGGCCCTGAATCGCTGGGCAGCGGCGCGAATCATTGGGCAGGTGGTCAGGGGGTCTTGATCACGGCGAGTTCTGCGCCGGTGGATGCCTCCTGTTGCTTCAACATCGCCGCTTCCAAGATCTTGATGCTTGTTCGAACGGCGTCTAGTTCGTCCTCAAAGCGAGCGACGGCATCGAAAATACCGCTCATCTCCTGCTGGCCGCGGGTAACAGTCTCCATGAACGTCGGGCTCATGATTCGATTCAACTCAGCCCTGACCTCGTCGCGGATGACGTCGCGCACCTGGGCGAGCGCGACGTTGCTAAGAGATCTACCGAACACGGCGTCGAATACGCTCGCTGGTGTCGATCGCCTTGAGCATGGTCTTCTGTACGGCGTCTACGAACTGCCGCAGTGGCGCCAGCCCTTCCGCAAGTCCCGTCCGCACCTCGCGGCGCACCTCTTCCAGGGCGGCGGCGTCCAGGGCGCCCGGCTCGTCGGAGTCTGCACTGCGCCTGCCCATCTCAGCGAACTCCATCCAGCAGGCACGGGCTAGATTTAGATCGGGCGCCATGCCACCGCCGCTGTGGTGGCCAGCCAGGGCAAGGGGCGACGAGATGATGCTTCCCGATTGGCGCAGAGGAGAATCAGACTGACGGACGACGCCGCTTCTGGTCGGCAGTGCGCCGGACGCACGTCGTCCCATGGTCGACCTCGGATCCAAGCTGGCTGCGATTGGTACGCCCATGTCCTAGTCTACCCGTCGTTTCTTCCCCGCTAGATCGTAGATCAAATCCGCCAGCATCACGGCCGAATCGCGAGTCATTGTAGCGCTGCTTACAACCGGTAGCTCCAGTTCCTGCCCTTCGGCCGCCCGGCGCTGCTGTTCTGAGTGGGCGATGGGCACGCGCATTAGATACACAGTCATCACGACGCCGGAGTTGTGAACCACGAAGGCATCGGCATAGGGCGGCGAAGGTGGCCCGCCGACTGGTACCAGTTTTTGTTCTTCGGCCATGCGCGGCGAACTCTAGCACTGAACCGCATGGCGATCGCTCAGACGGGTCATCATCACAGACGTGATCTCGGTTGCGGCGCTGTCATTGTTTCCGAGCAGGGCCGTGGCCCTGTCAGCAACACGGACGCGGGGATCCGCTTGTCGGAAATGCTGGGCAGCGAGATCAATCACTGGGCAGACGTGATTCGCTGGGCAAAGCCGTTGGCGGTGTTGCCCAGAAAGGCGTCGGCGTTCTGCATCTGCCAGAACGGGTGTTCTCCTCGCCAAGGTTCCAGCTTGCAGCTTGAAGTGTAAAAACAGTCCCAGCTTCTGCGCGTGGGCTGAACACCACACCCCACTGATCCAGCTTCGAACAGTCGTAGTGCAGCTTGGTGTTCCGTTCGACGAACGGCCAGACGTCGTCACCGTCGCCGCCGGCGTTGTAGGTGATGAATGAGGGCCATGAATGGCCAGGCGATGGCCTTCCAGGGCCACGGCAGCATCGACATCTTCGGGCAGCAGGCGGGGAACAGGGACGGTTGCACGGTCTGGCCGGCACGGTTGGGGCGACTGGGTCTAACCTGAGGTCTACGGCGGCCCGAAGGCGCAGCTCGATGGGTCGCCGGTGTCCTTGGCCGGCTCCCAGTCACGATGCTTGTACGTCGCGCGTGTGTCGAGACCCCAGCAGTCGACGCCCTTCCAGCCGACCACCAGCGGATTGCCTCTGGTGACGGTGGCGTCGGCGCGGCCGATCCCGGAGCCCTTCCACTGGCTTCGCAGCTCGAGCTCGCTGAGGCCGGGGCTGTCGGTCGGAAACTTGAAGCGCATCGCTCCCGAGCCGTCCATGTTCTCGCTGTAGTCGTAGCTGGCCATGGTCCGCGGCGCCGGGTACCCGATCTGCATCGAGAGGGTGACCGGATACGCCAGCGTCTGGTGCTGGATGTGTAGCTCGTCGATGTCGTCCAGGCCATCGATGGGATAGCCGACCTCGCGCGCCGGCAGAAGGAACAGATCGAACGAACCCGCGCCCCGACGGACGCCGCCCCTGGGTGAGTATTCCCCGGTGATGAGCTTGCCCCACTCCCGCAAGGGATTCTTCGCGCGGTTGTACTCGACGAGATACAGGAACTTCTGCTCGCCCTGGATGATGGTCACCCGCACCACCCACGCCGGATGCTTGTCGTTCGCAAAAGGTCCCCACACGCGCACCCCCGGATGTCGCTCGGTGGCAGGGTAGGCGCGGACGGCGTCGATGAGGCCGAGAAAAGCCGCGGTCATGTAATTGAAAGTGACGACCGTCCCGCGGGTCCACTTGTAGTACTCGGCCGAATCCTCGAGCTGGACGGCATTGGGCAGCTTGACCGTCAGCTCCTGGCGCTCGGGCAGCGCCAGTTGAAAGTCGATGTCCTCGTTCGAGTAGTTGCCGCCGCAGGCGCCTACCAGCAGTGACAGCGCGAGGAGACACTTCATCATCGGGACACTCCTAGAAATCATAGGACACCGCGGTGGCGAGCTCCAGGTAACCGAGGGAGCGTTCCTTGTGGTCGACGTTGTAGAAGAAGTAGCCGATGCGCCCGCGCACCTGTGCGGAAAACCCGCTGCCCAGGCGGTAACGCAGGCCGCCGATGAAGCTGGGCGAGAAGGTGGAGAAGTCCTGCTTGGGGATGGTCTTGGTCTCGAACTCGCGGTGCATGACCATCAGCGCCACGCGGCCGCCCATGAACGGGATGAGATTGCCGTGATGCCATTCAGTGAATAAAGACCCACCAAGGCCCACTTCGCTGAAACGATAAGGGAGGGCCGAATCGTCGGGGCGCACGAGGGTGGCACGTGTCCCACCCAGGGTCAGATCCGCCGACACCACCCAGCCACGGCGGAAGAAGTCGCGTATCTGCAGCTCGATGCCGATGAGGCCGGCCGGCGGGAACAGCGAGTTGCGCGTCTGCTCATCGAAGAAGGACTGGAACCCGGCTGCGGCGGTCAGACCCATGCTGGCGTCGCGGGACGCGCCCTTGACGGGGTCGTCGGAGAACGGAACGTCTTTGAGCGCGGCCTCGTCGAGCGTGACCAGCTGGCCCACGGCGATGCGCACCTCGCCGACGCGCAGACGGTCGGGCAGGCGACGCTTGACCAGGTAGCGTCCGGGGGCCAGCGCGAGTCGGCGCTCCTCGTTGTCGGGCTTGACCAGCTCGGCGGCGATGAAGCCGCTCTGGACGACGTAGTAGGTGCCGCCGGGCGCCGGGCCGGGGACGCGCAGGCCCTCGCGGCGCGTGACAGGCTCGGTGAGGACGAGCTCGCCGTTGCCCTTGAGGCCGATGTCGAAAGTGGGATGTTGCGCGCCGGCGGCGCTCTCGGCGGTGTCGGCCACGGTGCGCGAGTAGGCATAGGAGTAGGCTTCCGACAGCGTCACGCGGCCGTCGCCCGAACGATCGGCGCTGCCGCGCAGGCCGCTGGCCAGGTGGTGCGAGAAGTAGCTACCGCGGATGTCGTCGGATTCCTGCGCGTCCTCGTCGGCGCTGCTCGAGCTGAGGAACACCACCCCGCGCGCGTCCTCGGCGACGGAGTTCTGGATCTCGAAGGCCGGCCCCTTGACGGCGCCCTTGAAGCGCACGCCCGAGCGGCATGAGTCGAAGATGCCGACGACCACCTCGGCGGGCAGCTTCTGCAAGCGCGCCTTGAGGGTGCCGAGCGCCAGACGGGTGTCGCCGAGGCGGAGCTCGCCATCCTTGGCGTGGCCCGAGTAGTAGACGACGATGGTGGTGCGTTCGCCGCGGGTCCGGGCAGCGGCGATGCGGGACTCGATGCCGGCGAGCGCGGCCACCAGATCCGACGACGAGCGGTTGAGGAGAAGAGTGGCGTCGTCGCGGGCCACGCCGCCGAGCTCGGTCAACACGCCGTGGATGCGGCGGGCGTCCTCGGTGGCGTACTCCAGCGGCCGGGTGTCGGCGCCGCCGCGATCATTGCCCGCGACGACCGCGAAACGGTGCAGTCGCACGTCGGATCGCGCGTCGCCGGCCACGGCAAACGACGCCACGGCCACGCAGAGTGCAGCCGAAAATTGCGTGCGAGGACGCGCTGTCACTGTTTGTGCAGGAGCCACGTGTACTGCGTGACGCCACCTTTCGGAACCAGCGTGACGGCTCCGGAACGAGCCGCCTGCGCCACCTCCTCGACGGTCAATGGATCGGAGGACAGCAGCAGGTACAGGCGCTCGCGGCCGCGGCCGGTGAACTGCAGGCTGTCGGGAAGGAAGGTCACCTCGCGCGCATCGACCCGCAGCGCGGAGCCGCGCTCGGGGTAAATCGGAGTCACCTGGCCGGCCTCGTCGACGGAGAGCGCGACGAGAAAACGCGGACTGGCGGTCCGATAGCCGATGCGAATGCGTTCGCCGGCCTGCAAGGTCTCGCTGGTGCCCGCCTCGATCGTCCGCTGCGTGCCGTCGGAAGCGGCGATGGTGATCTGGGCCTGGAGGCCGTCACCCTTGAGATTGTTTCGTTGTTCCTGCGGTCGCACCACCAGGACCAGGCCAGCCGCCGCGGCCAGCGCCACGACGCCGAACGTCCACACGCGGCGTGGGGTTGCGCGTGGAACCCGGCGCGCCCGCTCGACGCCACCGGCGAAGCGCTCGAACGAGATGTCTCGCTCGAAGAGGCGCTGCTCGTCCTCGATGGTCTTGAGGCGCGCCCGGCAGGGGCCGCAATCCGCGGTGTGGCGGGCGACCTCGTCCTTCTCGGCGCCGTCGAGCTCGCCGATGCGGAAGCGGCGCAACCGCATGTCGGCGACGTGGGTGCCGCCGGTTTCCTCGGTAACCAGTGTCATGCGCGCAGCTCCTTTCCGCACACGGTGGCGAACTCCTCCAGCCGCTTGCGGATGGTGGGAATGGACCGGCCGAGCAGCGTGGCGACCTCCTCGAGTGTCATCTCGTCGACGTGGTAGTGAATGGCGGCCGCCTGGGTCTCCTGGTCGAAGCGGGCCAGCATCTTCGTCACCAGCTCGCGCATCTCCAGCGACTGGAGGCCGCCGATGGTGGCGGGCAGCGTCGTGGCCCTGGCGCGTTCCTCACGCTCGAAGCGGCTGCGCCATCCGGCGCGGTCCGACCGGACCAGGTTCAAGCAATGGTGCGTGGCGATCTTCATCAGCCAGGTCAGCGGCGAGGCCTCGGACCGGAACCCGTTCCAGTGCTCGAGCGCCTTGGCGAACACATCCTGCATGGCATCCTCGGCGCGGCTGCGGTCCTTGAGGATGTAGTGGCAACGTCCGTACACGCTTCCTCCGTATCGTTCGTAGAGCTCCCGCAGCGGCCGAACCGAATCGGCCGCTGCGTTCCCCTTTTCACCCGCTATGACTCGAAGCTGCACCGGAGCCCTCTAAGTTAGGTCAACTCAGCTACAGGTTCGAGTACTCCGCCGTCGTGAAGGCGCAATCGGTCGCCTCGACGCCGTAACCGGCCGTCATGTCCCAGCTCTGCTTGAGGTAGGTGCTGACGAAGGTCGAGTTCCAGCACTCGTTCAGCGTGGCGCTGGCGGGCGGGTTCTGGACGTTCATCTTCACGTCGCTGCGGCCCGCGCCGCCCTTCTGCCAGCGGCTGCGCACCGCCCACTTGGCCGCTCCCATGCCCATCTGCGGCGGGGCGTCGGAGGTGAAATCCATCGAACCGCCGTGGCCCGGCTGCTTCACGTAGGCGTAATCGACGTCGACGATCTTGCCGTTCGAATCGTCCTTCACCTTGCGGAACTGGGCCTTGACGTTGGTCTGCGCCAACAGCGACGGGCGCGAGTAGTCGTAGGTCGCCTTGCCCTGCTCCTTCTTGAGCACGACGGGCAGCGTGTTGCGCGCGTCCCAGTCCAGCGTGAAGCTGCCCTCGCCGAAGCCCTCGACGGGGTCACCCTCGCCGTCGATGGTCGCCTGATGCGTGCCCGAAAGCACGGTCACGAACGGCGCGCCAGGGTTCGACTTCGGCTGGCCCTCGAACTTGTACTGGTACTTCTGGGTGCCGACGCGGCTGATGGTCACCTTCCAGGCGACGGGGTCGAGATCATCGGCGAACGGTCCCCACACCGCGGTGTCTTCCGTGATGTTCGAGGGCGGGTACTTCAGCACCTCCTTGACCAGCAGGCCGACGAAGATGGCGCCGCCGTTCAGCATGGTGGTGACGCCGGCGGTGAGCACGAACATCCCCGCGCGCTGGCCACGGATGGCCTGCGTCTGGGATTCGACCCGCTGGGCTTGCCCTGACGTGGATGGAACCTCAGCGGTGACGGTCTCCTGACGAGGAACGCCCCGACGGAACTGATCAGCCTCGTCGAGTTTGGACGGCTGGCACCCGAGGGTGGCCATGCCAGTGAATGCAACCAGAAGGCAAGAAGAAGCAATGCGCGGTGTCATTTGAATGTCCCCTTTCACGGGAAACAGACACAGCGACTCGGCCGAACAGAAAAGCTACCGGAAAGCGGCGATGGCCGACGTGACGGCGTTCTGCTCGTCCACCGTCAAACCATGGAATAGAGGCAGGAAAATGGTGGTGGCCTGCAAGCGCTCGGAGACTGGCAGGGGCGCGCCGCGGTGTGCCGGCTCCTGGTGGGCATTGGTCAAACCGGGCCGACAGCTGATGCCTCGCTCGGTGAAGTGCCGCATGGCGGCCGCTGCGTCGCCCCGGGTGCGGACCGGATAGCTCTGCCAGTTGGTGCGGCGATCGGGCCGCTCGGTGGGCGCCACCAGCACGGGGTGGCCGGCGAGGGCGGCGCCAAAGGCGGCGGCGAGGCGGCGGCGCTCGGCGAGGCTGGCATCCAGGCGGCGCAGCTGCGGCCGGCCCACCGCCGCCTGCAGATCGGTCAGGCGCAGGTTGAAGCCGGGTTCGGGAAAGCCGTCGGGGGTGATGGCGTGGTTGCGCAGGAGGCGTGCGCGCGTGGCCAGCGCCTCGTCGGCCATGGTCAGCATGCCTCCGTCGCCGGTCGTGAGCACCTTGCGCGGATGAAACGAGAAACACGCGATCCGTCCGTGGGGCCGACCGAGGCGCTGCCAGCTTCGACCGACGAGCCGCTCGCTGCCGAGCGCGCAGGCCGCGTCCTCGATCACCGGAACGCCCACGTCGGGCAGATCGCAGGGGATGCCGACCTGATGAGCGACGAGGATCGCCTTCGTGCGTGGACCGACCGCCGCCTGCACCTGCGCCGGATCCATGCCGAAGGTGTCCTCCTCGACGTCGACGAAGACCGGGCGCGCGCCGACGGCGGTGATGCAGTTCGCGGTGGCGATGAAGCTGTGGCTGACGGTGACGACCTCGTCGCCAGGGCCGATCCTCAGCAGGCGCAGCGCCAGCTCGAGCGCCGCGGTGCCGCTCGAAACCGCGACGGCGTGGGGCGCTCCCACGAAGGTCGCGAACTCGTGCTCGAACGCCTCGACCTCGGGCCCTTGCATGAGCCAGCCGGAGCGGACGACGCGCGCCACCGCCTCGGCCTCCTCGGTGCCGAGATCGGGACGGACGATGGGAACGTGTTGCACGCCCGGTTCAGCTCTGCCCGAGCTTGCTCGCCACCCGGGTGGCCTCCTCGACGGCGCGGGCGAGCACCGAGCGGATGCGCCCATCCTCCAGCGTCAGGAGGCCGGCGATGGTGCAGCCTGCGGGTGTGGTCACCTGGTCCTTCAGCGACGCCGGGTGGTTGCCGGTCTCCAGCACCATGCGCGCGGAGCCCTGAAGCATCTGGGCGGCGATGGTCATGGCGATGTCCCGGCGCAGGCCCATCATCACCGCTCCGTCGGCCAGCGACTCGAGCACGAGGAATGCGAAGGCGGGGCCGCTGCCGTTGAGCGCGGTGACGACGTCCATGGACGCCTCGTCGATCTCGGTAACGCGGCCGACGGCGCCGAAGATCTCGGCGGCCAGCGCCGCCTGGGGGTCGGTCACGTTCTTGCCGCGCGAGAGCACCGTCATCCCCTCGCCGATGACGGCGGGCGTGTTCGGCATGGCGCGGATGATGGCGCTCTTCGGCAACCAGCGCGTCAGCTGCTCGAGGCGAACGCCGGCGGCGATGCTGATCACCAGCTTGCCGGCGAGCGCGGCTCGCATCGCCTCGTTGTCCAGGGCTGCCGCCATCTGCTGCGGCTTGAGGCAGAGGAGCGCCACCTGGGAGGCGCCGGCGGCCTCGAGGTTGTCGGCACCGACGCGCATCTTGTGGCGCGCGGCGAGCTCCTGCACCAGCTCGGGCCGGCGGTCGGTGGCGAACACCTGCGACGGCGCGAGCTTTCCCGAGCGGAAGATGCCGCGCACGATCGCTTCGCCCATGGTGCCGCAGCCGATCACCGCCAGTGTCTCGTCCTTCTTCAGCATTGCCGTGGAATTACCACACGAACCTTGGCCAAGGTAAAGTCACCGGTCCGAATGCTGACCCGGCGCACCCTCGGCGAGGCCCACCGGTTGGTGGTGAAGCTCGGCACCCACGTCGTGACGCAGGACGGGGTCGAGCTGGCCTTGCCGCGCCTGGAGGCGCTCATCGAGAGCCTGGCCCGTCTTCGCAAGGCGGGGCGCGAGGTGATCCTGGTGTCGAGTGGCGCCGTCGGCATGGGGATGCGGGTGCTGGGCTTGAAGGAGCGGCCGCGGTCGCTGGGGCTGCGCCAGGCGTGCGCGGCGGTCGGGCAGGGGCACCTGATGGGGGTGTACACGCGCGCTTTCGCCGCCCGGGGCGTGACGACGGCGCAGGTGCTGCTGACCCAGGAAGATCTCGGCGACCGCGACCGCGCGCTCTGCCTGCGCACGACGCTGATGCGCCTTTTGGAGCTGGGCACGGTGCCCGTGCTGAACGAGAACGATAGCGTCAGCGTGCGCGAGCTGGTCGAGTACCAGGGCGGCGCGGAGGCGAAGGTTTTCGGCGACAACGATGGCCTGTCGGCGCGGGTCGCGGTTTGCGTGGATGCGGATCTGCTCATCTTGCTGACCAACGTGGACGGCCTTTTCACCGCGAGCCCGCTCGTCGATCCGAATGCCACGCGCATCGCCGAACTGGACGGCGTCGACGACGAGGCGCTGGCGCGCACGGCGGGGTTGTCGAGCAGCGGCTCCGGCGGGATGGCCAGCAAGCTGGAGGCGGCGCGCCTGGCGACCAGCGAAGGTACGACGGTGATGATCGCCAACGGGACGATCGACCACGTGCTCGAGCAGGTGCTGGCCGGCGAAGACGTGGGCACGTTGATCCCGGCGGCGGAGAAACGACGCGCGCGCTGGCGGCACATCGCCATCTCGGCCCGCGCCACGGGGGGACTGGTGGTGAACGAGGGAGCGCTCAAGGCACTGACGCTGCACAAGGCGTCGTTGTTGCCGATAGGAGTGGTCTCGGTCGACGGGAATTTCGAGAAGGGCGACGTCGTCGAGATCCGCGACGGCAGCGGGCGGGTCCACGGACGCGGTCTCGTGAACTACGACGCGGACGCGTGCCGCAAGCTGGCCGGCCGGCGCAGCGACGAGATCGACGTCATCCTCGGATATCGCAGCTACGACGCGCTGGTGACCCGCGACAATCTCGTGCTGGGGGCCGTTTGATCGATCTGCGATCGGACACCGTGACCAAGCCTTCGCCCGCGATGCGCAAGGCGATGGCCGAGGCCGAGGTGGGCGACGACGTCTTCGGCGAGGACCCGACGGTGAACCGGCTGCAGGAGCGAGCGGCGGCGTTTCTTGGCAAGGAGGCCGCTCTCTTCGTCCCTTCGGGCAGCATGGCGAACCAGATCGCCCTCAAGGTTCACTGCGAGCCGGGCGACGACGTGATCGTTGGCGAGAACGCGCACAACTACCTGTACGAGTCGGGGGCGTCCGGTGCGATCGCTGGTGTCCAGCTGACGACCGTCGGACACGGTGGCCTGTTCACGGTTCGCGACGTGGAGGCGGCGTACAAGCCGTCGTCCAACCATAGCCTGTCGCCCACCCGGCTCGTCTGCGTGGAGAACACGCACAACCGCGGCGGCGGCGCTGTCTGGCCCCTGCGCGACGTGGCGGAGATCGCGGCTTTCGCGCGCGGCCACAACCTGGCGCTGCACGTCGACGGCGCGCGGCTCTGCAATGCCGCCGTCGCCCAGGGCTTGCCGGCGGCGACGCTGGTCGCGGGAGCCGACACCGTCAGCATGTGCTTCTCGAAGGGGCTCGGGGCGCCGGTGGGCTCGGTCGTCGCAGGCAGCAGGGCGCTGATGGACCGCGCCCATCGTTTTCGCAAGATGCTGGGCGGCGGCATGCGCCAGGCGGGGATCCTCGCCGCGGCGGCTCTTCACTCACTCGAGCACAACGTGGAACGTCTGGCCGAGGACCACGCCCACGCGCGCCTGCTGGCCGGGCGACTGGCCGCGGCCCGCGGCCTCTCCGTCGACCTCGAGCGGGTGCAGACCAACATCCTGATCGTCGATCTGGCCACATCGCTTCCGCCGGCAGAGATGGCTGTGAAGGTGCTGCGCGAGGCAGGCGTGCTGTGCCTGGCCGTGGGACCGCGGCGGCTGCGGATGCTCACCCATCTGGACGTGGACCGTGCTGCCGTCGAGCGGGCGGCGAAGATCATCCCGGAGGCCCTTCACCCATGAGACTGCTCGCATTCTGTCTGCTCGCCGCCTGCTCGTCGTCGCTGCGCAACACGCCCACCACCGTGCAAGAGACCGAGCCGTTGATGACCCGCCGGGGGCAGCCGGTGCTGGCCGACGACTTCGGGCCCGAGTCGAGCTGGGGCGGGGGCAGGGGCACCGCCGAGGTGAAGGACGGAATCCTGCGCATGCAGGAGAAGCCCGAGGAGAAGCACCATGCCGGCCGCGGCAAGATCGTGGCCATCGCGGACACCGCCGTCATTCAGTTCTCGTTTCGCTTCGACGGCGCGAGCGCCAAGTGGCTCGGGATCGGCATCGACCACGTCGAGGGCGGCGTCAGCGAACATGTGTTCCGCGCCCGTGCCAACGCCGACGGATTCGTTCTACAGAGCGGCAACGGGTGGGGCCCGACCACCAAGCTCGTCAAGCTGGTCGAGACCAAGAAGCAGTGGGAGCCGGGACGTTGGTACACGGCGATGATCGAGCTGCGCGGTAACGAGGTCCTGGCGCAGATCGACGGCAAGGTGGTTGCGCACGTCGAGCTGGACGCCGCGCCCGACTGGCAGCGGATCGCGCGCCCGAAGAACCGACTGGCGCTGATCAGCGGCGGCGAATGGGCCAGCTTCGACAACCTGCGCGTCTGGGAGGCGCACGCCGACGAGACGTGGGCTCAGCGCAAAGCCGGCGTCCTGGCGGCGAGCCGCTAGAACTTTTCCATCGTCTGCACGGCCGGCACAGCCGGCACGCCCGGCACCGGCGGCGGGGCGGGGACGTTGCTGCGGCGGCGAACCTTCTTCGGCGGTACCACCGCGGCTGGCCTGGGCGATCCCGCCGAGACGCCGGCGTCGGCGTGGAGCGTCGGCGCCATCGCGGCGGCAAGCGCGGGTTGCGTCCGCGGTCCGCTGGCCGTTTGCTTCTGCGCGCCTCCACGGCCGAATCCGAGCGCCGCGACGATCACCGCCGCCGCGACGCCGCCCGTGGCCAGCAGCAGGTTGCGCTTGCGGCCCGGCGCCTCGGTGACGGACTCGAGCTCGCCGGCGCTGATCGAGAACGTGGTGGTGTGCGGGGGCGCCGCCACCTCGGTCAGGCGGATCGGCTCGGCGTCCCTCGTTGTCGATTCGGTCGGCGCCGGGCGCGCCGTGATCGGCCCCTGCATCAGAGCCGCCTCGAACTCCTTCATGGTGGCGAACCGCTCGGCGGCACGCTTGGCGAGCGCCTGCATCACCACCGCCTGCAGCGCTTCGGGCACCGAGGGGTTTCGCTCGCGCACCGGCTGCGGCGGCTGGGTCAGGTGCATCACCACCAGCTCGCCGAAGCCCTCGCCGACGAAGGGCGGCGTCCCGCACAGCATCTCGTAGAGGATGATCCCGAGCGCGTAGATGTCGGTGCGGCTGTCCACCTCGTTGTTGACGCCCCGGCACTGCTCCGGGGACATGTACGGCGGCGTTCCCATCAAGGACCCGGTCTGCGTGTGGACCGAGACGCCCGAGATCGTGCCGCGCAGCTTGGCGATGCCGAAGTCCAGCACCTTCATCCGGTCCCGCCCCGGGATGGTTGGATCGGGGATGAGGAACAGGTTCTCGGGTTTGAGGTCGCGGTGGACGATCCCCTTGTCGTGGGCCGCGCCCAGCGCCGAGGCCGTCTGGCGCGCCAGATCCACCGCCTCCTCGATGCGCATCTTGCCGGTGCGGCGGAGGCGCCTGGCCAGGTTCTCGCCTTCCAGCATCTCCATCATCAGGTAGGGCGTCGTGCCGTCGGGCAGGGTGCCGACGTCCAGGATCTCGATGATGTTCGGGTGGCGAATGGCGTTAGCGGCGCGGGCTTCGTTGAAAAAACGAGCGACCAGGGTTGGGTCGCCCGCGAGACCGGGGCGGAGCACCTTCACCGCCACCTGGCGATCGATCATCGGATGGCGCGCGAGATAGACGGCGCCCATGCCCCCTTCGCCGATCTGCGAGACGATCTCGTAGTTATTGATGCGGGTGCCGATCACGGGTGCAGCCCCGTGATTGCAGCGCGACCGGGGGCCGACGTCAAGGTTGCGGTAGGCCCAGGCCCAGTTCCCGCCGCAGGTTCTGCAGGCCGCCATAGGTAACGGAACGCGGCATGTAGCCGGGGGCCGGCGCGGCCGAGGGGCAATTGCGGGCCGGCGTGATCACGCAGACGCGGTTCGAGCAGCGCGCCGGCTCCATACAGCGCGGCCCGGCCGCATCGTCGCAAGCAGCCCCGTCAGCCGCCGGCGCCACGCAAATCGTGGCCGAGTTGCAAAAGCCCGAGGCGCTGCAGTAAGTCACATCGGTCGCGGTGTAGCCACAAGGGCTGCCGGTTTCTGCCGTCAGGGCCCGGACGCAACGGAGGTTCATGGGGTGGCAGACCCAGGAGTTCGGGAAATCGCAGTGGTCGTTCACCATGCAGGGCTGGGCCGCGTTGTTGATGCGCGTGCGGCAGACGCCGCCGTAACAGGTGAGCGAGGTCCGGCACGGCATGTCGCCCGAGCAGGCTGCGCCCGAGGCGCGAGGCAAGACGCAGACGTTCTGCACATTGCAGATGAGCCCCGCGGGGCAGTAGCCCGACAGGCACCGCTCGTTGATCCTGGGCGCCGGCACGCACCGGCCACAGGTTCCGTAGGTGGAGATGCTGCAAGCCTCGCTCTGACACTGGTCGGGATGGCCGCAACCGGTGCCGTTGGCGAAGTCGCCCGGAGCGATGCAGGCGGCAAGCGGTGCTCCGTCCAGGTAGTCCTCGCAGCTCTGCAGCCTGACGGCGTCGGCGCAGCGGGTCGCGGGCCGAGGCGGCCAGTTCATGCCTGGCAACTCGGCCATCACGCAGTTCTTCACGAGGCGCGCAAAGGCATTTTCAGGCGAACCATAGTTGAGGACCCCAGGAAAATGGGCGCACGCGATCTGCTTGCCGACCATGGCGTTCGCGATCTCCATGCAGGCGTCGGCGCGGCTCTGGGTCGAACCACCCGCGCCGCCGCGTCCGCCCGTGCCGGCGGTGCCGCCCGTGCCGCCTGTGCCGCCTGTGCCGGCGGTGCCGCCCGTGCCGCCCGTGCCGGCGCTGCCCCCCGTGCCGCCTCGCCCTCCGATTGGCCCGCCGCCGATGCCGCCCATCGGGGCTCCGCCAATCCCGGCGACGCCACCGCCGCTTCCTCCCACGTTGTCGACGCCGGTCAGCTTGTCGGGATCGGGAAAGCAGGCGACGAAGGCGACCGCACAGCCGACCAGCAGGCAAGCCGGGCGCATCAGAAGGTCCCCGCGACGGCCATGGTCCCTCCGCCCTCGGTGGCAGCGGGATTCAGGTACAGGAGCGTGCCGCCTCCGATGACGAAGACAGCGGCGCCCGCGAACAGCACCTTCGACCAGAGATTCCGGCTCTTGACGGTGTCGGCCAGGTTCTCGCAGACCGACGTCGGGCTGGGGCAGCCCTTGTCCTTGCGCTTGTTGTACTGGGCCCAGGCGTCCGCCAGCAGCAGCCCTCCGCCCACGGCCATCAGGCCGCCCGCGGCGACACCGGACCAGCCGATGAGGCGCATGGTGTTGCTCGACGACGAGGGCGCGGGTGGCGGCGGTGCGGCGGTGAGATCCGGGCGGGGAACCGGTGCCGGCGCCGGTACCACCAGAGGTGCGGGTGGCGGCGGTGCGACCACAGGCTCCGCCCTGGGCGGCGGTGGTGGCGGCGCCGGTGTCTGACTCCTCTTCAGCGCCTCCATGTCGCGGATGAACCCACGCACTTCCTCCCGCTCCGCCGTCGACGCGTCCTTGGCCTTGAGCAGGTACTCCTCGAAGCTGGCGATGGCGCGATCGGCCTGCTTCATGCGCTGGTAGCAGCGCCCGATGTTACGCAGGTAGACCGGCTCCTTGAACTCGGCGTACAGGCTGGCCAGGATGTCGACGGACTCCTCGTAGCGGCCGGCGATGAACGACGTCTGCGACTTCTTCTCGTCGTCGCGCTTCTGGGCAGGCGTGCGGGCCCAGGCAAGGCTCACGAAGAAGGTGAGCGACAGCAGAATCCCCCCGAGCCGACCCATCGCCCGTAGATAGCCTGCGGGCGAGACCGGCGTCAAACCGGCGCCGCTCATGGGGTGAACCGCTTCAGCTCCACGAACTCGCTGGGTGGGACCTCGCGCGCGGCGGCGAAAGCCTGGACTCCCCCTCGTGGCATGAAGCCCTCGCAGCGGCCAGTCTCCGTGCTGAAGAATCCCGCCGTGAGCGGCTGGGTGGACAGCAGGAAAACCCGCTTGCCGACCGGGCAGACGCCGTTCTCCATCGCGCCGTACGCGACGTCGCAATCCTCGGTGCGCCGGAGGAACACCTGGCTTCCGCTGCAGGTGTTCTCGATGAAGCCACGCGGCGGCTCGGTGACCCGGGGCAGGCAGAAGACGCGCCCGTTGGTGCCGACCGTGGCCGAGCAGACGATGCGCAACTTCGCGTCCCAGTACTGGTCGCGAATCACGGTGCCGCCGGCCGTGGTGTCGGTCAGCGGCCGCAGGCGCTGGGTGCCCGGCAACATGCCCATGCCCGCGGTGTCCATCGCGTCGGGCATGACCTCGGCGCCCAGTGGATAGATGTCGCTGGTGCTCAGCATCGCCGGGCTGCAGCTGTTGGTGGCATCTCGCTGGAAGGCGTTGGCCTGTTTGGCGCCCGCGCGAAAGATGCTGGTGGCCGCGGGGCAGACGCCGTTGGCGACGTTGGAGACGAACTGTCCGTCGCCGGAGCAGGACGACTTCTGGGTCCGGGCGGCGGGCTGGCTACAGGAGGCGTCTACCCAGTACGTCCCGACGGTCGCGATCGGCGTTGGCAAGCAGCGCGCCTTGCCGTTGGCGGCCAGGCCCACGTCACAGTCCGCCCTGTGGGCTGCGCTGCGCCAGCGGAAGAACTGGCGCGCGCCGTCCTCGGCCTCGAGGAACACTGGCACGACCGCCCCGGTGCCGCTCGGCATGGGCGTGGCGGCCACGGTCATCGACAGCTCCATGACCTCGATGGCCCACCCTTTCTGGTCGGCGCGCAGAGGGGTGGTGGCGATGCATGCGTTGGCGGCGTTGCGCGTGTAGATCGTCCCGGTGACGAGTGTCCCCTTTCGCCAGACCGAGCGCGAGGCCGGGCAGGTATTGAAGTTGAACAGCGTGCCGAAGGCGGGCACGTCGGCGTTCATGTTGCATCGCGAAGGACTGGCGACGAGCACGGCGCTGCGGCACTGCGCGTCCGAGTAACCGATGGCGCCCTGATAGCCCTCGGGAAGGCAGCGGTAGGCGCCGTCGGCCGCCACCTGCCAGAGGCATTCGAAATTCAGCTTGGTGTCGGTCAGGCCGATGGTGATCGGCGGGCCATCGTCGGTGACGGCCGGCGTCCATCCGACGGGCTTCAACCTGGTGCCTCCGGTGGCCGACGGGATGGTCTGTCCGGTCGAGAAGCGCGGCGGGGGCGTCGATGGCTGCAGCTTGACGGTCAAGGTCGAGCCCTTGCCGGCCATCGCGACGGTTCCCTCGCCGAAGGCGAACGAGCGCCCCATGGCATTCTGCGCCTCGACCTGCACGACCACCGTGGGCGCTCCCGAGGGGACCGAAAGTCCTATCGTCCGCGCGGGCGGGAGCATCAGCATCTTCAGGTCCTTGATGACGACCTCCGCCCGGCGTTGGCCGTCGCTGGCGCTGATCACCAGCTGAGCGATGTCGGAGATGCCCGGGGGATCGGCGTCCACGGTCAGGATGACGACGTTGTCAGCGCCGCTGCCGCAGGTGGTGGCGATCAACGCGAGCGCGACGAGCTGTCTCATTTCCATGACGGTGAGTAGGGGCCGTAGTCGGTGGACGGAGCGTCGCTGCGGGTGGACAGCATGTACGCGGTCGCCGCACCCGCGGCCACGACGCCGATGCCGGTCCAGAACCACCAGCGCTCGTACAGAGGGGGCGAGACGGGCCGCGGCTCGGGCGCACGCACGGTCAGGTCGGGCGCACGCGCCGTCAGGTCGACTGACGCCGCTGGCGGCGACGCCGGCACAGGCTGCGCCCGTTGCTTTTTCAATGCCTCCATCTCGGCGATGTAGGCCTCGACCTCGCGGCGCTCGGCGGCGTTCACCTTCGCCTTGCGCAGGTACTCCTGGAAGCTCTTGATCGCCCGGTCCGGCTCGTCAAGGTTCTGATAGCAGCGCCCGATGTTGCGCAGGTACGTCGGGTGCAGCGTCGATGCGTATAGCTTCGAGTACAGCTCGACGGCGACCTGGTAGTTGCCCGCTGCGTACGCCTCGCGCGCCTTGAGCTCGCGGTTGTCGGCGGCGTGGGCGACGGCTGTCAGCGCGGCGACCAGGACGAGCGAACGAGCCAGGACGCGCATCTATAAACGATCGAGCAGCGCCCGCAGCCCCAGCTTGCCGTCGGTGGCAATCTTCACCGAGAACAGCTGGCGTGGCTTGCCCACCAGCGACAGTTTCACCGCTCCGAAAAGCTTGCCGCCGAAGGTGTCCAGCTCGGGCCGAAGCTCGGCGAAGGTGCTCTCGACGTTCGGCGCTGCCAGGCGGTCGTTGATGCGGAACAGGAACTCGTCGGTGCGGAAGCGCAGCTTGCCGGGGAATGCCTGCTCGAGCATCGCCGCGGCGCCGAGCGCCCGGCGGAACGCGTCGCGCAGTCTTTCACCTGGCGCCGGCGCCTCGCGCTTGCGGCTGTAGAGCAGCCCGGGCCGCCCGTCGGTGTCGTCGACGTAGTAGTCCGACTCGTGACCGATCAGCGCCACCCCCGGCCCCTTCGGCACGTGCGCGTAGTTGGCGACGTCGATCAGCATCTCGTCGAGGCGGTGGTGCTTGATCCAGTCGTGAAAGACCGGGATGAACGCCTCGAGATCGGGCCGGGCGCCGTCGGTGAAGACCTTGAGCTGCAGCTTGTGCGGCGTCATGCCGACAGCGCTTTTCCGTGCTGCGTGTAGCACTGGTGAGCGGCGTCGACGAACAGCTGCGCCTCCTCGATCAGCTGGTGCGCGCCCTCCTTCGTGGGGGCGCTGCCGCCCTGGGCATTGTTCTCCTGTGCGTTGAACAGATACTGGGCGAACTTGGCGCCGGCGTACTGGTCCCAGAACAGCTTGGTATCGACCAGGTTCTTGCGGAACTCGCCGACGATCTCCTCGGCCTCGCTGCCGATGTTGGCGTTCTTCTCGCGCGCCAGTGCCCGGGCCGCCTGGAGCATCGCCGAGAAAGCCCGCTTGGCAGCGCCGCCGACGTTGCCCTCGTCCAGCAGCACCTGGGCCTCGAAGATCTCCCGCTCGCTGGCCGCGAGGCCCATCTCCACGAACGGCACCACCTCGCCCGCGCACTCGCCCTCGCCCATGTCCGAGATGGTGTACTCGCGTGGGTCGCCGAAGTCGCTGTAGAAGCTGGGGTCCGCCTCGTAGCTGGGGATGACCTGCGTCTCCTCGACCATCGCCCGGACCGTCTTCTTGCCTATGCGGTTGACGAAGTCGGCGAAGTTTTCTCCCGGCTGGCCGTCCTTGGCGTACATGCCGGTCAGGCGCTTGGTGAACTCGGGCACGCGCTTGGAAGGGATGGCTCCGATGGCAAGGCCGTAGGCGCCGCCGTTGTCGGTCCACTTGCCGCCGACGACCAGCTGGAAGTGCGGCACGCGGCGGCCATTGACGTTGCGGCTGACGCCCAGGTAGCCGATGTCGGCGACGTGGTGCTGCCCGCACGAGTTGAAGCAACCCGATGTCTTGATGTGGAGCTTTTCGACTTTCTCTTCGACGACGGTCAGGTGCTTGCGCAGCTCGGCCGCCAGCGCCCTCGATGACGAGATGCCCAGCTTGCAGGTGTCGGTCCCCGGGCAGGCGACGATGTCGCTGATGGTGCTGACGCCCGCCTCGGCGAGATCAATCGCCTTGAGCTCCTCGTAGAGCGACACCAGATCCGACTCGCTCACCCAGCGCAAGAGCAGGTTCTGCTCGACGGTGGTGCGCACGGCGTCGCCGGTGTACTTGCGGGCGACATCGGCCAGGAGACGCGCCTGGTCGCTGGTCAGATCGCCCAGCGGCAAGGTGATGTGGGCGATGGCGTAGCCCGGCTGCTTCTGCGCCTGCACGTTGGTGCGGTGCCAGTGGTCGAAGCCCTCCGGCTTGGCGCCGGCCGGCAATTTTCCCGCGGGGCGCAGCGGCTTCTCGTCGGTCTTGTGCAGATCTCTCAAAAAGGAGGTCCACCGCGGATCGGGCCGAAGCTTCGCCCGCTCCTCGAGCACCACCTTCTTGAACTCCTCGATGCCCAGCTTCTTGACGACGAACTTGAGGCGCGCGCGGGCACGGTTGGCCCGCTCACCCAGGCGCGAGAAGACGCGCGAGACCGCCTGCGACATCGGCAGCAGCTCTTCTTCGGGAAGGAATTCGTCGAACAGCTGCGCCGCCTGCGGCACCGAACCGAGCCCGCCGCCGACGTAGTAGGCAAAGCCGCGCTTGCCGTCCTTCATCTTGGCGATGGCGCCCACGTCGTGGAAGTTGGTCACGCCGCAGGCGTTCTGCGCGCAGCCCGAAAACGCGATCTTGAACTTGCGCCCGAAGTCCTGCGTGTCGTCGTGGCCAAGCAGGAACCAGGTGATGGCATCCGCGTACGGCGTGACGTCGAAGGTCTCCTCGTTGCAGACGCCGGCGATCGGGCAGGCGGTGACGTTGCGGACGGTGTTGCCGCAGGCCTCGCGCGTGGTGATGCCGGCCGCGCCCAGGCGCCGCATCAGATCGGGCGTGTCCTCGATGTGGATGAAGTGCAGCTGCACGTCCTGCCGCGTGGTGATGTGCAAAATACGATCGGAGTATTCCTCGGCCAGGTCCGCCAGCACCTCAAGCTGCTCGGCGGTCACCTTGCCGAACGGGATCTTGATCCGATGCATCCCGGGCGCGTCCCAGAGCGTGTTCGGCCCCTTGGTGCCGTCGCTCGGGTACTTCAGCTCCTGGGTCTTCTCGCCGTCGTGACGCTGGCCGTTGTCGTAACGCTGGCCGTAGGCGCCGCGCCGCAGCCGCGTCTCGGCGAACAGCTTCTCCTCGATCTTCCCCTTCTTGCGCAGCTCGATCTGGGTCTCGAAGACTTCGATCTCGCGGGCCCAGGCTTCGGGAACCTTGCCGTCGAGCTTCTCTTTCCAAGTCATGGAACCCGGCATTGTAATATCCCTTCGAAATGGATCTGCGGGAAACAATAGGCGCTGCGCGGCAGGCGGGTCAGGCTCTCCAGGCCGCGTCGCGCACCGCTCTGCTCGGGGATCTGGCGGCGGCGCTGGACGATCCGGCGAATCGCAAGGCCGTGCTCGCGGCGAACGCCGAGGACATGGAGGCGGCCACGCGGCTCGGGTCCTCCTTGATAAAACGTCTGGCCCTCGATGCGCGGAAGCTCGACAGCGTCACCGACGGGCTCCGCCAGCTGGCGCGCATGCCCGAGCTCGTGGGCCGCGTGACCGTGCACCGCGAGCTGGACGAGGGGCTGGTGCTCCGTCGCGTGACCTGCCCGCTGGGCGTGCTGGCGGTGGTGTTCGAGGCGCGCCCCGAGGCGCTGGCTCAGATCACCGGCCTCGCCTGGAAAAGCGGCAACGCCGTGGTGTTGAAGGGCGGGCGCGAGGCGCGGGCGTCGAACCGGGCACTGACCGCCGTCGCGCACCAGGTGCTGGCGAAGCACGGGATCGACACCCGGGCCATGGTGCTGCTGGAAGAGCGCGCCGAGGTGGACCAGGTGCTGGCGATGCACGATCTCGTCGAGATGCTGATCGCGCGCGGCTCGGCCGAGTTCGTGCGGCACGTACGGGCGAACACCCGCATCCCGGTGATGGCCCACGCCGACGGGATCTGTCACGTCTACCTGCACGCGGCGGCCGATCCGCAGAAGGCGGCGCGCATCCTCGTCGACGCGAAGTGCAGCTACCCTGCCGCCTGCAACAGCGTCGAGACGCTGCTGTGGAACGACGGCGTGGCGCTGGACGCCGCCGTGGCGGCGTTGACGGCGCAGAACGTCGAGCTGCGCGGCTGCGCCGGGACACGGAACCGCCATCCGGCCCTGAAAATGAAGGCTGCGACAGACGAGGACTGGGACACCGAGTACTGCGCGCCGATCCTGTCCATCAAGCAGGTCGTGGGCCTGGACGAGGCGCTGGCGCACATCGCCCGGCACGGCTCCAAGCACACCGACGCCATCGTCACCGAGGACGCGGCCGCCGCTCGGCGGTTCCTGGCCGAAGTGGACTCGGGCTGCGTCTTCCACAACGCCAGCACTCGTTTTTCCGATGGTTACCGGTTCGGCCTGGGCGCCGAGGTCGGCATCAGCACGGACAAGTTGCACGCCCGCGGCCCCGTCGGGGTGGAGGGGCTGCTCACCTACCGCTGGCTGCTGGAGGGCACGGGTCAGGCGTCTACCGACTACGGCGCTGGCAGACGGCGGTTCACGCACCGCGACGTCGATTCTTGACCAAACAACCGTATTTATAATTGACACGAAACTAGCTGCTTCTTAGCATGCGCGGCATCTGGACGGCATCTTCTTGATCAATTCACAGGATAATTCGCCGCTGCATCCGACCTTCCTGAAGCTCGAGGGGCGGAAGGTACTCGTCGTGGGCGGCGGCCGGGTGGCCGTCGGCAAGTACGAGGCGCTCAGGGCGGCCAGCGCTGCCATCACCGTGGTCGCGCCCAGCATCGACCCGGCGCTGCGGCAGCCGGGCACCACGATCTTCGAGCGGCCGTTCGCACCGCCGGATCTCGACGGCGTCTGGTTCGTCGTCGCGGCGGCGACGCCCGAGGTGAACCGCGCCGTGGCCGAGGCAGCTTCGCTGCGGCAGCTTTTCGTGAACGCGGTCGACGATCCGGCGTCGGCCAGTGCGTATGCCGGCGGTGTGGTGCGCCGCGGTCCGGTGACCGTCGCCATCTCCACCGGCGGCGGCGCGCCGGCGCTGGCTGGCCTGCTGCGCGAGGCACTGGACGCGATGCTCCCGGAGGATCTCGCCGTCTGGGCCGAGACTGCGCGCAAGTTGCGGCCCACCTGGAAGGACGTGCCCATGGAGCAACGGCGCCCGGCGCTGCTCCAGGCGTTGAACAGGATCTACGACAAATGACCGGTCACGTCTCACTCGTGGGCGCCGGTCCCGGCGATCCGGATCTGCTGACGGTGCGGGCCGTGCGCCGTCTCGGGGAGGCCGACCTGGTTCTTTACGATGCTCTCGCCAGCGGCGCGGCGCGATCGCTGGCGCCAGAAGCACGCTGGTTCTATGTCGGCAAGCGCGCTCACCGCGAGTCGGTGGCGCAAGAGGCGATCAACCGCCTGATGATCCGCTCGGCTCGACGAGGCCTGTGCGTTGTGCGGCTCAAGGGCGGCGACCCGTTCGTCCTGGGCCGTGGCGGCGAGGAGGCTCTGGCCCTCGTCGAGCACGGGATCCCGTTCGAGGTGATCCCGGGCGTCTCGACGGCGGTCGCGGTGCCGGAGCTGGCGGGCATCCCGGTCACCCACCGCGGGATGGCCTCGGCGTTCGTGGTGGTCTCCGGTCACAGCGAGACCTCGTACGCGCCGACTCTCGACGGTCTTCCGCCGGGCAGCGCCACCATCGTGGTCCTGATGGGGCTGGCCGCGCGCGGATCCATCGCGGAGCGCCTCGTCCGCCGCGGCTGGGATCCGGCGACTCCGTCCGCGATCATCGTCGGCGCTACCACGCCCGAGGCCGCGCGCTGGCTGGGCCGTCTGGACGAACTCGCCGACGCGTCTCTTTCGCCCGAGGCTCCGGGCGTGCTGGTGATCGGCGCGGTGGCGGCGCTGTCGTCGATCCTGCAGCCACAGTTCGGCCTGCTCGGCACACAGCGAAGGACGGCGTGAAGGTCTCGAGCAAGGCGGCCTACGGGCTGCAGGCGCTGTTCGATCTCGCCTTCCACGGCGTGGGGCGAGCGGTCCAGGCGCGCGAGCTGGCCGAGCGGCAAGGGATCCCGCTGCGCTACCTCGAGCAGATCCTGCAGGAGCTCCGACGCGCGGGACTCGTCGAGGCGAAACGCGGCCCGGGCGGCGGGTATGGCCTCGCGCGCCCCCCGGCCGAGGTGCGGCTGGACGAGGTGACCGAAGCGCTGGACGGTCCCATCGCCGGCTGGCCGCTGGGCAGCGACGACCCCGCGGCGCGCGTCTGGGGCGACGTCGCTGGCAGGGTGCAGGCGGCGCTGGCGCAGACCACGCTCGCCGATCTGGTCGGGCGCGCCGAGGCGATGGGGATCGACCGGGCCGTGCCTGTGCCGCAGATGTACTTCATATGACTGCCCCGATGGTCGTTGAAAATGTGCTCCCGGCGCGCATCGGGCTCGCCGTCGAGGGGCTCACCAAACGCTTCTCGCGCCGGGCGGCGCCCGCGGTCGACGGCGTCACCTTCCAGGCGCCCGTCGGCAGCATCACCACGCTGCTCGGGCCGTCGGGCTCGGGCAAGTCGACGGTGCTGCGCCTCATCGCTGGCCTCGAACACCCGGACGGCGGGCGGCTGGTCATCGACGGCGCCGACGGCACCAGCATCCCGCCGCAGGACCGCGGCATCGGCTTCGTCTTCCAGAGCTACGCCTTGTTCCCTCACATGACGGTGCGGGACAACGTCGCCTTCGGCCTGCGCGTGCGCAAGCGGCGCGCGGCGGAGATCATCCGCCAGGTGGACGAGCTCCTGGTCGCCGTCGAGCTCGAGGGATACGGCCAGCGTCTCCCGTCGGAGCTGTCGGGCGGACAGAAGCAACGGGTGGCCTTCGCGCGCGCCCTGGCGATCGAACCGAAGATCCTGCTGCTCGACGAGCCGTTCGGGGCCCTGGACGCCCAGGTGCGGCTGTCGTTGCGCGACTGGCTGCGCCGCTTTCACGAGCAGCGGGCGCTGTCCAAGGATCACACGCCGGTGACCACGCTGCTCGTCACGCACGACCAGGAGGAGGCGATGGAGCTGTCGCAGCAGATCGTGGTGATGAACGAAGGGAAGGTGGTGCAGGTCGGAGCGCCCCAGGAGGTGTACGACCATCCGGCGACGCCGTTCGTCGCCTCGTTCATGGGCGGCGCCCACATCTTCCGGCCCGAGCCGGGGGCGGCGCTATCGTTTGTCCGGCCGCACGCGGTGAAATTGTCGAAGCCCGCCGACGGAGCGGCATCGGTGGCACTGGCCCGCGTCGAGCGGCTGATCTTCCTGGGCGCGTACGTCAAGGTGGCGTTGCGGCTCCCCGACGGCAACGACCTGGCCGTCGAGATCTCGACGGCGGATTTTCAGGCGCTGGGACTGCAAGAAGGCGATCGCGTGCTGGCCAACCTCCAGGACGCCGGACTCTTCATCGGAGACTACTCCATATGAAAATCCTCGAGAGCACCATCGAGACCGTGGGCCGCACTCCTCTGGTCGATCTCGGGCGCGTCGGGCGCGGACTGGGAGCGCGCCTGGTCGGCAAGCTGGAGGCGCACAACCCCTGCGGCAGCGTCAAGGACCGCATCGGGGTGGCGATGGTGCTGGACGCCGAGCGCGCGGGGAAGCTGCCGACCGGCGCGACCATCATCGAGCCGAGCTCCGGCAACACCGGCATCGCCCTGGCGTTCGTGGCAGCGGCGCGCGGCTACCGATTGATCGTCTGCATGCCCGAGCGCATGTCCTCCGAACGGCAGACGCTGCTGCGTTATCTGGGCGCCGAGGTGGTGACCACGCCCGGCACGTTGATGCGCGACGCGGTGGCCAAGGCCGAGGAGTTGCGGCGCCAGATTCCCGGCTCCGTGGTGCTGGGCCAGTTCAGCAATCCGGCCAACCCCGAGATCCACCGCCGCACGACCGCCGTCGAGATCTGGGAGGACAGCGACGGCGCTGTCGACATCTTCGTGGCCGGCGTCGGCACCGGCGGCACCATCACCGGCGTGGGCGAGGTGTTGAAGGAGAAGAAGCCCAGCGTGCAGGTGGTGGCGGTCGAGCCGGCCAAGGCGGCGGTGCTGTCCGGCGGCTCGGTCGGGAACCACATGATCCAGGGAATCGGCGCCGGCTTCGTTCCGCCGGTGCTGAACCGCAAGGTGATCGACGAGGTGATCGCCGTGAGCGAGGACGACGCCTTCGCCTGCGCCCGGCGGCTCGCGCGCGAGGAAGGGATCCTGTGCGGCATCTCGTCGGGAGCGGCGCTGGCGGCCGCGTTGCAAGTCGCGAAGCGTCCCGCGGCCCAGGGCAAGATGGTGGTGGTCGTGCTTGCCGACAGCGGCGAACGCTATCTGTCCACGCCGCTCTTCACCGAGCTCGCCGCCAAGAAGCCGTGAACGGCACGATCGTCGACACGATCCTGGAAAGAATCGGTCGCACGCCGCTCGTGCGGCTGCGCGCGCTGACCACACCGCAGATGGCGACGGTGCTGGTCAAGTGCGAGCACCTGAACCCGGGCGGCTCGGTGAAGGATCGCGCGGCGCTGGCGATGATCGAGGCGGCCGAGCGGGACGGCCGCCTCGTGCCCGGCCAGTCGGTGGTCATCGAGGCCACGTCGGGCAACACCGGCGTCGGCCTGGCGCTGGTCTGCGCCGTGAAGGGCTACCGCCTGATCCTGACGATGCCCGACAACATGTCCGCCGAGCGGCAGGCGGTGCTGCGCGCCTACGGCGCCGAGTTGCATCTGACGCCGGCCGCAGGCGTGATGCGCAAGGCGGTGGAGACCGCGGTGGCTCTGGCGGCGCGGATCCCCGGTGCCTTCATCCCCCAGCAGTTCAAGAATCCCGAGAATGCCGAGGCGCACCGCCGCCATACCGGACCGGAGATCCTCGAGCAGGCAGGCGGCCCTCCCGACGCCTTCGTGGCCGGCGTCGGCACCGGGGGCACCATCACTGGCGTGGGCCGCGCTTTGCGGGCGGTGCGTGCCGACGTCCGCATCGTCGCCGTCGAACCCGCGAGCAGCGCCGTCCTGACCGGTGGCCGCCCCGGTCCTCACTCCATCCAGGGGATAGGTGCCGGCTTCGTCCCCGAGTTGCTGGACCGCGCCCTCGTCGACGAGGTGCGGACCATCAGCGAAGAGGACGCCGACGCATTCCGCACCCGGCTGGCGCGCGAGGAGGGCTTGCACGTGGGCATCTCATCCGGCGCCAACGTCAAGATCGCGCTGGACGTCGCCGCTCGACTCGCTCCCGGTATGACGGTGGTCACGGTCCTGCCGGATTGATGCAGCCTGCCCGCGGTGTCCTTTGGTACAACCCACGTAGCCATGTCCGACAATCCCCGTCCGCAGGAGCGGCAACACACGGACGCCAGTCTTCGCGCGGAGCGCGAAAAGGTGGACAAGGAGCTGGCAGCCAAACGTGCTGTCGTCGAAGAGGACGCCGACCGCGTCGTGCGCACGGCCCGCGACAAGGCGGACCTCGTCCTCGAGGACGCGCGGGAGAAGGTCGAACAAGGCAGCGAGGGCTCCCGTGCGAGCGTCCTGGCCGAACAGGTCAAAGAGGACGCCACCATCGCGCAGGAGCGCACCACCGCGGATGCCCAGCTCGCCGAGGAACGGGCGGCACGAAAGCAGGCTCTCGCGAGGCTCCTCGTGCTCGAACGGGAAGCCACTGACGACGACCTGGTCATCGAGAGGGCGCGCGCCGACGAAGCCGTTGCGACCAGAGACGATTTTCTGGCCATGGTCAGCCACGATCTGCGGACACTGCTCGGCTCCGTCGCTCTGCACGCGGCGATGATCGTGCGCGAGGAGCCGGGAGAGAAGCTCCGCAAACGCGCTGAATCCGTCCAGCGGTGCACGGCGCGGATGAATCGGCTCGTCGGCGACTTGATGGATGTGGTCAGCATGGAAGGCGGCAAGTTGGGCGTCGCCCTCACTTCCGACGACGCAAGCGGCGTGGTGCGAGAGATCGTGGAAACGTATCAGCCGGCCATGGCTGCCAAGGAGATCATCCTGACGTCGGAGGTGACGTCGGCGCTGGCAAACTTCGACCACGAACGGGTCTTGCAGGTCCTGGCCAACTTGCTCAGCAACGCGCTGAAGTTCACCCCCAAGGGGGGCAACGTCGCCATCCGTGTTGCGTCCAAAGCCGGGCAGGTGGTCTTCTCGGTGAGCGACACGGGCCCGGGGATCCCGGTCGCCAAGCACGAGGCCGTCTTCGAGCGATTCTGGCAGAGCGCGCCGGGCGATCGCCGCGGGCTCGGCCTGGGGCTCTACATCTCGAGGAGTATCGTCGAGTCGCACGGGGGCAAGATCTGGGTCGAGAACAACGCCCCGGCCAACACCGGCTGCACGTTCTTCTTCACGATTCCTGGCTAGTCACAAGCAGGCCAGCACGCGCTCGGGCGCCTGGCCGGCGGCCGGTCCCATGTGCTCCTGGATGAAGGCGACCAGGGATGCCCTTGCGGCGGCATCCAGACAGGATGACCGCCAGGTGGCCCCCCACGCGGCGGCGGCGACGGTGGTGTCGAGCTCGTCGTCGGGAGTCAGAATGACTGGCTTGGGCTGGCAACGGGCGGACACCTCGCTGATGGCTTTCTCCAGCTCTGCAACGATCTCCGGGCAACCCGACGGGCAGCGGTAGACGAGGACGACGGCGCCGTGCTCGAGGTTGTGCAACCAGTTGCATCGGGGCGCGGGGCTGCCGGGCGCATAGACCCGATACGCGAGCCAGGTTCCGCAGTGAGGGCCTGACGACGGCGGGTTGGAGTTGTAGGCAACGCTGGCGTTGTCGGTCACGTGGGCCCCGCCCTGGTCCGCGTGCCGCCGTGCGCCCTCCCAGACACAAGACACGGGCCGCCCATCACCGGCACCGGTGTGCCGGTCGACACCGGCGTCTGCGATCATGATCATGGCAGCGGGATCGGCGCAACCGAGCGCCAGCACGAGAGCGAAGATTCTAGGCACCTAGACATCTTCCACGAAATCCAGATCCTTGCCGTAGGTCTCTTCCAGGCCAACGAGAGCGACCAGCGCCATCACCAGCGTCACCACGCCGACGGCGATGGCGCTGCCGGCGACGCCGAGGTACGGCTTGCCGAACTGGAACCCGGACGTCAGCAGCACGACTGCGCCGCGCACGAAGTTCGGCGTCGTGGTCGTCACCGTCGCCCGCAGGTTGGTGCCGAACTGTTCGCTGGCCACGGTGACGAACACCGCCCAGTAGCCGGTGGCGACGCCCAGGCACGCGCAGACGGCGTAGAACGCGTCCAGTGACGAGCGGCCCACGACGAAGTACGCCGCCGTGAAGAGCGCTGTCAGCAGGATGAACGCCCCGAGCACCTTCTTGCGGGTGCGCAGCACCTGGCTCAACACGCCGCTGCCCAGATCGCCGACGACGAGACCGGCGTAACAGAACAGCACGGCGCGGCTGTTGCTCGGCGCCGGGGTCATCCCCAGCGCGCCGCCGATCTCGGGCGCGAAGGTCATCAGGATGCCGACCACGTACCAGATCGGCACGCCGACCAGGATGACGCTGATGTAACGCCAGGCGCGCGCGCCGGTGCGGAACAGGCTGAAGAAGTCTCCGCGGCGCACGGCGCGCGTCTTCGTCTGCTGGAACATCCCCGACTCCATCACCCCGACTCGCAGCACCAGCAGCGCCAGGCCCATGCCCCCGCCGATGAAATAGGCCGTCTGCCATTTCGCCAGATCGCCCACGAATGCGGCCACCACGCCCCCGCAGATGCCCACGGTGGCCACGATCGCCGTGCCGTAGCCGCGTGTCTCCTTGCTCATCGTCTCGCTGACGAGGGTGATGCCCGCGCCCAGCTCGCCCGCCAGGCCGATGCCGGCCAGGAAGCGCACCACGGCGTAGGTCTCGACGCTGGTGACGAATCCGTTGGCGATGTTCGCCAGCGAGTAGAGGATGATCGAGGCGAACAGCACCGACAGGCGGCCCCGGCGATCGCCGAGGATCCCCCAGAGCAATCCCCCGATCAGCATTCCGCCCATCTGCATGTTGATGAGCAACACGCTCTTGGCGAGGATCTCCCCGTCGGGGACGCCGATTCCCTTGAGACTGCTGACGCGGATGATGCTGAACAGCAGCAGGTCGTAGATGTCGACGAAGTAACCGAGGGCCGCAACCAGCACCGCCAGGTTGACGGCGCGTTTGCTCACTTGCCGGACTCGAGCTTCAACCCGGCCGCCTCCAGCTGCGGCCGCAGCACCGCGGCGTCGCCGACGATGGTGACGATCTCCCGGCCCACACAGGGTTCCATGAGCGGGCGGATGGTGGCGCGCGTGGTGGCCGCCAGCCGCTCGGGGTACCTGTCCCATACGTCGTCGGGCCAACCGAGCTCCTTGGCGCGGACGATGGCGCTCGCGATCTGCTCTCCCGTCGCGAAGCGCTGCGAGAATTCGCGCGCCAGATCCCAGCGCTTGATGAGGAAGAACCCCTCGTCCAGCTTGTCGGAGCCGACCTCCGCCACCAGATCGAGCAGGCGTTCCACCGAGGCGCCCGCCTGCTTGTTCACGACCGCGCCGCTCAGCATCAGGTGCGCGGCGCCGCCCGCCAGGGTCACGGTCCTGGCGTGGATGCCGTACGTCGCGCCCCATTGCTCGCGCACGGACCAGGCCCGCTCGTTGACCAGCGCGCCGATCAGCTGGAACGCAGGAACCTGCTCGGGCCCGGCGTTCGCCAGCCGGCAGCCGATGCGCACCTCCGCCTGCGTTCCCTTCGGTCGATCGATGAGGTACACCTTGCGCGCCGACGGACCACGAGGGGCCGCGGGAATGCCCGCATCGAAAGCGCCGCCGCCGCCGGTCCAGCGCACGAGGTATTTCTCGGCCAGCGCCTTCACCTCGTTCGGGTCGACATCGCCCACGACCGCGGCCACCGCGTTCCCGGGGCGATAGTGGCCGCGCACCCACGCCGACGCATCCTCGAACGTGACCGGTTTGAGCGTGTCCGGATCGACGTTGGCCTTGCCGTACGGATGGTCGGGGTAAAGCGCGTTCCAGAACAGCTGGGTCGCCAGGAAGTCCGGCAGCTTCGCCGCGCGGTCGTAGCGTTTCTTCATCCGATCCAGCAGCCGGCCTCGGTAGAGGAACTGATCCTCGTTCACCTCGAGACAGGACAGCTCGTCCGAGAGGACAGCGATGCCGTTGGCGAGGTTCCCCGAGATGACGTCGACGAAATAGGTGCTCGCCGAGTTCCCGGTGAAGCCACCGAGGCGGCCACCCACCGGCGAGAGGCTTCCGTGGTCCTGGCAGCGGGTCGAGGTGAAGAACGACGTGAAGCTGGCGGCGCCGAATGGCCGCAGGCTGGCGTCGCCTCCGCGGATCCCGACCATCATCTGGGCGACCGGGGCCGTACCGTGCTTGATCGCCACGAGCTCGAGCCCGTTGGCCAGCTTCCACCGCGGCACATTCGCCAGCCCCGGCGATCGGGCCACCTGCAGGATGCGCTCGGGGCCGAGACCGGCGGCGGTGCCGGTCGTGTCGCGACCGACGTCATGCGACGCACGCCGGCCGCCGCTGCTCCCACCGCCACCGCCCACCACCTTGGGCGCGTCCTGGCTCTCCGGCTCGAAGTAGACGGCCGAGCTGCGATCGCGTTGCAGGAACTTGTACGCCAGATCCATGGCGTCGCCCGCGCGCACCTTGGCCAGATCGTCGAGGCTGTCGGCGAAATATCTCGTGCGCCCGGTGGCCGCCAGATGGATGGCCAGGCTGGTGGAGGTGCCGACCGGATCGGCGGTCTCGAGCAAGAGGCCGGTGGCGGCGTTCCACCGCACCGCCTCGGTCAAGAGGCTCCCGAGCTCGGTGGTCCAGCTATTCACCACCGTATCGAGGATCCGCTTGCGGGCCGCCTCTGGATCGGCGCCCGGCTTCAGGTCCACGAAGACCAGCAGCATGCTGCCGTCGGCGAATGTTTCGACGCCCGCGCCCGCGCCCTCGATGTCGTCCTCTTCCTTGACTTCCAGCCCCTCGGCAATGGCCAGGTTCAGGCGAGCGGCGGCGAACCGCAGGACCGCGTCGTTGCGCCGACGCCCTCCCGGCGCCGACCAGCCGAGCACCAGCACCGGCTGTTCGACCGGCCCCTTGTCCCGCACCAGCGTCGTCGACACGGGCGGCGGCACCGGCAGCGACGGACGATCGATGATCCGTTGCCGCGGTGGGATCGCGGGACCGTCGGGACCCCCGGGGCCGAACTTCAGCTCGTCTGGCCACATGTCCAGCAGCTTGCCCACCTCCTTCGGATCGACGTCGCCCGTGACCACCATCGTGCAGTTGTCCGGTCGGTAGTGGTCCTTCGCGAATTTCTGCGCGTCGGCGAGCGTCGTCGCGGACAGCGAGTCGTGCGTGCCGACGATCGGCCGCGCCAGCGGATGTCCCACGGGAAACAACTGGGCCGACAGCCGATCGAACAGCTTGCCGCCCACCGAGGTCTCGCCGCTCTGGCGGAGCTCGTTGCGAACCACCTCGCGTTCGGTGAGGAACACCTCGTTGGTCACGCCGTCGAGCGTGCGCGCCAGCCGCCACGCCTCCAGCTGCAGCAGCAGCGGCAGGTTCTCCTTGTGCGTCGACTCGTAGTACGCCGTGAAATCGTACTCGGTGAAGGCGTTGAAGGAGGCCCCCGCGTGTTTGAGGTGGTCCCACAGTTGCTCGGCGCGGCCACCCGGATGATTGCGGAACGCCAGGTGCTCGACCAGGTGGGCCATCCCCTCGTTCCCCTTCGGATCCGAGGTGCTGCCGACGTTGTAGACGGCCACCACGGTGACCATCGGGGAGCTGTGATCTTCCTGCACCACCACGCGGAGCCCACTCTTGAGCGGGAAGTCCCGCTGAGACAGCGCGTAGTCTTTGAGCACCGGTTTGTCGGGCAGCCCGGTGGCGGCGCACCCGCACGCCAGGACCAGAACGCAAAAACAGATCGTCCGCATGCGCGGGACTATACGGCGATCTTCCCCAGCGGCTGTAGCTTGGCCTCGGGCGCCAGCTCCTGGAACGAGAGAACCGCGACGCTCGGGTGCTCGGTCTCGATCAGCCGCCGCACGTAGCGCCGGATGTCGGCGCTGGTGACCACCACCCCGTTCGTGGCAGTGATCGTCGCGCTCACCGCCTTCAGGATGTCGCGGGACAGGCCCGGCTCGAGCGCCAGGTAGCTGCCGCTGGCCGTTTTCTGGATCGCCTCGCGCACCGTCTCCTCGATCATCGGGTCCAAGAGGTACACCGCCAGCGTCCCCGACGCACCGGCGTGCTTGAAGGTGATTTGCCGCCGCAGCGCGCACCGCACCTGCTCGGTCAACGCGACAGGATCGCGCTCGAGCGGCGCCCACTCGGCCAGCGCCCCCAGGATGTCGCGCAGCCCGCGCAGCGAGATCTGTTCCTCGGCCAGGCGACGCAGCACGTCCGCGAGCAGCACCGGTGACACCAGCTTCGGCACCACCTCACGCACCAGCGCCGGGTGCGTCCGCTCCAGCCCCTCGAGCAGCGTCTGCGTCTCCTGGATGCCGATGAACTCGTGACCGTAGCGGCGCAAGAGGTGAAGCAGGTGGGCGGCGATCACTTCCTCGGGCGCAAGCGTGGCCACGCCCCGCAGGCGCGCTGCCGACAGATCGACGGCGGCCACCCAGATCCCCGGTGTGCCGTCGGGATGGGCGCCCGGATCGCCGGTGAGACCGTCGGGCGCCCCCAGCGCGAAGCCCCCGCCCGCGAGGACCTGGCCGCGCGCCATCGTGACCTCGTTGAGGCGCAGCAGGTACTCGCCGCGGGCGAGGCCGGCGGCCGTCCGCACGCGCACCGCCGGAAGCGGGATCCCGGTCTCGTGGAAAAACCGATCGCGCAGCGCGGGCACCAGCGCCACCAGCGGCTCGGCGTCGAGCCCGTGCGACAGCTCGACCGCGATCGGCGTCAGCACGGGCGCCGGGCCCTCCGCACGCTTCGCCTTGCCGGTGGGCGCCGCCTCGGCCGCCTTCCCGGGCTGCGCCTTCAAGAGACGGAAGGCCACGAACCCGAACACCGCCGCCAGCAACAGGAACGGCCCCGTCGGCAGCCCCGGCACCAGGGCCAGCAACCCCAGCAGCGCCGCCGTGATGGCGATGGCCTTGGGCTGCCCCAGCAGTTGCGCCGCGATGTCGCGCCCCAGGTGACCACCTTCTTCCTCGGAGGAGACGCGCGTGACGATGATGCCGGCCGCTGTCGAGATCACCAGCGCCGGGATCTGCGACACCAGCCCCTCGCCGATCGTCAGCACGGTGTACACGCGTGCCGCCGAGCCGAGGTCCATCCCCTTTTGCACGACACCGATCACGAGGCCCCCGACGATGTTGGTCAGCAGCACCACGATCCCGGCGATGGCGTCGCCTTTCACGAACTTCATCGCCCCGTCCATCGAGCCGAAGAACTGCGCCTCGCGCGTCAGCAGCGCCCGCCGCCGCCGGGCCTCCGCGTGATCGATGTGCCCCCCGCGCAACTCGGCGTCGATGGACATCTGCTTGCCCGGCCTCGCGTCCAGGGTGAACCGGGCCCCGACCTCGGCGACGCGTTCCGACCCTTTGGAAATGACGATGAACTGGATCGGCGTCAGGATCAGGAAGATGACCGCGCCCACGACCAGGTTGCCGGCAACGACGAAATTCCCGAACGCGTAAATCACCTCGCCGGCATTTGCTTTGAGGAGGATGAGCCGGGTGGCGGAGACCTCGAGCCCCAGCCGTCCGCGTGCCGCCCCAACAGCTCGCGCATGTCGCTGCGCAGGAACGTGGACGCCACCCCTGACCGGACCTCGTGCGCCATGGCGGTGGATGACACGGAAAACGACCGGAAAAGATCAGGTGATGTTTCCATCGGCATCGCCCCGAAGAGGCGCTTCACGATCTGCCGGCTGGCGGCTTCGCCGTGATGGGAGGAGTGGGGACTCACCAACCGGGCGCCTCCGCCGACGATCGCCAGATTCCGGGGCGGCTGCCGCGGGAGTAGGATCTGCCGCCCCAGCTCGAGGTCACGGCGGAGCTGGACCTGGACGTCGTGACCCGGTCGCGCCCGGAGGCATCTCCTTCGCGGAGAGGCCAGCCGCTTCCAAATCTTTAGCCGGACACCAGATCGCCGGACACAGGTGTCGGCATCGTCGGGCTTGCTATGCACATGCGCATGTGTATACTTGCACAATGGCCAAGACCAAGCGAGTGCAGGTACTTATGGAGCCACACGAGTTCGACGTACTGGAGCGCATTGCGCGATCGCGCGCCACGTCGGTAGCCGATCTCATGCGCGAGGCGGCAAGGGTCCAGTACCTGTCTGCCATCGATGCTGGTCGGAGATCGGCGGCGGCGCAGCGGTTCCTGCGCCTGACGGACACAACGCTCCCTGATTGGAGTGACCTCAAGAAGGAAATCGAGGAGCGTCGTGGCTCGCATCTTCCTTGATGCGAATGTGTTTCTCTATGCAGTCGGCGGCGAAGGCCCCCATCGTGAGCCTTGCCGTGACCTACTCAAGTCCGCTGGAGACGGTTCCATCGACGCAGTGACGAACACCGAAGTGCTCCAGGAAATCCTTCACGTGAGATCTAGGCGGTCGGGTATCAAGGACGCGGTTGAAGCCGTTCGTGCGGCGGCCAATCTCGTCAACGAGGTGCTGCCTGTAACCAAGGCCGATATCCTCGTCGCCTGTGACCTTCTTGAACTCCATCAGAAGCTCGGCGCCAGGGATTCGCTTCATGCCGCGGTGATGAAGAACAGTTCGATCCATCTCATCGCTTCCGTGGACGGCGATTTCGACGTCTTGAAGGACGTCAAGCGACTGAGTCCATCTGACGCCGTCTCGTTGGCTCGTTGAAGGTCGGGTCCCGCTGGCGCGGGCCCCGCTCCCCCGGGTACGATTGAAACGCGGCTTGCCGCCCTGCAGGTTACTAGCCGGGTCGTTAGCGGGACGCGGGGCCAGAAAAGGCCATGATACGGTCGTCAGCATTCAAAACAGCCGATCCGGGCAGTCGCGTGCACTGGCGACAAGTCGTCTCGGCGACGCTGGCCTCCGGAATCGTGATGAGCGGCTGCGGGACGGCGACGATCCACACGCGTGAACGTGTTCTCGACGGAAAGGTTGAGCGGTCGGATGGCGACGCGGTCTGTGTCGCCTTGTCTTCAAACGAGCGCGTCTTGATCGAACGTCAGCGGATCACCGATATCGAACACCCCGGTAAGTTCGCCATGATTGCCGGTGCCGTTCTGGTCGCGGCCGGCATCGGGATCACTGCCGCTGCCGCAAGTTGGTCACGTCGGGATGACGTTGGCGGGCAAGTAGGAATCATCGGTGGCCTGGGCATCAGTGCGGCCGCGCTTGGGCTGAGCACCGGTGTGATCGGGCTGGGGCAGTACGCGCGGTCCACGTCTGCCACCCGCTCGAGCACGTCTGCGCACCCCTGTGACTCCTCATCGGAGGACCCGCCGTCGCGATGAGAGTCCATCACACGAGGTTTCTCGATGGTGTCGTGTCGGAGACGCGGCAGGACTTCTCGATGTCCAGAGCGTCGTTTCGTGGCGACGTATTTTTATGCAACGGTTTGGGTAAATTGCTCGCCGGCATTAAGACGATGAAGCGGCCCGTGCTTAATCCGACGCCAAGTGACAGTTCCTACAAACCGCAGTCTGGGCGAAGCGATCGACCTTGTGGGCGTGGCAGGTGGCGCGATGTTCCATGCCCGACGTAGCGGCGCATGCGGCCATCGATGGTGCAACAGGTGCTCTATGAGCCGGAGAATTGCCCGGAAGGTTCCGCGCGATCCAGGAAACTCAGGCTGACGGCGAAGCGCCCGTCCTCGGGGAATGTGGCCCTGACTTCGATGCCGAGGCGCTGGGCCATCGCCCACACCAGTGCCAGCCCCAGACCGACGTGGCCCCGATCGGTGCGCGCCGCGTCTTTGCGCCAGAACGGCTCGAACAGGTGCGGCAGATCCGCCGCCTTGAGCGTCTCTGTCGCGTTCGAGACGACAAGTGCCGTCGCTTCACCCCGCGCTTCGACGATGCACTCCACGCGCCCCCCTGCCGCCGAGTACTCGACCGCATTCGAAAACAGGTTGGTCAGGATCTGGGACAGCAGGCTGCGATCGGCGCGGACCTCGGTATCCGCGAGCCTCCAGACGATCTCCAGTCCCCGCTCCGCGGCGCGCTGCTGGAAGGGGCGCCAACAGTCGCGCGCCAGCGACGCCAGCGGGACGGCCCCGAGCGAGACTTCCTCCCTCCCTTCGTGGCAGCGGGCCAGCGCCAGCAGGTTGGTCACGATGTGCTGCATCTGGACCGCGATCTCGAGGGTCTCCTTCAGGCTCTCCTGCGAGCCGCTCTCTGCGTCGGGCCACTTGAGGGCAACCTCCGTCAGCGAGCGCAGCTCCGCCAGCGGCGTGCGCAGCTCGTGTGCCACGTCGCTGGTGAAGCGTCGTTCGCGCTCGAAGCTGGTCTGCAGGCGGCCGAGCAGTTGGTTGAGGCGGGTGCAGATCGCCGCGAGCTCGCTCGGCATCCCCTGCTCCGGAAACCTGACGTCGAGCGACGTGGCATCGATGCGTCCGGCCTGATCGGCCACGCGATCGAGCGGGCGTAAGCCGGCGTGCACCACGCTGCGCACTATGTAGACGGCGCCGCCGAGCAGGAGCAGCCCGGTGACCCCGAGGGCGGCCAGCACGGCCTCGAGGGCGTCATCGAGCGGCTCGCGCTCCTGGGCGAGGACGAGCAGAAGCGGAGCCACGCTGCGCTCCTCGCCGCGCTCGGCCGCCGGGATGAAGCGCAGTGCAACGACTCGTCCCCGTCGCCCATCGGGCAGCCGCAGGTTGCCTTTGCCGACGCCGCCGTTGCCGACGACGGGCCGATGCAGGTCCCGGGCTCCCAGGGACAGCGAGCGGAGCAGGGTCCGCCCGTCGCCGTCCACGATCTCGAAATACTCGGGCTCGCGGCTGCGGGTGAACTCCGGAACCGGGTGCTCCACGAACTCGGCCTCGACGCTACCGTCCGACTCGCGCTTGACCTGCGCCGACAGCAGGCGGGCCTTCGCCTTGAGCGCCGCATCGAACTGGGAGACGAGGCTCTCGTGGATGAGGAGGTAGAGCACGCCCGCCAAGACGGCGCTCAACGCGAGCAGGCCCAGCAACAGCCGCAGCTCGAGAGCTCGGCGGATCGAGGTCACGATGCCGCCTTCCGCAGCACGTAGCCCGCACCCCGGCGGGTCTCGATCAACGACGGCTCGGCCTCGATGTCGATCCGGCGGCGCAACGCGCACACCGCCGCCTCGACGACATTGCTGGTAGGGTCCAATCGTCCTTCGTAGATGTGCTGCTCGATGTCGTCGCGGGAGACTACCCGTCCCTGCCGTAGCGCCAGTAATTCGAGCAATGCGTACTCCCGGGGAGCGAGGGCAATCGGCTGGCTGGCGCGGAAGACCTCGCGCGCGGCGGTATCGATCTCCAGGCTGCCCACGCACAGGCGCGGGTTCTTGAGGCCGTACTTGCGGCGCGCCAGGGCGCCCACACGCGCCAGCAGCTCCTCGAAGGCGAATGGCTTGACCAGAAAATCGTCGGCGCCGCCGTTCAGGCCGATGACACGATCCTCTACGCGCTCGCGCGCAGTCAGGATGAGCACGTGGGTATCATCGCCGCCCGCGCGCATCCGCCGCAGCACGGTAAGGCCGTCCACCTTGGGCAGCATCAGATCGAGAATCACCACGTCGTACCGGTGCTCGGCGAGCGCCGATAGGGCCTCCTCGCCGTCGGCTGCTATGTCGACGAAGTGACCGGACCGGCGCAGCCCCGTCCCCAGGGACCGCTGCAGGCGACGCGAGTCTTCGACGAGCAACAGCCTCACCTTCCACGATCTTGCCACCACCGCGGCGTGCCTCGCGCGCCATTTTTCCGGCCGGATGAAGAAAACCATGCGGCCATCATGTTGACGTCATCTTGGCCCGCTAGCGTGCCAGGCACGATGAACTCCTGGTTTAGACGCAAGGATCTCCTGGTAGGCGTGGGCGCCAGCGACGCCCTCGAGGCGCGCCTCATCGAGCAGGCTGGCTTCGACTTCGTTTGGTCGAGCAGCCTGGGCATCTCGGCTTCCCATGCCGTCCCCGACGCCAGCCTCATCTCGATGACCCAGTACCTGGAGGCGGCGCGCTCCATGCGCGAGGCGAGCGGGATCCCGATCCTCGCCGACTGCGATACCGGCTACGGCGACGAGCGGAACGCCGCCTACGCGGTCAAGCTCTTCGAGGAAGCGGGAATCGCTGGAGCATGCTTCGAAGACAAGACGTTCCCGAAGGAGAACAGCCTGTTGCCCGACGGCCGCCAAGATCTCGCATCGGCCGAGGAGTTCGCGTCGAAACTGGAGGCGGCGGTGGCGACGCGCCAAAGTCCGCAGTTCGCCGTGGTCGCCCGCGTCGAGGCGTTGGTGGCTGGATGGGGCATGGACGAGGCGATGCGGCGCGCCCGGCGCTACGAGCAGGCGGGCGCTGATCTGATCCTGATTCACTCGCGATCGTCGACGCCCGACGAGATCCAGGAGTTTGTGGGGCTCTGGGACGGAGGTGTGCCCCTGGTTCTGGTGCCTACGCGCTATCCGAGCCTGACCGAGAGGAAGATCCGGACGTTCGACAATAAGGTCCGGATGGTCATCTACGCCAACCAGGTGTTGCGCGCGGGCGTGCGCGCCCAGGAGGAGATCCTGGCCGAGATCCGACGCGCCGGAGGCGTCCACGTGATCGAGAACCGCATCGCCCCCCTTGACCACATCTTCGAGTTACAGGGAGCGGGGATCCGGGATGAGGCGCGGCGTCTGCCGCGGTCGGCGTTGGCATGACGGCCCCCTCGATCACGTTCATCGGGTTCGGCGAGGTCGCGTCGGTGTTCTCCGAGGCATTGTCTACGAACGGAGCACAGCTGTCGGCTTTCGACCCGAAGGTCGTGGGGCCGGACGGGCTCGCCGTGCTGCAGAGCCGAGCGCGGGTGCCCGGGATCCGTTTTCTGCCACTGGCCGAGGCCGTGCGCGACGCGGACCTGGTCCTGTCGACCGTTCCGCCTCAGGCAGCCCCGGAGGTCGCGCGGCAGTGTGCCGCCTGCCTGACGCCCGGTCAGATCTACGTGGACTTCGCATCCACCACCCCGGCGACCAAGATTGCCCTGGCCCGGATCATCGATGGCTGCGGTGCCGGCTTCGTCGAGGGGGTCATCCTCGGCGCCGTGGGCGTCACGGGAGCCGCTACCCCGGCGCTGACGGCGGGAAAGAGGGGCGCCGACGTGGCCGGGACGCTGCGTCGCCTGGGCCTCAATGTCTCGTTCTTCGAAGGAGCGCTTGGGCAGGCGTCGCTCTTCAAGCTCCTGCGCAGCATTTTTTCGAAGGGTCTCGAAGCGCTCCTCCTCGAAACCCTGATCGCAGCGCGCAAGGCGGGGCTGGGCCAGCAACTGTGGGACGAGGTGGTCCACGACCTCATGGGCCGCTCGTCGTTCGAGCGCATCGCCTCGAACTGGATCCTGACCCACCCCGCTGCTTGCACGCGCCGGTGGCACGAGGTGCGCGACGTGGTGGCGACCCTCGAGGAGTTGGGGGTCGAGCCCACGGTGAGCCGCGGCACGGAGCTGTTCTTCGCGCGCTCGAGCGCGATGGGCCTGGGACGCGCCTTCCCCACCAGACCGCAGACACCGCACGCCGTCGTTGATTTCATGACCCCTCAAGCAGGAGGGGTCTCGTGACCGACGGACGGCGCAAACGCATCCTGTTCTCGGGCAGCGCGTGGGTTCATTTCGCCTGCGCCTTCCCGGTCTACCAGCGGCTGGCGAGCGACGACCGCCTGGAGTTCTGGCTGACGGGCGGCTTCAAGCGGCAGGAGGGGGACGAGGGTGCAACCTACTGCCTCGACGGCTTCTATGATCAATTTGCCGTCGATCGGGCGCGCGTGATCCCATTCGCTCGCGCCCGCGAGGAGGACTTCGACGTGCTGGTGGCGGCGCACAAGTCTCCGGCGCGGCCGCGTTCGGCGCGCCGCTCGGTGCAGGTGTTCCACGGCGTGTCGTTCAAGAACCTCGGCGTGCGCGAGAAGTACCTGGAGTTCGACTTCCTGTGTCTCGCGGGCCAGTACCACGCCGAGGCCTACCGCCGCGCAGGACTGGTCCGGACCCCCGGCCAGTGCCTGGTCACGGGCGTGCCAAAGGTCGACGCCCTCGTCGACGGTCGCCTGGACCGGGAGGCGCTGCTTCGCCGCCACGGTCTGGACCCGCGACGCCCCACGATCCTCTACGCGCCCACGGGTTCGCGTTTCAACTCGATGGAGACGATGGGCAGGGAAGTGATCGACTCTATCAGCCGAGCGGGGAGCTGGAACCTCCTCATCAAGCTGCACGACCACCCCAAGGACACAGCAGTCGACTGGCCGCGCGAGATCGAGGGCATGGAGACCGACACCATCCGCCTTGTGCGCGACGCGGACGTCGTCCCCTATCTGAACGCTGCGGACCTGCTGCTCACCGACGCATCCTCGGTCTCGGTCGAGTACACGCTCGTCGATCGTCCCATCGTCTACCTCGACGTGCCAGAGTTGCTGCAAGACGTGGTCGCGCGCGGTGGCGCGCTGGACCTCGAGACGCACGGGCGCAAGACCGGCATGGTCGTCGGTAGGTCGGACGACGTCGTCGCCGCTATCGCCGAGGGGCTCACCCATCCGGAGCGTCACCGTGTGCAACGCCACGAGACCGCCCGTCACATCTTCCACGATCCCGGCCGCGCCACTCAACGCGTTGCAGATGTGATCCTGCATGCCGCAGGGCTCGCGTCCGGCCTGCCGAGCGGGGTCGTATCCCTGGACCCAGTCGCTTCCATGGGTCCGCCCGCGGCCGCGGCGGCACTCGCATGAAGGTGAATGGGAACTAGACGGCAATGTGGACCTGGACCAAATCCCGCAGCGCTCTTGCGCTGATTCGTTCGTTCGGTCGGCCTCACGCGCGGTGGCTGGCTGGCGGCCTATTGGCGACGGTGGGCCTGGTCCTGGTGCGACTGGCGATTCCCTGGCCGATGAAGGGGGTGGTGGAGGCCTTGCTCCCGATCGCCGACCCGACCCGCGGCAACACGCAGACCGCGGCGTTCCCGTCCGACAGCCAGATCGCCGTCCTGCTGACCGCCTACGTCTTGCTGGCGGTAGCCCTCGGGCTCGCGGAGATGGGCCAGCGCGTCTGCATGGCCAAGTTCGCGACCCACACTGTCCACGATCTGCGGGCCGCGGCGATGCATAGCCTCCGACGACGAACCGGCGCACGTGAGGAGCCCGGCGAGCTGGTGGCGCGTCTCATCGGGGACGCCGCACGCATCAAGGAGAGCCTCAAGGGGATCTTGGTCCATGCCTCGCAGAACGGCCTGCTCTACGTGGGCGTCGGGGTGGTGTTCCTGTTCATCTCGCCGGCGTTGAGCGTCTTCTTCCTCATCGGAGCGCTGCTCGCCATCGGAAACGGCCTGGTCACCTCCTCGCGCGTCGCCCAGGTGTTCCACAAGCAGCGCAAGAAAGAAGGCACGCTCGCCGTTGCCCTGTACCGGGGCATCGAGGACCGCCAGATAGACATCGCGCGGCTCGATCGGAGTAGCGCTCACAAGGATGTTCGGGTGACCAAGCTGATCACTCGCTCCTCGCTTGTGACTCACGGGGCGCTGGCCACGGCGACGGCGGCGGCCGTGTGGCTCGGCATCCGGCAGTTCGAGGCGGGGCGTCTGTCACCGGGTAACCTTTTTCTCTTCGTGACGTACGCGCTGATGGTTCACAACCGGGCCGTCCAGGTCGGCCGCCAGCTTGCCCGCAGTGGCAAGGTCCTCGTCTGCGTGCGGCGCATCGGCGCGCTCCTGAACAACGACGGCGGCGCCCCGCTTGTCATGGCTCCCACACCGGCGGTGTCTCGTGGCCCGTAGCGAGGCCCGCGCCGTCTCGGCGATGCTGGATGTCGAGGAGGCGTCAGACAGCCCCGTCGTTGCAGCAGCCGGACCTGCGTCAGCCAGGGTCCAGGCACTCATCCTCGCGGCCGGTAGCGGCAGCCGACTCGGCAAGGTCGCCGACGGACTTCCCAAGTGCCTGGTCCAGATCGGCGGGCAGCCCCTGATCCGCCGTCAGCTCGACGCGCTGGCCGACGCTGGCGTCACTCCCGTGGTCATGGCCGTTGGATACGCCTCTGATCTGGTGCGCGAGACGGTGGGCACGGCGGCCGAGTTCGTGCTCAACCCGCGCTACGCGACCACGAACAGCCTGTACTCGTTCCTGCTCGCACGCGAGCAGGTCAAGAGCGGGGCCGTCATTCTCAACAGCGACGTCCTGTTCGATTCGGCCGTGCTCGAAAAACTTCTCGCCGCCGGCGAGAACAGCCTCGCATACGACTCGCTGTCCGGCTACGGCCGCGAGCACATGAAGGTAGCGATCCGCGACGGCAAGGTCGTGAACCTGTCGAAGACCCTGACGCCCGAGGCGACGGCCGGCGAGAACGTCGGCATGATCTACCTCAGCCGCCGCTCCCTCGAGGTCGTGTTCCAGCACGCCGAAAAGTTGATTGCGGCGGGCCGGCGCCAGGCCTTCCTGGCCGAGGCTATCTGCGCGTCGCTCGGCGAGATCGAACTGGCAGCGATCGACATCGCGGAGCTGCCCTGGACCGAGATCGACACGCCCCACGATCTGCAGCGCGCTCGTCGCGAGCTGTGGCCACGCCTGGCCCGCCGGCGGCACGGGCGCACGCGCTCCTGGAAGCGGAACCACTGGGTGCATAGGTTCGCCTGGTTGCTTGCCGCTGCGGGCGCTCTCGGTCTCGCATTCTCCGCCGGCTGGGTGACAGCCCGACGATGGGGAGCTCACATGACGCCCCCTACGGCCCCCTCCAGCGCGCACAACGGCTGAGGGGAAGCAGCCCGGCAGGGGTGCCGCGGAAGGACTGAGTCTTGCGCGAAGGTATTCGTCTTCCCGGGCACTAACAGGGCGGAAGATAGATGCTTGCTTCACGGAGGACTTCGATGAAAACAGTTACACTTCATGCACTTGTGATGGGCGCCGTGATGGCGGGGTGCTCGGGGAGCTCCAAACCGCAGCCGATCTCTGGCACCGTGGCACAGTCCACCTTCGGCCAGCCTGTGACCCAGGTTCAGGCGGTGCGGGCGGGCAAGGCAGCGATTGTCGCGCCGGTGGCGGCTGACGGTTCCTTCACCCTGCAGCTCCCGGCTGGCAAGCAGTACCGATTGGAATTCCTGTCGGCCGGACAGACGCGCCTGGTGTTCCCGCGCAAGGTCGGCGCACTGGATTGGCGTTTTGACGTGCTTGGCGGCGGAAAGACCTTCGACCTGGGGATGGTCCGCAACGTCGGCGACCCGGCCAACATGTCGGTCACTTTCGTCCAGGGCCAGACCCTTCAGTCGACCATGACGACGGCTGCCGGCGGCAACGTCGAGTGCGAGGACGGCAAGGACGCCAAGACCGGCGCCGTCTGTATCGACGACGACGACAACGACGGCGACAATCAGAGCTGCGATAAAGACGATGACGATGAAGGCGACGACGATGATGTCGAGTGCGAAGACGGCAAGGACGCCAAGACCGGCGCCGCCTGCGCGGACGACGATGCCGATGACGCCGCTGCCACGACCGCGCCCACCAGCGCCGCCGTAGCCGACCACAACATCCCGCCGGCCATCGGGAGCTGTGGCAATGACGACGGCGAAGATAACGACGACGACGACGAGAAGGGGAACAAAAACGAGAAGTAGATGGCCGCGCCGACTGCTGGCCGCGGTTCTTCTCGCGGCCAGCGGCGGTCATTCGCCCATGGCGGGAGCGTCCGATGAACGGTGCGCTCCCGCCGCGGTCGTCGAGGGGCTGGCAGAGGTCGCCGGGTCCGTGATGGCGGAGCTACGTCGGCGCGGGCTGGCCGCCCAGGCCGGCCCTGGTTGCCGGGCGGTGCATGCCCGGGTCATCGCGGCTCGGGGGGCGATCGTGGTCCAGATCGAAGACGGATACGGACGCCGCAGCGAGCGCGAGGTGGGAACACCCCAGGCCGTAGCTACACTGGTCGAGACCTGGGCTCGACCTGTCATCAGCGCGCCGCCCTCGGCTCCGGAGCCTCCCCCACTGGAACCTCCCGCAGTGACCGCCGCGCTTGCCATGGCGCCCGCCGCCGCGGAGATACTGCCGTTCGGCCTCGGCGCCTCGCCAGAAGCTGCCCGCGGCAGCGACGGATCGCTGGCCCTCGGCGGCAGTATCGACGGCTGCTTCCGGATCGGTCGGTTCTGCGCTGGCGCCCGCTTGCGCTCGGCACGCGAGGAGATCCTCACCCGCACCCGCACCACCAGGCGCCTTGGCTTCGAGATGCTTCTGGGGTCTTCGTTCTCCATCCCACTCGGCCGGACGGTGCTGCTGCCGTCGACGGGCATCGGTCTGGGATGGCTGCGCACCAACACCCGCCGTGGGACCGGCGAGGGCGAGGATCAGAGCAGCGATAGCGACTCGGGCGGCATGAGGCTGGAGAGCATGCTCACCCTCGCGCTCCCGATCGCTCGTCGGACATGGCTCACCGTCGGTGTCGGCGCTGAACTGGTGCCTTTCACCCGCAACCGGAATGAGCAGGACGACACACAGGCTTCCGATCCTTGGGGATATCTGCGCACGGGGGTCGGCTTGCGATGGGGGGCGCCTTGATCGGACGGCTGCTCCCTTTCCGGCGAGCTCACGGCGGTCCCATTGGCGATCTCTCCGACGGGGCGTTGCTAGCCGCGTGCGGGACCGGCGACCCCGCTGCGCTTGGGGTGCTGTTCGATCGCCATGCCACCGACGTCTATCGGTTCCTGTCGCGGCTGCGCGGCGCGGACGCCATGGACATCGAGGATCTGTTGCAGACCACCTTCCTCGAAGCGCAGCGAGCGGCCGGCGGGTTCCGCGGTGGCTCGGCGGCGCGCACGTGGCTCTTCGGCATCGCCGCCAACGTCGTGCGGCACCACGCGCGAGGCGAGGTGCGAAGGCGGGCCATGCTCTCGTCACGGACAGAAATCGTGGCGCCCGAGGTGGAGACACCAGCGGCCATCGCCGAGCGCCGGGATCTGGTGTGGCGGCTGGCGCAGGCGCTCGACGATCTCGATCACGATCTGCGTGCTGCGTTCGTCATGTGCGAGCTAGAGGAGATCCCGGGAATGGATGCTGCACGCGCGCTCGGGGTGCGGCCAGGAACGCTGTGGCGGCGTCTCCACGATGCCCGGAAGGCATTGAGACGAGCTCTGGAAAGGGAGTCACCGTGACCCGAAACGTAAGCCGGTGTCCGAAGGAGATCGAACTTTCCATGGCAGCGTCGGAGGAGCCCGGCGAAACGCTGCGACTTCACCTGGATGGGTGTGCGCGCTGTCGTTCGGAGTGGGAGTCTCTCGAACGCTTGCGCCATCTCGCCAAGAGCCTGCCCCCGACTGCTTCACTTTCGGATGCCGGACGCGAACAGGCTCGAGCGGCGCTCGTCGCCGCCGCCGCTCGTCCAGTCGCGACGCCGAGTTTCATCCAGCGTTTCTGGTGGCTTCCGACGGTGGCCGTGGCCGCGGCATCGGTCCTGTTGTTCATGGGAAGGCGCACCCCCACCGCAATGCCACCGACGTCCGCCTGGCGGGGTGAAACCATCGCTCGCAGCGCCGCGGTGTACACACACAGCACGTTGCCTGACGAGGTGGTGCGGCTTCGCGAAGGAAGAATGGAGGTCAACGTCAAACCGCTCCATGCGGGCGAACGATTCCGCATCATCACCGCCGACGCGGAGGTCGAGGTGCACGGAACGGCGTTCGAGGTCGACGTCCGGTCGGATCGCTTGCGGTCCGTCCATGTGTTCCACGGACGGGTGGAGGTCCGGGTCCAGGGACGGCAGCCCATGTTTCTCGATGCAGAGGAGCGCTGGGAAGCGGGAACGCCGGCGATCCCCCCCGAAAGCGTCGCTGCCACGGAGACTCCTGCGCTGCTGTCGCCATCGCTGCCGAGGTCGTTGCCGCTCACGGCGGAGGCTTCACAACGAATGTCGCCCGCCCGGTATTCTTTGGAACGACGGCGAGCCAGGACGGCGACCCTCCCGCCTTCGACTGATGTCGCTTCCGTCGAGGCGATGGTCCAGCCATCACGCCAGGCGGAGCGTGCGTTTCAGCGAGGCTGGGCGGCCATGAAAGAAGGCGATGCATCGGGAGCGGCGCAGGAATTCGGCCTCGCCGAGACGACCGCCGGCCAGGATCCCATCGCGGAGGATGCCAGCTTCTGGCGCGCCGTCTCGCTCTCTCGCGCCGGGCGTTCGCGCGAGGCCGCCGAAGGGTTCTCCTCGTTCCTGGCTCGCCATCCTCACTCACCGCGCGTGGGCGAGGCATCAGCCGCACTCGGTTGGCTCCTGCTCCAGTCCGGAAACCGGATCGCTGCCGAGGCGCGCTTTCGCGCAGCCACGGCGGACGGATTGGCTGAGGTGCGCCGCAGCGCCGAACTCGGGCTCAAGGCCCTTGCCGGCGAGGCGACCGCCCGATGAGATAGCTGCCGTGTAGTCGACAATGGCGAACAGCCATACGGGAAAGAACCTGAGGACTGTGCGGTTCTTGGACTGTCCGCGTCGGCCTCGGCAAAGGAGCTGATTTGCCCTTGGCCCTCTAGTCGGCGGCTTCGGCGGCGATCCGGCGGTAGGTCTCGATCGCGGTGCGAAAGGCGAGGGCGGCCTCGCCGTGCTCCTTGGGGTCGATCTTCTTCTCCCGGACGCGCCATAGCTGCTCGATGGTGCCGATCACCCAGAGCGCGCTCTGGCGCGAAGCCCGGATCGGCTTGCCGGCGACGAGCACGTTCACCGGGTTGGTGTGCATCTGCGGGAAGTGCCGCAAGGCCACCCAGCTACTCCGCCCGATGGGGATCGCGAAGGCGACCTCGTGGACCTGGTCGTCGGCGGGCACCTCCCGCGCCGCGGCGACATTCCCGTTGACCACCAGCTCGACGAGACGCTTGCCGCGGGCGATGGATCCCTCGGGTGGGCGCGGCTCGTGCTCGTGCAAGTTGACCGTGTCGCCGACGAGGCGCACACCCCCGGTCGGGACCACGCCTCCGTGCGCCACGCCCAGCGGTGTCTCGGCCGCGAAGGCGACCTTCGCCTTGATCGTGACGGTCGCGGGGCTCGCCAGGCGTATTTCCGAACCGGGGGGCTTTCCGTCGACCGTGAGATCGAGCGCGTGCGCGTAGCCGTCGGACACGTACGATCGCCCCTGCGCGAGCCCGGCCGACCAGGCGACGAAGTCGATGCGATCGACCTTGCCGAGTTGGACGTAGGTCCGTCCCTGCCCGACGCGCGCTCCGCTCATGCACGGAAAATCGGTCTCGCCGCTGACCTTGAGGGAAAAACCGCTGTTGAGGAGGTGGTACCACATGTTCCATTCCTGGATGCGAGCGGTGTCCATGGCGCTGATGAAGTCGACCACGCCGTGCGCCACCGAGACGCCGATCTCCATCGCCCCGACGCCGTTCATCTCGGGGATGGCCAGATTCGGTAGTCGGTCGGCCGCCCTGTTATTCGCCGCGATCAACTCCCGTTCGACGAGGACGCCGTCCCTGTCCGCGTCGATGGCGCCGAAAAATTCCGGCAGCAGCCCCGCGCTTGCCTCGGCTCCCGTCAATCTGCCGTCATGGTCCGCGTCCAGCGCCGTCAGCAGGCGCCGCGCGGCCGCCGGAGGGTCGATGCCGATCCCGCTGGCCGAGTGCGCGTAGCCGGTGACGGCGCCCTGTTGCTTCGCCCAGCGCAGCGTGGGTGTCGTCCAGGTGGGCCAGCCGTTGATGCCGTCGGAGCCCGGGTAACTCTGTTTCTTGAGGTTGAGGAGGCAGACGTGACCCAGCGCTTGCGATCCGAAGCCGCTGACCTCGACGTCGTACTTGATGACGGTCATCGGCTCGCTCAGCCGGTCCACGGACGGGGAGAAGAACTGCCGCTGGAAGTTGAAGCACGGCCCCCAGGTCAGGATCGATCCGACGTTCAACCCCTCGCCCTTGACCTGCAGGAACATGTCCCGGGCGAGGACCCCTTCGGTCGGCGCCGTGTAGTGAGCGCAGCCCGCCGCGTGGATGTGGTGATCGCCGCTGTAGAAACCGAAGGCCGCCGGATCCACCCAGCGCTGGAGCTTGACGGCGATCTCCGCTTCTTTCGTCGACGGGATCGTCACGCGGCGCTGGAGCACGCGGTACTCGGGTCCGCGGCCGTACGACATCGTCAGCTCGCCGGGCGGCAGCAGCACGGTCTGGCCGTGATGGCGGTAGATCTGCTGCTGGAAGAACAGATCCGGCGCCAGGCGCTTCGGCTGGGGCGGAAACACGTGGCCCGCCCGGTCGTGGAAGGTGAAGCGGCCGGTGGTCGGCTTGCCGTCGTGGTCCAGGATCGACAGCTTGACCACGATGGCCGGGCGCACTTCGAACAGGACAGGCACCTCGGCGCGGAAGCCGAGATCCTGGGTGCCCTGGCCGACGTCGAAGCCGAGAGTCGCCTCGCGCGCGCCGCTCTCGCTGCTGTAGATGATCCCGAGGACGTACTCCACCGCGAGGCCGCTCAAGGTGGGCGTCATCGGCTGGCTGGTCACCATCTCCAGATCGAGGAACCGATCGGTTGCATTGGCCGTGTTCTCGTTCTTCCGGAGATGAACCTGCTGCTGGCGTTCCATGCTGAGCTGGGCGACGCCGGCATAGACGGGTCCGGACTGCGCGCTCGTCATGCGCAAGGGCGCGGTCACCCCTGCCTCGTTGATGACCTTGATGATCACCGGAGTGAACCCGGCCTGCTGGAGCCGCGCGGGGGCCGGTCCCCGCTGCGCCTTGACACGCGACTCGGGACTGATCGTCACCGCGACCAGGACGTACGGATCGATCAGCGTCTGGATGGTTCTGGCGTTCCGGCTGGCCGCCGCGCGGCGAAGGTTCTCCTTCGGCCCCGCGGGCAGTGGCGCTCCCAGCGACTCGAGCGCTTGCCCCAGCCTCAGTGCGTTGGCGCCAAGCGGCTGTCCTTGCACCTCGATGGGCGCCAGAGCGAGTAGCAAGGCGAGCGGAGTCACCGGAACAGATTACGGCAACGACGAAATTGCCAAATGCGCAAATCACCTCGCCAGCTGTTTGGCCGCAGCAATGAACCACGTCAACAAGCGAAAATCACTATTTGCATTTGCGCTCGATTTGTCGCAAAAGCTTTCGCCAGGGGGAACACAACAGATGCCGAGTCAATCCGTTTCCGATGCCAGCTTGAAAGCCTTGGTCGAGGATTTCGTTCATCGCGTGGTGTCGGTAGTCGAGACTGCCGTCACGAACCGCGTGCGTGGTGCCATCGCCTCGGCGCTCGGTGGCGGTGAGGTGTCGATCCGTCGCGGTCCTGGCCGTCCCCGGAAGAACCCGCTGAACGTGGCCGCGCCCGTCGCCAAGAAGGCGCGCAAGAAGGCTCCGAAGCAGCTCTGCCCGGTGCCGGGGTGCAAGAATCCGGCGGCTCCCGTGTACGGGATGGTCTGTGCCAAGCACAAGGGCGTGGCGAAGACCCAGATCAAGAAGTACCGCGAGGCCCGTAAGGCGGCCAAGTCGAAGAAGTAGATTCCCCTGCCGGGGGCTCGATGTTGCGCATCCTCGTCCCATCGGATCCCGACTACGAGCAGCGGCTGGCGGCGCTCACGCGCCGCACGGCCGAGTTGCCGGAGAAGGTGGAAGCGGCCGCGCGCCAGGTGATCGCAGAGGTGCGCGCCGGCGGCGACGGCGCCCTGCGCGCGTTGACCCAGAAGTTCGAGAACCGGACGTTGACGGCCGTGGAGTTGCCGCGCGCCGAGTGGCAGGCGGCCGCAGCGAAGGTCGATCCGCGCGTCCGCGCCGCGCTCGAGCGTGCCGCCGCCCGCATCCGCTCCTTCCACGAGCGCGAGAAGCACCCCGGCTTCGAGACCACGGAGGACGGCATCACCCTGGGCCTGCGCGTGGCGCCGCTCGAGCGCGTCGGCGTCTACGTGCCCGGAGGCACCGCGCGCTATCCCTCGACGGTCCTGATGACCGCGGTCCCCGCCAAGGTGGCCGGCGTGCGCGAAGTGGTGATGGTGACGCCCGGTCCGTCGCCCGAGACGCTGGCCGCGGCGCTGGTGGCCGGCGTTGACCGCGTTTTCCCGATTGGCGGCGCCCAGGCGGTGGCCGCGCTTGCCTACGGTACCGAGACCGTTCCGCGCGTCGACAAGATCGTCGGCCCGGGGAACGCCTACGTCACGGCGGCCAAGCGGCTGGTGTTCGGTGACGTCGGCATCGACATGCTCGCCGGCCCGACGGAGGTGGTGATCGCCGCCGACGCCAGCGCTCACCCGGCGTGGGTGGCGGCCGATCTGCTGGCGCAGGCCGAGCACGACGTGCTGGCAGTCGCCATCCTGGTGGCCGTCGGCCGCGACGTCGCCGACAGCGTCGTTGCCGAGGTGGGCAAGCAGCTCGCCGCGCTGCCACGCAAGGAGATCGCGGAAAAAGCCCTGGCCAACCAGGGCGCGGTCATCGTCGTGGGCACCGTCGGCGAGGCGATCGCGCTGGTGAACCGCCTGGCGCCCGAGCACGCTGGCCTCGCGATCGAGAACGCCGCCGCGCTGGCGCCGCAGGTGACCAATGCCGGCGCCGTCTTCGTCGGCCACCACGCCTCCGAGGCGATCGGGGACTACTTCGCCGGTCCCAGCCACGTCTTGCCGACGGGCGGCAGCGCTCGCTTCGCCTCGCCGCTGGGGGTGGCCGACTTCCTCAAGCGCACCTCCTTCATCGAGTACACCGCCGCCGCCGTGGCGCGCCAGGCCGACGACATCGTCGCCCTGGCCGAGGTCGAGGGCCTCTCCGGGCACGGAAGATCGGTGTCGGCCAGGACAAAGCCTTGACAGGACGACAGTTCCCCGTAAATTAGCGCGCTCGCTTCGGAGCTAGTGCCATGTACGCCGTCATCAAGACCGGGGGAAAGCAGTATCGGGTCGCCGAGGGTGAAACCCTGCGCGTCGAGAAGCTTCCCAATGCCAAGGGCGACAAGCTGACGTTCGAGCCGCTGCTGTTCGCCGACGACGGCGGGGGCGTGCAGATCGGCAAGCCGAAGGTCGTCGGCGTCAAGGTCGAGGCCGAGGTGATCGAGCAAGGCCTCGGCAAGAAGATCATCATCTTCAAGTACAAGCGGCGGAAGTCGTACCGGCGCAAGCAGGGCCACCGCCAGCCCTTCACGTCGCTCAAGATCACGGCGATCACGGCGGGAGCGTAATCTCATGGCTCACAAAAAAGGTCAGGGCAGCTCCCGCAACGGCCGCGACTCTCAGGGTCAGCGCCGCGGCGTCAAGCGCTACGGCGACCAGGTGGTCAAGGCCGGAAACATCCTGGTCCGGCAGGTCGGGACCTCCTTCCACGCGGGCATCAACGTCGGCATGGGCCGCGACTTCACGCTGTATGCCCTCGAGTCCGGCAAGGTGAAGTTCCGCAAGTCGGGCTCGCGCAGAATCGTCAGCATCGAGCCGACGCCCGCGGCCTAGTGCCGCTCCGATCTCTTCGGCGGGGGGGGGGGGGGGGGGGGGGGGTGGGGGGGGGGGGGGGGGGGAGAGGGGGGGGGGGGGGGCCCCGCGCGCGGACGCGGCCGGAGGGCGGGGCGGGGGGGGG
>JANPFD010000105.1:0-1381 GCA_031423255.1 Myxococcales bacterium | reverse complement strand
CGTGACCCTGTCAGCCCATTGCGACGGAGACCACGTGCAAATCGCAGTGAGTGACACCGGCGGCGGCATTACCCCCGACGATCTCAGCCGCATTTTCGAGCCGTTCTACACCACCAAGGGTCGCGGCAAAGGCACCGGCCTTGGCCTCGCCATCTGCCGCGAGCTGACCGCGGCGCTAGGCGGGATCATCTCGGTCGAAAGCAAGCCCGGACGCGGCTCGACCTTCACCGTCGTGCTGCCACGCCTGGGCGGCTCATTGGCGTCGGCCAGCGAGTCGGGACGTCTGCGCGTCGCAGCCGGGGGCCAGCCATGACCCGCGTGCTGGTCGCCGAAGATGATGCAGTCGCGCGCGATCTGCTATGCGAGATCTTGCGTGCCGAGGGTTACGAAGTCGACGCGGTCGACGATGGTGCCGGCGCCATCGAGCGTGCCACCGAGGGCCGTTACGATCTGGTGGTGTCGGACGTACGCATGGAACGCGCCGGCGGGCTCGACGTGCTCAAGGCGTTCGCGGACAAGGCGCCGTCCACGCCGGTCATCCTGATCACGGCGTTCGGGGACGTGACCGGGGCGATGGAAGCGATCAAGCGCGGCGCCTACGACTACGTCTCCAAGCCCTTCAACGTCGAGGAACTGCGCTTGACCGTGGGCCGCGCGCTCGAGCGCCGGCGGTTGTCGGCTGAGGTTCGAGCCGCACCGGCAACGCGCGAGCAGGTGGCTGAGATCGAAGGCAAGAGCCCTCGTATGTTGGAGGTGTACAAGCTGGTTGCCCGGGTGGCACCGTCGACCGCAACAGTGCTGGTCGCGGGCGAGTCAGGCACCGGCAAGGAGATGGTGGCGCGCGCCATCCACGCCAACTCGACCCGCGCCACCCGGCCGTTCGTGCCGATCAACTGCAGCGCGCTGTCGGAATCGCTGCTCGAATCCGAGCTGTTCGGCCACGCCAAAGGCGCCTTCACCGGCGCCATCGCGCAAAAACGCGGGCTATTCGAACTGGCCGACGGCGGCACCTTGTTTCTCGACGAGATCGGCGACATGGGACCGAAGATGCAGGGCCAGCTCTTGCGCACCCTGCAGGACGGCGAGGTCCGGCCGGTCGGCGGCAGCGAGGCCCTCATGGTGGACGTGCGCCTGGTGTGCGCGACCAACAAGGATCTCGACGCCGAGGTCAAAGCCGGGCGCTTTCGCGAGGACCTGTTCTTCCGCATCAACGTGGTGACGGTGAAGTTGCCGCCGTTGCGCGATCGTACCGGCGACATTCCCATCCTGGTCGCGCACTTCCTGGCCAAAGTCGCCGCCCGCGAGGGCCGGGCCCAGGCCAGCATGTCGCGCGAAGCGATGGAAGTCCTCGGCCACCATATGTGGCCGGGCAACGTGCGCG
>JANPFD010000104.1:0-9229 GCA_031423255.1 Myxococcales bacterium | reverse complement strand
CCGTTGACGCCGAAGTACCAGCCCTGGCCGGTCGCCGCGTCGTATTTCCCGACGACCCAGTCGCGTCTGGCCATCTTCACCCAGACGCTGAGCGAGAACTCTCCGTCGCCGACGTTGAGGCCGGGAGCATCGGGGATCTCGACGAAGTCGCCGTCGCCGTCGAAGCTGAATGCGCTGCCGACGAGCCCCGGTGCAAACGTCACGTCGCCGCGCAGGACGCCGTGGTTGCCGCCGAACGCGTCCGCGGCCGTAGAGTCGCCAGGCCACCAGGCCGTGAGGCCGGCAGGAATGCTCGCACATCCGTTGCACGACGCTGCCCCCGTCGGCACCGGCATGCCGCAGGCGCCGGAGGAAGGGTCGCAGGCTCCGGGCGTGTGGCAGGTATCGTTGCTGACGCACATGACCGGGTTCGTGCCGACACAGTTTCCGATCTGGCAGGTATCGGTCTGCGTGCAGACGTTGCTATCGGTGCAGGCCGTGCCGTCCGCGACGTTCGGGCTCGAGCAGATGCCCGTCTCGACATCGCACGTCCCCACTGCGTGACAATCATCCCGGCGCGCGCAAACGATCGGATTGGCCCCTGTGCAGGTGCCCGCCTGGCAGGTGTCAGTCTGGGTGCAAAAGTTGCCGTCCGAGCATCCGATCCCGTTGGCCTTCGGCGGGTTGGTGCAGAGCCCTGTCGCGGGGACGCACGCGCCGGCGAGGTGGCATGAGTCGCTGGCCGTGCATGTGACAGGACTGGCGCCCGCGCATGTTCCCGCCTGGCAGGTATCAATCTGCGTGCACGCGTTGCCGTCGGAGCAGCCGAGGCCGTCTTCCTTCGCCAAGCTCGAGCAGATGCCGTTACGAGGGTTGCATGTCCCGGCGTCATGACACTGGTCCGATGCCGAGCACACCACCCCGGTGCACAGGACCGGCGGGTTGACCGAGACAGTTCCGCTCAGAGAGCCCGTGTAGTTCGAGCCGCCCCCGCCCCGAGCGCCGCCGACGACGTAGGATTTGAAGGCTTCGGGCGTCCCGGAGTGATCGGAGTTCTGATAGACGCTCAGCGAGTTGCCGTCGACTGGCTTGACGTTGACGGCGTTGTAGTTGGTGCTGAAGGTCGTGTAGACGGCCGCCGCCCACTGCCACTGCACCGTGAGCCCCGGCGTGTCCGATTGGAAGGTTCCCGTCCAGGTCACCGGGTTGATCCCTCCGGGCAGCGCCGTGGTCACGGGGAAGGCCAGCGCCGTCAGGAATGCACTGCCGGAGAACTGCTTGGGAATGAATGTCTGCCAGGCGTTTGTCGAGGTGTTGAACGAGGTCGTCGCCGTGGTGGCGCCAGGAGTGAGGGTCACCTCCGCATCGGGCACCGGCAGGTCGTAGCTGACGCCGCCAGCCGTGAAGGTGATGTGCGCGTTGTTGAAATAGATCCGAGCCGGCGCTGTCCCGACTCCGCTCACCTTCATCACGCTGGAAAACCAGATGGTCCGTCCAGCGGGGATCGCCGTGCCGTTGAAGCTGGAGGCGTTGGTCGTCGGGGTGACGAGCGCGAGCTGCCTGGTCGTCGTCGGGCTCCTCGGTTCCTTCGGCTTTTCGGAGGGCGAACACGCCAACCCGAAGAGAGAAAACGCCAACAGGACCGAGCGCACGACCACCTTCGACATCGCAGGACTTCTCACGTAAACCACTCCTTGCACCACGGGGACAACACACGCCTACACACGCTGTACCGACTCCTTCGCCCGAAGCGATGTAGCTCTCGACCTCCTTCGCTGAGGGCCCCCCGAGAGCGCTGCTTTTCGACTGTTCTTTTTCGACCTGCTTTTTCGCGAATTCGCGAAGAGGAACCATGGAACACGATCGTTGTGATCCAGCACAACGATAATCTTCATCACCTTGTAGATTTTCTTTGGTACGGGCCAAGGCGGTCCAGCGGCAGCGATTTCCCGTCGGTGAGCCGCCAGAACGAGATTCTCGAAAGGCCACGAGGGGTTCCGTGGAGTGGGGTCCGGGTGCCGGCACTGCGACAGTGGCGGTGCTGTCTGTCGGACGCGCACCTCGGTTCCGCCACCACCACCACTACTTCAAGCGGCCGGGTGGGCACCTTGACATCGGTCCCTTCCCCTCGGCACCACCTGCCGGGGATACCGGCTTCGCGGCGAGCGCCTGCTCCACCTGCGCCCGCAGGTAGGGTCCGCCACAACGCTTGCCGAAGGTTCCGGCTACGGCCGCCGCTCTGCGGGCGCGGTCCAGATCTCCGACCGCCAGGCTGGCCTCGATGAGAGAGCCCAGAGACTGCGGCGTGGGCCCGTAGGCCGCGATCATCGCTTCGAGCGCGCCTATCCTGTGCCGCGGGTCGCGAGCGTGGTCGGCGGCGGCGTGAAGGTACAGCGAAGCGATCGCCGAGTTTGGGGTCGCCTCCCGGCCGCCGCGCGGCCCTCGGCACGAGTCAGCATTTCGGTATCATCCGAGCCGTGGCGCTCCTGGGCGGCTCGCGCAGTTCTCCGTGCAGGTGGACCCTGGCACGGATGCGGGAACTTGCGCGGCTCCGGGGCGGCGACTGCCTGGCCACAACCTTCGAGGGCGTACAGGTGCACCATTGGTGGCGCTGCAAGAAGGGTCACGAGTGGAAAACGACCCCGCACAACATCGGGCGCGGGACGTGGTGCCCGTTCTGCGGTGGCAGGGCTCCGGGCTCGATCGCGAAGATGCGCAAGCTTGCGGCAGCGCGCGGCGGCCGTTGTAACTCCACCGTCTACGTCAATGCGAGGACCAAGCTAACGTGGCAGTGCGCGAAGGGCCATCGGTGGACCGCCATCCCCGACGGTATCGCCCGCGGCTCCTGGTGCCCCGAGTGCGCGGGCAACACGCGGAAGTCGATCACCGACATGCAGCTCATCGCCGTCGCCCGCGGCGGCAAGTGCCTTTCGAACACCTATTACAATAACGATCGCCACCTCGTCTGGGAATGCGCCGTGGGGCACGAGTGGAAGGCGCTGCCGATGCACGTGGCTCGTGGCAGCTGGTGCCCCAGGTGTCAGCGCGGTCGGAAGAGACCTGTCGGGAAAGAGAGGGCGAGTGGTCGGGCGCCCAGGGGCAAGGCGCCAGTACCCGCCCAGCTCAGCCCGCACCAGCAGCGCACGGCGATCAGGCATGCTCATGTTCGTCTGCGAACACTGGGATGGGAGAGCTTGAAGTACCGCGGTCCCGGTCGTCATCACCCGCTATACACGACTTTCCAGTTCGAGGGAGTCGCGCCGTTCACCCCGGGCCAGCTCTCGACGTGGACCGTCGGAATCGGCACCGCGGACGCAGGTGAGTTCGTTATTCTGCCGGCGCCTGCATCCTGACCCTGGCAGCGGTTGGCGCCGCCCCCGAGGTGGGCGTAGCCTTCTGCGATGCAGATCGTGGTTCGAGATCCGGTGGACCATCTGCGGCGCTTCATCGCCGAGCGCGTGGACCGTGTCCTCCAGCCGCACGACGTCGTCTACATCCTGAAGACTGTCGCGCGGGAGATCCTGCCGACAGCTGGGCTGAAGGGCCGGTGCCCGCAGGCCGAGATGTTCTTCGACTGGACCGTACACCATGAACTGGACCGCGCGAAGATCGCCCCGTCGGCCCTCGCCACCATCGCCGAGGCGCTCACGCTGCACGGGAAGGACGGCCGCGACAACAAGTGGCTGGAGGAGCAAGTCAACGACGGCATCTCCTTCTGGCGTCTGCGCCTGGAATTGATCGCAGCTTGCTGGCGGTTCGATCTCCCGGACGGCATGTTCACGACCTGGGAGGCGTGGAAACGGTTCGCGCTGCCGCTCACGATGGAAGTCTCCGGGCGGCCCGTCCACCTCGGCGAACGTGGTCCGGCCAAAGCCGCACGGGAACAGATCGAAAAGATCGGTGTTCCTGCCGACCAGCGGCCCGAAACCCTGCGCATCGTGAACGTCCTGGGAGACACCCACGAGGCGGGCCTGTGGTGGCAGGTGACGGCCCCCGTGGCGACCATCCAGGTCCAGGTTCTGCTCGGAGAGTTCCGGAAGACTGACTTCCCGATTCCGCCCGGGTGGCAGCCGCCAATCTGACGCCGGCCGCACACGCCGACGGCGCCTGTTACCATGATGCGGGCTGAGCCATGGACCCAGGTGTGTTCGACTTCTCCGGCCGCCTCGGCATGCTCTTCCTGATCGATCCTGCACTGGACGCGATCCTCCCGGTGGCTTTGGAGAGCGCCACCTGCAGTTCCTGGGAACCTGCTTCGCGATCGGTCCTGGCCGGGGTCCAGGTGATCGCGAAGCGGGATGGGGTGGCGGCGGCGATGAAGGCGGCCGGGAAGATCGCCTGACGATATCCGCCCCGGCCACCCGGTCGACGTTCGCCGCCCCATTTCCTAGAAAGGTACGTCGTCGTCGACGAGCGGGGGCGCGCCCAGATCAGATGGTGGCTCAACGCCGGGGGGGCCACGAAGGTCGCCGTCTGCGGCCTTGGTGACGACCTCGACGCTGTTGGCCACGATGTCGCCGTAGACTTTCCCTTGCCAGTCGCGTCCGCCGAGCCGCCCGCTGACGGACAACACCGAGCCTGGCGTCCATGCCGCTGCCTCCTCCGCGAGCCGCCCGAACACCTTGATCGGGACCATCTGTGGATACTGTCCCTTGGTCTCGAAGATGAGCGTCAAGATCGACTTGCCCGCCTTCGACACGAAGGTGTCGATGCGCAGAAGGGTTCCCTCTCCCTGGAATGTGAACTCACTCAACCTCGCCACCCTCACCCATCCGTCGGCGCCGGACTCCAGAATACCGCAAGGAATGTTTCCACGGTATTTCCAATGGGCCGAGAGGTGATCCGGCGCGTTGGCCAACGGTGCCACGCGGAGCCTGGTGCCTCCCGTTGCGCGACGGACAAGCGGCGGGTCCAGGTGGTCGTCTGTGCCACCGATCGAGTGGTTCATGATCGCGATGGAGGGTGGGCATGAGAGGCATCGTACCGGGTGTCGCGAACGAGAGCGGCTACGTCTTCGCCGGCCCGGCCCAGGCGCCCCCAGATGCGGCGGGCGGCACCTTTAAGTTCACCTCCCGGCTGATGACGTCCTTGGGCCGGAAGTTCGGGTTGCAAAAGAACCATGTGTTGAACTTCGCCGCGGTCTCGAAGGTGTCGGCGCGCAAGTCCGTCCATCCGAGGTGCCCCGCCAGGTGGCGCTGCAGCGCCACCTTCCCTCCAGCCTCGACGTCCTGCTGCCAGGCCGACATCACCGCGCCGAGCAGGAGATCGCACAGTTGGATACTTCGGGTCGAGTGCGAGGTATGCGTCGTCACCTTGAGAAGCGGCGCCGGACGGATACCCACCTTCCTCAGGATGCGGCCGGCGATCACCTCGACGGCCTCGTCGGCCTTCTTCTGCGCCGACGGGATCGGATCCACCCACACACGGAAGTCACGACGCGTGGGGTGCTTCTTCAGCGCGCGCCGGATCTTGTTGGTCAGCAGCATGGTGAAGTGCTTGCGGCGAGCCTCGTCGAGGTCTTTGTGCAACGTCCGATCGACGTCGGCCTTCCTCACCACCAGGCAGTGGAAGCTGAGCCAGGGGCGCTCGAAAAAGTAGTCGACCACCGCCTTGTAGAACGGCAACTTCTGGGATTTCACCTTGCCCCACTTGAACTCGTGCTCCACCCCGTCGGTAGTTGCGAGGCGTACGCCGTGCTGCTCTCCGAGTGCTTCGATGTCCCCGACGAACACACCACGGCGGTCCCAGGGCATCCAGAGCGTCCCGAACCCGTAGTACCGCAAGCCGCCGATCCCGGACTCGTCGCACGAAACGAGCCACTCTCGCCCGCTTCCTACAGGCACTGTCTCCCCTGATGCCACTGGCCAGCTACCTCCCCAGCGTCGAAATCGACATTACCCCACTACCTCCTTGGCCATCTCCTCCTGGATCGCCTCGTCGTGCTGCGTGAGCTGCGACTCGACCCACGCCTGTTCGTCGATATCCTTTGTCCGCAGTGCGTGTTCGAGCGCCTGCGTCTCCTTCCAGTCCCGGCACGCGGCCGCCATGGTCCAGGTGGTCTCCAGCCCGAGGCGTTCCACCTCGGCTCGGACCTCCTGGAGGGTGACGCGGAAGAACTCTTTGCGCGGGTTCACCTTGTTCACCTGAGCCCGCACGAACTTCTTCTGCAGTTCCCTCTCAAGGGCAGGGGCATCTCCGCTGCGGATCATTGCGTGTATGTCGAACTCGAACGGCACGCTGGCATCTCCGAGTTCGCGGATCCGGTCGAGAGGCTCGAGCCTGCGCGTGAGTCCGATCTTCAGGACGTTGTTCCCGAAGGAGCCGAGGTTCGAGATCACGTATACGTGCCCCGCCCGGGTCTGCTGGGCCATCGACAGGGCGCGCTGGTTCTTCTCTTCCGCCTGCCGCAGTTTGTCGTTGAGCTGCCTGAGTTGCTCCTCGTACTTGGCCTTCTGCTCGTCCGTCGCCCGATCGACCTCCCGTTGGACCTTCTCCATGGCTTTCCGGAGCAGCTCCTCCTCCTTCTCGGCCTCCTTCATGGCCTTCTCGAACTCGCGCTGCGCGCGCTCCTCCTCTCGGATGCGCTCCCTGATCTGCCGCTGCTCCTCCCGATCCTTGACCTTCAGTTCGTGGAGCGCGACAGCCCACTTCAGCTCGTCGAGACGCACCTTCAGGTACTCGGGGTTGATGCGGGCATCGCGAAACGCCCGACCCAGGTGGTTCACCAGCGTGAAGGCGTCCTTGATCTTCTGCTGGAGGGTGCCGAAGTTGTCCTCGCGAACGTCGGCGAGCACCGATTCGACCTTGCCGTTGAAGGCGTCCAAGACGAATGCCATAGCGGTTTCGCGACGGTTCGCCTCGACGTACTCGCAGGCCGCGGCCTTCTCCTCCTTGATCATCTGCCTTACCCGCTCCCGCGCCTCCTTCAGGCGGGCTCCTGCCTTGTCGAACCCGTACTGGTCCGCCAACTCGTCCAGGACGGTGAAGGTAGGAACCACGTAGCGGTCCCCGTACCCGTCGATGACGTTCCGCATGGCCTCGGCAGTGCGCTCGTACTCCTTCGCGCGCTCGCGGGTCTTCAGGGCGTCGCCGGCGATCTCTTCTGCTTGCCGCCGCGCCTCGTCGATGATGCGGTTGGCCTCGGCAGTGGCGGCAGCAACCGCTGCTTCGGCCCTCCGTCGCATCTCCTCCGCGTCGGCCGCGGCTCGTGCACGCACCTCGGTGGACTGGGCTGACGCCTGAGCGTACAGCGTGTCTGCTTCTGTTCGAAGCCGCTGGGCGAGAAGCTGACCGTCGTCCACGATCTCCTTGGCCCTCGTTTGAGCGTCGGTCACGATCGTAGCGGCCCGCACCTGGGCGTCGAGGATGCCTTCGTACGGACGCAGGGCCGCGACCCGCGCCTGCAGATCGACGATAGTCTGCTGGAGTTGGCGAGCCCCCTCCTGAGAGGTCTGGAAGTCTCGGTCCCCTGCGCGCTTCTTGAGCCACAGGATGAGAGCCAGAACCGACGCCCCAACAAGGAGCACTGCGAGAAGGCCGGTCATCGGCTGCATCCTATGGAACGAGCGGGAAGAACACTCGCACGGTCGCTGCCAGCGATCCCGACGAAGCTTTCGAGGCCACGCCGAGAACCAGACGCCCACTCGCCTTCGCAAGAACGTTGCCTGCCGCACCGACAGGCGTCAGGGTATCGCCGATAACGGCAGCAAGCTCTCCCTCATGCACGGGAGCCGAGCTGGCGTCCTCTTGGAATGCGATCCCTTCGCCACCCTCGGGACCCACGCAACGGCCACCGGGAAGACAGTGCTGGCCGGTCGCTGTGATCTGCAAGGTCTGACCCGCAATCACATCGATCCCCGTGTCCACCCACCCGCGGGTCGTCTCGATCTTGACCTTCTTCTCAAACGGCATCGGGCCTTCCCGGAGCTTCTCGATTTCCAAGACCAGTTCCTCGACGCCGCCAAACTTGTGGCGAAAGACGTCAGTCTTCACGACCTCAGAGCCGGAGACGGAGTCTGAGCCGATGGGGTCATCATCGCCGTCATCGCCGTCGAAGACGTCAATTCGCAATGGCTTCCGCTCCGCCACATCCGCCGATACGATGAATTCAAAGGTCCATCGAGGACTGAAGGTGTTCTTTGCCTTGGGCGTGTCCAAAACGACGTCTCCCCACTTGATGACGACTCTCGGGTCAGGTGCACTGGCCGTCTGCGCTTTGTACGTGACCTGCGGAGCCTGCTCACTCCCGGCCTTCAGAGCGGAGGCGCTGGCCTGGACGATCGCCGACGATCCCGCGGTGGCGACGGCCAAGCCGATCCCCAACAAACCCTTCATGAGCTTGGCGTCCTCGGCATCCTTGTCGGTAGGCTCGTCCCAGGTGGCCCCATCTGCCTTCGCGGAGTGGATCCGAGCGGTGACCACGCTGACCTTGTACACAGTCGGGCGTGACGACGGAGGCGGTGGTAGCTCGACCGCGGCCTGACGAACAGTCCCCTCGCCACCGAGACTTTCCACCAGTACCTCGATCTCGGCCTGGCCGACCTTGTACTGGTGCTGTCCAGGTTCGAGGATAGCAGCGGTGTCCCCGATCGGGTCGTCGTCCACGAGGTCTCGATCGACCAGCCTAATCCGAAAGCAGAGGTCCTCTGCCTTGTCGGACTCGGAGACGATGGAGATGTCAGGAGAGAAGTCATAGGCGTCTTGGTGCTTCGGGATCTTCTCCAGGTTTGTGATGGGGCACCGGCCCCCCTGCTTCATGCCCGCCCCGAACTCGCCAAGCACGTCGGGAGGGGAGTTGTCTCCGTCCCACGGCTGTCCGTTTGACTTCGTCGCCGCCACCACCACACGGCTGAGGGTGGTCTTCCATTGCTTTGCCCATGCCGGGGAGCTGATGATCGTTCCCGCGACAACGCCAATAGCGGCCACAGATCGCTTCCATCGAGTCACTCGCATCATCTCCACCCTACGGACACTCTGGCAAGAACAGAAGGTTGTTCGGCATCTCACCGTCCGCCTCGGTCTTCAGGTAGCGGTGCCCGGCGGCACTCCGGGTCACCACGACGCGGACGCGATGCCCAGCTGGACGCTCGACGTGGAAGTCCCACTTGCCGTCGTCGATTCCCTTGATTGCCTCCGCGAGCGTCAGTTTCCACCTACTACCGTCAGGATTAACACCTCCGATATGGGTGATCGCTTCGTGTGGATTGGTGCGGTTCCCCTTGTTGACACAGTCGATGCGGACAGACGCGGC
>JANPFD010000103.1:0-2416 GCA_031423255.1 Myxococcales bacterium | reverse complement strand
GGGCAGGCGCTGGTTGAGGGGATCGAGGTGGTCCCTGGGCCCAGGTGCGTCTGCCGTCGGCTGTGTGTCCTTGGACCAGCGTCGCGGGCGCTCCCCGCGGTCCTGTTGGCCGGCCCGGTGGCACTCAGAGCGGCCAGAATCCCCTCACCATCGTCTCGTCGCGCGCATTTCGGTCACCAGGACCCTGGTCACCCTGCAAGCGCCGTCAGCGTTTTACGAATCACCTGGCACCTCCCTATCGGTCACTCGATAGCGGCCGCCATTCGACGGGTGACTCTCCATTGATTGCTCAGACGAGCCAACACGTAAGACGTCGCCGTCCCTTTACCGGTGCACGCATCATAGGACTCAAGCACCTCCAGAGAAATTACAAGGTCGCCGTCGGGCCATGGCACAGCAAGAATCGAATCCGGCCCCTCCCTACGAACTTCCAAAATGGGACGGCTGTCAGTCTCGCCGACTAGCTTGGAAATCCAAATGTGATCGTCCTCGTCAAGTGCGACACGGAAGACGCCCTTTTCGGGCCACTTGTGAGCGCATTGGTTGTTGGAAGTCTGCAGGCCGTTAGAATGTCCAGCACAACTCACGCAGAGAAACGCTGCAAACCACGGGGCAACACCAATCGAAAGCCGCCTCATTTTAAGCTCCCCAGCCAGGTAAGCGTGCCGTCGCCTCCGGGTTCGAAAACCTTCATCTGCCAATCAGGCGTCAGAAAGTAGACGGGCACACCGTGCGTCGTGGCGAAATTCCGGTCGGCCACCGAGAGGAAATACCCTGTATCGCCCGGACCACCGAAGTGAGTGTGGGCGAAGCCATCCATCTTGATGCCTTCAAACGTCGTGACCTTTGGTCTGGGATCATTGCTTCCTCCCACCTGGAGAGGAGCCCAGCCTTTTTTCCCGCTACTCTGATCGGTGCCCCAGAACCGTATATACTCTCGCGTTTCGCTTCTTGTCGCTTGCGCGACGTTTTTCCCAGCGCCTGGATAGCCTTCTGGCACCGTGGACCCAAAAAACTTCGCAGCCCGCTGATCGCGACTTCGTTGCTCCGGCGTGCGCGTGTTTGAGTCTCCACACGTAGGCCCGCCATCTCCACAGCGGACGGCATCATTGAGCCCGTTCTGCGCTACCCCCCCCTGGCTCGCCTTGGCCACCGCCGCCGCCGCTGCTTCTGCTGCGTGTTCGGCATCGCGTATGTCGGCCATCTCGTTGTTCCAGCGGTCGAAACTATCGAGCTCCCCGGTGTCTGGGGATGTGTTGTTCTTCACATATCGAAAGTATTGCTCACTTTGAGTTGGGTCAGAACCGTGGTTCGGATACATCGCCTCGGCCTCGGCCTCGGCCTGAGTCAGGAACCCAGTCGGGTCCGTGTACTTCACCGGGTTGTTGTACACGTACGAATATCGGTTCCACCCCTGGCTCGCGTACGGCGCCGCCGTCACCGGATCCGCCTGCAGCATGCGCCCCACCCGCGGGTCGTAGATCCGCCCCTGCATATTCACAAGCCCCAGTTCCGCCTCCTCCTCGTGCCCCGTGAACCCGACGGTCACCGCTTCCGCCCCCGGCGGCCCCGCCGCTGCCGCCGCGATCCGCACGTCCCACGCCCCCGCCTGTCCCGTGATCTTGTTGCCAAAGGGATCCTGCCGCACCTGGGTCACGTCACCGCCCTCGGTCGCGTCCGTGGACCCCAGCTGGTCCGCATACAGGTACCGAATGTCTTCGGCGGTACTCGAGTCTGTCGCCGTCACCTGCGCCACCACCCGCTGCCCGTTCGACACATAGAACACGTGCGTCGTCGCCCCGGTCGCGTCCTTGCGCCGCTCGTAGATGCCACCGGCGTAGATGGTCTCGATGCCGTTCACGGTTTTCTTCACGCGCCCCTGGAACGCATCGTAAAGATAGCTCACCGTGCTGCCCGCCGCCCCGGTCACCGAGCGTGGCAAATTGAACGGCGTGTACGTGATGGCCCCGCTCGCCGGGTGGCTGGTCACGTTGCCCACCCGATCGTAGCCGAAGGCCATGGGCTGGCCGTTGTCGTCCTGCCAAAGGTCCGACGACGTGATGGCGTGCGGGCCCGCGTTACCGCTTCCGTCGTACTTCTGGTCCAGCGATTGCGCGCCCACACCTGACGTCGCCACCCGGTTGCGCAGGTTGCCGCTCTCGTCGTACGTGTACGAGACGTTGAACCCACCCGTCGGTGCCTGCCCCGTCTCCTGGTCGATCTCCGACCACGACGTCAACCGGTCGAGATCGTCATAAACGAACGCCTCGCCCATGTCGGGCCGGAACCGCCGCACCAGGTTGCCGTCGGCTCGGTACTGGTGGCTCAGGCTCTGCCGATTGGTGCCGTCAGCCGCGACGGTCGTGAGGTCCTGTAGAAGCCCGCTCTTCGGGTAATACGTCCGCGACGTCGTGGC
>JANPFD010000102.1:0-4706 GCA_031423255.1 Myxococcales bacterium | reverse complement strand
CAAGCAGCAGCGCCTTCGCGACCTGGCCGGGGCCCACCGCATCACGGATCTCGATGCCTTCCTCGTCGAGATCCTCGCCTTGACGCCCGACCTATTCGATCGCGATGCCGCCCTGCCGCCCGATCTCCACATCTGGGTCCACGAGGGCCGCCAGGACATTCGCCCCACGCTCGCCCTTCGCAAGCAGGCGGCGCCCGCCACCGACGGCGGCACCACCGGCGCCACGCTGCTCCCCGACGACTCCACCCCGGAGAGCCGCGCCGGCGAGCCCTACGTCGCCCTGGTATGGGATCTCCCGCCCGGCCTCGCGCTCGACAAGCCCGAAACCGCGACCGGCCCGTGGGACTACCCGCCCGCCGCCAAGTTCGACCGCCTCCTGCGCGCCTGCCGCGTCCCGATCGGCCTGCTCACGAACCGCGAGGTCGTGCGCCTGGTGTACGCGCCCCACGGCGAGGCCACCGGCACCATCACCTTCCGCCTCGACGCGATGTCAGAGCCAGGCGGCCGGCCGATCCTCGACGCTTTCGCAACGCTGCTCTCGGCGAATCGTTTCTTCGCCGTAGCCGCCGAACGCCAGCTTCCGGCGATCCTGGCCGAGAGCCGACGCCGCCAGGCGAACGTGACCAACGCGCTGGCGGACCAGGTCCTCGAAGCGCTGGCCATTTTGCTCGCGGGGTTCGAGGCGGCGGCTGACCGCGACGGCGACGCCGGCCGTGCGTCTCTCGACGAGGCTCTCGGGCGCGACGCCAACGGCGATCACATCTACGGTGGCCTCTTGACCGTGCTCTTGCGCCTGGTCTTCCTGCTATACGCCGAGGATCGCGGGTTGCTCCCGGTCGGGCACGCGCACTACGCCCGCCACCTGTCGGTGCTGGACCTGTTCGAGCGGCTCCAGGAGGACCACGGGGCCTTCCCGGACAGCATGTCGCGCCGGTTCGGCGCGTGGCCGCGCCTGCTGGCCCTGTTCCGCGCGGTGTTCCTGGGCATCGACCACGGCACCCTCTCCATGCCGGCGCGCCGAGGTGATCTCTTCAACCCCGAGCGCTACCCGTTTCTCGAAGGCTGGACGGCGGCCGGTGGCGCGCCGGTCTCTGGCGAGGATCTCGCGGTGGTCCGTGTCCCGTCCATAGACGACGAGACCGTCTACACGGTCCTGCACAAGCTGCTGCTGCTTGAAGGCCAGCGGCTGTCGTACCGGGCGCTCGACGTCGAGCAGATCGGCAGCGTCGACGAAGCGCTCATGGGCTACCACGTGCGCCGCATGCCGACGCCGGCGGTGTGTCTGCGCCCGGGGCGGGTGTGGATCTCGGGCGACGAGGTCCTGGAGGTGGCCGCTGACCGGCGCGGCGCCTGGTTGAAGGAGGCGGCCGATCTCGACAACGCGGCGCTCAAGAAGCTGGCGCCCGGGCTGAAGGCGGCTGATTCCGAGGAGGCGATCCTGGAGGCGCTCGAAGCGCATCGGGCGACCGGAACCACGCGCACGCGCCCGATGCAGCTCGTGCTCCAGCCGGGCGCCGAGCGCCGTCGAACCAGCTCGCACTACACACCTCGCTCGCTCTCCGAGCCGATCGTTCGGCGCACGCTGGAGCCGCTGCTTGGGGCAATGGGAGGCACGCCGTCTTCGGATCGGCTCCTCGATCTCAAGATCTGCGACCCGGCCATGGGGTCGGGCGCGTTTCTGGTGGAAGCGTGCAGGTTCCTGGGTGATCAGGTCGTGGCCGCGTGGACACGCGAGGGCCGCGTCGACAAGATCGCGGCGGCCGGCGAGGACGTGGTCACCAAGGCGCGCCGCCTGGTCGCGCAGCGGTGTTTGTACGGGGTCGACAAGAACCCCTTCGCGGTCAACCTGGCCAAGCTGTCGCTGTGGCTGGTCACGCTGGCGAAAGAGGAGCCGTTCACCTTCGTCGACCACGCCCTACGCCACGGCGACTCGCTGGTCGGGCTGTCCATCAACCAGATCCGCAGCTTCCACTGGGAGCCCAGCAAGCAGGTGGATTTTCTCAACAAGGAGATCGACGCAGCGGTCGATGAGGCTCTGGGGCTGCGCAGGCGGATCCTGGAGCTGGCCGGCGAGCATGGACCCGAGGTGACGAGGGAGAAAGAGCGGCTGCTGTGGCAGGCCGAGGACCAGCTTGCGCTGGTGCGACGCCTGGGCGATCTGGTCATCGGCGCATGGTTTTCGGGGGAGACCGGCAAGGCGCGCGAGGTTGAGCGCGTGCGGCGGCTGGATCGCGTCGTGGCGTTGCTGCGCGACACCGGCGAGCTTGACGACGAGATGAAGGCGCTGGCCGACGAGACGCGCGCTACGCAGGCACCGTTCCACTGGATGATCGAGTTCACTGAGGTGTTCCACGGGACGCGGGCTGATCCACTGGATGCGGACCGCGTGAACCGGGTGGCGTGGATGGATGCGTTCGTGGGCAACCCGCCGTTTCTGGGGGGCAAGCGCGTTTCCACGATTCTTCTGCCGTCGTACTCGGATTGGCTACTGCGCTTGCACGGCGGGACAAAGAACGCTGATCTCGTGGCTCATTTTTTCAGACGATGTACCGACCTCCTTGGACCCCATGGCACATTCGGCCTCGTCGCAACAAATACGATCGCGCAGACGGACACAAGGGCACTCGGCCTGCAAGCGCTGGTCAACGATGGGGTCGTGATCTACGATGCCGTTCGGAGTGCCCAGTGGCCGGGAGAAGCCAACGTCGCGGTGTCGGTTGTCCACGCCGCAAAGGGTTCCGTTCGGGAGATCGCACGGCACGTTGTTCGGCTGGATGGTCGCCGCGTCGGGCAGGTCAACTCACGCTTGAAACCCAAGCCCGAACGATCGGATCCCATCCGTCTCTCCGACAACGAAGGTCGCTGTTTCCTCGGGTGGAAGATATATGGCGAGGGCTTCACCCTGACGCGGGCGCGAAGGGCCGAATTGTTGAAGAAGTCGGCCCGAAATGCAGAGAGAATATTCCCGTACTTGGGCGGCGAGGAGGTCAACACCAGCCCGGATCAGACATTCGACCGTTATGTCATCGACTTCGGCGAAATGTCGCTGGAGGAAGCGGGGCGATGGCCAGATCTTCTGGAGATTGTGCGCCGAGAAGTGAAACCAGAACGGGATCGGCTGAAGGACACCTCGGACGGCCGACGTCTCAAGAAGCTATGGTGGCAGTTCGCGCGCCCGAGCCCGGCACTGGTCGAGGCCCTGCGTGGCATGCACCGCTGCCTCGTCACCTCTCAGGTGACCAAACACCTATGCTTCTCTTTCCAGCCAGTCGGACGAGTCCTCAGCTTCAAACTCTACGTGTTCCCTTTTGCTGCCTACGCGCACTTCGCGGTACTCCAGGCCCGGTGCCACGAGGGCTGGGCGCGCCTCCTGTCATCCACGATGCGGAACGACCTCAGCTATGCGGGATCTGAGTGCTTCGACACGTTCCCGCTGCCTCCGGCCTCTACGTTCGCCCCCGACGGCCCCCTCGAACAGATCGGCGCCCGCCTCTACGACACCCGCGCCAAGCTGATGGCCGAGCGCAACCAGGGCCTGACCGAAACCTACAACCAGCTCAAGGATCCGCGCTACGACGATCCCACCGGCATCGCCGACATCCTGACCCTTCGCCGCCTCCACGAAGATCTCGACCGCACCGTCCTCGCTGCCTACGGCTGGTCCGACATCCCCGTCCCCCCCTTTGAGACCCCGACCACCGACCCCGCCCGCAAAGCCCTCGAATCTTTCGAAGACGAAATCATCGACCGCCTCTTCACCCTCAACTCGGAGCGCGTTGCACAAGAACGGATGGCCGGAAACGACCTCACTGACCCGCGGCGAAAGCCCAGTGCTCGACGGGGCACACGTGCGGAGCGCGCGTCTCAAAAAAAGAGTCAGCTTGGCCTGGCACTTCCGGATGAGACGGGATCGGACTGAAGAGCGGAGCGTCGGTCTCGAAGAACCCGGCTCAGTTCTCCGCGCACAAGTTGGATCTCGGCTGCGACATCGGCGGGTGATTCGGGAACAGTGGGGCCGGGGGCAAACATTTCCGCAAGGCGATCGATTCCGAATAGGTTGTCCGCCGCGGTGACGTTCAGGTCTATCGAGCGAGCCGGCCGACCTTTCTTTGCGTCCCATCGGGACGTGTCTGAATAGGAAACCACGAACGGCAAAATCTGAGGGAGCATGACCTGGGGTGCCAGGCGCGCTGCCCGGATGACCGTTTCAGCGAAGTCTTTCCATCCGTGAAAGGGAACACCGGACAGATGTCCTTGTGATCGAATCCGATCGAGACGCCAACAAACCCAGAAGAGCGTGTGTCGGTTGGAATCCCGGAGGGCCGCCACAAGGCGATCGGGCTTCCCCGCAAAGTCCAGAAGAAGGGACTCGAGTTGCGAAAGGAGTCGCTCCGCATCCGGCGGGTCGACGAGCGTTGCGATTTGCTGATCGTGAGTGACGAAGAAATGAACGATCGCGTGCGCGAGTCGCAGGTTTTTTGGCACTGAGACCCTGAGGGCACCTTCGAGCGACGTAGCTATGGCTTTGCGATCCAAGTCTCCCGCTTCGAGTTTTCGGTGACAGATTCGCCAGACCGGGATGATCCCAGGGGCTTCGTCGCCGCCGGGATCTCCCCCATGGGGCCAGGTCTCGGTCGGCTCCGAAACGCGGGCGGCGACGATATCCTCCAGAAGGCGGGGAATCCCCCCGCCGGAAATCTGTCGAG
>JANPFD010000101.1:0-11708 GCA_031423255.1 Myxococcales bacterium | reverse complement strand
GGAACAACAACGCGAGATCGATCTTGTCCCGCGACCTTCGCAACATCACCGAGCACCTCGCCCGGTTCGATGCCCGCCTGTTGCGGTTCGCGGATTGTGGTGCGGCATTGTTTTCACACTTCTTGCGCGGCTCGCTCGCGCTGGTGACCGGTCCCGAGGAGGGCGCCCGTCGGCAGGACGGGGGCGGGCGTCGTGGTCGCGACGCAGATCGAGGACGGGCTGGGCGCGAAAAACCTCAGCATGAACGCAAGGTCCCGATCGTCGCGCAGCAGCCGTCGCGAGGCGCCGCGCCCCAGGTGTCGCCGCGCGGCCCGGGGGCCGGGCGGCCCTCACGCCGCCGACGGCGGCGCTAGGATGCGCTAGGATCATCGGGCGGCCCGGCGTGCGGGCAAGCGGGCGCTGGCTCGGTCGGCGGCGCTACGGAAGACCGCCGCGAACTCGCCGGCCAGGGCACGGCGGTGGTAACGCTCGATTCCGGTGGGCGAGGCCGCGACCGGTAGTCGCTGTTCGCGGAACGCGCGTAGCAGGCTCTCGATGTGGGTGCGATGGCTCAGCGACACGATCCCAGCTGACCTGGCTCCAACGCCCCGGAGTTCCTCAGTTCTGGTAGCTTGGTTCGCGGCGCTTCGACCATGCTCACCGACTTTCACGCGAAGCTGCTCGCGCACGAGCTGACCCGGCAACACGCGTCGGACGCCGTCGAGAAACTGGGCCACGCGCTGGCGGACGCTCAGGTCGATCTGAATCCCCACCAGGTGGACGCCGCCCTGTTCGCCTTCCGCAGTCCGTTTTCGAAGGGTGCGGTGCTGGCCGACGAGGTGGGCCTGGGCAAGACCATCGAGGCCGGTCTGCTCCTTGCGCAGAAGTGGGCCGAACGCAAGCGGCGTTTGCTCATCATCACGCCGGCCAACCTTCGCAAGCAGTGGGCGCAGGAAATGGCCGACAAGTTTCATCTGCCGTCGGTGATCCTGGAGAAGGGCACGTTCGAGGTCTCCGTTAGGAAGGGGAATCTGAACCCCTTCCAGCAGCCGGCCGCCGTGATCTGCTCCTACCAGTTCGTCCGTAGCCACGAGCCGTATGTGGTGCAGGCTGGCTGGGATCTCGTGGTGGTCGACGAGGCGCACCGCCTTCGCAACGTGTACCGCAAGAACAGCAAGATCGCGCTCGCCGTGAAGCAGGCGATCAGCGCCTGGCCCAAGGTGTTGTTGACGGCGACGCCCCTGCAGAACTCGCTGCTGGAACTTTATGGTCTCGTCAGCATCATCGACGACTACGCCTTCGGCGATCTCGACAGCTTCAAAGTGCAGTTTGCGCGGCTCGGCGGCGACTCGGATTTCACCCAGCTCAAGGCGCGGCTCGCGCCCCTGTGCAAGCGCACGCTGCGGCGCCAGGTGCTCGCCTACGTCAAGTACACGAATCGCCACGCCCTGGTGCAGGAGTTCTTCCCCAGCGAGGAGGAGCAGCGCCTCTACGACCTCGTCTCGGCGTACCTACAGCGTGACCACCTCCACGCTTTGCCCGCCAGTCAGCGGCAGCTCGTGACGCTGATCCTGCGGAAACTCCTGTCGTCGTCCACCTTTGCCATTGCGAGCACGCTGGCCGGCATGGTGGAGCGCCTGGAGGCGGCGACGAGGCAAGCCGAAGCGGTGACCGAAGCACCTCCCGATCTGCCCGACAACTGGGAACAGGTCGACGAGCTGGCCGACGAGTGGGACGGCGACGACGACGGCGCCTCGCAAGGCCGTCCGCCGCTGACGCCGCAACAGGTGGCTGAGGTCCGTCGCGAGATGGAGGAACTTCGCGAGTTCCATGCTCTTGCGAAGTCGATTCACAAGAACTCGAAGGGCGAACAGCTTCTCACTGCCCTCCATCGCGGCTTCGAGGCATCAGAGAAAGCCCAGACCGAACAAGGCGCGGCGACGCTGCGCCGCAAGGCCGTCATCTTCACCGAGTCCCGCCGTACCCAGGAATACCTGCTGCAACTCGTGGAAGGGGCCGGGTTCCGCGGCAAGGTGGTGCTGTTCAACGGGACCAACACTGACGCGATCTCGAAGGCCATCTACAAGGCCTGGCTCGGACGACACGCCGGCACCGATCGGATCACGGGCTCGCCCTCCGCCGACATGCGCGCCGCACTGGTCGAGAAGTTCCGCGACGATGCCGAGATCCTCATCGCGACCGAGGCCGCTGCCGAAGGGATCAACCTGCAGTTCTGCAACCTGGTCGTCAACTTCGACCTGCCGTGGAACCCGCAGCGCATCGAGCAGCGCATCGGCCGGTGCCATCGCTACGGGCAGGTGTTCGACGTCGTCGTGGTCAACTTCCTCAACAAGACCAACGCCGCCGATCAGCGCGTCTACCAGCTCCTCGACGAGAAGTTCCGCCTGTTCTCCGGCGTGTTCGGAGCCAGCGACGAGGTCCTCGGCGCCGTGGAGGTGGGGGTCGACTTCGAAAAGCGCATCGCCGGGATCTATCAGAAGTGCCGCACGCCCGAGCAGATCCAGTTCGAGTTTGACCAACTCCAGCGAGACCTCGAAATCGAGATAACGGCCGGCCAGCGCGACGCGCGCGAGAAGCTCCTCGACAACTTCGACGCCGAGGTGATCGAGAAGGTGCGCATCGCCAGCCGCGATACCCTCGACAAGTTCAACGACCGCCTCTGGCAGGTGACCCGCCACGTCCTGCGGGACGACGCCGAGTTCGACGAGGGATCGTGGTCGTTCAGGCTGCGCAAGAATCCGTTCGCGGGAGAGGCCATCCACGAGGGGCCGTACCACCTCGGCAAGCAGAAGGACGGCGTGAACACCTACCGCGCCGGGCACCCCCTGGCCCAGCGGGTGCTGGCACTGGCGGGGGAGAAGACCCTCGCGTCCTCCGAGATCACCCTCGACCTCTCGGCAACGCGCAAGCGCATCAACGTGCTCGAGCCCGTGGTGGGCAAGTCCGGATGGCTGCGCGCCGAAATTTTCAGTATTTCCGCCGCCGAAACCGAGGATCACGTGCTGATGGCCGCGGTGACTGACGACGGCCAGGTGCTCGACGCCCACCAGTGCCGGCGCCTGTTCGACGTCGAGGGAACCCAGGGCGGTGACGTCGAGGCGCCCACTCCAGTCCTCGAATCGTTGACCCGGGCGCTCGACGGCGCGCGCGCCAAGCTTGTCGACGATCTCGGGACCCGCAACGGGCGCTGGTTCGACGCCGAGATGGACAAGCTCGACCAGTGGGCGGAGGACCGCCGCGGCGGCCTGAAGGCCGAGGTCGATGACCTGGATCGCGACCTGCGCGAGGCCAAGAAGGCGGCCCGCCAGGCGCCGACGTTGCCCGAGAAGCTCGCGCGACAGAAGGAGGCGCGGGTCCTGGAGGCGCGGCGCGACGACGCCTACCGCACGTACGATCGAGGCGTGCGGGAGATCGATCAGAAGAAGGAGCAACTGCTCGATGAGATTACCCGCCGCCTGGAACCCAAGAGCGGGTGGGCGAAGCTGTTCACGGTGAGATGGAGGTTGGTGTGATGTCGGAGTGCCCGATTTGCAGGAAGACCGGTGTACAGGACGAGGGCGCGATACCGGATGCCGACGGGACGCGGTGGCGATGCGCTCGCTGCGGGGCTTTCGAGGTGACCGGCGTGGCCATGAGTGCCTTCCTGAACAAGACGATTGCCGATTTCGACAAGCGCCGGCACCTGCTGAGCGCCCTTGCGAGAAAAGCGCATGAAGATGGGGCTCGTCTCCGAATCGACGAGGACCTTTGCGGGCGCGTGAAAGCCGGTCAGATCCGCGAGATCAGCGTCGCCGAGCAGCTCGAAAAGGCGATGGGATGGTTTGCAGCGCGGTCTGAGTACCCGGGCCACCGGTTTCAGGGCAATCAGTCCGACGACTACCCGATCGCCTTCTGCAAGGACGAGAGGGCATGGAACTATGTCGTGCGTGCCCTGATAGGTGGAGGGTACTTGGAACTGGCAAGCCAGCAGCTGATGGTCACGCCCAAGGGATGGGAGTGGGTCGGGGATCGGCCCAAGGCGGCAGGCGACCGTGTGTTCGTCGCGATGTCGTTCGCCGACGAGATGAAAGATGTGCGAACGGCCGTCTGTGATGCGATCCGCGACGCCGGGTATCAGCCGGTGATCATTGACGAGGACCACTATGTCGGCGGGGTCATGGATCGGGTTTTGGCGCGGATTCGCCAGAGCAAGTTCATTGTCGCCGACTTCACTGGGAACCGGGGCGGTGTCTACTACGAGGCGGGATTCGCCGAGGGCCTAGGCATCAAGGTCATTCCGACGGTGCGGGAGGATCACCTCGACGTGAAGGGCGACAACCACCTGCACTTTGACGTGCGGCACATCAACATCCTCCCGTGGACAGCAGACAGGCTGGACAAGCTCCGTGATGACCTGCGCGAGCGAATCGAAGCCATCATCGGCCGCGGGCCGCACACAACGAAGGAGAGGACGTGAGCGCGACCCGAAAGACCGGTGGCGTGGACACGGATGCGCCCGAACGCCTCGATCTGCGCTCGCACGACGTCGCCGCTGACAAGGTCGAGGAGCTGTTGCGTCTTTTCCCCGAGGCGCGCACCGAGGGCGGCAAGATCGACTTCGACAGGCTGAAGCTGGCGCTGGGCTCGACGGTGGACGTAGGCAAGGAGCGCTACGGGCTCACGTGGCCGGGCAAGGCCGAGTGCTTCCGCACCATCCAGGCTCCAAGCCTGGCGACCCTGCGGCCAGCGCCGAAGGAGAGCGTCAACTTCGACAGCACCGAAAACCTGATCATCGAGGGCGACAACCTGGAGGTGTTGAAGCTGCTGCAGAAGTCGTACCTGGGCCGCGTGAAGATGATCTACATCGACCCGCCCTACAACACGGGCAACGACTTCATCTACCCGGACAACTTCTCAGAGTCGCTGCAGACGTACATGCAGTACACGGGGCAGGTGGACGCCGAGGGCAGGAAGTTCGGGACCAATACGGAGACGGACGGGCGGTTCCACTCGAAGTGGCTGAACATGATGTACCCGCGCCTGTATCTGGCGCGGAATCTGTTGAGCGAAGAGGGTGTCATTGCGGTGTCTGTCGATGACTCCGAGGCGGCCAGTCTCCGAAGGTTGCTCGACGAACTCTTCGGCGAGGAGAACTTCCTTTGTGTTCTTGTGTGGCAGCGGAAGGACACCCCGGCGAATGACACCCAGGGCGTGTCGATCTCCCACGAATACGTCGCGCTCTACGCCCGCTCCATCGAGTCCTTTGACAGGCATCTGCTTCCGAGAACTGAGGCGCAGCTCGCGAACTACAAGAATCCAGATTCCGACCCGCGCGGCCCGTGGACCCGTACGTCCCTCATTAGGCGCGAGGGGAACTATGTCTACGCCGTGCCCAGGCCGGACGGAAAGCAGGTGCTTCCGCCGAAAGGAAGCAGCTGGCGCATCGCTCCCGCAACAATGGAACGGCTGCGTGCCGAAGGTTGTCTGTGGTGGGGGAAAGATGGCGACGGTGAGCTGCCGTTCGCTAAGCGATTCCTGTCTGAGGTCCAACAGGGGGTCGTTCCAACGACCTGGTGGGACTACGAGTTCGCAGGCTCGACCCGCAACGGAAAGGCGGAGATCAAGGACCTATTCTCCGATGTGGCTCCCTTCGATACCCCGAAGCCCACCAAGCTCATCCACCGCCTTCTCGAGATGGTGTCTGACTCCGACTCCTTGATCCTCGACTTTTTCGCTGGCTCGGGGACCACTGGGCACGCGGTGCTCGATCGCAACAAGCACGATAACGGCAACCGCCGCTTCATCCTCGTCCAACTCCCCGAGCCCACCGACCGCAAGGAGTATCCCACCATCGCCGAGATCACCAAGGAGCGCGTCCGTCGTGTTATCAAGAACCTCGACGCCGACGACGCCAAGGCCGGCAAGCAGCTCTCCCTCGCCGACAATTCCGCGCCCGCGCCCGCCAAGCAGGATCGCGGTTTCCGTGTCTTCAAGCTGGCCGAGTCGAACCTCAAACCCTGGAACGCCGACGTGCCCAAGGATGCCAAGGCCCTCGACGAGCAGCTCGCCCTCCACATCGATCACATCCGCCAGGGCCGCTCCGACGACGATCTGCTCTTCGAGATCCTGCTAAAGAGCGGCTTCCCCCTGACCACGGCCGTCGAGGCGCTCGAGCTCGCCGGCAAGGCCGTTTCCTCGGTGGCGTCCGGCTCACTCCTCGTCTGCCTCGACCGCAAGCTCACCCTCGAAGTCATCCGGGCGATGGCCGAGCGCAAACCCGAGCGCATCGTCTGCCTCGACGCGGGCTTCGCCGGCAACGACCAGCTCAAGGCCAACGCCGTCCAGATCTTCAAGACCAAGGGCGTCGCCAGCTTCAAGACGGTGTAGGAGAGCCGGTGGCGAACGACGAGAGCGGCCGGGTTGCGGGGGCCTTCGAGCCCCTGACGCTCGCGGAGATCGAGGAGATGCGCGAGCGCGTCGACTTCGAGGCGAAGCGCGCTGGCGGCGCGGATGGAAAGGGCGAGTTGCCGGCGGCTTTTTTTCCCTCGTACGTGGCGATGGCCAACACCACCGGCGGCCTCATCCTGCTGGGCGCTTTGGAGAAGAACGACCGGCTCAAGGTCACTGGCATCGCCGACGTGCCGCGCCTGCTCAAGCAGCTCTGGGACAGCCTCAACAATCCGCAGCAGGTGAGCCTGAACCTGCTTTCGGATCGCGACATCGAGGATCGAGAGATCGAGGGCAAGCACGTGATCCTCGTGCACGTCCCGCGCGCGACGCGCCAGCAGCGTCCGGTGCACACCGGCGACAACGCCTTCAAGGGCACGTACCTCCGCAACGGCGAGGGCGACTACCTCGTCCGCGATGCCGAGGTCGTGCGGCGCATGATGGCGGAGCGTGTTGAAGATTCACGCGACCGGCGGGTGCTGCCGAACTACGGGATCGATGACCTCGACATCGAGACGCTGCACCGATACCGCAACCACTTCAAGGCCGAGAAGCCCGACCACGTTTGGAACGGCGTTGACGATCGCGAGTTCCTTCGCCTCGTCGGCGGCTGGGCGGTCGATCGCGAAGGTGGGAAGGGTGGCCTGACGGGCGCGGGCCTTCTCATGTTCGGGCAGCACATCGCCATCACCGAGGCGTTCCCGTACTACATGGTCGACTATCAGGAGCGTCCTGATCCGAGTGCCGACGCGCGATGGATCGACAGGTTGGTTCCCGACGGGACATGGTCCGGGAATCTCTTCGACTTCTTCGAGCGCGTGATCCCGCGGCTCACGCGTGATCTCAAGGTGCCGTTCCGACTCGTCGGCAACAGGCGCGTGGACCAGACGCCGGTTCACGAGGCCTTGCGCGAGGCATTGGTCAACACGCTGATCCACGCCGACTACACGGGTCGCGTTTCGGTGCTGGTGGTCAAGCGTCCCGACATGTTCACCTTCCGCAACCCGGGCGGCCTACGCATCCCTCTCGACCGTGCGCTCAAGGGTGGCGACAACGACTGCCGGAACCGCACGCTCCAAACCATGTTTCGGCTCGTCGGCTTGGGCGAGCAGGCGGGCTCGGGCTTGCCCAAGATCTATTCGGCGTGGCGTGCTCAAGAATGGCGCGCGCCCGACATCGAGGAGCGCACGGATCCGCCCGAGCAGACCACGGTGCAACTCCGGACGGTCAGCTTGCTGCCGAAGGAGGAAGTCGAGGCTCTCGAGGAGAGGCACGGGACTGCGTTCTCCCAGCTCCCCGAACTGGCGAAGCTGGTGATGGTCACCGTCGAACTCGAGGGCCACGTCACGCACGAGCGCCTGCGCGAGATGACCGGCGCGCACTCGCGCGACGTGACGCTCGCCCTAGCGTCCCTCCTCAACAAGGGCCTGGTTGAAAGCACCGGCAGCCACCGCCTGAAGCAGTACTTCTTCCCCGGGCGGCCGCCCACGGCCAGGATCGACGCAGGCGCCGGCGCGCCGCCGAGCTCCACCCTCTCGACCGCCAGCTCTACCCACTCGACCGGGAATAGGGGGGAGCTCGGCGCGGATCGGGGGGAGCTCGACTCGAATAGGGGGGAGCTCGACCCGAGCAACGGGCCGCCAGAAGCGGCGTCGCTGCCGGTTGACCTCCAACGTGCCATCGCCGACCTTGGCGGCAAGCCACGGCGCGACCGGGTTCAGGCGGTCATCCTGAGATTGTGCGGCCTTCGGCCGATGAAGGCGGCGGAATTGGCGGCCTTCATTGGAGTATCTGATGTGAAGAAGCTTGTTGAGCGCCATCTCGCACCGATGTGCGCGGATGCTCGGCTCGCCCGGACCCACCCCGAAACCCCGAACCACCCTGACCAAGCGTACCGGGCTGCTCAGACGACCCAGCCAGGCGCCCCATGAAGCTCCAGTTCGACGCCAACCAGCAGTTCCAACTCGACGCCGTGGCGGCGGTGGTCGACGTGTTCGACGGCCAGCCGCAGGGCGCGCCGGAGTACTCCGTCATCCAGCTTCGCGAGGACCTGCCGTTGCTCGCCGGTCAGGCGCGATCCGAGCTTGGTGTCGGAAATCGCATCCTCCTCGCGGAGGACAAGCTGCAGGCCAACGTCCGGGCGATCCAGGAGCGCAACGACATCGAGGTTGCCGATCCGCGCGCGGCCCTCGAAGCGTGGGAGCTGTTCGACGGTCCCGCCAACCAGCCGCGCACGTGCCCGCACTTCTCGGTCGAGATGGAGACCGGCACCGGCAAGACCTACGTGTACCTGCGGACGATCTTCGAGCTGTCGCGCCGCTACGGTTTTCAGAAGTTCATCATCGTCGTGCCGAGCGTGGCGATCCGCGAGGGCGTTCTGAAGAACATCGAGGTTACGGCCGACCACTTCCGGACCCTCTACAACAACCTGCCCTTCGAGCACTCGGTCTACGACGGCAAGAAGGTCAGCCGGCTCCGGCAGTTCGCGACCAGCAACACCCTGCAGGTGGTCGTCATCAACATCGATGCCTTTCGCAAGAATTTCACCGGGACCGAAGAGGAGCAGAAGGGCAACGTCATCTACAAGGAGAGCGACAAGCTGTCCGGCCGGCAACCCATCGAGTTCGTCCAGGCGGCGCGACCCATCGTGATCATCGACGAGCCGCAGAGCGTGGACTCGACCGAGAAGGCCCAGGAGGCGATCAAGGCGCTCAACCCCCTGTGCACGCTTCGCTACTCGGCCACCCACCGCAACCCTTACAACCTCGTCTACCGCCTCGATCCGGTTCGCGCGTTCGAACTCCGCCTGGTGAAGCAGATCGTGGTGGCCAGCGCCGCTACCGAGGGCACGGCGAATGACGCCTTCGTCCGCGTCGAGCAGATCGATTACAAGAAGGGCATCAAGGCCAAGCTCCGCATCCATGTGCAGTCGGCCGATGGCCCGAAGGAAAAGACGGTCGCCGTCAAAAACGGTGCAGACCTTTACGCCCTGTCGAACGAACGCGCGGCCTACGCCCAGGGTTACTCCGTCGCCGAGATCAACGCCGAGCCGGGCGGCGAGTTTGTGCGCTTCAGCAACGGCAGGACCCTGCGGCTCGGCGAGGAGATAGGGGGTGCTCGCGACGATGTCTGGCGCGCGCAGATCAAGCACACCCTCAAGCGCCACTTGGAGAAGGAGCTGCAGCTACGGGCGCGCGGCATCAAGGTGCTGTCGCTGTTCTTCGTCGATCGCGTCGCCAACTACCGCGACTACGATGCTGCCGGCCGGCCGACGAAGGGTAAGTTCGCCGAGGCCTTTGAGGCCGAACTGGCGGCGCTTGCCAAGGACGAGCGCTTTGCTGACCTCCCGTGGCTCAAGGATCCCATCGACAGGCTCCACAACGGCTACTTCGCGAAGGACAAGAAGGGCGTCCTCAAGGACACGAAGGGCGACACCCAGGCCGACGACGAGGTCTACAACCTCATCATGAAGGACAAGGAGCGCCTGCTCGCCATGGACGAGCCGCTCCGCTTCATCTTCAGCCACTCGGCCCTGCGCGAGGGCTGGGACAACCCCAACGTCTTCCAAATCTGCACGCTGAACGAGACCAAGAGCAGCGTGAAGAAGCGCCAGGAGATCGGCCGGGGCTTGCGCTTGCCCGTCGACCAGAACGGACTCCGCGTGTTCGACGACTCCGTCAACAAGCTGTATGTCATGGCCAACCAGAGCTACGAGGACTTCGCGCGGGCGCTGCAGTCCGAGTACGAGGAGGACTGCGGCGTCACGTTCGGGAAGGTGCCACTCTTGGCCATCGCCAAGTTGGTTCAGGTGGTTGATGGCGCCGAGAGGGTCATCGGTCGCGCCGGGGCCGAAACGATCAAGGCGGCGCTCGTCGAGCAGAAAATGATCGACGCCGACGGCCGCATCCAGTCGGCGTTCGACCCGAAGCGGAAGGACTTCAAACTCGATCTGCCAGCGGGCCTGACGGATCTCGCGCCGGCGGTCGTGGACCTCCTGGCCGGATACCAGATCGAGCGGCACATCCGGCGCGATCGCGACGAGAAGACGAACCGCCTCAAGAAAGAGGTCGTGCTCGGCGAGGAGTTCCAGGCGCTCTGGGATCGCATCAAGCCGCGGACGACCTACCGCGTGGAGTTCGAGACGGACGCCCTTATCACGAGCGCCGTTGCTGCCCTCAAGCGCATGGAGACCATCGAGCGCCCGAAGGTGCGCGTGGTCGCCGGCAAGCTCGACATCAAGAAGGGCGGCGTGGAGGCGACGACCGTGGGAGTGGCCGAGGAGGCGGCCGTGTTCGGTGCCGTCGCCGTGCCTGATGTTCTGGCCTATCTGCAGAACGAGACCGAGCTGACGAGAGGCTCCCTGCATCGCATTCTGCAAGCCTCCGGTCGCCTGCCGGAACTCTTCAACAATCCGCAGCGCTTCATGGATGGCGTGGCCGCCGTTCTGAAAGGCGAATTGCATCGCCTGCTAGTAGACGGCATCAAGTACGAGCGGCTCCCCGGGTCAGGCGCGGACGCCGAGTGGGAGATGGTCCTCTTCAAGAACGACGAGATCGTCAACTACCTCAACGCCCTGCAGGTCGACCATTCGGTCTACGAGTACGTCGTCTACGATTCGGAAGTCGAGCGCGAGTTCGCCCAGAAGCTCGACGGGCGCGAGGACATCAAGCTGTTCGTGAAGCTGCCTGCTTGGTTCAAGATCGACACCCCCGTAGGCCAGTACAACCCCGACTGGGCGATCGTGAAGCACGACGGCCAAGCCCTGTACCTCGTCCGTGAAACCAAGGGCACCAAGGACTTCCTGAAGCTGCGGAACAGCGAAGCCGACAAGGTTCGATGTGGACTCAAGCACTTCGAGGCCATCGGGGTACCGTTCGCTGTGGCGGTGACGGCTGACGAGGTGTAGCCGCCCAGCCCGAGATCTCCGATGCCGCGGCGGCGCCGCGGCGGCGCTACTTACTCAGCATGAACGCAAGGTCGCCATGGTCGCGCAGCAGCCGTCGCGAAGCCACCCCGCCCAGGATCATCGGGCGACCCGGCGTGCGGGCAGGCGTGCGCTGGCTCGGGCGGCGGCGCTGCGGAAGACCGCCGCGAACTCGCCGGCCAGGGCGCGGCGGTGGTAGCGCTCGATTCCGGTGGCTGCGGCCGCGACCGGCAGGCGCTGTTCGCGGAACGCGCGCAGCAGGTTCTCGATGTGGGTGGCGATGGCGGCGTCGTCGCCGGGCGGCAGAGCGGTGCCCAGGTTGTGGCGTTGCATGAGGTCGGTCGCAGCGCCCGGTCGC
>JANPFD010000100.1:0-7201 GCA_031423255.1 Myxococcales bacterium | reverse complement strand
TGTGTGAGGACATCGGTGTAGCGCTCACGCCCATCGTGGGTTCGCGTGGCGTTGCGGCCCTGTACAAGCGCAGTCTTTTTCTGACCAGTCACGCGCATCCCGTGCTGTTGGGCCTGCAGTCAGCCGCGGGTCGGGCTGGCCGCGCAGCCCGATGAGCTCGGTCGCCAGCACGATCGCGCCCAGCGGGTTGCGCAGCTCGTGGCCCAGCATCGCCAAGAACTGATCGCGCGCATCGATCGCCCGCCGCGCCTCGTACTGCCGCAGCCGTGCCCGTAGCGCCGCGCGCGTCGCGATGATCATCGTCCGGCGCTGCACCGGGCGGTCCACGAAGGAGACGTTGCCCAGCGAGGCGATCCGCTCGACGGCGTCCTTGCGAACGCGGTCGTGCCCGGAGGCGAAGGCGACGATCGGCAGGTCCGACCAAGGCGGCTGCCCATCCAGGAACTGCGCCATGCGGTGGACCTCGGCGCCGGTGAGCATCTCCTCGGTCACCAGCAGGGCGCCCACCGGCTCGCTCATCAGCTCGAAGACCTGATCGAAGCTGGCGCAGGGGATGGCCTCGATGCGGTTGCTGCGGAGGATCTCGCACGCCAGACCGCTATCGCGCCCCTGCGGCGCGAGCACCAGGACAGATTGAGCCAGTGTCAGACGAGATCCCCGGTCTTCCCGCTGAATGTCGGTACGCCGGTCAGGATGCCGGTGAACTGCGCCAGCGGCGGCCCCAGGTCGACGCCGGCGCCACCTCCCAGGCGGAACTCGCGGATGGTGGTCTCGTGCGCGCCGCTCCGCTTCTTGACCACCGACAGGGCCTTGCGTACCTGGCCCGCCGCTTCGAAGTATCGGAGCAGCAGCACGGTGTCCGCCAGGTAGGTGAGGTCGACGGGCGACCTGATCTGGCCGATGATCCCCTGCTGGGCCAGCAGCAAGAAGGTGGTGACGCCGAGCTGGTTCAAGAAGCTGAGCAGCTCGTGCATCTGGACCACCAGGAGGCGGCTCTCGGGCATCGCGTTGAGGTAGCCGTTGAGGCTGTCGATGACGATGACGCGAGCTTGATTCTTCTCGACGGCATCGCGCACGCTGAACGCGAACTCGCCTGGCCCCATCTCGGCGGGATCGATCTGCTTGACCAGGATGCGGCCGCTGGCCAGATGCTTCTCCAGCGGCATGCCCAGGCTGGCGCAGCGGATCAGCAGCGTGTCGATCCTTTCATCGAAGGTGAACAGCGCCACGGTCTCGCCGCGCTCGGCCGCGGCGAACGCATACCGGGCGGCCAGCGAGGACTTGCCGGTTCCCGCCGGGCCCATCAGCAAGGTGCTGGTGCCGCGATCGATCCCGCCACCGAGGAGGGCGTCGAGGGCCGCCACGCCGCTGGGCAGGATCTCTCGCTGGAAATTTACGTGATGCTCAGCCGCCACCAGCCGGGGAAAGACGCGGATGCCCCCGGTGGCGATCACGAACTCATGGTAGCCGCCGCGGGGGTTCACGCCCCGGATCTTCGTGATGCGAAGCCGGCGGCGCTCCTTGCCGAACTCCGGAGCCATGTGTTCCAGCGAGATGACACCGTGAGCCAGGCTTTGCAGCTGCTTGTCGTCGCCGCCCATCGACGTGCGATCGTCCAGCAACAGGACGGTGCTCCGCCGGCCGCCGAAGAACTGCTTGAGTAACAGGATCTGCCGCCGGTAACGCAGCGGATCCTGCGCCAGTAGCCGCAGCTCGGACAGCGAGTCGAACACCACGCGGGTGGCGCCCGCCTTCTCCACCTCGCCGAGCAGTGTGGCCATCACCTCCTGCAGCTCGACTTCTGACGGATCGAACAGCGTGTTGTCGTCCTTGAGCGTGTTCCGCTGCTGCGCCGCGGTCAGCTCGAACAGGCGGATGTCGCCCAGGGACCAGCCGTGGGATTGCGCCACGGCCTCGACCTCCTCGCGCGATTCGGACAGCGTGATGTAGAGGCCCGATTCGCCCTGCCGCGCACCCTCGAGCAGGAACTGTAGCCCGAGCGTCGTCTTGCCCGCGCCGGGATCGCCTTGCACCAGGTAGAGCCGGTTGCGGGGAAGTCCTCCGCGTACCACATCGTCGAGCCCGGGAATTCCGGTTGCAGCCAGATCGATCATGCGCCCCCGACGGTACGCCCCTTGGCCCACGAGAGGTCTACTACATCTTGTACAACATCTACATCGTCGAGGTGGAGTGATCCGACGCACGCAGCGAGAGCCCGCGGCGCCGTGCAAGCGCAGATCGGCTTGGCCTTCTCCGCGCTCGACCTGCTGGAGCCACGCTCGCCAAGCCGCTCTGGGTCGACAAGCGCGAAGCAGCGCCCTGAGTGCAATCTCCGCCACCCTCTTCTTCAGCCGGGCATTCTCCGCCTCCAGCGCCTTCAGCTTCTTCGTGTCGGCGACGTCCATCTTTCCAAACCGGCGCCGCCACACGTAGAGCGTCTGCTCGCTCACGCCATGCCGCTTCGCGACCTCCGCGATCGGACTCCTGTAGGACGAGGGGAGCGTGCGCGAAGGATGACCTGAAGTGAAGTGCTGGCCATCCGGACCCGAGGGCGGACGGCGGCCCATACACAGCGGGGCCGGGGCCGCCGGCCATCACAGCCGCGTGGCGGTGATCGTGGTCTCCAGGCTGCAAGGCTCCGTCAGCGCCTGCGCCGACGCGAGGTTGCATTCCCTTTGGGGCGCATCCCGAACGACCTCGTACCGCAGGGATCTCACCCGCAGGTCGGCCCCCATGAGCGTGGCCCGCGTTCGCTCCCACACCAGCGTGCAGCGAGCGCTGTAGAAGGCCGTGCCCCCCTCGGCCGCACGGCCGTCCGCGATCGGCTGCGTGAAATCGTAGAAGAGCGTGCCGTGGCAGTCTTCCCTCGCGGTGCTCGTACAGGTGCGAAGAACGACGACGTCGCCGAACATGCCCGGGTCGAAGAACAGGTAGTCTGGCGGAAAAGCTGCTTGCTTCAGCGTGCCGCCGCACGGCCCGTCCAGTATGGAAGTGACTCGGTACCAGCCCGAGATGTCGACTGCACGGCCAGACGCGTCCCCTTGCGCGCCAGGCGCACCCTGCCCCCCGCCGCAGCGGGCGCCGCCAGCAAACAGTAGTGCGGCCACGAGCGCGGGCCTCTGGATCACACCCGAAATCCTACTGCCGTACTCGTCGACAATTCAATCGAACGCGACCGCTCATGCCGCCGGCCGCCTCGGTGACAATGCCTCGCGAACCGCCTCCAGGAGTTGGTCACGCCCGAAGGGCTTGTACAGCACGGGGAAGTTCACCATCGGCCCCACACGATGAGCCGCGGTGATGACCACGACGGGTATGTCGGTTCCGGTTCGGCGAAGCACGCGCGTGATCAGCGGATGCGAGCTGGATCTGGCGATGATGCGCCTCTTCGGCGGCTTCGGCCCGCGCGTCTTCGCCGCCTACGACGAGGCGTATCCGCTGTCACCGGGCCACGAGGAGCGCGTGCCGCTCTACCAGCTCTACTTCCTGATGGCGCACGTGAACCTGTTCGGGGGCTCGTACGTGCCCTCGGTCGAGGTCGCGCTCGAGCAACTGGTCTAGCGGACGGCGGCCTTCGCCACCCGCCATGCGAGGTTCGTTTTGGACCTCGACGACGTGAATGCTAGCCTGAAATCGAGCACATGGCTCAATCGCAGATCGCCGCCGACGAGCCGCCGGAGGAGCAGGGTACGGGCGAAGCGATCGAGTGGGTGTCGGCGATCCCGTTCCTCGGCGTCCACGTGACGGCGCTCGCAGGCCTGTTCGTCTGGGGGTGGTCCTGGCGCGGCCTGCTCCTGGCGCTGGCGCTCTACGCGGTCCGGATGTTCGGGGTCACAGCCGGGTTCCACCGCTACTTCGCCCACCGCTCGTACAGGACCAGCCGCGTGTTCCAGTTTCTGATGGCGCTGCTGGGGACGACGGCCACGCAGAAGGGGCCGCTGTGGTGGGCGGGTCACCATCGCCTGCATCACAAGCATTCGGACGAGCCGCGGGACCCGCACTCGGTGAAGCAGCGGGGTTTCTTCTGGGCGCACGTGACGTGGGTGCTGGTCGGCAAGTACAAGGAGACCGACTGGGAGCGCATCAAGGACTTCGCGAAGTACCCCGAGTTGCGCTGGCTGAACACCTACTACTTGGTGCCGCCGATCGCTCTGTGCGTGGTGCTGTTCGTGACCGGCGGCTGGTGGGCGCTGTACTGGGGGTTCTTCGTCTCCACGACGCTGCTGTGGCACGGCACCTTCTGCGTGAACTCGCTGGCGCACCTGATCGGGCGCCGCCCGTACCCGACCACCGACGAGAGCCGCAACAGCCTGCTCATCGCGCTGTTCACCCTGGGCGAGGGGTGGCACAACAACCACCACCACTACCAGGCGTCCGAGCGGCAGGGCTTCCACTGGTGGCAGATCGACATCGCGCACGGCGTGTTGCGGGTGCTGACCTGGTTCCGGCTGGTGTCCGACCTACACGAGCCACCGCCGCACGTCCGCGATCGGCACCTCACTGCGGCCCGCGCCGAACGCGACGGATGAGGAAGTAGATTCCCAATGCGAAAAACGGCAGGCACATCCACTGTGCCGGCGTGAGGCCCCAATAGCGCAGGTCGCCTTGTCGAAACGCGTCGAGCGCGAAGCGCACGGGGGCGTAGTACAAAGTCACGACCGTGGTTACGAAGCCCGGCCACCGCTCACTCTTCTTGGTGCTCCAAAACAGAAAGAAAAAAAGTGGGATCGTGAGGAGCAACTCGTAGAGCCCCAGCTCGTGCCGGACGACCCCCGCCTGGGGCACGCCGAGAACGAAATGGGTCTGGGCACCCAGGTGATCGTGAGCGGAGAAACACGCCGCGCGCCCAAACAGCCAGGCTCCGACGACGCCGTACAGGGCGACCTCGAAATAGCGAAACGCCTTTTTTCGGCCGAGATCACGAAAGTAAAAAAGCGCCGCTGCCGTCGCCCCCAAAAAGCCACCAACCGACGAATAGCCGGCGCGAACGTTCAGCAGTGCGAAACCAATGTCGTTCGGGTGATAGGCGATCGCTTCGAAGACGTGCGACACGACGAACCCGATGACCGTGCACCGGACCCACTTGCCGAAGATCGGCTGCCAGTCCACCCCATCGCGGACGAACTTTCGCTTGATCAGGTGAAACCCGAACGCCACGCCGACCGCGACGAGCGGCCCGAACAACGACAGTCGAAAGGACCCGATCGAAATGAGCAGGGGCCCGTACCGAGCGAAGGCGTAGGTCCGCGCCAACAAGAACACAACCACCGCCGCCCATGCGACCAGCCAGATACGCGTCTGCCGATCGAGGGCGCTGAGCGCAGACGCGGTCGCGGCGAGCTCGACTTGGTTCCGGTCCCGCGTTCGCGTTTGGTCCACGGCGTCGAGAGGTTACGTGGTCCGCGATTGAGGGCATAGGCGAAACAAGCTGCGCATCCCATCGCGTCAGTAGGTGCACCTGTGTCGCCACCGGCGTCGTGGGTCCCACTTCCACCGGAATCACCGGTGCCCAGGAGCCCACCCGGTGGCGAGGAGGCTCGCCTATCGCGCGTGCCAGGGTCTTGCCGGTGCCAGGGTGGCCGATGAAGAGCGGGTTGGCGCCTTTGGCGAGGAAGCTGAGATCGTGCAGCGCCAGGTAGCGCGCGCGAGCTTTCTTGCGGGCAGGGTCGAAGTCGAAGTCGAAAGCGTCGACGGTGTTGATCTCGGGGAAGCGCGCGGCCTTGATCCTGCGGTCGACGGAGCTGCGGATGCGACTGTGCTTCTCCTCGTCGCACAGTCGACTGACGACGGCGGAGACGGTGAGATTGTCGGCGGCGGCGCGCTCGAAGCAGATCCTTCACGGCGGCTGCCATGTCAGGCAGGCGCAGTCATCGCAGCGTCTCCACCAGCACCTCGACGTTGCTGACATCGTCTGCGTTCTTCACGAGGGATCTCCTTTATCGGTGAGCGGATCGGTGGGCACCTCGCCCGGATCGCGGCCGGTCTTCATCACCTCGTCGACGGCGGTGGCGGTCGCGGACTGGCCGAAGATCTCGGTCAGAAGGCAAGGCGCACTATCGCGCGTCTGACAGACTGGGTGCCGGCGGCCAGGATCTTGAAGTACTGGAGGCCGGCGGCACCGAGGCCGACGAGCGCGGCCGGCAACTCGTCGTCTTTGGCCCGCGGCTTTCTCGCCAGCGCGACCTGACGGTGCTCGGGATCTTCGATGTCCTTGTTGGTGTCCCACGAGCGAGTGTGGGTCGCGAGATGCTTGGGGCCAGCAGCGACACGATGCGCATGCCCCGGTTGTACACGAACATCACGTGCTAGGTTCCGCCGCAATGGTGCTGCGTCGGCTTCTGCGCGTGGCCGCGCTGGCGGCGGTCCTCGGGGCGGTGGCCCCGGCGGTCGCGCGCGCCCTACCGGGCGACGACCTGACCGTCACGGTGTTGACCTTCGGTCCCGGCGATCACCCGTTCTCCAAGTTCGGGCACAACGCGATCGTGATCCAGGCGGGACAGGGCCCGGGCGCGGTGTTCAACTTCGGCACGTTCGCGTTCGACACGCCGGGCCTGATCCCCAAGTTCCTGCGCGGACGGCTGCACTACTGGCTGTCGGTCGGGCGCGCCGACGGGGCGCTGTACTCGTACCAGGCCTCGGACCAGGTCATCGAGGCGCAGGAGCTGGATCTGACTCCGGCCGAGCGCGTGACTCTGCTCGAGCGGTTGCGCGACAACGCGCGCCCCGACAAGCGCGAGTACCTGTACGACTACTTCTGGCACAACTGCTCGACGCGCGTGCGTGACGCCGTCGACGCGCTGGTGGGCGGCAGCGTGCGCGCGGCCGGGCGCGCGACCGCGTTGATGAGCCTGCGCAACCATGCGCTGCGCATGACCGCGGACCTGCCCTGGGAGTACGTCGGGCTGCATTTCGGGCTGGGCGCGCCGACGGACGCGCCGATCACCCGCTGGGACGAGGCGTTCCTGCCGGAGAAGCTGCAGGCGTTGCTGCGCGACGTGCGTGTGGTGCGCGACGGCGCCGAGCGTCCGCTGGTGAAGTCCGAGCGCGTGCTGTTCCAGGCGTCCCGCCCGCCGCCGCCGCCGCGCCCGCCGTCGTACGTCCTCACCTTCCTCGTGCTGGGGCTCGGCGCGGGCGGGGCGCTCGCGCTCCTGGGCCGCGGCGCGCGTTCGCACCCGGCCGCGCGCGTCGCGCTCGGCGCCGC
>JANPFD010000099.1:0-7536 GCA_031423255.1 Myxococcales bacterium | reverse complement strand
CTGGAGCCAGCGCGCTCGCGACCGCATGCAGATGGTACGGCAGGAACATGAAGACGTGGCGTCGACTCCCCTGTACCTGCACGCAGAGCCCGGCGCCTACAAGATGTGGACCTTCGCGGGCGGAAGGGCAAACAACCTGCTGGCGAAGGTGCTCGAGTCGAAGATCGGCGCCACGGTGACCGGCAGCAACCTCTTCGTCCGCTTCAAGGAGGGCGCGTGCCGCAGCGAGGCTGCGATCCGGAAAGCCCTGGAAGAGCTCCGCGCGGAGCAGAGGCCAACCGAGGCTGATGCTGAACGGTTTGCTTCGAGTTGCGCCCGGAGGCGGCTGTCGAAGTTCGAGCCCTGCCTGCCGGAAGCGCTGGTCGCGGGATACCTGGCAGAGGTGTTGATGGACGTGCCTGGGGCCCAGGCAGCGATCGCCTGACGCCAAACGGGGACCGTATGGCAATGTAGGGCGACAGCTCAAGTGGCTCTCCTGAGCTGACGAACGGAAGCATGTCAGTACGCTGGGTGAGGATAGGTTCTGCAGGATGGAGGTAGGCTACGGATGGACGCGATGATTGCCTGCCCTAGCTGCGGGCACCGGTTCGAGATGGGTCCAGCCATCCGTGAACACCTGGAGGCCGAACTCCGGCAGAGGTTGGAGGAAGACACCCGAAGGCGTATCAGCAAGGCTATCGAGGACTCGCAACGGGATGGGGCGGAGGAGTTCAGGCGGAAGGACGCCGATCTAGCGGACGCACAAAAGAGGCTGCGGTCTGCGGGTGAGCGGGAAACAGACTTGTTACGGCGGGAGCGTGAAATCGGCGAACGCCAAGATCAGATTCAACTCGAGATCGAACGGCGTTTGGCAGATGAGAGCCGTCGGATTCGGGAAGAGGTCACCCGTACCGCTGACGACCGGTTGGCGTTGCGCATTCAGGAGGAGGTCCGCCAGCGAGACGAGGAGCTTGTCGCGACCCGACAACGTCTCGATGAGGCAGTCGGCAAGGAAGCGGCTGTTACCCGCCGCGAACGTGAGCTGAAGGACCGAGAAGGGCGTCTTCAGCTCGAACTGGAAGGTCGGCTTGCTCACGAAACGGACCGAATTCGCAAGGAGGCGGAAGCCGCTGCCGCCGAGCGTCATGCTAGGCAAGTCGCCGATGAGAACCGCCAAAGGGAACAAGAACTTGCCGCTGCTCGGGAACGGCTCGAAGCCGCTGCGACAAAAGAGGCAGCTCTTCTGCGTCGGCAAGCCGAGCTCGAAGATCAGACGCGAAATCTGCCCGTCGAGCTCGAACGTCGCCTGCTGGTGGAGCGAAAGAACATACACGAGCAGTCGGAAAAAAAGGCCACCGAACGACTCGACCTAGAGCGCCAACAGCAGCTGCTGCAAGATCGGGAGCGCCGCGAGCAGATCGACGGTCTCAAGCGCAACGTGGCCGACCTTCAACGCCGGCTAGACCAAGGGTCACAGCAGCTGCAGGGTGAGGCACAGGAGGTCGAGCTACGTGAGGTCCTGACAACGGCCTTTCCTCGAGACACTATCGAAGATGTCGGAAAGGGCGCTCAGGGAGCGGACCTCGTGCACCGAGTACGCGATGAAGAAGGCCGTGAATGCGGGATCATCGTATGGGAAAGCAAACGTACCAAGAGCTGGTCCGACGAGTGGCTCGTCAAGCTTCGTGACGACCAGCGCGCAATCGGTGGCGGCTGCGCTGTGGTGGTCAGTCAGGCGTTGCCGCCAGGCCTTGGGACGTTCGGCTGTCGCGATGGCGTCTGGATCTGTTCATGGGGGCATGCGGTCGGCGTCGGGGCTGTCCTGCGCGCTGGAGTGATCGAACTGGCGGGTGCGCGAAGGGCTGCAGAGGGACGGGGCGAAAAGATGCAGATCCTGTATGACTATCTAACAGGGCCGGAATTTCGAAATCGCATTGGGGGCGTGGTCGAGGCATTTGTGGAGATGCGTGACGACCTGGAGACTGAACGTCGTTCGATCATGGGCCAATGGAGGAAACGCGAGAAGCAGCTCGACCGAGCTCTCGAGAACCTAACGTCGTTCCACGGCGATCTCCGCGGTATTGCAGGTCGCCAACTCGCTGAGCTACCTGAGCTAGCTCTGCCGCCGGCGATGTCCTACCCAGATTTCCCGGTGGCGGCACAGGACGCCGACCCGGGCGATGGCTCCGGTCAAGGAGGACAATTTTCGGCGCCGATCGATGACACGCTGGTAGAGCTGCTGTTCAGCCTTATTCCGGATAATTACTCCTCGATCGGCAACAAGTCCCTGGCTGACCTCTTCTCGAACATGACGTCTTCTCGGTTGGGGAGACGCACCGGCGAAGACGACTACGCGCGATGCAAAGCCGTCCTCCTTGAGCAGGGGCGAATCCGCAAGGGGATGGGCCGTGGTGGTTCGGTCGCACGAATGGAATTGGTGTCGTCTGTCCCCCGGGTTAGAGCCGTCGTAGGCGATGGAGAGTAGTTGCTGACTCAGCCGTTCCTCACCGACCTGGACTCACGTGCGGCGGTGAAAGGGTCGCGGGACCCGCTGGGTGTCCAGTCCATCTGGACTCATCTCGGCCGGAACATCGTCGGCAACTTGACCACGGTCAGCACGTCACTGCGCGACTTCACCTCGCTGTTGCTCGGCTATCACTTTGCGGAGCGGGTCACGGATGAGGGAGGCACAGATGGAGAACTCGCCACCTTCCTCAAGTGGGAACAGCTTGCCGCGTATGCGCGCGGCTCCATAAACAACGACTGGGCGTTCCGTGGCACGGAGAGAGTCCAGCGAAACATCAACGAGGGCTCCAGGGTACGACTTTCCGCCGAGTCCGGAGATCAGATCCTCGGCAACCAGAAAACCTACGGTCTGTGGGGCCTATACACGGTACCGGCGCGGTCTTCAGGTCTGGTCGCAGGGGACCCTACGCGGCTCACCCCGGCGGCGCGCAAGCTTGTTGAGGACGTGTACATTCGGGCCTTCACGAAGGCTGGCCTCCGGAACGGGGATGCTGTCGTCGCCCGACTACGCGACCGCCATGTGGTGATCGACGTCGGCGGGCGCGATCGCCCCTTGCTCGAAGTGGTGGCGAAGATCCTACACCGCCGTGTGCTCGTCCCCGAGCGGAGTACCTACCGGGAACACATCCTGTTGGGCGGTCCCCTCGACCGGACAGGGGGCCTCCAAAACGTGCTTGCGCTCGTCCTCACCGGCACCCTCGACGACCAGGCCTGGCGTCTCTCTCCGACGTCGCTGCGCCAACTCGCGAAATCGGCTAGTGCTCACGGCGAGCGCGGGGCGTCCCTTGCTGAGCGCCTCGAGCGCATCCGCACCTGCGAGATGTTGTTGGCACCCGCAGTGTCGCTGTTCGATTTCCTCCTGGCTAGCGACGGTCAGACGATTGCGGATGTCGCCAAAGGCGTGCGCTCGCACTGGGGACCCCGCATGCCCACGATCGACATCGAGGCCACGCGCCTGCTGGAGAACGAATTCCGCGATGCAACTGGCGACGCCGAGCCCGCGGCACGATGGATCCAGCTGGCACGCTCACTCCAGGGGGGGGCTTACGACGAGACCCTTCGGCTTCTGCTCGACCACAACCGGTACGTCATGAATGCACGCTCCGGCGCCGCCCCGTGGATTGCGATCCGAGACGGTCGCCTTGACGTTCGATTCCGTGACGAACAGGGATTGCCCCTGCCGAAACGCCTGGAGCTTCCGGAGTACTGGCTGCATCCGTACTTCATCGAGTCACTACGGGCCATGGCCCATGCGGTGCGGGAGTAGACGATGGCGGAAATCCCACGCGCGGTACTGTCGGAGCATTTCCAGGAGCGGCTGCGAGGCCGCCGGCTCGTATCCGCTGTCTTCCTTACCTTTCGATTCGACCCAGAGTTCTTCGAGCAGGAGGTCCTTCCCGTATTCCTCGACCTGCCACTCAGCCATGCCAAGGGCATCAAGCTCGTTCAGCTCGAAGATGCCCTCAGAGTTGTCCCCGGCAGCATCGCGGTGTACTACGACGAAAATGGCCTTGTGGCAGAAGCCGGGTCGGCAAAACTCGACGTAAAGCGGATCGCCGTACGGCACCGCACGGGGATCTTTCATCCCAAGAACGCATTTGTTCTCGTCGAGGATACGAAGCCCGACGACAACGGCAGTCACGCGCGCGCCCTTCTCGTGGCCAGCCTGTCGGCGAATCTGACGCAGTCGGGATGGTGGGAGAACGTCGAGGTCTGTCACGTGGAGGAGATTCGTGACGGCGATTTCACCAGGGTCGGTGGCGACGTCCTCCGATTTCTGGATGGGCTCGATCGGCGGTTAGCGGACAAAGCCGCCGACGGTCACGCGGCTCTGCGAGATATACGTGGGTTTCTCCGGGGCACGGAGCAGCGAGCACAGCGGTCGGCGGACGGCCGCCTCCACACGCACTTTTTCGCCGGCCTATCGTCGTTTTCCGATTTCCTCGAAGAGGCTGCCGGTTCTTCCATCCATGGCATGAACCTCGAGGTGATTTCGCCGTACTTCGATGGCACCGATCACTCCACACCTCTGGCCGAGCTGATCGACCGTTTCGAACCACGAGCCGTGCAGGTGTATCTACCGCGCAACGACTCAGGGGAGGCGCTGTGTGACGGCGCGCTTTACGAGTGGGTGCGCAGCCAGACGGACGTGACCTGGTCCCACTTTCCGAAGGAGTTGCTTCGAAGGGGCAAGAACGACGATGCGCGCCGTCGGTTCGTCCACGCGAAGGTGTACCGGTTCTTCTCCGCACAGCCGAAGAAGGAGATCCTCTTCATCGGGTCGGTCAACTTGACCTGTGCGGCTCACCAGAACGGCGGGAACCTCGAGACAGGGTTCCTCGTGGAGATCGAGCCTACCCGTAAGCCCGAATGGTGGACCTCACCCGACGAGCGGCGGCCAATTGCTTTCAAGCGGCAGCTCGAAGATGAGGGGGTTGCGGCAAGCGGTGGAACACGGCTTTCGCTGCGCTATTGGTGGGACAAGGAGACAGCCGAAGCCTTCTGGGACGACGCAGACCAGTCGCCCCCCCTTTCAATCGAGTCGCAAGGGGTACTGGTCTTCACGATCGACAAGATGCCGGGCCGCGTCTGGACGCCCCTCCCGTCTGAAGCATGCCGGGAACTTCAACGGGTGCTTCGCTCAACGTCGATATTCACGGTCATGTGCGACGGCACCCCTGGACTGCTCCTGGTGCAGGAAGAGGGGATGTCACACCGCCCATCACTGCTGTTCGACCTGACTCCCGCCGAGATCTTGCGGTATTGGGCCCTTCTCACCCCGGAACAGCGCTCCGCATTCCTGGAAGCAAGGGCGCCCCAGGTCGCCTTCGCAGGTGAAGGGGCGGCGCTCTTAAGTCGGCATGATCCGCTCGTCGATAGCGACTCCTTATTCGATCGCTTTGCAGGGATCTTCCACGCGTTCGGATGCGCGGAGCGGAGCGCGCGGCTGGCTCTTCGCGAGGGGAGAGAGCGCGAGGCGACGCATCGTCTCTTCGGGCGGAAGTACGACTCACTTGGATGTCTACTCGCCCGAATCGAGAAGAGCGCGTCCGCCGGGACCGGCGATTTGTTGGAGAACTACGTCATCGTCTTGTGTGCCAAGCAGCTCGTGCAGGAGTTGAAACGCGAGTTTCGGGAGTACTGGGATGCCCATGTCGAGGATGATCGTCGGCTGCGCGAGCAATTCGAGCTGATCGCTCGACTCCGCGGCACCATCATCGAGCGGGATCCAGACCGCATGTCGACTTTCCTCGATTGGTTCGAAAACTGGTTTTTAAAGAAGGCGGCTCCTGTCGCGCTGGAGGAGGTTGAGTGATCGACACCGCGCTTGCTGCATCTCTGCTCGATTTCGGGGCCAGGATAGGTGGTGGACATCGAGCGGACGAACAGCTCGAAGGGGCCGTGGCGATCCACAATATTCTGCGCAAACATCGCGTGGCCTACCTTGCGGACGAGGTCGGCATGGGCAAGACGTACGTCGCGCTCGGAGCCCTGGCGCTGTTCCGCCACTTCGATCCTACCTTCCGAGTTCTGGTCATAGCTCCGCGCGAGAACATCCAGCGGAAGTGGATGAAGGAGGTCACGAACTTCGCGGCACACAATCTCAAGTTTCCTGACCTTCGCGTCAGCACCATCGATCGGCGTCCAGCACGGTCACTTGTCTCGTGCGAAAACCTGCTCCACCTCGTACGGGAGTGCGTCGTCGATCCCAATCGCGACTTTTTCGCTCGGCTCAGCAGCTTCAGCTTGTCTCTCAGTAGTGACGTCGAAGGATGGCGCCAGGCCCGGGACGGGCTCCGTCGGAACTTGCCGTGGATGCGCGACGAGGTCTTCGATCTCCGCAACAAGGATGTGTTCAAGGACAACTTTGCCCGAGCTGTGTGCTGCGCGCTTCCCATTTTTGACCTCCTGATCGTCGACGAGGCACACAACCTGAAGCATGGCTTTTCGGAGCGGGTGGCGGCGCGCAACCGCGTTCTCGCACTGGCGTTTGGCCACCCGTCGGCCCCGCCTTCGTCGCTGTTCCCTGGCTACGGGCCGAGGGCGAAACGAGTCCTCTTCCTCTCGGCGACCCCGCTGGAGGAGACCTACCATCACGTCTGGAATCAGCTCGATGTGTTTGGCCTGGGGGAGCCCTTCAAGGATCTACGTGGCGCCGACTTCACCGAGGAACAGAAGAAGGAGACGGTCGCTCGATTCCTCGTGCGGCGCGTGACTGCGATCCGAACGGCGGGTGGAGAGCTCACAAAAAATCAATACCGCCGGGAGTGGCGTAGCGGAGGAATGAAGTCCCACGACGAGGCCATCTCCGTCCAGGACGACCGTCAGCGCCTGGTCGTGGCGCTCGTACAGAAGAAAGTGAGCGAGTTGCTCGGTTCGGAGCGATTCAACACGTCTTTCCAGATCGGGATGCTTGCATCATTCGAGAGCTTCCTGGAGACCACGCGGGTGAGGCGCGCTGACGAGATCGACCCAACCTTCGATGACGACGAGCAGACCGAGAATCGAGCGGAGCGCGACGGCCTGGATGTCCGCGATGTGAACCGCCTGTCTCGGAACTACCGGGATACTTTCGGGCACGAAATGCCTCATCCCAAGATGGACGCGGTCGTCGATAGCTTGAGTGACTCGTGGACCTTGGGCGCCAAGAGCCTGGTGTTCGTGCGGCGGGTTGCATCCGTCCGAGAGCTCAAGCGGCGGCTAGACGAGCGGTACGATCGGTGGCTCATCGGAATGCTGCGCGAGAATCTGCCCGTCACGGTTCAGACGCGTTTCGATTCGGCCGTGGACCGGTACCGCGCTGAGAAGCGCGAGGTGGAGACCGCGCGTGTGGCTCACGTGGCTGTGCCGCGCGCCGACAAACTGCGATCCGATGAGTGGCTCGACGATCGAGGTGGCACGGACACCTTCTTCGCTTGGTTCTTCCGCGGCGATGGTCCGAAAGGCATCGTCAGCGGCGCGAATGTGCAGCGGCGCTTCATCCAGCGGGGCGCCGCGTATGCGACGTTCTTCGAAGACAATCATGTCGCC
>JANPFD010000098.1:0-95042 GCA_031423255.1 Myxococcales bacterium | reverse complement strand
GCCACGGCCGCCGAGACGACGGTCGGGCGGCGCGAGGCTGCTCGCCTGGCGATCCAGGCCCTGCTGATCTCGCCGCGCTTCGTCTTCCGGACGGAACTGGGTGCGGCCCAGGGGAGCCGCCTGCGCCTCGACGCCTTCGAGATCGCCGATTCTCTGAGCTACAGCCTGACCGACGGGCCGCCCGACCAGGCGCTGTGGGCGGAGGCGCAGAATGGGAGCTTGCTCGATCCAGCGGCCGTCGGACGGCAGGTGACGCGGCTGCTGGCCGCCGCCGACAAGAAGGGGCCAGTACGCAAGTTCGTGCGCGAGCTGTTCGCCTACCGCGCGACTCTCGACATCAACAAGACGGAGAAGTTTCATCGGCCCGCCGACCTGGTGAAGGAGGCGGACCTGTTCGCCGACAACGTCTTGCGCACGAACGCCCACAAGGATTTCTTCAAGGAGCTGCTCGGCGGCCGCAACGGTTTCGCCAGCCCGGCCACGGCGCAAAGCTACAACGCCACCTTGACCGGAACCACGGCGACGGCCCAACCCCTGGCCTTCACCGGCGAGCGCCAGGGACTGCTGGGACACCCCGCCTGGCTCTCTGCCTACTCGACGCCCGAGCGGAATGACCCTGTCATTCGCGGCCGCTTCATCTTCGAGCGGTTCCTCTGCGGCACCGTGCCGAATGCGCCGATCGACGTCATCCCGGAGATCCCCGACGACCCGAAGCGGACGTTGCGGGACAAGCTGGCGATCCACACGCAGAACCCGACCTGCCGCGTCTGTCACCAGATGATGGATGGGCTCGGCCTGTCGCTGGAGGGCTTCGATCATCTGGGGCGAGCGCGCCAGACGGAGGCAGGTCGGCCGATCGACCGAGCCGGGCTGATGCACGGCAGCGACCAGGACGGACCGTTCGAAGGACTGGGTGGCCTGGTGACGAAGCTGCTGGCCTCGCAGCAAGTGGCCGACTGCTTCTCGGCGCAAGCCTTCGAGTTCTTCATGGGGCGCGTGCCCGCGCAGGGCGACGCCTGCGCCGTGCAGGACGCGCGACGCCGCTACCAGACCTCGGGCGGCGATCTGGCGGCCATGGTGCAGGGGTTCTTCGTGTCCGATGGATTCCTCTATCGCCAGGGAGGCGCACGATGACCAGCAGACGCACGTTTCTAGCGCGCATCGGCCTCGCTTCGCCGCTGGCGCTGGGGATCGGCAACACGTTGATCGGACGCGCGCTGGGGCAGACGAACCGCCGGAAGATGGCGCTGTTCTTCGTGCATGGCGAGGCGTGGATCCGTTACCAGGCAGACGGAGGGTACACGCCGCCGGGAATCACGCCGCTGGCGATGGCCGATGACGGTGGCCACCGCGCGTTGCCCGGCCAGGACGTGGACCAGACGAACGTACAGTGGCCGGAGTTCTTCGGGGCCCTGGCGCCGTTCCGCGACAAGAGTGTGATCGTCGACAGCCTCTACATGAGTGGGGTGTCGACCCAGAACTCGTTGCACGGCTGGAAGTACGGGGCGCTGTCCGTCACCGGGGCCGCCGAATCCCCGAGTGGTATCTCGATCGACCAGCACGTCGCGGGCGTTCTCGGCCGCGACACGCCGATCAAGAGTCTGCTGATCGGCGGCGGACCCACCTTCGCTTCAGGCCCTGGCGCGAGCTTGAGCGGCTTGGTCACGTCGTCCGCGTTCTACGCCCGGCTGGTCGGTGGCGGGGCCGGGTCGGCGACCGGGGCTCCCCGGACCGTGCTCGGCACCAGGTTGATGGACCTCCTGCGCGAGGACCTGCGCCGACTCGACAGGGGCCTGGCGGCCGAGGAGAAGGCGCGGCTCGGCGAGTACCTGTCCTCGATGGAGAGTTTCCAGAAGAAGGAGCAGGGTCTGGCCGCCCAGTTCCAGCAGCCGGGCTGTTCGGTTCCCGCCGTGCTCGCGTCGACAGGGACCATCGCGCAGTACCAGGCGAATTTCCGCATGGCGACGCTGGCGCTCAAGTGTGGGGTGACGAACGTCATCGGTGTCACGATGGGCAACACTGGTAGCCACGACGACTTCAGGTCGTTCGATGCCAAGTACCAGGGCCACGTCGGTTACACGCCCTGGATGCGCGCCTTCGCGCCGATCTCGATGGGTTGGGTCGCGGAGATGCTCCGGGATCTGGGTCCGCTGGCGGCGAACATGACGGTGACGATCGTGCCCGCCAACGGCATCGCTCACGGGTCGATTCACCATGGCAACTCGAACATGGCCGCGCTCGTCTACGACGGCAGCGGGGCGCTGCGCACGGGCGCGCGCTTCCTGCGCACCAGGCGCCCCCTCGCCGACCTCTACACCACGCTGGCGCAGACCCTGGGCGCCCCGGTCGAGAAGTTCAACGGCGGCGGCACGGGCCGCATCAATGAACTCCTGGCCTAGAGTCAGCGCGCCTCCAGCACCACGCGACGGTAGCTGGTGAGCGGGGGCGAGCCGTCGTCCGAGATCTCGAGAACGACGTGGACGGTCTTGCCGGCCGCGTCCTCGGGGATGACGAGACCGGCCCGGGTCGCGTCGGCTCCCTCGACGGCGACCTGACCCGCGTAGCTGCCTGCCTCGCGATAGACCCACCAGCGGAACGAGAGCCGGTTGCCGTCGGGATCGCGCGAGCGTGACGCGTCGAGGGCGACGCGCGCTCCGGGACGAACACGGCGCCGCAGCACCCGGCCGGTCGTGTCTCGATCCAGCGTGGCGACGGGGCGATGGTTCGCCTCGCGCACGGACTTCGTGCACCACTGCATGCGCGCCGCGAGCTCGTTCTGATAGGCGGGGCGCCAGCGCCAGACCGTGGCACGGCCATCGGTGACCTCGCCGACGGTGTCTTGGGCGTCGCGGAAGATCCGCCCCTGCGCCAGGCGGAACCGACCGCCCCAGCCGCCCCACTCGGGGTGGGCGGCGTCCTGCAGCCCGTTCTCGAGGAAGTAGAACCACGATGGGGTGTCGCCCTCCTTCAGCGCCGAGTGCGGGTTGGGCGCGGTCCAGGTCTTCGGCGGGTACAGGGCGCCGAGCGGCTGGCACGCCTCGCGGACGTGTTTGCCGATCCACTCGGCTGACGTCAGCGATTCGTCGCCACCGAGGTACATCCCCCGGTACACGGAGGCGCGCTTGTCGGGCGTGCCGGTGCGCTCGTTGCCCAGTGGATCCGTCCCGGCCGTGTCGAGCACGTAGAACAGATCGGGAAAGTTCTCGAGAATCCAGGGACCGCTGTCGTCCTGGTGGGCGATGGCGTGCACGCGCAGCTTCCCGACGAACCGACGGACAGATGCCGCACTCCGGTCCTTGCGCACGCGCCACAGGGCCTGCGCCAGCTCCGTCGGCCCGCCCCACACGGCGACATCGAGCGGCCGCGGGTCGGCCCGATCGGCGAGCTGGATGATGAAGCGCGAGCCCTCGGTGTCCTTGCCTTCGCCGACGTTGGCGGCGCCTCGGTGCGGGTTGCCGCTCTTGATGACGCCCAGGAGGCGGTCGGCAGGCGGGAATCCGCGGTCATGGCGCAGCAGGTTCGGGCGCACCTGACCGTAGGCCTCGACGGCGCGCCTGATCAGGTCGGGACGTACGACATTGTCTTTCAGCTCGCCCGGGGTGCCGGCCGCCGACGCGACCAGTCCTTCGAGATCAACGTCGTTGGCGTGGACCAGCAGCCTGACCAGCGACTGTTCGTCGTCAGGATCACCGCCGATGTCCGTGAGGACGAGCAGGCGCGGCCTGGCCGCCGCCACGCCGTGCGCAAGCAGGAGGAAGGCGATCGCAAGAAGGGCGCGGTTCATGGCCGTCAACATACCGCGCGGACCCGGGTTGACGCCCGACGGGCGCTACGCGCAAGATCCGGGAGTGACGCCGATCCGGGTGCTGGTCGTCGATGATCACCCGATCGTGCGGCACGGCATCGCGTCCTTGCTGCAGACCGAGGCGGACATCTCGGTCATCGCCTCGGTCCGGACCGGTGAGGAAGCCGTCGCCTTCTACAAGCAGCAACAGCCGGACGTGACCATCATGGACCTCCACTTGCCGGGCATGAGCGGCGTCGAGGCGATCCGTGCCATTCGCGCCGAATTCACCGACGCCCGCTTCGTCGTGCTGACCACCTACGACGGGGACGAACTGATCCACCGGGCGCTCGAGGCCGGCGCCGTCGCCTACGTTCTCAAGGACACCTTCGTCGACAAGATCGTCGAGACCGTGCGCGCGGCCAGGCACGGCGAGACCCGCATCTCCGAGGAGGTCGCCCGGCAACTCGCCACCCGACCCCAGACGGAGCTCACCCAGCGCGAGGTCGAGGTGCTGCGCCTCGTGGCCCTCGGCCAGAGCAACAAGGAGATCGCCTCGGCTCTCGGCATCGTCGAGGGCACGGTGAAGATCCACGTCGCCCACATCCTGGAGAAACTCGGCGTCGACGATCGCACCGCGGCGGCGACGACGGGTCTGCGCCGAGGCTTTTTTCGGCTCTGATGGGCGCAGCCACTCGCATCGGATTGCTGACCGTGGTGCTGGCCTGGCCCCACGAGAGCCAGGCGCTGGATCCCCAGCAGCCGCTGGCCAGTTACAACCTGCGCATCTGGGGCGTGGAGAAGGGTTTGCCGCCGAGCACCGTACGGGCCATCGCCCAGACCCCCGATGGTTACCTGTGGGTCGGCACCGATGCCGGGCTCGCCCGCTTCGACGGAGTCCGGTTCGTGGCCTTCGATGCGTCCGACGCGGTGTCGCGGAGCGAGGAGATCCGGACCCTGCTGGTGGATCGCGCCGGCATCCTCTGGATCGGCCGGTACCGCGGGCGCGGTCTCGTCCAGCGGCTCCCGGACGGCGCCTTCGCGTCGTACCAGGACGGAGCCTACGTCCAGATATCGGCGTTCTCGAGCCTCGAGGACCGACGCGGACGCCTCTGGTTCGGCGGGTCTCACACGCTGGCCCGCAAGGAGGGCGAGACCATCAAGAGGTTCAGCCCGAGCCGCGGTCTGCCTGCCGGGGACGTCAATGCCCTGGCCGAGTCCTCCGACGGAGCGCTGTGGGTGGCCACATCGCACGAACTGGCACGTTTCCGTGATGAAGGCTTCGAACGGATCCCGTTGCCGACCGGCGACGCCAAGCTCCAGGCGGTCGTTGCAGACGGACCGGATGCCGTCTGGGTCGGGACAGAAGCGGGCCTGGTCCGTCGGGAAGCCGGCCGTACCCGACTGCTCACGACGGCCGATGGCCTTCCTCACAATGCCGTGCAAGCTCTTGCGGCCGGCCGGGATGGCACGCTCTGGATCGGGACCGCCGCTGGCCTTGCGCGGTCGCGGCAGGGCCGCATCGAGAAACTCTCCCGTCGGGACGGGCTTCCCGACGACACCGTGCAGGCGCTGTTCGAGGATCGGGAAGGCAACTTGTGGATCGGAACGCGCAACGCGGTCCTCCTGCAGCTCACGGACGCCGCGTTCACGCAGCTCGGCGCCGCGCAGGGCCTCAGCTCGGAGCGGGCGCTCAGCCTGCGAGAGACCCGCGACGGCAGCTTCTGGATCGGAACGGTGGCGGACGGGCTGATGCGGTTGCGAGGTGGTCGCGTGGACACCTTTCACGCCGCGGACGGGTTGTGCACCGAGGGGGTCTCGACGCTGGCCGAGGACACGGACAGCGGCCTGTGGATCGGGGGGCACGTCAGTTCGGGAGGGAGTCTCTGCCGTTTCAAGGACAACCGATTTCGCAGCTACCCAACGGCCGACGGCCAGCCGCTGGGGCCGGTGCGCGTGCTCCACGTGGACCACGCCGGAGTGGTCTGGATCGGCTCCGACGGCCTGTTTCGTTTCGAAGGTGGACGCGTGGTTCCCGAGCCTCCCAGCGCGGGCGCGTTCAAGAACGTCACCTCCCTTCACGAGGATCGCGCCAGGCGTCTGTGGGCCAGCTCCGACGCCGGTATCTTCGTACGCACCGAGGGTGTGTGGTCGAAGGTGGCGCAGAAGGACGGCCCCCCGTCTCTGCCCGTCTACGCCTTTCACGAGGACGACGAGGGAAATCTCTGGATGGGCAGCGCCCAGGGCCTCGGACGCTTCCGGGACGGATCGTTCGCCTGGTTCGGGCGCCGTCAAGGGCTGCCCGAGAGCCGGATCTTCGCGGTTGTCGGGGACGGGCTCGGCTTTCTCTGGATGACCTCGCCCCGAGGCATCTTTCGCGTCGCCACCAGAGATCTCGCCCTCGATCGGATCGCCGTGCCCACGACGTTCGGCATCACCGACGGGCTGCGATCCAGTCGGTGCGAGGGCGGCCTGGGCGGTCCGGCGGCATGGAAGGACCGCACCGGGCGGCTGTGGTTCCCCACCAGCGGCGGACTCGCCTCGGTCGACCCTGCGGCGTTGCCTCCACCTCCGCGGCCGCCGCCCGTGGTCGTCGAGCGGCTGATCGTCGACGGCAGTGCCCTGACGATCCCCGGCGAGCCGCGCGCACCGCCGGGGCGGGGCGCGGTCCAGATCGAATACACGGCGCTGGCCCTGCGTGCGCCAGAGAAGGTGCGCTTTCGTTACCGGCTGGACCCGTTCGATCCCGACTGGGTGGAGGCGGCCCACGCCCGCACCGCGAACTACACCAACCTCGCGCCCGGTCGCTACACGTTCCGGGTGATGGCGGGAGTGGAACCGGGCGCGTGGAACGAAGCGCGCGCGGCACTCGCTTTCTCGCTGGCGCCTCACCTGCACCAGACACCGTGGTTCCGGGGGCTCGCCGTCGCTGCGCTGGCCTTGATGATCGCCGGCCTGTACCGGCTGCGCATGCGCCGGATGCAGTCGCAGCACGCGGCCGTGCTCGCCGAGCGCACCCGCATCGCGCGCGAGATGCACGACACGCTCGCGCAGGGGTTCACTGGGATCTCGCTCCAGCTGGAAGCAGCCACACGGCGGCTGCCGGCGGCGCCCGCGGAGGCACAGGAGAACCTCGACAAGGCCCGCATCCTCGTCCGGATGAGCCTGGGCGAGGCGCGCCGCGCGGTCTGGGATCTCCGGACCAGCGCGCTCGACGCACAGGACCTGCCGAGCGCTCTCGACTCGCTGGTGCGGCAGTTCGCCGCCGGCGAGTGCACCGTCACGGTGGCCGTCTCGGGCCATGCCCGCAAGCTGTCCGACGAGCACGAGCGGACGATCCTGCGCCTGGCCCAGGAGGCGGTCACCAACGCCATGAAGCACGCGCGGCCGAAACGCGTCGAGGTCAGGCTCGGCTACCAGGCGGACTTCGTCGAACTGGTCATCGACGACGACGGCAGCGGCTTCGACGCCACGACGGCACGCGCCCCCGCCGGGCACTTCGGTCTTCTGGGCATGGAGGAGCGCGTGACGAACCTGGGCGGTTCTCTCCTGATTCGTAGCCAGCCGGGGCTAGGCACCACCGTGACCGCCCGGCTGCCTATTCGATCTTGAGGACACCGCCGATCATCTTGTCCATGGCACATCCGTACTTGAGCTCGCCGCTCTTCTTCGGGGTGAACGTGACCTTCACTGGCCTGTTGAGCGGCAGCTTGGTGTGCACCTTGTGCTCGTCGATGACGATCTCCTTGGCGCAGGTGGCGTCCGTCTTGCGCGTGATCACGAGCGTGACGGGCTTGCCCTTCTTCACCTCCACGGCGGCCGGCTCGAAGCCCTTGTCGGTCACCGACATCTCGATCAACTGAGCCTTGCTGCCGGCCAGCGCCGGGCTCGTCAGGCCACCAACAGCGAGGATCCCTATCAGCGTTTTCGTGAACATGGTCCTTCTCCTTTTCATGCGTGGCTCGGCCAGGCGATCCGCCGGGCCGCAGGTCGTCGAACAAGATAGAGCGTGGCCGTGCCGAGAAACAGCGCGCTCCCGAAAACCACGGCCAGCCCAAACAGAGGCCCAGGCATCTCGACATAGAGGCGCGACAGCAGGACGGCCGTCACCAGCACCGCGCCCACGCCGAGCACGACCGTCAGCCGCTTCATGACTGCAAGCCGCCCGGGATCCAGAGTTTCCAGCTTCTCCCAGAGGAGCTGCTCGTATCGCCAGTAGGTGACGATGACCGGAATGATCTCCAGCGTCAGGAAGGCCGAGGTGATGAGCCCCCCCACCATCGGCGCGGCGATTCGCTTCATCACGTCGGCGCCCGATGTCGTCGCCCAGAGCAGCGGTATGAGGCCAATGAGCATCGTGGCAACGGTCATCAGTTTTGGACGTACCCGCTGGACGGTTCCTTCCATGTGGGCGTCGATGATGTCGGCCAGATTCCGGATCTTCCCTTCCTTCTTCCGTCGCTGATACGCGTTGTCGATGTAGACGATCATCACGATACCCGTCTGCGTCGCGAGCCCGACCAGCGCGATGATGCCGACCCAGACGGCCGTCGAGACGCGGTAGTCCAGCGCGTACAGGAGCCAGACGCTTCCGACCAGGGCGAAGGGGATGGAGAGGAGCACGATCAGGACCTCGACGAAGTTCCGGAACTGCAGGAAGAGCAGCAGGATCACGATCGCGAAGGTGATCGGAATGATGATCTTCATCCGCGCCGTCATCTCGGCGAGTTGCTCGTACTGGCCCGTCCACTTGAGGTAGTAGCCAGACGGCAGCTTCAGCGCCCCCTTGGCGATGGCGTCATTGACGATGGTCTTTGCGTCGTCGACGTAGCCGCCGATGTCGCGCTTGGCCTGGTCGATGTCCACGTAGACATAGCCGACCAGCAGCCCCGCCTCGTCGCGCACCATGGGCGGTCCCCCCACGATCCGGATGTCGGCGATCTGTCCCAGCGGGATGAAGTTCTGCCGCGGTGTCTGCGCAGCGGCCGAACCGGGCGAAGGCATACCTGACCGACCCTTCATCGCAGAGCCGTTCATCTGCATCGGCATGCCACCGACCATGTCCATGGGCGCGTCGGACATCGAAGCGCCGGAGGGAAGGCGGGGCCGGGGACCGGGCATGCCTGCCGGCGCGCCTGCGCCTCGCATCTCCATCGCTTGTGCCAGCATCACACCGTTGCTACCCGGTGGTGGCCACAGCGCCCCCTCCGTCCCCATGGGCATCGGCAACGGAACCAGAATCTGCTTGAGGCGATCGATGTCGCTCCGCAGATCCTGCGGATAACGAACGTTGATGCTGAAGCGGTTGCGGCCCTCGACCGTCACGCCGATGGGCGTCCCGCCGATGGCGCTCTCGATGATCTCCTGGACGTCCGACACCCGCAGGCCGTAGCGCGCGAGCGCGTCCGGCTTCGGGATGATGTCCAGGTACAGCCCGCCCAGGTTTCGCTCGTAAAGAACGCTGCGTGTCCCCGGCACCGGTGAGATCAGCCGCTCCAGTGTCGTCCCCAGCTTCTCGATCTCCTCGAGGTCCGTGCCGAACACCTTGATCCCGACCGGGGTCCGCACGCCGGTGGTGAGCATGTCGATGCGCGTCTTGATCGGCATCGTCCAGGCGTTCGTCCACCCGGGCAACTGCATCTTGTCGTTCATCTCGGCGGTCAGCTCGTCCCAGGTGAGGCGCTTGTCCTCCGGCCAGAAGGGACGGAAGACAGGCTTGATGAACCCGGGCGCCCAGCTCGAATACCAGCGGTCGTGATGCTTCGTCCGCCACTCGGAAGCTGGCTTCAGCCGGACCGTGGTCTCCACCATCGATAGCGGCGCGGGATCCGTCGGCGATTCGACTCTCCCGATTTTTCCGAACACCGTGTCCACCTCCGGAAATTCGCGCAGCATCCGATCTTGAATCTGCAGCTGCCGCTTCCCCTCCTCGATGGAGATGTTCGGGAAGGTGATCGGCATGTACAGGATGTCGCCCTCGTTCAGCGGCGGCATGAATTCGTGCCCGAGCTTGGCCGCAAAAGGAATCGCCGAGATCAGCGCCAGGAGGCCGATGGCGACGGTGGACTTCGGCTTCCTCAGAGCCACGTACACGAAGGGCTCGTACAGGCGGATGATGAACCGCGACACCGGATGCTTGTGCTCGGGACGGATCTTCCCGCGGATGAGCAGATCCCGCAGCGCGGGCGCGAAGGTGACCGAAAGGACGGCCGAGATGAGCATCACGAAGGTCTTGGTCCAGGCCAGCGGCTTGAAGAGGCGGCCGGCCTGACCCGTCAGGGTGAACACCGGCAGGAAGGCGACGGCGATGATCAGCAGCGAGAAGAAGATCGCCGGCGTCACTTCTCGCGCCGCCTCGGCGAGCAGCTTGTGCCGGTCGGCGCCCGGCGGCGCATGCTCCAGCTTCTTGTGCGCCGCCTCGATCATCACGATCTCGGCGTCCACCGTGGCTCCGATGGCGATGGCGATGCCGCCGAGGCTCATGATCGTGGATGGGATGTCCAGCAGGTACATCGGGATGAACGACAGCGCGACGGCGATCGGAATCGACAGGATCGGGAGCAGCGAGCTGCGCAGGTGCAGCAGGAAAACCACGATCACGAGGCTGACCACCACCGCTTCCTCGAAGAGCGCGTGCTTGAGCGTGTCGATGGAGCGCCGGATGACGCCAGAGCGGTCGTAGGCGATCTTCAGCTCGACGCCCGCGGGGAAGCTCGGCTTGAGCTCCTCGACCTTCTTCTTCACCCGGTCGATCACCTCGAGCGCGTTCTCTCCGTAACGCATGACCACGACCGCGCCCACCGCCTCACCCTCGCCGTTCCACTCCAGGAGCCCGCGCCTGATCTCGGGGCCGAAGCGCACCGTGGCCACGTCCTTCACCAGGAGCGGTGTCCCCACCGGTCCCGTCGATCGCAGCGCGATCTTCTCGATGCTCCCCAGATCCTGGATGTAACCGCGCCCTCGTATGTAGTACTCGCGGCCCGACATCTCGAGGATCCGGCCACCCACGTCGTTGTTCGAGGAGCGTATCGCCCCGATGACGTCCTGGATCGTGACCCCGTACGCGCGCAGCTTGCTGGGATCGACGGTCACCTGGTACTGCTTCTGGTAACCGCCGACGCTGGCCACCTCCGCGACCCCGGGCACGCTGCCGAGGGCATATTTGAGGGTGAAGTCCTGGAACGTGCGCAGCTCGTCGAGTCCGTGCTTGCCGCTCTTGTCTTCCAGCGCGTACTGGAACACCCAGCCGATACCCGTGGCATCCGGGCCCAGCGTGGGGCTTACCCCCTCCGGAAGCGTGTTGCGCAGACCGTTCAGGTATTCGAGGACGCGGCTACGCGCCCAGTAGATGTCGGTGCCCTCCTCGAAGACGACGTAGATGAACGACATACCGAACATCGAGAAGCCGCGCACGTCGGCCACCTTGGGCGTGCCGATCAGCTTGGCGGCGATCGGGTACGTCACCTGGTCCTCGACCAGGGTCGGGCTGCGTCCCATCCACTCGGTGAAGACGATCACCTGGGGATCGGACAGGTCGGGAATGGCGTCCAGCTTGATCCGCTGGATCGCGGCGACGGCCCCCAGCAACGCGAAGCCCACCCCGATGAGCACCAGCACGCGGTTTCTGGCGCAGAACTCGATGATTCTTTCGACCATGATCGCTCCTCAGGGCCCTTGCCCTTGGATGGCCGCCCGGAGTCGGCTCTCCGAATCGATCAGGAAGTTCGCGGTGGTGACCACCACCTCCCCTTCCGCCAGGCCTTCCTGGACCTCGAACTTGTCGTCGATGCGTGCCCCGAGTTTCAGCCGCCGGGGCTCGAAGTGGCCATGCGCCTTCACCACGAACACGTACTGCGCCTCGCCGGTATCGACCACCGCCTCGGCAGCGACCATCAGCCCCTTGGTTTCCGGCAAATCGAGCCGCACGTTTCCGTACATGCCTGGCCGCAGCTTGAGGCCGCCGGGGCCGGGGCGATTCCGGAACTCCAGCCGTACGCGCAGCGTGCGCGAGGCCTGACTGAGCGTCGGGTGGATGAACTGCACCTTGCCGCTGAACATCTCGCCGGCATACGCAGCCGTCTCGAACCGCGCCGGCTGCCCCACCCGGATCCGTCGGAGATCCGACTCGTAGATGTCGGCGATGACCCAGACGGTGGAAAGGTCCGCCACCTCGAAGAGCGCCATGCCGGACGCCACGCTCATGCCCGCGACGGCGTTCTTGCTGATGACGAAGCCATCGACCGGCGAGCGAATGGCGATCGCCCGTTCCGCCTTGCGGCTCTTCACGACGGCGTCGATCTCGTGCGGGCCGATGCCGAGAAGCTCGAGCCGCCGCCTGGCGTCCTCGACCATTGCCTGGGGAGACGCGACGTGCCCCGGATGGGCCTCACCCCCGCCCGACCACCCGAGCGCCGTCAGCAGCTCTTGCTGTGCCTGCAGCACGTCCGGGCTGTAGATGGTGGCCATCACCTCCCCGCGGCGCACCTTCTGTCCCGTCTCCGCGACGAGTAATTGCTCGATCCAGCCGGAGAACCGAGGAGAGATCTGCGCCAGCCCGCGTTCGCTGGCCGCAACGACCCCCACCGCATGCAGCCCACTGGTCAGCGACTCGCGCGTCACCGGTGCCGTGCGGACCCCGATCTTCTGGACCCGCTCCATCGGGACGTCGACCGGCACCAGGCCCGGAATAGGCGCGGGAGCACCTGCCGTTCCCGGTCTTGGCATCAGCTTCATCCCGCCGCACAGGCTGCACTTGGCATCCGGATCGTCGGAGGTGACATGCGGGTGCATCGGACAGTGGTACTTCCCGGCTGCTGCCCCCGCGTCGCCCGCCGGTTGCATGGTGGCGGCCGGTTTCACTGCGCCTTCCGGCCTCGGCACCAGCGTCATGTGGCAGATCGGGCATTCCCCCGTTTGGTCCCGCACGATCTGCGGATGCATCGGACAGTAGAAACTCTTTGCCGTTTGCGTCGACGCCGTCCCCGCGAACGAGAGACCGAAGTAGGACAGCACCGAGACGGCCGCGACCGTCGCCATCGACAGGATGAGCACCCAGCGGACAACCCCCATGGTGCGCACACCGCGCGGCGGCGCGGACTCGAGGTCGTGGTCGGTCATGGGGTTTTCTCCTTGTCCTTGTCCTCGCCCTGCGCCCGTTCGAGATCGGCAGCCGCCGTTTCCAGGTGGACGAGAGCCCGCGTGCGATCGAGCCGGACGTCGAGGTAGCTGCGAAGGGCGTCCACCAGGGTGATGGCGTCGCCTTGCCCCGCGGAGTACCCGCTCTGCGCCGCTTCGAAGTTCCGTCGCGCCTGCGGCATCAGATCGGATTCGATGATCGCAAAGGTGGAGCGCGCCGCCTCGAACTTGGCCAGCGCATCCTCCGCTTCGTAACGGATCACATTCCGGACCGCATCCAGGGCGTGGCGGTCGGCGCTGACGGAGGCATCGGCCGCCCGCACCGCCTCACGCCGGCCTGAATACAACCAGGGCAGGTTCACACTGACCATCGCCCCATAGGCGTGGTGTTCGGTGGCCATCGGCATGTACCAGTAGTCGGCGCCGACCATGAACGTCGGCCAGTACGCCTCCTTGCGCGCGAGATCCGCCGTCGCCTCGCTCCGGCGCACGGCCGCGCGAGCCGCCGCCACCTCGGAGCGGCGGATATCCAGATCGCCCGGCGTCCCAGGGGCCGCGGAACTGATCTCGATGGGCGGCCCGAGCGGTGCGGTCACCGGACGGTTCATCAGCGCGTTCAACAGCGCCTTCGCCGAACGTTCCTCCTGCTGCAGATGGGCCAGATCGCTGTGAAGCCGGGAAAGCTCCAGGCTGAGGCGAAGAACGTCCTGCTGCCCACGGTTGCCGGAGCGATAGCTCGCCCTGGCCAGGTCGACCAGCCGGGCGGTGAGCTCGACGTGCTCGCGGTGAAGCTGTATCTGGCGGTTCGCGCGGTAGTAGTCGGCGAACGCTCGCCGCACCTGCGCGCGAAGCTCGCGGCGCCTGACCCGCTCGGATGCGCCCGCGGTCTCGACCTCCTCGGAGGCAACCCGGCTCTGGGCGTCCAGCGTTCCGGGCGCCGGAAAAGTCTGGCTGAGGCCGAGCATGATCGTGTCCGCCCGACCGAGCGCGAACGGTCGGCTCAGTGGGACGCCCCACTGCTCGTACTTGAGGCGCGGATCGGGCAGCCGGGACGCCTGCCGGCTTCGAGCCTGGGCAGCAGCCACGCGGGCGCGCTCCTCCCGGAGATCGGGATTGCGTTCGAGCGCGAGCTTGAGGACTAGCTCTGGTCGCGTCTGATTCGCCAGGTCGGCATCGATTTCGGGCGGCGACTCGAGCGCCAGGGCGAGCGAGAAAATAGGGATCGCAAGCATCGACGGAACTCCTTCCGGTTTCGGGATCGGTGAGCAGATGAATGGGCTCGGAACGGCGCGGTCGCGCCGGAGCCGCTGCTCAGATCAGGAAAGCGTGCTTCTGAATCAGAAGAGAGTGTGCACCCGGGGGGTGCTCCCGGAAGGCGGCCAGGGCCGCCTGGGGCGGAGTCGGAACCGTGAACGCAAGCGCCACCCCAGCCGGCATCGCGACCGCAGAGGCCACAGCCCCTGGACCGATCGTCCGCGTGACGTCGGACGGCGCGTTCTCATGAACCACACGCTCGAAGTCGCAGCATTCCTGCGCGGAGATCGCCACAGGCGCCGGAGTCGTCACATGCGCCGAGGCCTTGGGGCAACAAGAAGCAGGCCTGGCGATCCCGTCGAAACTGCACCGCCACCCCGCAGAACCCGTCGTCGCCAGGGCGAACAGAAGAGCCGGCAGCAGCACCGCCGCGCTCAAGATTCTGTCCACTTTGGTCCTCATGACCCGTCCCTGCAGGATGCGAGGGAGAAGTATGTCTTGTCAAGGACGGCGACTTTTGTCATTGGCGCACGAATACGTTGAGCATCATTCCGTCGTCGGCGTGCTCGAGGATGTGGCAGTGGAGCATCCAGGTGCCCGGTTCGTCGAACTGGACAGCGAACCGCGTCGCGGAACGGCGGCGGACGTTGATGGTGTCCTTCCAACCGGCCTGGTCCGGGAGAACCTCGAAGAACGTACCGTGCAGGTGAACGGGATGGTCCATCGCCGTATCGTTCGCGATCTCCCAGATTTCGACGTCACCGCGCCCAAGGTCGATCGCTTGATCGAAGTTGTCGGGCCACGCCGCCCCGTTGATGGTGAAGACGAGCGATCCGCCCGGCAGCCTCGTTTCGCCGAGCGCGACCCGGCGGACCGGCGTCGCCGAGGTGACCTCCATCCGCGGCAGATCGCGCCACCTGGTCGGCAGCGGCTCCCGCGCCATGACCGGAGGACCGCGCCTCAGTCGTATCAGTTGCCGCGGGTCGGAAGGCGCTTCCTGCTGCCCACGCTCGTAGTGGATGGTCTGCAACGGACCGAAGAGGCCGTCGAACGTGACGAGAACGTCGTAGCGTTCACCCGGGACGATGAGCAGCGTTTCGGTCCAGTACGGCGTGGGTAGCAAGCCACCGTCGGTGCCGATCACGAAGAAACGCGTCCCTGGAATGCGCAGGTTGAAATACCTGCCGTTCGCCGCGTTGACGATCCGCCAGCGTTCGCGCGCGCCGACGCCAACCTGCAGGTCGACGGGGGCCCGACGGCCATTGACCACGAGCAGGTTCCCCTGGCGGCCGAACTTCAGATCATGGTCCGAGGTGCCGTCGGGCAGGCTCCCGTCATCAGCGATCTTCACGTCATCCAGGACCAGATAGCGATCCGCCGTCACGTCGGGAGTCACCCCTCCCTCGAAGACGATCGTGCCGTAGAGCCCCCGCTCGATCTGCTCGTAGCCGTGGACGTGGGGGTGATACCAGAACGAACCGGCGTCGCGGACCACGAACCGATAGTCGAACGCCTGCCCAGGCTCGACGGGAACCTGACTGGTGTGTGAGCCGTCGGAACGGAACGGTACGCGCGGCCCGTGCCAGTGGACGGTCGTCGCATGATGCAACTCGTTCCGGAAGTGCACGATGATCTGGTCGCCGAGCTTCGCGCGCAGCGTCGGCCCCGGCACCGTGCCGACGGCTCCGGGAACCGCTCCGTCGCGGTACGCCCAGACGCCGGTCGGCTTGCCGGGCAGGTACTCGGCAATCGAGTGCCCCGCCACCAGGTACACCTCGACGATGTTCGGATCGTCGTTGGTGTCCGTGAGGACCGCCGATTCACCGTAGGGGACGGGCGCAGCGCTCGACTCGGCCGCGCAGCCGGCCAGAGTTGCTGCGAGCAGGATCCGCTTCAATTGTTGGGCGCGCCCGCGGTGATCCAGTCGCCGAGCATCTTGATGGCGGCGGCGTCCCAGACATTCAGCTTGTCATAGGGCGCCTTCGGCATTCGCGCGAGCGGACCGCCGGTCATCGGATCCTGGCAGGTGCGACCCATCGAGGGGTCACCGGCCAGCACCTGATAAAGAAGGCTCTTGGCCACATTGCCCTTCACCACGTAGTTCTGCCGGGCGGGCTTGTTCACGCACAGCATGCTCTTGATCTGGATCAGCCGGTCATAGAGCGAGAGGTTCGGGCAGCCGGTCGGCTTCCCCGCGTTGGGGCCGCCGGAGTACGTCGCGCCGAGCGGCATGTTCACGGTGGAGAGCCACGCGACCTGACAGGGGCCGTACTGTGGATCGCTGCGGCCATCTGCCTGGCCACGCGAGTGACAGTTCATGTCGCCGGAGCCGCAGCCGGCTTCGAGCTTGGGCACGATGTCCCTCAGGAACGACGGAATCGCGGGCGGCACCCCTCCGTCGCGACCGCCGGCACCACCGGAACCGCCGCGGCCGCCGGTTCCGCCCGCTCCAGCATCGACGCCACCGCCTCCGGTGCCTCCGGTCCCCTCGCGCGGCAGCGTGATCTTGACCTCCGCGGTGTAAGTCGACTTCTTTCCCGAAGCGACGGCCCTGACCCGGTAGTCGTACGTCATGCCACCCTCGGTGGCTCCGTCATGGTAGTAGGCGTCGCCGACGACGGCGGCCACGACGGCGACCTGGGTGAACGCCCCCGAGCCCCGACGCTCGATCTCGATTCCAGTCACCTGGGAAGAGCTGTTCGTCCAGGTGACGTGCGCATCGGTGCCTCGCGCCTCGACGCCCAGGTTGGTCGGCGTGGGCAGATCGCCAGTCGTCGTACTACCGGCATCGGCGCCACAGGCGGTGGCGGCCAGCGCCGCAAGGAGAATGCTGCGTTTCATGGTCATACTTTGCCTCCCGACCTACTCGATGATCAGCTCACCCATCATCCCGTTCTCGGAGTGTTCCAGGATGTGGCAGTGGAACATCCAGGTCCCGAGCGGCTCGTAGTGCACGGCGAAGCGCACGCTGGACTTGCGCGGAACGTTGACCATGTCCTTCCAGCCGCCCGGCAGCGGCGCCTTGCCGTCTTTTCCAGGTAGCACCTCGAAGAACATGCCGTGCAGATGGAACGGGTGGTCCATCTCGGCTTCGTTCTGCACTTCCCAGATCTCGATCCCGCCCTGCTTGACGCGAATCTTGGGCTCGTGTTCGTGGTTGATGAAGAAGGCCGTCTCGTCGCCGTGATCCTTGCCGTCACTCAGCACGATCGGCCGGACGGGGGTGTTGCCGTCGATGGGCGCAAGCAGCGGCACGTCGCGCAGTCTCGACGGCACCGGCGCCAGCGGCGCGGCCACTTCCGAAGTGGATTCGATGGTCAGCAACTTCTGCGGCCGGGACGAGTCGTGGTCACCGCGGTCGTAGGCGAGCGTCTCGAGCACGGCGCGGGTGCCCGCGAAGGTCACCAGCACCTCGTAGCGCTCGCCCGGCACGATCAGCAGCGTATCCACCTTGTACGGCTCTGCGATGAGGCCACCATCCGAGCCGATCACCAGCATCTGGGCACCGTCGAGACGCAGATTGAAGAACCGCGAGTTGGCCGCGTTCACGAAGCGCCAGCGCTCGCGCGATCCGGCGGCAACCTTCAGCGTCGAGTTCGGCTGCCCATTGACGAGCCAGACGTTGCCGAGCCGGCCGTGCTCCTTGTGCTCCTTCGTGGCGTCCGACAGCTTGCCGTCGCTCTCGAGCAGCACGTCGTCGAGCACCAGATAACGCTCCGCCGTCACCTCCACCACAGGCTCGCCCGTCACGACGAGCGGTGCGTACAGGCCGCGCTCGATCTGAACGTCGCCGCGCACGTGCGGGTGGTACCAGAACGAGCCGGCGTCGTTTGCCTTGAACCGGTAGACGAAGGTCTCGCCCGGCTCGATCAGCCGCTGGGTCGACGGCGTGCCATCGGCTTCGTTCATCACGCGTAGACCGTGCCAGTGGATCGTGGTGGCCTCGGGAAGGTCGTTCTGGAGGTGGACGACGACCTCGTCCCCCTGCTTGGCCCGAAGGAGAGGTCCCGGGACGGTTGCGACCGAGTCGGCCCGCGCCCCGTCGCGGTACGCCCAGACCTCGGTCGGCTTGCCGGGCAGGTACTCGACCATCGCCTGCGCCGCGACCAGTTGCACCTCGACGACGTTCGGGTCGGGGTTGATGTCCGTCAGCACGGGAGGTTCGCGAAAGGGAGTCGGCTGGTTCCCCGGCGTTCCGCAGGAAGCGGCCACTCCGACGACGAACAACAGGCGCGACCGCATGCTATGGAGGAGGAGCGGTCACGGTGACGGAATTGGACCAGCCGGAAACGGCGCCGCTCTTCTTCGTCGCCCTCACCTGGTACGAGTACGTCTGACCGGTGGTCACCGTCCCGTCGTGAAACTGGTTCGTGTTGAAGGCGACGGTGCCGATCCACTTGTATTCCTCGGCGCCGGTCTTGCGCTGGACCTCGAAGTTGTCTTCGTCGTCCGATCTGTCATCCCAGACCAGGTGGATGCCGCTCTTGCCACCGCTGGGCATCGGGAAGCCCTCGGTGATCGTCGGAGCTGCGGGCGCCCCGCCGTCCCCACCGCCGCACGAGGCGCCGAGGAACAGGGCCACGAGAAAGGGGACGACCAAGGAAGGCAACGAAGGCGCAGCGCGTCGCATAGGTTCTAGCTCCTCCACATGGACACACACCCAGACGCGTGATTCGGCGGGAACCTTATTTGTCTGAAACGGCTAAAGACCGTGCCCCGGGCCCAGGGTGCCCCGAAGATCGCGGGCGTAGTCGAAGTCGCTGGTGGACTCGCGCGGGTGGCAGATGCGGCACATGGTCTCGGGAACGGCGCGCTGAGTGCCGGTCTTGCGGGCAACCTGCACGTGAGCCGCGCTCGGGCCGTGGCAGGACTCGCAGCCGACCTCGGGGAAGTACTTCATGGTGGTGGCGAGGCTGCGCGTCCCACCGGGACGAAGGAAGGCGGTCGTGTGGCACGGCAAGCAGTCGGGGTCCTTGTCGCGGCCCTTGGACTCCAGCGTCGCCAGAGCGAAGGCGTGCGAGGTCTCCCGCCACTGCTTGTCCTCGTCGGCGTGACAGCCAGCGCACGCGGTCGTCGAGCTGTAGGTCCAGTTCTCGCGCAAGGGTGGCTGGGGTGCCCCGCCCCTGGTGCGGGGCTGGGGTTTGTCGACGTTGGCCAGGCGCGGATCGACGGCGGCGAGCAGTCCGTCGGCAGCGCGCCGCTGCCGCTCACGGCTCTGCTTGCCGAGGGAGGCGGCCAGCGCTGCCGTCTCACCGGCAGAGCCGTCGATCCGGTCGATCTGGTTACGCGCCGTGGACAGGTCGAAACGGCCCAGCCGTTTTCCGTCGACACCCGCCTCGACGATGCGCGCGCCGCCGCCGATCGCAGGCATCTCGATGGTGGCGCCATCGTGGCCCAGGACCACGACGTCGATGCCGCCGATCGCCGCGGCGAGACCCCGGGCCTGCTCGAGGCCACCCTCGAGGTGGAAGAGGCCGATCACCACCGTGGCCCCCCGGGTGCGCAACGAAGCCACGGCCATCTTGCCCGCGACCGCCGGATCGGCGATCCGCAGGCCATCGCTTCGGAGGCGTTCGACGTCGGAGGCAGGAGGGACAAGCAGCCCGAAGACACCGATGGATACGCCGCCGGCGTCGAGCAACCGCTCGGCGGGGAAGATCGGCTTGCCCTCGGCATCGACGAGGTTCGCGCACAGGAACGGGACCCCGGACTCGACGGCGAGGCGGACGAGCCGGCGCGAGCCCAGCGCGAGGTCGGTCTCGCCCGGGACGACGGCCTGCACCCCGAGGCGCGCGTAGGCAGCCATGATGAACGCTGCCCGCCGCTCGCGCTCCGCCGCGTCGTCATCCAGATAGACGAGTTGCCCCCGGGGCGGCAGCAGGAGATCCCCGGCGTCCACCTGGACGATGGTCCGGGTCTGCTTGCGTATGGCCTCCACGAGCGCCGCTCGTCGCGCCAGGCCACCTTGCGCGTGTGCCGGGCGTCCCCACGGTTCGTACTGCCCGCGCACGTTCGACGAATAGACCAGGGTGATGCCCCGGCCGGCCGCGGCGGCGATGGGCCGGGGATCCGGCTCTGCAGGCGCGGGTGCCACATCCCTCGACGGCAACGCGGGCGGGACGGCGCGCTCGCCGTCACGGCGACAGGCGGCCAGCACCAGGGGGAACACGAGCACGGCCGCACGGCTGCGCAAGAATGGCGCGATGGTAGCACGCGCGTCACGTGTCGGGTGTCATCTGACAACCACGCACGGGGATAGTGCCTACCTTCTCGACAGGAGACACGTGCGGATACTGGTCATCGACGACGACGACGACGTCCTGGAAGCACTGGGCGCCTTCCTTCGTCACGACGGTCACACCGTCGAGGTGGCCTCTTCGGCCGAGGATGCCATCGCGCGATCGCGCCCGGATGCCATCGTTCTCGTGGCCATCCCTGCGTCGACGAGAAAGCTGGACCTGGTGCGCCAGATCGAGGCGGCCTTCGGCGGGCTGCCGATCTTCATCGTCGGTGACGAGCGACACCTTGCCATCGACGGGATCGACGGGATCGTCGTGGCCCCGCGTGAGCTCCACGACCTGCTCCGCGGCTCATCACCGGAACACGTACTGAACTGACCGGGCTACGCGGCAAGCGAAGGAAGCACGGGGATTTCACCCTCGGCAGCGCCCAGCAATTCGACGAAGATGGGACGCAGCCGCCTCTTCAAGCGCTCTTCGAGCTGACGCGCCCGCTCGCGGCTGATGTTGAAGCGCAGGCCCAGCTCGCGCAGGGTGATCGGATTCTCCGCGAGCATCCGCTCGTCGAAGATGGCTCGCTCGCGCGCATCCAGCGTGGTCGCCACCTCGTCGAGCTTGGTCCGCACGGCAGCCCGCAGCTGGTGACTTTCGACCATGTCGTCGGGACGCTGTGGCGCCGACATGCCTTCGATGTTCTGTCCGGAACCACCGGCGTCCACCGCCACCGTGGTGTCGAACTGGACCTCACGGCCGCCAAGGCGGGCCCTCATCTCCACCACCGTCTTCTCGGAGACGCCCAGTCGATTGGCGATCTCCTTCGAGTCGGCCTCCTTGCCGTCGCGCTCGAGGGTGCGGCACTCGCGGTTGAGGTTGAAGTACAGCTTCCGTTGAGCGAAGGTCGTGGCGACCTTCATCATGCGCGAGTTCGCCATGATGTACTGGTAGACGTAGGCGCGAATCCACCAGGCCGCGTAGCTGGACAGCCGGATCCCCCGCGAGGGATCGTACTTCTCGACGGCACGGATGAGGCCGAGGCAGCCTTCCTGGATGACGTCGGGAAGCATGTTCTTTCGAGAACAGCACTGACGCGCAATCTTCACGACCAGCCGCAGATGGCTCTCGATGAGCTTTCGCGCCAATGCTGGATCGCGCGTCTCCTGGTACTTCTTCGCCAGTTCGACCTCTTCCTCCCGCGTCAGCATCTGACCCTTCTTGAAGGGGAAGGAAGTCTTAGTGGAGGTGGTGGGCGTCGTGTCCATGGCCAGCCCTCCTATTCAAGGTCTGTACCAGCGTCGACAAGAGCGAAAACGCTGTTTATTTACGGGGATCTCATCACGGCCCGTTACCGGATCGTGACGGTGGCCGGGAGCACCGTTCCGGGCACGCCACGGCAGGGGTAAGTACTTGCCTCGATGGGCCGCGACACTCACCTCGCTACGAGGTTCACCCTGCCCCATCAGCTCGACATCCGGCTGGAGCTCCCCGCTCGCACCATCGCCAAGGTGCTGCTCACCTGTTTTCTCGTGTGGGCAGGTCTTCGGCTGTGGCCGGAATTCGTGCTGGTGCTGATCTCGATCCTGTTCGCGGTCTCGCTCTATCCGGGTCTGACGTGGCTCGAGAGACGGGGCCTCCCACGGGGAGCCGCGATTGGCCTCATGGCGCTCGGGACCCTGATCGTATTCGTGACACTGGTGGCTGTCGTGATGCCACCTCTGGGAGCGCAGTTGCTGCATCTGGTCGGCGACTTCGCGGCCTTCCGGACGCAGTTCCTTCAGCGACTGCCGGCCGATCAGCCGTTCCTCACGCGCGTCTTCACCGAACTCTTGTCCCTGCCGTCCTCGCCGGAGATGGCCGCCTGGTTCAATCGACCACTGCTCTGGGGAAGGCTGGCTGCCAGCGGGACGATGCGGGCGTTCTTCGTCCTGGTGCTGACCTTCTACTTCATGATCGATGGCAAGCGGCTGTATGCATGGCTGCTGGCTTTCGTTCCCCGGGCTCATCGTGAACGCATGGCCGACACCATCCCCGAGGTCTCCGACGTCGTGCACGCGTACATCCGGGGCCAGGTCATCACCTCGGTCCTCTTCGGGATCTTCGTGGCGGCTCTTCTCACCATCCTGGGTGTTCCCGCGGTGGTCCCTCTGGCGGTTCTTGCTGCGATCTGCGACGTCATCCCGGTCGTGGGGATCATCCTGGCCATCGTTCCCGCGGCGCTGCTCGCCGTGAGCGTATCGCTGACGACGGCGGCGGTCGTCGTCGGTTCACTGGTCGGGTACCACCTGTTCGAGGCGTACTACCTGGTGCCGCGGATCTACGGAAAGCACCTCCGGCTCTCGACGCTCGCGGTGCTTCTGGCTCTCATCGTCGGCGGAACGTTGCAGGGCATCCTGGGCGCGGTTCTCATCCTGCCCGTCGTCGCCGCCTATCCCATCATCGAGCGGATCTGGCTGTCGAAGACCCTTGGTGCCAGTGTTCTGCAGGACCACAAAGTCCTGCAAAACGCGCTCGAGACCGGCAACGAGTCCGCGGTGAATGACGTCCTCGAAGGCAAGCGCCCGGACGCGTTCGCCAAGGTCTAGCGTTCCCGGGCCAGGATCGCTGTCGAATTCGACATGGTACCTTCTGGGCCCAAGATGCCCGCGCAGGAATATCTCCGCCGCATCCTGAACGCGCGCGTCTACGACGTCGCCATCGAGACCCCCCTCGAAGTCGCGCCCCAGCTGTCGGCCCGCATCGGCGGCAGGCTTCTGCTCAAGCGCGAGGATTTGCAGCCGGTGTTCAGCTTCAAGCTGCGCGGCGCCTACAACAAGATGGTCAACCTGTCGGTGGCGGCGCGGAAGCGGGGGGTGATCACGGCCAGCGCCGGCAACCACGCCCAGGGCGTCGCGCTGGCGGCGAAGAAGCTCGGCTGCCGCGCGGTCATCGTCATGCCGGCGACGACGCCCGAGGTCAAGATCAACGCCGTCCGCGCGCTGGGCGCCGAGGTGGAGCTTCACGGTGACTCCTACTCCGATGCCTACACGCGCGCGCTCGCGCGGCAGCGCAAGCACAGGCTCACCTTCGTGCACCCGTTCGACGACCCCGACGTCATCGCCGGACAGGGCACGGTGGGCATGGAGATCCTGCGCCAGCATCACCCGCAGGAGCATGGGCCCTTGCACGCGATCTTCGTCGCCATCGGAGGCGGGGGCCTGATCGCCGGCGTCGCCGCCTATGTCAAGGCGCTGCGGCCCGAGATCAAGATCATCGGCGTGCAGACCACGGACTCGGACGCCATGGCGCGCTCGCTCGCGGCTGGCCGCCGGGTGGAGCTGCAGCAGGTGGGACTGTTCTCGGACACCACCGCGGTCCGCCTGGTCGGCAAGGAAACCTTCCGCCTCTGCCAGCGCTACGTCGACGAGGTGATCACCGTCGATACCGACGCACTCTGCGCGGCGATCAAGGACGTGTTCCAGGAGACTCGCTCCATCCTCGAGCCCGCGGGCGCGCTGGGTGTCGCCGGCGCCAAGGCCTACGCCGCGCGCACGCCGCTTGCGGGCAAGACCGTCGCCGCCATCACCTGCGGCGCCAACATGAACTTCGATCGTTTGCGCTTCGTCGCCGAGCGCGCCGAGGTCGGGGAGAAACGCGAGGCGGTCTTCGCGGTCACCATCCCCGAGGCGCGCGGCAGCTTCAAGCGCCTGTGCCGCCTGGTCGGCGACCGCAACGTCACCGAGTTCAACTACCGCATCGCCGACAACGCCGTGGCGCACGTCTTCGTCGGGGTGCAGCTGGCCCGCAAGGGCGACGCCGGCCTCCTGGCACGCTCCTTCGAGAAAGGCGGCTTTCCCACCCTCGATCTCACCGACGACGAGCTGGCCAAGCTGCACCTGCGCCACATGGTGGGCGGCCGCTCGACGCTGGCCGCTCACGAGCATCTCTACCGGTTCGAGTTCCCGGAGCGCCCCGGTGCCCTCGTGCGTTTCTTGGCCAGCATGTCGCCCAACTGGAACATCTCGCTCTTTCATTACCGCAACCAGGGCGCAGACCATGGCCGCGTCCTGGTGGGGCTACAGGTTCCGCCACGTGAGAAGGCCGAGCTGCGCAGGTTCCTGGCGGCGCTGGGCTACCGCCACTGGGACGAGAGCCAGAACCCCGCGTACAAGCTGTTCCTGGGCTAGACGTTCATCGTGGACAGGATCACGAAGTCGTTGCGGTTGGCGCGGCCGACCCCCACCGTCCAGGCTCCGGTCTTGTCCGGGGCCATCGGACCGACGCCCCGGAACTGGAGCGTCAGGTAGACAGGATGCGGTTCACCCGGCCCGGCATAGGTGACCTCCGACCAGCCCAGCGCGCGCAGGCGCTTGCCGACATGCTGTACCAGGACCTCGTCCACTATTTCCACCTTTATAAGTAGTACTATAAATTACTATTCTTACAAAATAAAAATGTTCGTCACCTACTTCGACCCGCAGCCGCGGGCGGACGACTGGCCGGCGCGGCTTGGCAGCCCGTTCGATCCGGGCGTCCCCCATCCGCTCGCGACGCGGGCGGCCGAGCACCTGAAGGAGCGCCTGCGCGCCGGCGACCCGCTGCCCGCTGCCGAGTTCCAGGGCACGCACCGCGGGAAGATGTTCGGCGTGCTGGTGGTCGCCGACGGCGATGGACGCGTCGGGTATCTGCGCGGGTTCTCCGGCATGGTGGCCGGGACCTGGCAGGCCCACGGATTCGTGGGGCCGCTCTTCGATCCCGAAGGCCGGGATGCGGTGTGGCCAGCCGGCCAGGCCGAGCTGATGGCCTTCGAGCGACGCCTCGACGAATTGGCCACGGGGCCCGACGTCTCCGCACGGCGGAGCGAACTGGCCGCGCTGGAGGCGGTCCATACCGTCGCCGCCACCGAACGCGCCGCCCGAAGGCATCGACGCCACGACGAACGCCGCCGAATGGCCGCGACCAACCCCGGCGAACGCCAGGCAGCACTCGATCGCCTGGCCCGCGAGAGCCGGGCGGACGGAGCCGCGCATCGCAGCCAGCGCGCCGCACACGAGGCGATCGCCCAGGCGTTGCGCGCGCTCGAAGAAGAACGCGCGGCCGTGAAACAACAGCGCATCGCCCGCTCCTGCGAGCTCCTCGAGCAGCTCATGGACGGCTATCGGATCCCGAGCGCGCGTGGCGATGTGCGATCGCTGCGTGCCCTGTTCGCGCCCGAGACGCCACCGGGGGGCGCCGGCGACTGCGCGGCGCCCAAGCTGTTCGGCCACGCCCTGCGCGAAGGTCTGAGGCCGCTGGCGCTGGCGGAGTTCTGGTGGGGCACCCCGCCCGTCACCGGCGGGCGACACGAGGGTGTCTACTATCCGTCGTGCCGCGGCAAGTGCGGCCCCGTCCTCGGACACATGCTCGACGGGCTGGCGGTGGATCCAGCACCGCTTTTCGGCGGCGACCGCATCGCCCCGGAAGAACCACGCACGGTGTTCGAGGATCCCTGGCTGATCGTCGTCGACAAGCCGCTGGGTCTGCTGTCGGTTCCCGGCCGTAGCGGCCTTCTGCGCGATTCGGTCCTGACCCGCCTGCGCCTTCGATTCCCTGGAGCGACCGGCCCGATGATCGTGCACCGGCTGGACCTCGACACCTCGGGTCTCCTGCTGACGGCCAAGGATGCCGCCACCCACGCGGCTCTGCAACGGCAGTTCTTCCGCCGCCAGATCGACAAGCGTTACGTCGCATGGCTGGAGGGACCCGTTGCCGGCGAGCGCGGCCGCATAGAACTCGCGCTGCGGGTCGATCTGGACGATCGGCCCCGCCAGATCCACGATCCCGTCCACGGCAAGTCTGCGGTCACCGAGTGGCACGTCATCGAGCGCGCGGGCGCGCGGACCCGGGTGGCGCTATTCCCGCGCACCGGGCGGACCCATCAGCTGCGCCTGCACGCCGCGCACCCGCTGGGTCTGGCGGCCCCGATTGTCGGCGACCGCCTCTACGGCCGGCCCGACGAGCGCCTGATGCTTCACGCCGAAGCGCTGGCCTTTTCCCATCCGCACACCGGGCAGCGGATGGAGATCGTGCGCCCCGCCCCCTTCTGAGATCACCGGAAGCACGATGTGCGAGCCGTGGAGTCGGTCGTGATGAACGGCATTCACCGCCGTCACCCACCGCCGGTGCTTGTTCAACGGCTCGCCCGAGTTCGGGTTGACGTCGAAGCGGGGGAAGCTGCTGCTGGAGACGTCGACCCGGATGCGGTGGCCCTTCTTGAAGACGTTGGACGTGGGGTAGAGCTTGATGGTGATCGGGTAGACTTGGCCAGGCTGCATCAGCTTTTCTTTTTTTGATGAGTCGCGAAACCGCGTCCTCAGGATGCCGTCGCCGATGTTGAGGTCGAATCCGGCGGGCCAGTCCTTGCCCGGCGGGTAGACGTCGACGAGCTTGGCGGTGAAGTCGGTATCCACCGCCGTGGACGACACCCATAGCTTCACCTCGAGCTCGCCGGTGACCTCGAGGTCGGCCGGCAGAGGCTCGGTCTGGAACACCAGGATGTCATTGCGGGCCGACAGCGGCACGGGCTGGGGGAAATTCCAGACGTGCTTGCCGCCCCGCTGATCCCACGCGCCCTGCAGCAGGATGTCGTCGCCGGACGAGATATTGCCCCCGATGGTGGGCACGGGATCCCGGGGATCGAAGACGAACTTCGTCGAGGCCGGGCGAGCGGCGGGCGGCTGCGCCGAGAGTTTCCCCTCCGGCTGGAAAAAAAAGCGCGTGTACTTCGTGCGCGCGAGCGGCCACTCGTGCTCGTCTCGCCAGGCGCCGCCGTGGTGGAGGCGGCCCTTTTCGTCCTTGTGCCCGTCGCCCGTGCCCATGACGAAGATCCGGACCGGGGTGGCGAAGGGCGCCGATTTTCCGACGGAGTTTTCTATCCCCTTGAGCCAGTGGTCGTACCATTCTTTGCGCCAGGCCCACTGGTCGGCGATGGCGGCGTCCGGACCGAAGGCGACCTGGCCGTGGGCGTCCTTGGTCTGCTCACCGTGAATCCACGGACCCATGATCAGATAGACGGGGCCCTTGATGGCCTTGCCGAGGGCCATGAAGTTCGCCGTGGTGTTGCCGCCCCACGAGTCGTACCAGCCGCCGACCAGGTACACCGGGATGTCCTTGTAGAGCCGGGGAGCGGCGAGGATGTTGTTCTGCGCCCAGAAGGCGTCGTCGCCCCCGTGCTCCATCGCCGAGACGAGCCAGTCTTCGTATTCGGGCGCGAGCTTCAAGGGCGTCATGCCCCGGCGCGTGGGCAAGAGCCGAAGGTAGGTGAAGCGCTGCTCGCCCATCTCCTTGAGCGCCGCGGCCGTCGCGGGGTCACGCCCCGCCCGGCTGCCCCGTCCGGCGTTGAGGAAAATCCAGTTCCACAGGCGCATCTCGAACGCGCCCGCGTTCCGCATCCCCTGATGAGCGAGATTGGCGGCTGCGTCGACCGGGATGACCGTCGCCAGTTCGGGGGCCCGAGCCAGAGCCACGGCGTGCTGGGTGCCGCCCACGTAGGAAGTCCCGATCATCCCGAGTTTGCCGTTGAACCAGGGCTGCTTGCCTATCCAGGACGCGCAATCGACGCCGTCGGGACCGTCGTCGGTCAGCATGTGCCAGACGCCCTCGGACTTGAATCGACCTCGGGTGTCCTGGGCCACGAAGACGTACCCGTGGGTGGCGTAGTAGCGCCCCATCGTCTTCGCCCCGTCCTTGTTGTACGGCAGACGGGTCAGGATGACCGGCTGGCGATCGCCCACGGGCTGCCCGTTTCGCGCCGGCCGATAGATGTCGGTCGCGAGCCGCACGCCGTCCCGCATCGGCACCATCACGTCGGTCTCGACGACGAAGGTGTCTTCTTGCGCGGCGGCCAGCAGGAGAGCGATCGCGTAGAAGCACGGCATGCGCGACATGTTGCCCTAGCTCGAAGCAGGGTGCTCGCGGATCCAGCGAGCCAGACTGCGCGCGACGCCCTGCCACAGGTCGGGGTGCCGTTCGAGGGCGGCGTCGATGGAGCGCCGAGGGACGCGCAGGAGGCGGCTGGTGCTGGCGGCGATCGCGGTGGCGCTGCGGCGGGCGCCGTCGATGACGGCCAGCTCGCCGAAAGCGCGTCCAGCGCGGGCGCGACCCACCACCTCGCCGTCCTTCTCGAAGCGCAGCTCGCCGATCATGATCGCGTACAGGGTGTCGCCCTCGTCGCCCTGCCGGACCACGACCTCGCCGGGCGCCACGTCGATCTCGTCGGCCTCGACGGCCAGATCGACCAGGGCCTCTCCGCCGAGCCCGGCGAACAATGTGGTGGAGCGCAGAAGGTCGATGCGCGGACGCAGGCGACGCAGCTCCTCGTCGTCGGTCAGGCAGCGGGCAAGGAAGATGTCCCCGGCCGCGGCGCTGTCGTCGGGATCGGCCGGAACACGGCCTTCGAGATAAGCCACGGCCCGGGCACGCAGAGGCGTCGAGGGGAGATCCTCGAGCAGTGTCAGCACGGTGCGGCGGGCGTCGTCCTTGCCCGAGTGAAACCGCCGGAGGGCGGCGCCAAGCGTGCGGGCGTCCCCGCCGAGCGCGAGAACCTGGAAGAGACGCTCGGCCACGCGGGTCAGGCGCAGCGCGATCTCGGTGCGCGCGAAGTCCGCTCCGGCATCCTGACGGCCTTCCAGTCGGGTGAGCATGTGCCGGTAGGCGGTTCCGAGCGCGATCTCCATCGCCACCGCCCGCGCCAGCGTTTCCTGCGGTGGGCGCAGGCCGGCCACCGTGCGCATCAGGCGTGTCAGCGAACGGGCGGTGGCGGCACGCACCGACGGGTCCGGGTCGCACAGCAGGCCAAAGCCGAGGCTGGCGGCCGCATCCGGCGCGGCACCGAGAGCGCGGGCGATGCGCTCACGCACCGGGGCCGGCGCATCGCCCAGCTGCCGGCGGACGAGTTCGGCCACTGCCCGCGGAGCTTCCACCAGCGCCCGGGCGGCCGCCGCGAGTCCCGCTCCCTCGGCACGGCCGACCACCTCACGGAGCGCCGCCGGCGTGCCGAAGGCCACCAGCGACCGCAGCGCATTGGCCGGCACGGCACCATCGGCAGCGACGAGCAGGGCGAGCGCGTCCGCCTCGCCGATGGACCCGCGGCCGAGGGCGCCGCGCAACATGGCGCCAGCGCGTCCGTCGAGCTGCAAACAGGCGTGGGCCACGCGGGCGAGTGATCCGGGAGTCAGCCGCCCCACCGTGCCGAGGTACACGTCGGCGGCCAGCGCCACGGCACCACCGCCCGCCCGCCAGCGTCCGGCCTCGTCGGTAAGGCGATCGTCACCGTGCGCTGCGAAAGCACCGAGGATCCTCTCGCGAACTCCGGCGTCGATCTCCGGTCGAGCGACCTCGGCGAGAAGCCGGCGGCGCGAGCGACGCACCCCGAGCGCCAGCCAGGCGATGGCGCGGATGCGCGGATCCGTGTGGCGACAGAGACGCTCGGCCTCGCGTCCCCCCAGTGCGTCGACCAGGATGTCCGAAGCGAACGCCACCTCCGAGGGAGATCCGGCAAGGACGAGCGTCAGGAGGTGGTCCTCGGCCGCGCGCTCGAGCGCCCCGGCGCCGGTGGTCTGGGCGAGCAGATCCGCGCCCCGGATGCGCAGCCCGGCCTGCAGCGTCGCCAGATACGAGCGCAGCAAGAAACGGGCGGACACCAGCCACAGCGCGATGACGGGGACGCCGAGGATCGCCGCGCCCACCCACGCCCGGTCGTGAGCACCTGCCTGGGTCACCAGCAGGAGCCCGCCCCCGATGAGACCGCCGACCGGCCCGGCGATGCCACGGACAAGCACCTTGGCCCGACGCTGTCCCGCGTTTCCCAGCGGCGCGAACGCGACCTCACGCGCGCTCCGTCCAAAGCTGAACTTGAGGATCGCGTCCACCATCTTGGGACCGGCGGCCAGCATCACGCCCGGCGCCACCAGCAGCGAGACCGTCGCCAATCCCATCGCGGCAGGTCCCGCGAACAGCCCCACCTGGATCCCGAAACGCGCCAGCAGGTTGCCGACCACGCCGACCTGCAGGACGAGAACCCCTGCGTTGGAGATGCCGTGGAACAGCCCCAGCGCCTCCGCGATCCGCTCGCGGCCGCCGAGGGACTCGGCCGCCGCCTTGAGCTGGAAGTCGGCGATCGTCCCGGCCACCGCCTCGAGGAGCCCGTAGGCGACCAGAGCCACGGCCAGCGCGCGCCCCCCCGAAGGCGTCGGCGTCGCCGGGTGCTCGTCGCCGCGGGCGGCGCCGGGCATCGCCACGGTGCCACGGCGTTCGATCAACGAGGGCAGGACAGCCATGGCGCCATACACCGCGAGAGCCGCAGTCGCCAGGGCGCCCGTTCCCAGCCCCCGAACGACGGTAGGCACGATCGCCCCGAAGATCACGGCCCCCGCCGTTCCCGCGGCGCCCAGCAGCGGCATGGCGCGCTTGGCGGTGCGAGCGTCGATGGCGGCTGTCGCCCAGCTCCAGGCGATGATGTTGGCCAGGCTGCTGACGATGCTGAAGGTCAGCGCCCACCAGAACGCGGCTGCTGGTGTGCCCGCCCCCAGCACCGCCGGCCCGGCGCAGGCGAGGGCCGAGGCGGCGAGGAGCACTCGATCGAGGCGCACCGGCGAGACGAGCGGCACCAGCGCGAAGTACCCCGCCGAGAGCACCGAGAGCACCAGCGCCGACACCACGAGCAACCGCGGCAGCTGACTGATTCCTGCAAGATCCAGGAACAGCGCGTCGCCATAGCTGCGCAGGAGCACGGAGCCGGCCATGCCCAGGAACACGAAGGCCGCCGCGGGAACGAACGTCCCGTGGGGCAGACCCTCGAGGGCGCGCGCCAGGGCCCGACGGATCGAGGTCATGGCGGCGACGCGTGGACGCTCATGCCCCGCAGGCGGCGGGCAAGCACCTCGAGGATCGCCCGGGCGACGCCCGGGTACAGCGACAGCGTGTCGAGGAAATCGTCACGGCCGATGCGCAGGAGCTCGGTCGGCGCCACGGCGACCACGGTGGCCGAACGGGGCGCATCGTCCAGCAGCGCCAGCTCGCCCACGCATTCGCCGGGGCCGAGTTCGGCAATGGTGGCACCATGGCGTTCGATACGCACCCCGCCCTTCACCACCACGTAAAGAGCGTCGCCGATCTCGCCCTCGGCGAAGATCCTCGCGCCGGCCGCAACATCGATCTCCTCGGCCAGGGCCGCCACCACGACCAGGTCCTCGGCCTCCACCCCGGAGAACAGCGGCACGCCCCGCAGGACGGTGGCCTTCGCGAGCTGGGGAATCACGGCAGGGGAACGATACCAGCAGACACCAGCATCAGCGCTACGCGTCCGACTGCGGTATGTTCCCGACATGCGCACAAAAATGATCGCGTTGGCCGTGTTCGGGATCTGCGGGTGCAAGTCGGCGTCCGACGGCAAGGCGAGCGCGCCGGCCGCCGTCACCGCCGCCGAAGGCTCCAAGCTGAGCTTCTTCATCACCAGCGCCGGCCCCGGCCAGGGAGGCAATCTGGGCGGGCTCGAGGGCGCGGACGCACACTGCAAGAAGCTGGCGGACACCGTTGGCGCCGGCGGCAAGACCTGGCGTGCCTACCTGAGCGTCGCGGGCACCAATGCGCGCGATCGAATCGGCAGCGGCCCCTGGTCCAACGCCAAGGGCGTCGTCGTCGCGGCCAGCGTCGCCGAGTTGCACGGCGACAAGAACAACCTCAACGGCGAGACGGCCCTGGACGAGAAGGGGGGCCCGGTGCCTGGTCGGGCGACCGCCGCCGTCATGGGCCTGAAGAACCAGCACGACATCCTCACCGGTTCGAACGGCGACGGCACGGCGATGCCCGAGGAGCCCGACCGCACCTGCAAGACGTGGACGGCCACCGAAGGGACGGCGCAGGTCGGCCACTTCGATCGCGTGGGCGGCGGGGCGAATCCGACGTCGTGGAACTCGTCGCACAACACCCCCGGCTGCGACGACGCGTCCTTGCGCAAGACGGGCGGCGCCGGCCGCTTCTATTGCTTCGCCACGGACTAGCGGGTGCAGCTCCTCGCGCTGCTCCTGCTCACGGCGACCGACCTGACCAAGGACGCGCAGTCCAAGCCACTGCCCCCCGCCGAGGCGAGCAAGGCGTTCACCGTCGCTGCCGGCCTCACCTTCACGCAGGTGCTGGCCGAGCCGGATGTGGCGCAGCCGGTGTTCCTGAACTTCGACGAGCGCGGCCGCATGTGGGTGGTCGAGTACCGCCAGTACCCGCAGCCGGCCGGGCTGACGATGGTCAGCCACGACCAGTTCTGGCGGGCGATCTACGACAAGGTGCCCCCGCCGCCGCCCAACCACGTGCGCGGCAAGGATCGCATCACCATCCACGAGGACACCGACGGTGATGGGCGCTTCGACGGGCACAAGACGTTCGTCGACGGACTGAACATCACCACGGCGGTGGAACGCGGGCGCGGCGGCGTCTGGGTGCTGAACCCTCCCTACCTCCTGTTCTATCCGGACGCCAACGACGACGACGTGCCGGACGGGCCGCCGGTGGTGCACCTGTCCGGCTTCGGCATCGAGGACACGCACGCGGTCGTCAACTCGCTGCGGTGGGGGCCGGACGGGTGGCTATACGGAGCGCAGGGGAGCACGGTGACATCGGCGGTCATCCGGCCCGGACTCGACAGCGAGCCGGTGCGGCGGTCGGGGCAGCTGGTCTGGCGCTACCACCCCGAATCCAAGCGCTACGACATCTTCGCCGAGGGGGGCGGGAACACCTTCGGACTCGAGCTGGACGCCAAGGGCCGGATCTTCTCGGGCCACAACGGCGGCGACACGCGCGGCTTCTACTACGTCCCGGGCGGTTACCTGCGCAAGGGGTTCGGCAAGCACGGGCCGCTGTCGAACCCCTACACCTTCGGCTACCTCGACCAGATGGCCAGCAACCGCGTCGAGCGCTTCAGCCACAACTTCATCATCTACGAGGCGGATGCTCTGCCTGCCGTCTACCGGGGCAAGCTGTTCGGGGTCGAGCCGTTGCAAGCGCGGGTGGTGCTGAGCGAAGTCAGGCCGCAGGGAGCCTCGTTCGAGACCAAGGATCTCTCGCGGCCGGTAACATCGAAAGATGCCTGGTTCCGGCCCGTGGACATCAAGTTAGGGCCGGATGGCGGGATCTACATCGCCGACTGGTACGACGCCCGCGTCGACCACCGGCGCACGCACCAGGACGGCACCGCCACGAAGGATGACGGGCGTATCTACAAGCTGGGAGTCAAGGGTGGCATCCCTCCCTTTGATCTACGCAAGCGCTCGACGGGCCAGCTGGTGGCGCTGCTGCGCAGCCCGAACCGGTGGTTTCGCCAGACGGCGCTGCGCCTTCTGGGCGACCGCAAGGATCGCGGCGCGGTGCCGGCGCTGGCGAAAATGGTGCGCGGCGCTGAAGGGCAGGCCGCTCTGGAGGCGCTTTGGGCGCTGAAGGTGACCGGAGCGCTGGACGAGACTGTCACCTTGCGGGCCATGGGTCACGCCGATCCGCACGTTCGCCGCTGGGCGCTGCGCCTGACCGGTGAGAGTAGCTGGACCCCCGCGGCGCTGGCGCGGGTGACGGCCGTGGCAGGCGCCGAGAAGAACGCCGAAGTGCGGCTCGAGCTGGCCGCGCTGGCGAGGCGCATGCCGACCAAGGACGCTCTGTCGGTGGTTGCCAGGCTGGCGCGCGCCGCCGAGGACGTGAGTGATCCGTATCAGCCGCACATGCTCTGGTGGGCGGTCGAGGCACACGCGTCGGATCGCAAAGCGATCGACGGCTGGCTCGCCGACAAGGCGCTGTGGCGGACGCCGATGCTGAACGAGGGAGGGATCCTCGGCAAGCTGATGCAGAGGTACGCGCTAGCCGGCACCCGCGATGATCTGCTGGCCTGCGCGGCGCTGCTGGAGAGATCGCCTGCCCCGGCGCAGACGGATCGCCTGATGGTCGGCTTCGGTAACGGGTTCAAGGGGCGACCGCTGCCTCCCCTGCCCGATGCCCTGGCCGCCGGCATCAAGAAAGCGCGCGGACCGCTGGCCCTGGTGCTGCGTCTGCGCGGACGCGAGCCCGAGGCGATCACCGAGGCGATCGCCTCCATCGACGGCAAGAAATTGTCCGTTGATGACCGCAGCCAGCTGGTGCGGACGCTGGGCGAGGTGAAGGCGGATGCGCTCCCCGTGTTGCTGCGCGTGATGACCGAGGGCAAGGAAGATGCGATGAAGCAGGCGGCGCTGGTGGCCCTGCAGCGTTACGACGACCCGACGATCGCCGGCAAGGTGCTCGGTGTGTACGGCTCTCTCGCGCCGGCGCTGCGCAAGACGGCGCAGTCGTTGCTGTCCAGCCGCGCCGCCTGGTCGAAGCAGCTGCTGGCGGCCATCGCCGACAAGCGCGTCGACAAGGCAGGCCTCGATCCGGAGACGCTGCAGCGCCTGTTCCCGCGAAAGTCCGCAGACGAGGACAAGGACGCCCGCGCGCGCGACGAACTGGTGCGACGCCTGCTCGCGCTCCTCAAAGGCCCGGGCGGCGATCCCGTGAAGGGCCGTGCGATTTTCCAGACGCGCGCCGGGTGCGGGTCGTGCCACACGATGTTCGGTGTCGGGGGACAGATCGGTCCCGACCTGACCCAGTACGATCGCAACGACACGCTGGCCGTGCTGAACGCCGTCGTCGCTCCCAGCCTGGAGATCCGCGAGGGCTTCGAGAACTTCACCGTGGTGACCAAGGACGGCCGCACCCTGACCGGGTTCAAGGTGAACGAAGACAACCAGGTGTTCATCCTGCGCGGGATGGACGGACAGAACATGGTCCTGCAGCTCGACGAGATCCAGACCAGGCAAGCCGAGGGCCGCTCGCTGATGCCCGAGGGCCTGATCGAGGCGCTCACCGACGCCGAGATCCGGGACCTGTTCGCCTATCTGAGAACCACCCAGCCCGTCTAGAGCTTGGCGAAACGCTCGGCCGCCAGCATCGCCAGGCTCATGATGGCGAGCTGCGGATTCACCCCGATATTCGTGGGAAAGACGCTGGCGTCGACGACGAACAGGTTGTCGGTGCCGTGGACGCGCAACTCGGGCGAGACCACGCCGGTGGCCGCACGGACGCCGATGCGGCAGGTGCCGAAGATGTGGCCGACGCTGATCCAGTAGGCGCGGGCGTCCAGCGGTAGGCCCTCGATCGCGGCGGGATCGCGCATGGGCACGGTGACGCCGGGAAAAATGGCGGTGGCGCCCAGGGCCGCCTGCAGCTGCGCCATCAGCTTCAACGACGTGCGCAGCCGTTCGAGGTCGTTGCGGCTGGGCTCGAAGCGGATGTGCGCGGGGTGGCCTGGATGACCGCTGACCGTTCCCTCGGCATCGGAGCGGACGCTGCCGGTCCAGCTCGACAGGTGGTCGCACCGTTTCAGCAGCGCCTCCAGCTCGTCGCCCACTGCGGGCGTGCGCACCAGGCGCAGCTCGGGAGGCAGAAGTTGCGTCGCCAGCTTGATCCCCGCATCGTCGAACTCGAGCACCTCGATCCCTTGCGGGGGGCCTTCGAGGGTGCGCACCGGCTGCGGCAACTCGGCCGTCGAGCCGACGCCGAGGTGGACCTGCAGGTGGCGGCCGCAGTGAGGGTTGGTGATGCCGCTGTCGCCCAGCAACAACGGCGTCCGGATCGCGCCCGCGGCCATGACCACGGCCCGGCGGGCGCGCACCAACCGGCGGCCCTCGGGCGTGTCGACCAGCACGCCGATCGCGCGCCGGCCGTCGAAGACGACGGATTGCGCACGGTGACGGGCGCAGACGCGGGCGCCGCTCTCCACGGCCCTCGGGATGAAGGATGCCTCCATCGACAGCTTGCCCCCTGACGGGCAGCCCTGCAGGCAGCGACCGCTTGCCTGGCAGCCGGGCGCATTCCGCAGCATCGCCTGATGCCTCCAGCCCAGTTCGCGCAGCACCCGCGCGATCGGCAGCGCCGGCAACTGCGGGGCCAGGTTGGCGCGGACGCCGAGCGCCGCCTCGATCTTCACCGCGCAGCGCTCTATCTCCTCGAAGCGGATGTCGAGATTCCACTCCTCGAACACCCGTCGCGGAAGCCTGTGGATGATGCCGCCGTTGATCACCGTCGAGCCGCCGACGCAGCAGCCCTCGAGCACCGGGAACACCGAACGTCCGCGCGCGACCTGATTGCCGAAGTCGCGAAACAAGCGGGCCATCGCCCCGTAGAGGTCCTCGGTGAAATCCGGCTGGTGGTACCAGCCGCCCTCCTCGAGCACCACCGTGTCCCGGCCGGCACCCGCGAGCACCAGCGCCGCCGTGGCCCCGGCCGCGCCCGAACCGATCACCACGAAATCAGCCTCTGCAGGAGCGGCCTGTATGGGCGTCGGCGCAGACGGCGCCGAGTGAACCTCGATCTCCGCCGGGAGCACCGCGCGGCGGACCTCCGGATCCTTCAGCACCGCGACCATCGCCTGCCCACGAGCGGCGTAGGCCAGGAGCCGCAACAGGAACAGCCGCGAGCCGAGCATCCGCCGCACCATCCGGTCCTGGTCGGCGGGCGCCAGCGACGAGAACGGACGGAAGCGCCCCAGCAAGAACGGCGGCAGCAGGCAGATGGCCAGCGCGATCAGCGTATGAACCAGGGCCACGACGGGCGGCGCCTGCCGCCACAGGCGTTCGAAGTGCTGCTCCGCCGCGCGCCGCGCCTCGGGCCGGCTGCGAAGTGACAGCGCGGGATAAATACCGCCGCCGAGCCAACGCAGGAAGCGCCGCATCGCTGCACTAGCCCAGGATGTAACGGCCGCGCTTGGCGTGCATGTGCGTCAGATACTCGGCGCGCGTCGACCGCCCTGCGAGCATCGCGCCCAGGGTCATTCCGTTGTCCAGCGCGTAGTCGCTGTTGTCGTACTCGCCGGCGCCGAACCGACCGAGGACGTGCAGATTCGAGATCGCCTTCAAGGCATGCAGCACCCGGTGAAAACGCTGGCGGGTGGCCGTATCGGGGACCACGTAGGCGAACTCGACCCGGTGCACCGTCGCTGCCGTGATGGCCTCGGTCCGCACGTACGGCAAGCGCTGCAGGTCGGAGCGTACCCGCTCGATGAACACCTCGTCGGGCTGAGCCAATTCGGGCGCACCTCTGTCGGCCGTGATGTCTGCAACGATCACAGACTTGCCGGCGGTGACGGTGTCCCGGCTGTATTCGTTCTGCTCGAACAGCCGGTTGAAGCTGAAGGCACGCTCGGGAAAGATCAGCGTCCGATACGGGAGCGTGCGCTCCTGATCGAACTCCAGCGCCACCAGCACCATCGAGCGAACGTGCACCTCCGTCGACAGCCGGCGCAGCTCCTCTTCGCCCTCGAAGCCCGACAGCAGCCGCGTCAGCGAGGCGAGCGGGATGGTCGACACCAGCGTCAGGTCGGGATCCTCGATGGCCGTCTCGCCCTGCGCAGTGGTCGCGACGATCCGCACGACGCGGTTCTTGCGTACCTCGATGCGCACGGGGCGGGTATCGAAACACAGCTCCTGCCCTCCACGGGCGAGGTAGGCGGACATCGCGTCCCACAGCTGCTGGAATCCCCGCCGCGGGTAGAAGAAGGTCGAAGGGTTCAGATCCTGCTTGGGAAAGATCAGCTTCTTCAGCACCTCGAACGGCTCGATGGAGGCGAAGCGCTGGGCCACGAAGGCCGGATCGAGGTTCTGCGGCTCGGTCCACACCTTGGTGGCCATGGGTGCCGCCACCTTCTCGAAGAACCGCCGGCCGAACTTCCGCTTGAGCATGGTCTCGAAGGTGTCAGCGTCGAAACGCCTGGTCACCCATCCCGCCTGCTCGAACACCAGGCTCGAGGCGAACGCCATCAGATGCCCGAGCGATCGCGGCGCCACCCAGTCCACCACGCGCGGGGGGAACTGATACAGCTTGCCGTCGAACTGGACCCCATGCTGGCTTTTCTTGATGAGGAGATCGGGGCCGAGCAACTCGTCCGCGAGCGCGCGCACCACCGGGATCGCCGGGGACAGGCGGTGCGGGCCGAAGTCGACCGTGTGGCCGTTCCAGTCGAAGCTGCCGGCCAGGCCACCCGAACGCCCCTTTTGCTCGATGATGGTGACCGGGCCGCCGTAGCCGTTGAGCGCAAGGCTGAGCCCCACGCCGAGACCCGTAGGGCCGGCGCCGATGACGACGGCGCGAGGGTCGGTCACGAGGTCGGCGCTCCCGTCTGCAGCGACACCTGGAACCGCGACGTCAGCTCGTCGTAGAGCGCCTGGTTGAACAGCGAAAACGGCAGCCGGATCCCACGCTCGCCCAGTTGCTCGCGCCGCTGGCGAAAGGTCTCGTCCTGCTCGCACTGGATCGCGGTGTGCCGCCGCAGCGAGCGAATGATCCGCCCCTCGAGCCAGCGCATCGGCCCGGGCACCTGCAGCACCACCTCGTCGAGGAGCAGGGTCCGGTACTCCGGACGGTCCGAAGGGAAGATGAGGGAGTTGAGCGCGGTGGTGATCTTCAAGGTGGGGATCTGCTCGAGCTGGTGGATGTTGAAGTCGGCGACGATGCGGCGAAACCCGAAGCTCTCGAGGCCCAGACCGTAAAGGCTCCGCCTGCTGGAGTACACCAGCACATCGTAGACGTGGCGCGAACCGGGCGCCGCGGCCGCATACAGCAGGCGAAATCCCTTGTTGGTGTCGCCGTGCAGGAACGCCACATGTTCGAGATCCTGCGCATTCTCCCAGACCGTCTCGGGAGCGTGACGGCTGTAGTTGCGAAGGACGGTGCGGATGGTGTGCATCACTCTGCGTCGTCGGAATACAGCTTCAGCCGGCGCCCGTCGACCTCGGCGTTCCATTCGCGGATGCGGCGGAAGCGCGGATGGGCCGCCTCGCCCGTCGTGAGATCGAACGACAGGCCGTGCCAGGGGCAATGAAGCCGGCGCTCCTCGCGGTCGACGCAGAGTTGCGCCCCCATGTGCGGGCAGATGGACGAGAACGCACGGACCTCGCCCGCTTGCCGAAACGCCACGATCTCCAGCCGCTGCGAGGCCCACAGATAGACGGGCTCGCTGCCGAGCTCGCCATCGAGGGGGATGTCGAAGCGTGGCGTCCGGTCGCTCATGACGGCACCCGACGACGCAGCTTGGGATGGCGCTGGATGAGCCATGCGACCGGCTGCGGCAGAACAGACTGGACGCGGCCGAGCAGCCTCGGCACGGGCGAGAGCATCACCTCGGTCCGGCCCGCCTCCTCGGCGCGCACAATCTCGTCGGCCACATCGTCCGGCGAACGACGTCGCGGCGTCCGCGGAAGCACGAAGTCGCCGTGGACGCGCGCCTTGTCATCGAACGGTGTCTCCATCGGTCCCGGCCAGACTTCCAGCAAGTAGACGCCGTCCAGTGAGCGCTCGAGGCGGAGAAGGTAGAGATAGTCGCGCAACGCGCGCTTGGCCAGGGCGTAGGGGCCGAGCCCCGGCACCAGGATATCCGCGGCGCCCGAGAGAATGAACACGAAGCGGCGGCAAAGCGCGCGTCCGGCCCAGGCCCGCATCAGCGTCGCCGGCGCCAGGAAGTTGACCTCCAGGCAGCGGCGGAACGCGGCGGTGTCGAGCTGATCGACGTACCCGACCTCGGACGCTCCGGCGCTGAACACGCACAGCGAGAGCGGCGTGGCCCAGCCTGCGGCGGTGCGCTCGACGGCGGCCGGGTCCGTCAGGTCGCACTGCGCGCGGTCCAGCGTCAACACCTCGCGCTGGCGTGTCCGGTACTTCTGCGTCAGCGCCGCACCCAGCCCACCACGAGCACCGACGACCATCACCGGTGGGTCTTGAGGCACGGCGCGATCATAGGGCGCGATGAGCCATGGCGGCGAGCGAAATACTGAGGTTCGGCAGGTCCCGCGCCCGGGGTCGGCGATTGGCCATCGAGGCCGTTTCGGATAGCTTACGGGATTCGCGTCGGGCGGCGGCAAACATGAAGTACCACCTGTTCGTTCTGGTGTTCGTGGGTCTGGGCGCAGAGCAGGCCTGGGCAAAAACGATGTACGTCGACAACTCGTGTGCCGAAAACGGCGACGGGACGACGGGTACATGCGGACCGAACGGCCCGTGGAAATCGCTCGCCGAAGCGGCCGAGTGCCCGGGCATGGTTCCCGGGGACGTGCTGGAGATCCGCGGCAAGGGCGAGCCGTACTACGAGAGCTGGCAGCCGGGTCCGGGCTGCACCGGCAGGCTGGGTGCCGTGGTGAACATCCAGAACGCGAATGGCGAGAACGTCGTGCTGGACGGGACCGTCGACATCGCGACGAGCACCTGGAAGCCCGTGGGCGGCGGCGTCTTTCTCTGCTCGACCGGCACCTGCGGCACCGCCGAGGGGTTCCCGTTCACCGCCTGGTACGACCTGGGCGCGGGTGAACAGCGGCTCGATCTCATCCAGACGATGCGTACCTGCGACGCCACGCTGCCGGCCGGCAAGATGGTCTACACCACGGGCGGAGCCGTCTGCGCCCACCTCCCTGACGACAAGAGCCCGCAGGGCGCCGCCTTCTTCCGGATCCCCTCGCTGCCGGTGGGCATGGATTTCGCCATCGGCGGCGTCGACTTCGTGACCCTGCGCCGCAATCCCTCGGGCGGAACCTTCACGATCCGCCGCTTTCGCGATCACGGCATCGTCAACAGCACGGCGAATCTGACCTTCGTGGTGAACCAGATCGACATCGGTTGGATGGCGGGACGTTGCATCAACCAGACCGGCGGCAACGTTCTGGACGCCGCCTTCCGCATCACCAACAACCACATCCATCACTGTGGTCAGGAAGGCGTGCGCTGGTCGAACGACAGCTCGACCGCCTCGGTCGTGGCGGGCAACGAGGTGGACAACATCCAGAACCCTCCCGTCTTCGAGCGATGCGGCACGACCTGCCTGCCTGGCTTCGCGTCCGAGCCGATGGCGTTCCGGATCGCGGGCAGCTCGCGCGGCGTGCTACGCAACAACGACATCCACGACGTGGCCAGCGCGGGTCCCTGGCGGGCCCACGGTATCCGCATGGAAAGCCCGAACCCCGGGGTCAGGATTGACTCGAACTACATCACGGCCATCGCCAGCGGCCGCACCCCCGAGGCGTTCGGCGCGGCCATCTCGATCGCCGGGCTGGGCTACCTGGACCAGAACGCCGTCCGCAACAACCGCATCCACGCGGTCGACGTCTGCGTGCATCTGGACTTCGACGCCGAGAAGACCGCCGGCGAGCGGTTGGACGTCTTCAACAACACCTGCAACGAGCCAACCTGGAAGGGCCTCTACCAGCCGGTCGCCCTGGCCAAGGCGAATGTGTTCGTCACCAACAATGTGTTCCTCGCCATCGACACCAGGCCCGACCTGATGATGGATCTTCCCGCCGATCCCGGGCGCGGCCGTCCGATTTACAACGCCTTTCACTGCCCGGCATGCACCACCCTGGTCCGCTGGAAGGGGATGACGTTCGCGTCCGACGTCGCCGGGCTCGGCCCGGGGAACATCACCGGCGATCCGAACCTGGACACGGAGGGCGACCGCCCGACCCTGAAGATCAAGGGTCCTGAGGGGGCAGCCTTCGATCGTGGCGCGGCGCTGGGGCCACAGTTCTTCGACTTCGAAGGGACACCGCGGCCCATGTTCAACGAATGGGACATCGGCGCCGACGAGTTCGGCACGCCGGTCGCCGAACCGCCGTTCGAGCCTGGCGTCGAGCGCGAGCGTCCGGAGGTCCCGCGAGACGCGGGCGCGTCCGACAGGCCCGCGCCCGACGCAGCCGTCGATCTTCCCTCGAAAGCGAGAAGAAGCAGCGGGTGCCAGACCGGCGGAAACTCACCCCCCGGGGGACTGGTGCTGCTGATGCTGGCGTTCGGTGCGTTCGTGGCACGACGTCGGTGGCGGGCGCTGCTGCTGGCGCTGCTGGTCGGCGGGTGTGGGGGCGGCAGCGACGGCGGCGCGGTGGTGATCTCCGAGATCATGTACCACCCGGTGAACGAGGACACCGACGTCGATGAACACGAGTTCGTCGAGCTTCACAACCGGAGCGGCAAGGCTGTCTCGCTGGCCGACTGGAGCCTGGGCGGCGACATCACCTTCAAGTTCCCCGCGGGCGCGAAGGTCGGCCCGGGCGCCTACCTGGTGGTTGCCAAGAACCGGACCAAGCTGGCCCAGGTCACGAAGTACGGCCTGGAGGTGGCTTCACTCCAGGGCGACTACGCGGGACAGCTGGACAACGGGCGCAAGGGACGCGTCTCGCTGACCGATCCCGAGGGCCACGTGGTGGAGACGGTCGACTACTCGACGGAGTTTCCCTGGCCGATCGGCGCCGATGCCCTGGGCCTGGGCGGCAGCTGGCTTCCCGAATCGTTCGGCCCGCCGGACAAGCACACCTACCTCGGCCGTTCGCTGGAACGCATCAGCGTCGATCGCCCGGCATCCGTCGACAACTGGGACGCCTCCGAGCTCGATGCGCCGACGCCCGGCCGGGCCAACTCCGTTGCGGGCAACGCGAGGGCCATGGTCACCGAGCAGACGGCGCTGCCGGTCGGACGCACTGGCAAATCGATCACGCCGGCGGATCCGGTGCGGATCGCCGCTCGTCTCATCGGCCACGCCGCCAATCTGCGCGTGGAATGGTTCGTCGACGACGTGGCGCGAGACGACGAAGCGCACGAGTTCGTCTCGCTGCCGGGCGAGATCCCACCCCAGCCGGCCAACAGCATCGTCCGCTACCGGATCCTGGGCAATCGCGGCGGCGCCACCGAGGAAGAGATCTCGCCGCGCGTGTCCGACCCCAACCCCTGGCACGCCTACTTCGTCGAGCCGGACGCTCCCGGCCGCACGCCCGCGTACCACGTCTTCGTCGCCCCCGCGAACTGGGGAAAGATGTACACGAACGTCCAGCCCGGCTGGGTCACCGGCTGTGGTCTGGGCGAGAACCCGACCTGCCAGTTCTGCGAGCCGAACCCGAACTTCGACGCCATGGTTCCGGCCGTGTTCGTCGCGGAGGGACGCGTGTTCGACGTTCGCGTGCGCTACCAGGGCGGCCTGTTCGCACGCCTGGGCGGCCGTGTGCTCCGATCGTGGAACTTCCCCGGCCCAACCGCCGGTCCGATGCCGCCGCTCGCGCTGGGCTGGAAGGTGAGCTTCCCGAAGTACGCCAGGTTCGAGGGGAAGAGGTCCATCAAGCTGAACAAGCGTGACCAGGCGTGCACCGGCATCCCCGACACGGTGATGAGCCGGATCTTCGAGACCGCCGGCATCCCCGAGATGCGCATGCGCTACCGCCGCCTCTACATCAACGGCGGCTATTACCTCTACGCGATGGAGATGGAGCACATGGACGAGGATCTGCTCCAGCGCTACTACCCGAAGCAACCGATCGGCGACCTCTACAACTGCAACGCCATCCGCTGGGACCAGGGGCCCTGGGGGTGGGGCGACTTCCGCCAGCTGCAGCCGTTCTGCGGGTTCAGTCCCAAGCAGCGCTACGCCTACAACTACGAGCGCCAGACCCTGCAGTGGAAGGACAACGACGATCTGATTGCGCTCATCGACGGGCTGCACACGGCACGCGCCAAGGGCGACGACGCGATCCGCGTCTATCTCGACGCCAACTTCGACCGCGAGATGGTGCTGCGCTACATCGCCCTCATGAACTGGAGCGCGGCCTGGGACGACGACTACCACAACTACTTCCTGTACAAGCCGCCGGGAAAGAAGTGGATGATCATGTCGTCGGACATGAACGTGCTGATGACCTACGATCCGACCTGGAGCTTCTATCTCGGCCGCGAGAACGAGCCCGGCAACTGGCGTGGGCGCTGGCACTACCTGAAGGACGCCTACCTGCGGGTGTTCCAGAAAGAGTACGACGACGTGCTGCGACGGCTGGCACCGATGGTGCTGGACCCGTCGGTGATCGAGCCCTGGATCGACGAGGCGGCCGCCTCGTTCGACGCCGAGGATGCCGCCCAATCGCTGTCGTCCCGCGCCCCGGCCGCCAACGCCATCAATTGCGACGAACCAACGGCACAGGCGTGGCAAGTCAGGAACTTCGTGCGCGAGCGCTGGAAGACGTTGAAGCGCCGCCTCGGATTCTAGCGGGTGTAGATCCCCGGCACCGGATCCACCAGCGGATCCACGAGATCGATCGGGACACCGGGCGCGGAGGCCACCTCGACCAGGTTGCCGGAGGGATCGCGCACGAACATCTGCATCTGTCCGCTCGGGAGCTTGCGGATCTTGCCCCAGGCCTCGACGTCGATCGCGCCCCCCTCTTTCATTCGCCGGAAGACCGCCAGGAAGTCGTCGACCACCACACAGAAGTGCGCGCGGTAGGGCTTGTCGTCGGGAATCTGGCCCATGTGCAATTCCTGGTCGGCGTTGAAGCGGAAGAACTGCGACGGAAACCCCTGTTCGGGGGTGGCGATGGTCTCGAGCCCGAGGAGGTGGCGGTAGAAGCGCACACAGGGCGCCAGATCGTCCACTTGCAGATTGACGTGCTGAATCCTCATCTCAGCATCCTCCCAAATTTTTCGATCAAGCGCCGCACCGCCGGACATAGGGAGCGGAGGGCGGATCATGAAGTTACCTCTGCCACTGCTCGCGTTGCTGCTGGTCGGGTGTCCCGAGGCCACGATGAAGAGCCGGGATGGCGCCGTCCCCGTGGATGCGTCCGAGAACGACACCGGCGCGGGGGGCTCGGGCGGCGGCGGAGGCCGCGGAGGAACCGGAGGAACCGGAGGACGTGCGGGAAGCGGCGGGAGCGGGGGCACGGGCGGAAGCCACGACGCCCGCCCACCCGACGTGCGCGACGCTGGACATGACGCGCCCGCGGACAGGCACCGCGATCGTTTCGAGGACGCGCGACGCGACGGCGCTCGCGACGCCAGCGGCGATCGCCGCCCTGGGTAGGTCGAAATCGGGCAGTATCTCGGGGGTGAAGACGACCGTTCTCGCGCTGATCCTCACGGCAGCCACCGCCGCGCGCGCCGACACGCCGCCGCTGTCGCCCGAGCAGTCGCGCAAGACCATCACCGTGCCGCCGGGCTTCCGCGTCGATCTGGTGGCCGCGGAGCCGATGGTGATGGACCCGGTCGCTGTCGCGGTCGACGAGAACGGCATCCTTTACGTCGCCGAGATGGGCGACTACCCGCTCGGACCGCCCGCCGGGAAGATCAAGCGGCTCGAGGACACCGACGGTGACGGCCGCGCCGACAAGATGACGATCTTCGCCGAGGGCCTCCCCTACCCCAACAGCGTCATGCCCTGGAAGGGCGGCCTGCTGGTGACGGCCGCGCCCAACATCGTCTACCTGAAGGACGAGAACGGCGACGGCCGCGCGGACCGCCGCGAGGTGGTGTTCACCGGCTTCGTCGAGGGCAACCAGCAGCACCTGGTGAACACGCTCGTGCTTGGCATCGACAACTGGATCTACGGCGCGAACGGTGGCGCCGGCGGGACCATCAACAACGTGTCCATCCGGGGCAGCGACTTCCGTTTCCGTCCCGACTTTTCGGGGTTCGAGCTGGTGTCGGGGCAGTCGCAGTACGGGAACACCTTCGACGACGCGGGCAACAGGTTCATCGCCGACAACTCGCACCATATCCGTCAGGCGCCGATGCCCAGGCGTTACCTGGCCCGCAATCCGCACCTGCCGGTGCCTTCGATCGAAGAGGACATCCCCGACCATGGCGCCGCCGGCGAGGTGTTCCCGACCAGCGAACTGGCCGAGCGCCCCAACGATCAGAAGATGGCCGGACACTTCACCTCGGCTTGCTCGGTGACGGTGTACCGGGCCCACGCCTTCCCTGCGGCCTACCGTGGAAACAGTTTCGTGTGCGAGCCGGTGCACAACCTCGTTCACCGCGACGTCCTGGCACCGAAGGGCATCGGCTTCGTGGCCAGGCGGGGCGAGGACAAGCGCGAATTCCTGGCGTCGACGGACGGCTGGTTCCGTCCGGTGAATCTGTACGCCGCTCCCGACGGGTCGCTGTACGTGGTGGACATGTACCGCGCGGTGATCGAGCATCCGAAGTGGATCCCGCAGGAGATGCAGCGCCGGGTCGACCTGCGCGCCGGCGCCGACAAGGGCCGCATCTGGCGGGTGTCGCCGGAAGGGCTGCGGCCGGTGCGCGTGGCTCTGGGACGCGCCGACGCGCGCACCCTGGCGCAGACGCTGGCGCATCCGGACGCCTGGTGGCGCACGACCGCACAGCGGCTGCTGATCGAGCGGCAGAATCGGGCCGCGGTGCCCGGGGTGAAAGCCCTCTTGCGCGGCAAGGCGCCACTCGGAAGGTTGCACGCCCTGTGGACGCTCGACGGCCTCTCGGCCCTGGACGCCGACACGATCGCACGGTCGATGACGGACCCCGATGCGACAGTGCGCACCCACGCGATCAGGCTGGCGGAACCGCGCCTCGCCTCGTCGGCGCCGCTTCGCAAGCGACTGCTGGCGCTGGCCGCAGATCCATCGGCAACCGTGCGCTTCCAGGCCGCGCTGTCGCTGGGCGAGCTCCACGACGAGGCGGCACTGCGAGCGCTCGCGCGGGTGGCGGCGAAGGACCTCGAGGATCGCTGGACGCGGCTGGCGGTGCTGACCGGGATCGCCAGCGCGGCACCCGGATTCCTCCGCCTGTTGCAGGCGGTGTCGCCGAAACTACTGACGCACCCGACGCCGGGCGCGCTGGCGCTGGTGCGACAACTGGGGGCGCTCGCGGCCCGCGACTCCATGCAGGCCAGGGCGTGGTCGCAACTCGTGGCGACCGAGAAGCCCGAACCGTGGCGGGTGGTGGCGCTGGCGGCGCTGCGGCGGCAGGGCGTGCCGATGAAGGACGGCTGGGGCGAGCGGATCCTCGCTCTGGCGCTCGACCGTCAGGCGGAGGTGCCGGATCGGGTGAATGCGCTCGAACTCCTCGCCGCGCGACCGCCGGGGGAGGCTAGCCGCGACCTCGGCGAGCTGATGCGGCCGCAGGAGCCACGCGAGGTACAGGTCGCCGCCGTGCGCCTGCTGGCCGCCCTGCCGGGCTACCCGTTCGCCGCACGCGTCCTCGAGAACTGGCCCCGGCACACGGCCGCGGTCCGGCAGGCGGTGCTGGGGGCGCTCCTCGATGGCGCCGAGCACCTGCCCGCACTGACCGCCGCGCTCGAGAAGGGCACAATCCGGCCGGCGGAGCTCGATCCGCCGCAGCGCGAGCGACTGACGAAAGCGGCGCCGAGGATGGCGAAGCTGCTCGAGCCCCAGTCCTCGCCCGAGCGCGAGAAAGCCATCGGCGCGCTGACGAAGCAGGTGCTGGCATTGAAGGGGAACGCGCTCGAAGGCGAGAAAGTGTTCACGGCTGCCTGCGCGGTTTGCCACCGCATGAGCGCTCAGGGCTACAACGTCGGGCCCAGCCTCGAGACCGTCGCGGGCCGCGATCGTTCCGCCTTGTTGGTCGACATCCTGAACCCGAACCGTGCCCTGGCGCCGCAGTATCAGGTCTATGTGGTGAAGACCGCCAAACAGGAGCTGTCCGGAATCATCGCCGTCGAGACGCCGACCAGCGTGACCATCCGCCAGGCGATGGCTGTCGACACCACGGTGCTGCGCGACGAAATAAAAGAGATCACGGCATGGCCGGCGTCCCTGATGCCAGACGGTCTCGAGGCGAACACCACGCCCCAGAACCTGGCCGATCTGCTGGTGTTTCTCGGCGCGAAGTAGCTACTGCCCCGCGGTCATCACGAACGGATAACTCACCAGCGCCAGGCCGTTGCCCTCGGGGTGCGGAAACTCCCAGCGACGGACAGCGTCCACCACGCAGCTCTCGACGGCCACATCGCGCAGCTCCGAGCTGGCGATGACGGCCGCCGTGGTGGTGCCAGCGCGGGTGATGGCGAAGCTGACGACCAGGCGGCCACCCAGATTCGGTTTGCGCACCAGCTCCTTCTCGTAGCAGTAGCGCACCTCGTTCACGTGGCGGCGGATCACCCGACGGATGATCTCCTTGTCGAGCGTGCCGCGCACCGTCGGCGAGTTCGCCGTCACCTCGACCTGACGCGGCCGGCGCGGATCCCACCGTGACGCTCGACGGGCGCGATCGCCAAAGCGGGGATCGTTGCGCACGCCGGGAATGTCGAAATCCCCCGTGCCGATCGTCTCGCGACCCTCACCACCTCCGGGAGCGCCGGTGCCCGGAGGCGCGAAGGCAGCGATGGCAGCGATGTCCACGGCGCGCAAGTCTTGAAGAGCGACCTCGTCCAGCGCGGATCCGATGAGGCCGGGATGATCCGTGAAGAACTTGCTCAGCAGCGGAAGAACCCCGGCCTTGGATCCATCGATGCCCGTCACCCCCGTCGGCTGCACCCGGGACGTCACCTGCCGGCGGGGGCCTCGCGCCGGCGAGTCCGAGGGGTCGGGCTTTCCCACCGTCGGCTGGTGCGGGTTCGGCGGTGGCACCTTGGGGATGAAATCCCGCGGCGACACATGCGCCATGATCGTCTCGTTGGTCAGCGAGAGCGCCTGCCGCTCCGGCGGCACGAACGCGAGCAGCGCCATCATCGCCAGCAACGCCAGCGCCGTGCCCGCCAGCGGACCCAGCAGGGCAGGCCGCACGATCCGTCGCGGGAACGCGGCAGGAGACGCCGTCTCGCTCACCAGGAACTGCACGGCGCCGCAGTCGATCTCCAGGCGTGCGTAGGGGGGTGGCGCGAAGGACCAGCCGTGCGTGGCCACGAACTCGGGCAGCGAAACCCGCCGATCTTCGAAGACGATGACGCCTGTCATCCCCTCGGTCAACGCCACCGTCGCCCCGCTACCATCGACGGACACCAGTCGATGAGACGCCCCCACCAGCTCGGCCGCCGCCGGCGCGTCCACACCGGGAGCGCACCCGACCAGGAACTGCGCTGGTCTGCCACCTTGCGGCACCAGGTGGCGGGTACCAATCACCACACCTCGGAACAGCGTGTACACCTCGAGCGCAGACATGGCTTCCTCCCACCTGCGCCGCCGCCAAGAAGTGGCCGGGGATCGACGCGGGCTCTTCCGTTGGACAACGGAAGCTCGCGCGGGTTCCCGCTACAGCTTGGCCGGCTCGTCGTCGGCGGGGCGCCTGGGGCGCTTGGGCCGCGGCTCGGCCGGCCGCGGCTCGAGGGGCCGTCGCTCGCGCCAGTCGCGCTCGAGAGAAAGCGACAGGGTCGCCGGCGTGAAGCCCTCTTTCTCGATGCGCACGTCCAGCGCCGGCCCGCCCTTGGGGAAGGTCCCGTGCCACGGTGTCGTGCCAAGTAGCGTGTTGTCCGATGCGCGGAACACCTGCGCCCCCGACGGCTCGGTCTCGATATCGATCGACACGCTGGACACGGGCGGCACCGGGGCCGGCGCGGCTGGCCTGGCGACCGGCGGCGCGACTGGCGGAGTCACCGACTTGTCCGTGGCGAGCACCACCACCACCACCGCCGCGCCGAGTGCGGCGCCAGCGACAGCCAGCCAGCGCCCGATCGGCCTGCCCGCCGGCGACGCCGCCTCTCCCGACGACAGCGTGAACGTCGTCCGCCGCGACTCGCTCTGCATCTGGGTCGGCCCGACCGCGGACAGCGTCGACGTGTGTGGCGGAGGCGTCGGGGTGATCCGCGCGCCCAGCTCCAGCCGAGCCGATTTCAGCGCGTCATGCACGCCCGCCATCTGCTGCGGCCGTTCCTCCGGTCGCTTCGCCAGCATCCAGAGGATCATCGCCTCGATGTTCGGCGGCAGGGTCGGGTTCAGCCCGCGCGGCGCGGGCGGAGGGTGGTTGATGTGCATGTTGACCAGCTCGCCGAATCCCGTCGAGTAGAACGGCGGCTTCCCGCAAACCATCTCGAACAGGATCACGCCCAGCGAATAGATGTCGCTGCGCTGATCGACCTCCTTGGTCCCCAGGCACTGCTCGGGCGACATGTACACCGGCGTACCCATCAGCGTGCCCGTGCGAGTCTTCACGGCATCGCCGGGACTCGTCGGTCCTTGCAGCTTGGCGATGCCGAAATCCAGGACCTTGACCCGATCCCGTCCGGCCTCGGTCTCGGACGGAATCAGGAACAGATTGTCGGGCTTGAGGTCACGGTGGATGATCCCCTTGCCGTGCGCAGCACCCACGGCGGAGGCGGTCTGGCCGGCGACGTCGAGCGCGTCGGTCGTCGCCAGCCGGCCGAGGCGACCCAGGCGCGTGGCGACCGTCTCGCCCTCCAGCAGCTCCATGACCAGGTAGGACTGCCCCTCGGGGGTGATGCCCGAGTCCAGGATCTCGATGATGTTCGGGTGGCGAATGGCGTTGGCGGCGCGCGCCTCGTTCAAGAAGCGTCCGAGCAGGCTCGGGTCGCGCCCCAGGTCCGCGCGCAGCACCTTGACCGCGACCTTGCGCCCGATTTCGGGGTGCTCCGCCAGGTAGACGGCGCCCATCCCCCCCTCGCCGAGGAGAGAGAGCGCACGGTAGTTGCCATAGCGCCGGCCGATCACCGAAGTGCCTGAATGTACCCTCGCCCGTCGGTGCTTTACAACCGTGGCCACTCGGCCTTTACTTCCAGGGATCATGATCGGCAGGCGCGCCGCCCTATTCGTATTCGTCGCGGCCCTGTTCGTAGCGAACGGGGCCCAGGCTGCGTCCAAGGGCGAGCTGGAAGCGCGCAAGGCCTTCGCGGCTGGCAAGTACGTGGAAGCGAAGGACCTGTTCGCCGACCTGTACGCCAGGACCCTGCACCCGGTCTATCTGCGCAACATCGGCCGTTGCTACCAGAAGCTGGGCGAGGCGACGCGGGCGATCGACTCGTTTCGCGACTACCTGGCGAAGGCCAAGGGAGTCACGGCCGGCGACCGGAAGGAGGTCCAGAGCTACATAAAGGAGATGGAGGATCTGCGCGCCGCCGAGCAGGCCCGGGCGATCCGGGCTCCGGCTCCGGCTCCGGCCCCGCCGCCACCGGCAGCGACGCCGCCGCCCGATCCGGTCCCCGTGACCCCGACGCCCACCGCGATCCTCATCGCGCCGCCGCTTCCCGCGGAACCCACTGATCGTGACGAGGCGCCTCTGTACAAGAAGTGGTGGTTCTGGACGGCGGTCGGGGTCGTGGCGGCCGGCGCCGCCGGCGCCCTGTTGATCTCCGGCGGAATTGGCAATCCTCCGTGTCCGAGTGGAGTCGTCGAATGCAAGAAGTGAAACGCCTCCTCTTCGCCGTTTCCCTGCTACTCGCCTGCAAAGGCGATCCGACGCTGTCGCTGGTCATCGTCCACGTGAACTCGGCCGAGCCTCTCCCCGACGTCCGCCAGGTGTCGATCACCGTCGGCACGCACGGCGAGCGGACGTTCGATGTCATGGGCCTGTCGGACGTGGACGTCCAGTTCGGGGTCTACGTCCCCCGCGCTCTCATGGGCCAGCAACTGGTCACCGCGCGCGCCAGGATGGGAGCAGGTGCCTCCTGCGTGCTGTACCGGGATAACGCGACGGCGAACCTCAGGAAGTTGGGCGAGGTCGTCCAGGTGTTCGTGACCCTGATGAAAGGCCCGCGCTGCGACGAGATCGCCGGCGACGGTGGCATGGGCGCGGATGGCGGCAGCGCCGCAGACAGACCTTCTTCGGACGCGCCTCCCACCGACGGCGCCCGGGACACGACGGCCGCCACGGACCGCCCAGGCGACACGCGCGTGACGAACGACGGTCCGCTGGTTCTCGGGCCCCCCCCGGACCTGGCGTTCACCTGCAAGGAATACCGCCACGATCAGGACCCGTGCGACCCCAGGAACAACATCGGCACCCTCATTCGCACGGTCGCCTTCACACGCGCCGGGGACATGTTTGCGACCGGCGGCGACAACGGCTACGTGAAGCTGTGGAAGGTGGTGGACGGCGTTCCCACCGAGCAACCCGCGCCTTTCAACGCGCTGGGCGACGCCTACGTGGCCTTCTCGCCCGACGGCACCCTGATAGCCATCGGCTCGCGGCGCGGACAACTCGAGCTCCGCAAGGTGAGCGATCGATCGCCGGTCGCAAGCCTCGTCGGCCACGCCGACAGCATCTACGGCCTCGGTTTCTCCTCGGATGGCAGCTACCTGGTGACCGCGGATTCCGCCAAGCAAGTCATCCTCTGGTCGGTCGCGGGACGCAGCCTGATGAGGCGCACGATGGTGCCGATGACCCCGCAGGCATTCGCAGTCTCCCCTGTCTCGACGACCACCTCCCTCCCGGTGGCCATCGGCCAGAACGACGGCAGCGTGGTCATGATGGACATCCTGGCCAGCACCTTGCCCGTCATCACCTTCGTCGCCTCGACGACCACCGCCGAGTCGGCCGCGTTCTCGCCGGATGGCACCACGCTGGCCGTGGGAACCTACGGCGGGATCGTGACCACGTGGAAGGGGTCCATCAAGGACGGCTTCACCAAGAGCGCCGACGTGATTGTGAGTCCCGCCAAGGGCTCGGCTTACGCTCTGGATTTCTCGCCCGATGGAAAGCACATCGTCGCGGGGATGTTCAACTTTGGCCTCGTCCTGGCCGAAGGCACGACGCTCAAGAGCGACTACCGCACGATGTACTCGCCGATGTCGGTGAGCTTCTCGCCCAACGGTCGGGCCATCGTGGCCGGACAGCGGCACTGCGGCGGCTTCACTTACTGCGAGTGACCGCCCGGGTCGTGGACCTGGTCTGAAACATCAACGCCGGCGCATATATACGTAGTAGGCGCCGGGTGGTGGCGCAGGCGGACACCAGGACCACCAGGAAGAGCGTCCGCATCACCCTCGACGGTATCCCGCCGGGTGCGGGATGCTTCTCAACTTCCTTACGACCGGTTGCCGAAGGTCTTCTTCAGATCGGCAAGCTCAGCCTCGGTCAGCCGCCGCACCTTCTCGTTCTGCAGCAGGAAATGCAGCCGCGCCGTGGCCTCCAGCTCCTCGGCGCTGTCCACCGCCTCGCCGATGGTGGCGCCTGCGCAGATCGCGCCGTGGTTGCGGAGCAGCACGCAACGGTGAGCCGCTGCGGCGGCCTCCACACCTTGCGCCAGCTCGGCGGAACCCGGCCGGAAGTAGGGAACGATCCCCAGCGGCGCCACGCGCATGAAGAAGTACGGCGTCAGCGGCGGCACCGACGGATCCTCCAGGCAGGCGAGCGCCACCGTCCACGGCGAGTGCAGGTGCACGATCGCCCGAGCCTCGGGACGTTGCCGGTAGACCGCCAGGTGAAACGGCGCCTCCTTCGACGGCTTCACGTCGTTGTGCGCCTTGCCGGCGAGGTCGACGATCGCCAGCGCTTCCGGCTTCAGCTCGGCGAGCGAGCCGCCGGTCGCCGTCACGTGGACGCGATCGCCGATGCGGACGCTGAGGTTCCCCGTCGAGCCGTGGGCGTACCCGCGCGCGTAGAAGCTGGCGCCGGCGGCGCAGAGCGCCTCGATCTCTCCCACGTCAGGCCAGGATCTCTTTGACGACTTCGCCGGCGACGTCGGTCAGCCGGAAGTCGCGGCCCGCGTGGCGGTAGGTCAGCTTCTCGTGGTTCATCCCCAGCAAGTGGAGGATCGTCGCATGGAAGTCGTGCACGTGCACCCGCTTGTCGGCGACGAAGATGCCGTGATCGTCGCTGGAGCCGTACGTCATGCCGCCCTTGACGCCCGCCCCCGCCAGCCACGACGAGAATACTTCCGGGTGATGCTCGCGCCCCTTGGCGCCCGGCTTGTCGTTGTAAGGCGTGCGCCCGAACTCGGTGGTGAACACCACCAGCGTGTCTTCCAGCAGCCCGCGTGACTTCAGGTCCACCAGCAGCGCCGCCGTCGCCTGGTCGACGTTGCGCGCCCGCGGCTCGTGGTCCTTCATGTCGCCGTGCGAGTCCCAGTTGTTGCTGGTCGAGGCGCCGCTGTCGATGAGCTCGATGAAGCGCACGCCGCGCTCGCACAGCCGCCGCGCCACCAGACACTGCCAGGCGAACCCCTGCGTCTTGCCACGTTCGAGACCGTAGAGCGCCAGCGTGGCATCGGTCTCCTTCGACAGATCGAAGGCGTCCGGAGCCTCCTGCTGCATGCCCCACGCGACCTCGAACGACTGGACGCGCGCCGCCAGCTTGGGATCGGTAGCGCGCCCCTTGCCGTAGCGAGCATTCAGCTGGCCCAGCAGCGACAGCTCGGTCTTCTGGACCTCCGGCGAAACCCGCGGCTTCAGGTTGGCGATCGGGTTCGGACCCGGCGTGACGCGCGTCCCCTGGTGGACGCCCGGCAGGAAATCCGACGCCCAGACCTGGCTGCCCGCGTACGGCAGGTAGGGGGCCAGCACCACGAACGACGGCAGGTTCTGGTTCTCGCTGCCGAGGCCGTAGCTGACCCACGACCCGATGCTGGGCCGGGTGACCGACACCGAGCCGGTGTGGATCCCCAGCGCCGCCTCGGAGTGGTTCGTGTGGTCAGTGGTCATGGAGCGGATGACGCACAGGTCGTCCGCCTGGGCGCCGATCTTCGGCAGCAGGTCGCTCACCTCGATGCCCGACTTGCCGTACCGCTTGAACTCCCACTGCGACGGCTTGAAGTACTGGATGCCCTTGCGCGAATCGTGGGTCTTGCCGCGATCGGCGAGCAGCTTGGGCTTGGGATCGAAGGTCTCGACGTGCGAGAAGCCGCCGCTCATGTAGAGAAAGATCACCCGCTTGGCCTTGGGCGGGAAATGCGGCGCCCGGGGAGCCAGCGGGTTCTCGGCGGCCATGAGGTCGCGCAGGATCGCCGGCATCAGCAGCGATCCCCCCATCAGCGAGCACAGTGCCTGGCGTCTTTGCATGACCTACTCCACGTGGAAGAACTCGTTGCTCACCAGCAACACGCGCGCGAAGCTGGCAAAGCCCGCCTTCTTCACGTGAGCGCGTGCGAGCTGCAACTCGTCGGCCGACGGCTTGCGGGCCAGCGCCAGCCGGTAAGCCTGCACGACGTCGTTCTTGGCTCGCTTGGCCAGCCCCTCGGCCGCCTCGTGCACCATCGGGTCGTTGAAGGCGAACAGCGCCTGCAGCGCGGTCGTGCTCTGGGGCCGCGCCCCCGTGGTGGCGTTGGGATCGGCACCGTCGAACAACCCGAAGAACGAGTGCCGGCGGATCCGCTGCTGCATCACATAGACACTGCGTGCCCTGGTGGCGTATTCGCCCGTGTAGGGATGGTGCTGCGTGAAGCCCCAGGTGTTCTTCGCGGGGAACGGGTGCGCCCCCGTGGGCTTCGGTTCGAGCTTGCCGGCGACGGTCAACAGGGAGTCCCGCACCTCCTCGGCGTCCAGGCGGCGACGGTTCCACTTCCAGAGCAGCTCGTCGTTCGGATCCACCGCCAGGTTCTTCGCCCGATCCGTGCTGGCAAGCTGGTAGGTGCGTGACGTCAGCATCAGCCGGTGCATCGCCTTGACCGACCACCCGCTCTCGACGAAGCGCGACGCCAGCCAGTCGAGCAGCTCCGGGTGCGTGGGGCGGCGGCCCTGCTTGCCGAAGTCGTTGGGCGTACGCACCAGGCCTTCACCGAAGTGGTGCTGCCAGATCCGGTTCACCATCACGCGCGCCGTCAGTGGGTTCTTGGCGTCGGCGATCCACGCGGCGAGCTGGCGGCGGCCGCTCCCTTTCTCGTCGGCAGGCACCGCCTGGCCGCCCAGGATCTCCAGGAAACGCCGGGGCACCTCCTCGCCCAGACGATCGGGCTCGCCGCGGATCTGCACCTTCTCGTTCCGCGGTGTCCCCTCGCTGACGCCGTAGGCGGATTCGGTCTCGGGGATCTTGTCCAGCAGGCCGAAGCGCCGCTTGTTCATCGCCTTGACGGCGTTGTCGTACTCCTTGACGCTCGGGTACTTCCAGCGCTTGCCTTCCGGGGCCGTCCCGCCCTTGGTGGCCACTTCCCGGCTCTCGAACTTGAAGGCGGCCTTGTCCGCCAGCAGCTCCTCGATCGCCTCATCGACCACCTTCAGCTCGGCAGCCATCGGCCCCTGCGCCCGCTCGAGTTCGTCCTTGGTGACCAGAGAGACCATGTCCTTGGGCCGGTTGTTCTTCTCGGCACCGGCGAACGAGTAGCGGCTGCTGGCGAAGATGCCGTAGAGCGCGTAGTAGTCGCGCGCGCTGATCGGGTCGAACTTGTGGTCGTGGCAGCGGGCGCACCCGATCGTGAGCCCCAGCAAACCCTTGCCCAGGTTGTCGAGGGTGTCCTCCATGGTCAGGTGCATCACCGGCGCCACGCCGAAGCGCCTCGACTGGGCGATGTAGCCGGTGGCGATCAAGTTGTCGCGCCGGGCCTCGGGGGAGCTCGTCTCTAAAAGGTCGCCTGCCAGCTGCATCCGCAGGAACTGGTCGTAGGGAATGTCGCGGTTGAAGGCCTCGATCACCCAGTCGCGGTACAGGTACGCCTGCGGGATCGGGTAGTCGGAGTTGTCGCCGGCGGTATCGGCGTAACGAACCACGTCCAGCCAGTGCCGGCCCCAGCGCTCCCCGTAGGCCGGTGACGCCAGCAGGCGTTCGATCAGGCGCGGGTAGGCGTCGGCCGCGCGGTCGCGCACGAAGGCGTCGACCTCCTCGGCAGTTGGCGGCAGCCCGGTCAGATCGAAGGTCACCCGTCGGATCAGCGTGCCCCGGTCCGCCAGCGCCACCTGAGCCAGGCCCTTCTCTTTCAACTTGGCGCTCACGAGACCGTCGATGCTCTTGTCGCGCCCCGGATCGCGAACCGGCTGGAACGACCAGAAGGCTCTCGCGGCGACAAAATCGATGGTGCTGACCGAGGGTGGCGCGGTCTTCTCGTCGCGCGGATCGGGAGCGCCCCGCCGCACCCACTCCTCGAGTCCGGCGATCTGCTCGGGGGTCAAACGGTGCTTGGGCGGCATCTGCACGTCGTCGTCGACGTACTTCACGGCCTTGATGAGCAGACTCTTGGCCGGATCGCCCAGGACGACCGAAGGGCCGGTGTCGCCGCCTCGTAAAGTCGCCTCGCGCGAGTCGAGGAGCAACCCGCCGCGCGCCTTCTTGCCGGTGCTGTGGCACTCGTAGCAGTTGTCGACGAGGACGGGCCGGACCCGCTTCTCGAAGAACTCCAGATCGCCAGGCTTCAGATCCGCCGCCAGGGCGGTGCCACCCAGAAGCAGGGCGAAGCTATTGCACAGTACGAAACGCATCCCGCCCGGTAGACCATGATTGAGTGCAGCGTCAGTCAATGGCAACACAGCTCCGTCCGCGTTTCGTCACTCGAAACCCAAATTTGACCCGACCTGGGCATGACCGGATGTCCTAGACCGGCCGAACGTTTCTCGCGGCCCCTAGACTGACGGGTAATACTGCGCCAGGCTGGATCGGGTCAGCAGCGCGTGATCGACGGTGACGCTGGCCGGAGCGCCCTCGCCCGTCAACACACGCATGGCCAGCGGTATCAGTTTCTTGCCGAACTGTTCGGGGAAGTGGGCCACCGCCGCCCACAGCGGGCTTCGTAGCTTCCGGAGCTCCTCGCGCGCCTCGGTGACGCCCCCCTGGGCCAGCACCAGCCCGTGGTCGCCGCGGCCCGCACGCTCCAGCGCCCGGACGGCCCCCAGCGCGTTGTGGTCGTTGTGTGACAGCACGGCGATCCGTCTCATGCGTGGGTTGCGCTTCAGAAATTCGCTCATCTCCGCCTCGGCGGTACGCAGGGCGCGATCGCAGTGGATGTGCTCGACGATCTCCTCGGGCACGGCGACGCGGTGGCGCAGACCCTCCAGCATGCCGGTGACGCGCGCTTTTTGCGCCGGGCTGGTCCCCATGATGTCGAGGACCAGCACCGCGTCCATCTCGCCCTTCCACAGGCGGGTGATGTGCTCGCCCAGGCTCTCGCCGCCAGTGATGCCGGCCCGGAAGTTGTTGATGCTGAACAGGCGCGCGCCCGGGATCGGAAAGGTGATGGCGATGACGGGCACGTTCGCCTGCTCGCAGCGGTCGGCCACGACGTGCGAGATGTGCTCGTCGGGGTTGTACTCGATCACCAGATCGACGCCGCTCTTCACGAACTTCTCCACGTTCTCGACGGTGCGGGTGGGATCCAGCTCGTTGGTCACCATCTGCACTTCCAGGCCGTGCCGCTGCGCCTCGGCCATGATCCCGCGGTTCACCTCGATGATGAAGGGCGTGGTGTCGTCGACGGTGGCGTAGCCGATCCGGTAGCGCTTGCGGCGGCGGTACTGCCGGTTCTGGGTGTGCTCGACGTAGCCCTTCTTCTCGAGGGTGTACAGCAGCCGGAAGGCGGTGCTCTTCACCATGGCCAGCCGGTTCGACACCTCGTGCAGCGACAGATCCGCGTCGGTGCGGAACAGCTCCAGCACGTCGAGGATGCGCGCGCCCGCCTCGACCATGTAGGGATCGGCCTTGCGATTGATTCGTTTCATGACATCCATCCCAGTGTCTCTTCGACCGGTCCCTGCGGCACGTACTCGAGACCGACCCAGCCGTCGTAGCCCACGCCGTCGATGGCCCGGAACAGCGCCGGCCAGTCCATGGCGCCGGTGCCCGGCTGGTGCCTCCCGGGGCAGTCGGCGATCTGGATGTGCCCCAGGCGTGGGGCGCACAGGCGGAGGCTGTCGACGAGGTTCTCGCCCATGCGCTGCATGTGGAAGAGATCCAGCTGGTAGCGCAGGTTGGGCGCGCCGACCCGGTCCATGAAAGCCAGCGTCTCGGCGGTGCCGGTCAGCATGTAAGGGCCGTTGTCCAGGCTGTTGAGCGCCTCGACCAGAACTGTCCGGCCGGCCGCGGCGGCGCGCTCGGCGGCGAAGGCGAGATTATCCGCCGCGCGCTGCAACTGCGGCTCGCGCTGCTCGCCGGGCAGCCACTGGCCGACGATCGCCGTCAAGTTCGGGCAGCCGAGGCCATGGGCCACCTCGACGGCCAGCGGCACGTTGGCGCGAAACGCCGCCGCCTTCGCCGGGTGGTTCAGCACGCCGCGCTCGCCAGCCGCCAGATCGCCCGCGTAGAAGTTCATGGTCACGAGCTGCAGCCCGGCGTCGCGGATACGGCGCGCGAGATCGTGGATGTTCACGCCGTCGGGCGGCCACCACATCTCGACGGCGCCGAACCCGAGACGAGCCGCGCGCTCGAAGCGATCGAGCGGCGGCACCTCCTTCAGCACCAGAGAAACATTCAGATCGAACTTCATTTGTGGGGCTTGAGCCCCGTCGACATCTGGACGCCCGTGCGCAGGAACGTGAAGTCGGTGCCGAAGGTGACGAAGTCGGCGCCCTTGTCCTGCCAGGCCCGCAGGTCCTCCATCGAGGCCGACGTCAGGCCGAACGGCTTGCCGGCGGCGGCGCAGCGGCGCATGACGTGGTCGCACAGGGCCAGCACCTCCGGCGTGCGCGCGGCTGTGCTCCACTTGCTCTTGCCATCGGGCCCCGGCTCGAACGACAGGCGCTCGCCCGGCCCCAGCAGCGAAAAGGCGATGTCGTTCGGTCCCAGGAAGACAGCGTCGATCCCCGGCACGGCGAGGATCTCGTCGATGCCACGGGCCGCCTTGGCGTCCTCGACCTGCACGATCAGCGTCGCCCGGTCGTCGGACTCTGTCATGTACTGCGGCAGATCCAGGCCGTACCGCGTGCACCGGAAGGGGCCGAAGCTGCGCTTGCCGAGCGGCGGGTACTTTGCCGCGTCGACCGCGCGCTGGGCGTCCGCCGGCCCGTTCACCAGCGGCACCATCACCACGGGTGCGCCCTGGTCGTAGAGCCAGTTGATCGAGTGGTAGTCGTTCTTCGCCACCCGGACGATAGGAATGGTGGGGGTGCCCTTGAAGGCGCTCAGCAGGGCCGGGAAGTGCGACGGCCCCAGCTCTCCGTGCTGCATGTCCAGGATGACGAAATCGAACCCCACGTGTGCCATCAGCTCGACGCTGGGGAAGTTGGCGAAGTAGGACCACGTGCCGGTCAGCTTGTTTCCAGCCGCAATCCGCCCTACGAAACGCGCGTTCTTTTCGTCGAAATCCATTTTGGCATTTGAACTATAACGGGACGCCTACGTCGTCGTCCATGAGCCTACAGGAACCGTTTCGAACCGTGAAACCCACCATTGCAGCCCTGAGTCCCAGGAGGCGCTGGCTGGTCATGGGCGTGCTGTGCGCCATCTTCATGGTCGGCTTCTTCGACCGCGTGACGCTTTCGGTCGCGCTCGCGGTCAAGGATTTCCAGGTCTATTTCAACCTGACGGACAAGGACCGCGGCATGCTGAGCGCCGCGTTCTTCTGGACCTACGCCTCGCTGATGATTCCGGCGGGCTGGGTCGTCGACCGCGTGGGGGCGCGCAATGCGCTCGGCATCGGGTTCGTGATCTGGAGCCTGGTCTCGGCCGGGACGGGTCTGGCGCAGACCTTCGGCCAGCTGTTCGCCATTCGCCTCCTGCTGGGCATGGGCGAGACCATCGTCGCTCCGGCGGGGATGCGTTGGATACGATTCAACTTCCCCGAAGAGCGCCGCGGTCTGGCCATCGGCCTCTTCCAGGCGGCGGCCAAGGTTGGCCCTGCGCTGGGGACCAGCATCGCCGCGGGTCTGATACTGACCGCCGGATGGCGCTGGATGTTCGTCATCATCGGGATGGGCGGACTGGCGGTGATCATTCCCTGGCTGCTGCTCGCCAAGAACAACGACCGGCAGATCGAGGCTCAGGAGGAGGCGGCGTCTCCTCGCGCGGCGATCCCGATGAAGAAGCTGCTCCGCAGTCCGGCCCTGTGGGGAACGCTGGTGGCGACCTTCTCGTACCAGTACTTCAACTACTTCTGCATGACCTGGATGCCCGCCTACCTGGTGGAACGCCGCGGGCTGTCGCTGCTGGCCATGAGCTACTACAACGGCTTCAGCTACGGCGGCATGGCCGTCGTGGCCACGGCCGCCGGCTGGTGGGCCGACCGTCGCATCTCGCGCGGTGGAGATCCGGTGAAGGTGCGCAAGTACCTGTCGATCGCCGGCCTGCTCGTCGCCTCGACGATGGTGGTGGGCGCCTTCGCCGATTCAAAGGCGATCGCGCTCGGCTTCGCCGTCTTCTCGCTCAGTGGCCTCGGCCTGATGACCGCGAACTACTGGGCGCTGACCCAGACGCTGTTTCCGGGCGGCGCCGTCGGGCGCATGGTTGGCATCCAGAACTGCGCCGCCAACATCCCCGGCATCCTGGCCCCGATCGTCACCGGCTGGCTGAAACAGACGACCGGCGGCTACACCGCTCCGATGGTGACGGTCGCCGTGCTCTTGCTCGTCGGCGCCGCGGTGTACGCGAAGTTCGTGGGTAGGGAATACGTCGGGTAACCGTCACCCTGCCGCATGGGTGACAGGTGCGCCCCAGCCGGAACGCGGGCCAGTCGCTGGTCTGACCTTTGCTACCCCGAAGGGTGATGCTCCGCCTTCGCCTTTTCATCGCCCTCGCCTTCCTGTCTTGCGCCGCCCCCCAGGCGACCTCCGACGATCCGCTGCTCCCGCAGCCCGTGCGCCAGTTCTTCCGCATCCAGATCGTCGACCGGGAAAGTCGGGCGCCGATAGCGGGAGTCGAGCTGACCACCACGAACCACGCGACGTACACCTCCGACGACAACGGCAACATCGCTTTTTACGAACCGGGGATGATGGACCGGGCGGTCTACTTCGACGTCAAGCGCGACGGCTACGCACGCAAGAAGGACGGGTTCGGTTTCTCGGGCGCGAGCCTGACGCCCAAAGAAGCCCAGATGGGGGTCATCGAACTGGATCGTGTCGGCGAGCCCGAGCCGCTCTCCATCGGTGACGACGAGACGCGCCTGCTGGCGGGACCGGTGCCGGACCGCACCCGCCTGTTCCAGATCAAGGTGGTCGACGGCAAGACGCAGCGAGGGGTACCCATGGTCGAGATGACGGCCGGGCACCGTCGTCACGTCACCGACAGCAACGGCCTCGTCGCCATCGGCGAGCCGTCGTTGCTGGGCGCGGTGAACACCTTCACCCTCGGCAGCCACGGCTACCGGAGCAAGAGCGTCGAGCTCGAGCCGAAGGCCGGCGGCGCGACGACGATCGCGCTCGAGCGCATCAACATCGCCGAGCGCCTGTACCGCGTGACTGGCCAGGGGATCTACCGCGAGAGCCTGCTGCTCGGGCTCCCGGCACCCCTGGCGCGGCCCGCGCTGAACGCGGGCGTCTCGGGCCAGGACACGACCCAGACGGCGGTGTGGAAGGGAAAGCTGTTCTGGATCTGGGGCGACACCATCGGCGTGAACTACCCACTGGGAAACTTCAACGCCACGGCGGGCACGTCGCTGCTGCCGGCACAGGGTGGACTCGATCCGGACCTGGGCGTGGACCTGACCTACTTCGAGACGCCGAACGGATTCGTGCGGCCGATGGCACCGAACACCGACAAGCGCGGGGGCATGCTCTGGCTTCTGTCGCTGATGCCGGTCAAGGACGACAGCGGCGCCGAGGTGCTGGCGGTGCTGTACACCAAGCGCTCCGACATCCTGGTGTCGTACGAGGACGGCGTCGCGGTTTTCGACGAGGCGACCAGCACCTTCAAGTCGGCGGCGGTCTTCCCGCGCGATCAGGCTGTCTGGCCGGGCTTCCCCGCCTTCAGGTTCGGTAACCATTACCACTCGCACGGCTCGCAGGACTGGTGGCAGAACGAGGTGGACGTCCGCATCCCGGCGCGTCTGTCGTCGATGATCTCCCCCGCGTCTTACGAGAGCTTCACGCCGTACCTGCCGGGATCCACCACCGTCGACCGCGACGCCTCCGGACGCCCGCACTACGCCTGGCGCCCCGGCACCCGCGCCCCCATGCCCGAGGACATCACGGCCGGCAGGCTGAAGCCCGACGAGGCGCTGTTCGGCCACATGCGCGACATCGAGACCGGCGAGGTGATTCGAGCGCACGCCGGGGACATCCAGTGGAATCCGCACCGGCGCCGCTTCGTCCGCATCGTCAGCCAGTTCGAGGGCGCCTCGTCGGTGCTCGGCGAGTACTACTACGCCGAGGGAGACACACCCGTCGGCCCGTGGGAACACGCGCGCAAGATCATCACCCACGACGGTCCCAGCTTCTACAACCCGCACCAGCACCCGTACTTCGCCAAGGACAACGGCCGGGTGATCTACTTCGAGGGCACCTACAGCAACTACCTGGCGAAGAAGGGGATGGCGCCGCTCCTGCCCCGGTACGCCTACAACCAGATCATGTACAAGCTGGACCTGGCCGATCCCCGCCTGGCGCTTCCCGTGCCGGTTTACGAGACGAACGACGGCACGCTCGGGACGAAGGAAGCGTTGAAGGCTGGCGCAACGTACAAACGGGCATTCTGGGCGTTCGACCGCGCGGCGGCGGGCACGGTCCCGGTGCGCGGCTTTCATGCCTACGGCAAGCAGATGCCCCGGACGGTCCCATTCAAGGACGGCAGCAAGACGGTGTACGTCTATCCGTCCGAGACCAAGGTCGAGGTTCCGGTGACGGATTACCTCGGCGAGTGACGCTTCTACTTCTTCTGCTCCGCCGCCAGAGGCACCTGGGTCGGTGACATCAGGTAGCGGAGCAGGTTACGCGCTTCCTCGTCGGACAGCGCGGGCAGGAGGCCCTCGGGCATCATCGAGGCGTCCGATGTCTCGACGCTCTCGACGTCACGGCGGGCGACGGTCTGGGTCTCGGTCACCGTCTTGACGGTGATGGTGGTGTCGGTCTCGCCGTGGATCATACCGGCGATGAAGCTGCCGTTGCGCGTCTTGATGGTCGACAGCTGGTAGTCGCGGCCGATGACGGCGCTGGGGTCGACGATGTTCTCCAGCAGGTAGTCGAGCTCGCGGTTCGATCCGGTCAGGTCGGGGCCGATCTCCCCGCCCTCGCCGAACAGCTTGTGGCAAGGCGCGCAGGCCTTGCCGAACACGGCACGGCCGGCGCTGGCGTCGTACATCCAGTCGGAGGCTCCGGTGTAGACCTTCTTGTACCTGGCAACCACGGCGACGTTCTCGCCGGACGCCTTGCGGGTGGTGCCCCAGACCTTGGCCAGCCGCTTGGCGATCTCAGCGCTCTCGAACTTCGCCAGCTGGCGCGCGGCGAACGGGGTCAGATCCTTGGGCGGCATGCGCCCCGCCTCCATCGCCGCCAGCAGCGCCACGGCGTAGCTGGGCCGGGTGATCAAGGTGGTCACGGCTTCGGCCTTGTCGGCAGCCGACCAGCGCGCGTAGCGGTCGATCACCGCTTCGGGCGTCCCGGCGTTGTCGAAACGAGCCAGCGCTCGCAGCGCCTTGCCCCGGAACGGATCCTCGTCGAGCAACTGCTGGTAGAGAACCACCGCCTCGGGATCCTGACCCGCCAGCAAAACCTCGAACGCCTGCTCGCGCTCCTTGCGCGGCGTCTGGAGGTCGGCCAGCCGCTGTCTCATCTGCGCCAGCACCTGACGATCGCCGAAGCGCGCCGACAGCATTTCCGCAGGCCAGCGCACGTCGGTCGCAGGACTGGCCAGCAGTCCCTTGGCGGCCGTTTCCCAGCCCGCCGGCATCGTCAGCTTGTTGCGTCCTTCGAGCGCCTTGGTCATTGCGTCGACGAGAACCCTTGGTTCCGGACCGCGCGGCTTGCCCAGCGCCCCGACCACGGCGCCGAGACCACGCTTTTCCATGGACGCCCTCCGGTAGATCGAGCGCGCGAGCAGAGGCAGCTTCGTCGTCTCGGCCAGCTTCATGGCCCGTGACAGATCGCGCGTCACCAGGGGTTCGGCGCCGAACCACGTCAGCGTCGGGATGAACAGGTCGGCGGCGTCCTCCGCACGCGCCGCCAGCGCCTCGACGAGCGGCCAGCGCTTCTCCTGCGGGATTCTTTGCAGCGCGGACGCCAGATACTTGCGCACCATCGACGAGGCATCACGCTTCGCCAGCGTCGTCATCTGGGTCAGGGTCTGGTCGCTCGGCGCTTTCTTCTCGTTGAGCATCTGGACCGTCCAGGCGCGCAGGTACTCGTCCTTGCTGGCCAGCAGCTTGCGGCTCAACGCCTGGTCGAGGGCACCCACGGCGTGCAACGCCCAGAGGCCACGCAACCGCCGGCGCGGATCCTGGTGATCGAGCAGCGCACGCAACGCCTTCTTCGCGTCGGCCGCCAGGGGCCGCTCGGCGGCGCGTTCCTGCAGCAGGCGGCGCGCCGTACGCACGTACCAGTCATTTTTGCGCAGCTGCAGCTCGACCAGTTCGCGGTCGGTCAGCTTGGCCAGGTCCACCTTCACCCGGCGCGGCTCGCCGTACTCGATGCGGTAGATGCGGCCATTGGTCCGGTCCCACTTCTCGACCTCGCGGTGGTGGCAACGCTGCCGGTCGTACCAGTCGATCATGAACATCGAGCCTTCGGGCCCGTAGGCCAGGTCGACGCCGATGAACCAGGGATCGTTGGCAAAGAAGAGGTCCGCGGCGGCGTGCTTGGTGACGAAACCCGAGCCGCGGCGCTCGTTCAGCTCGTGGTTGATGCGCTGGCCGTGCAGGTTGTGGGTGAACAACCCGTTGCGGTAACTGTCCGGCCACTGGTCGCCAAGGTAGATCATCGTGCCGACGTGGGCATGCCCGCCGTACTTCTCGTCGCTGCCGGCATCCCCTGCCCCACCAAGGCCATGGTCGTGGTCAGCCGATGCCTTGATCGGCTCGTAGACGTGCTCGTAGGGATCGCTGCCCGACTGCCGCCAGTAGTAGGCGCCCTGGACCACGTGAGTCACCGGTCCGCCGCCGTTCCGGCTGCGGCAGGTGGTCATGAACGCCTGCCCATCGTCGTCGAAGTCCAGGCCCCACTGGTTGCTTCCCCCGCGGGCGAAGGTCTCGAACTCGTGCCTCGTGGGATGGAAGCGCCAGACGACGGCGTTCATCTTGATGCGATCCGTGTCCGGCGTGCCGGGCTTGCCGACCGCCGAGTTCGTGAAGACGCCCTGGTTGCCGTACAGCCAGCCGTCGGGCCCCCAGATGAACGAGTTCAAGGTCTCGTGCGTATCCTGGTAGCCCCAGCCGTCCAGCATCACCTCGGGCGTGCCATCGGGCACGTCGTCGCCGTCGCGGTCGGGAATGAACAGGAGGTGAGGCGCCGAGCCGACCCAGACGCCGCCGAAGCCGATCTCGAGGCCGCTGACCAGGTTCAGCTTGTCGTAGAAGGTCTTCTGGGTCTCGTAGTGCCCGTCACCGTCGGTGTCCTCGAGGATGAGGATCCGGTCGTGGGCCTCGGCGTCCGGTCGGCGAACGGGGTAGCTGAATGCCTCCGCGATCCAGAGGCGGCCACGATGGTCGATTGCCATGGCCACCGGTTGCTTCACCGCGGGCTCGCTGGCGATGAGGCTGACCTTGAAGCCGGCCGGCACGGTCATCGAGCGCACCGCCTGATCGGGCACGAGGCCCTTCTCGGCGACGGCATGCTTGGGCTCGAACATCATCGCCAGCGTGCGCAGCTTGCCGTCGGGATGCTGTTCGAGGCGGAAGTTGCGGAACCGGACCTCGATCTGACCGCCGGAGTGGAGCTGTAACGCGATGACCCCGGCGCGCTCGCCCTTCGGATCGTCGATGTCGGTGCACTTGTGGCCGTTGATGGCGGTTTGCACCTTGGAGCCGACCGCCAGGATCTCGTAGGCGTTCCAGCCGCCCTTCTTGATGAAGGCGCCGCAGGACTTCTGGGACAGCCAGCCGCGGCCGTGCTCGTGGTACAGCTGCCCCCAGTGGATGCCGTCCTTGCCGCCGACGTCGGCCTGGTAGCCGGCGACGCTGACCTGGCCATCCTTGGTCGCGATCTTCTTGCTGCGGAACTGGATGCCGCTGTTGTTGGTCTGGGTGTCCAGCTTGACGTCGACGATCAAGCGGAAGTCCTGCAGCGGCTGGTTCGAGATCAGGAACTCGTTTCGCCCCAGCTTGTCCTTGACGGTGCCGACGATCTCGTCGCCCTCCACCCGCCAGAGCTCGGTGTTCCCTTCCCAGCCCTTGAGAGTCTTGCCGTCGAACAGGACCACCGGCTCGCGAGCGCCGGCGGTCACCGACAGACACAGGCCAGCCGACAGAACGCCCCAGAATGACCTCATGCCTCCACGGTAGCGCCGCACCACCTCCCGTGACCATGAGAGCGGTGGCTGAACATTTGAGAAATATTACATGGCCTTGGTGATCTGCACCGCGCAATGTTTGTAAGACGGCTGGCGCGAATGAAGATCGAAGGCCGGGAAGGTCAGTTTGTTCACGGCATCGAAGTGCATGGGCATGAACACCTGGCCTGGTTTCACCGAATGGGTGACGAAGGCGCGGGCACGCACCGAGCCTCGCTGCGACGCCACTTCCACCCACTCGTGGGGCGCAATTCCCAGTTGCCGGGCGTCCACCGGCGATAGCTCGACGTAGAGCGACTGGGGGGCGAGGCGACGGAGCACGGGCGACTTCTTCGTCCGCGTCTGGGTGTGCCACTGGCTGGAGCTGCCGCGGCCCGTGAGCAGCACCAGCGGGTACTCCTTGGTGGGCAACTCGGGCGGTGGGCGCGGCTCGTCGAAGATGAAGCGCGCCTTGCCGTCGGGGTGGAAGAAGGCGCCATCCTCGAAGAGGCGCCGCTCGAGGGCCGGCGCCGGTGCGCCCTGCGGCAAGGGCCACTGGATGCCACCCGCGCATTCGAGCGCGTCGTAGCCGTCGATGCCGGTGATGTCGCACGGCTGGCCGCGGCTGAGCTCGCGCAGGATCCCGAAGACAGCCTCGGGGCTGGTCCAGCGCGAGAACATGTCAGCACACCCCCACGCCTCTGCGATCAGGCGAAAGATGTGAAAATCGGCCAGGGCCTCGCCCGGTGCGCGCGCGACCTTCTTCACGAGGCCGATGCGGCGTTCCGAGTTGATGAACGTGCCGTCCTTCTCGCCCCAGCCCGCGGCGGGCAGCATCAGGTGCGCTCGCTCCGCCGTCTCGGTGCTGGTGTACATGTCCTGCACGACCAGAAAGTCGAGACGCCCGAGGATGTCGTGGACGAAGCGCTGGTTGATCCAGGAGTGCGCGGGGTTCGTGGCCACGATCCAAAGGCCACGGATCTGCCCGGACAGCACCTTCTCGAGGATCTGGTCGTAGGCCAGGCTGGCACGCGGGGGGATCCGCGCCTCGTCGATGCCCAGAACGCCCGAGACCTTGCGGCGATGCTCGGGGTTGGCGAAGTCGTGCCCGCCCAGAAGATTGGTGGTGTTGCTGAACAGGCGCGAGCCCATGGCGTTGCACTGCCCGGTGATGGAATTGGCGCCGGTCCCGGGGCGGCCGATGCTCCCGGTCATCAGCGCCAGGTTGACGATCGACTGCGCGACCCGCGTCGCCTCGTGACCCTGGTTCACGCCCATCGTCCACCAGAAGGAGACGCGCTTGCCCTCGTGGATCAGCTTCGCCAGGGCGTCGATCTCGGCGGCCGCCAGCCCCGTGGCCGCCGCCGTTGCCTCCAGCGAGAAACGGGCCACGTGCGCGCGGAAGGCGTCGAACTCGTTGGTGTGTGCGTCGATGAAGGCCTGGTCGATCCAGCCGCGCTCGATCAGAAGGTTCGCCAATCCATAGAACAGGTGCAGATCGGAGCGCGGCGTCAGCGCCAGGTGGTGCGTCGCCGCCATCGCCGTCTCGGTCTTGCGCGGGTCGATGACCACGATCGCCGGCTTGTTGTGGTTGCGGCAGATCCGTTCCCACATGATCGGGTGGGCGATGCACAGGTTCGAACCGACCAGCACGATGACGTCGGACTGCTCGAAGTCGTCGTAAGTGTAAGGCGGGGCGTCGAACCCGAAGGACTGCTTGTAGGTGACGACGGAGGTCGCCATGCACTGGCGCGTGTTGCCGTCCCCCTCCATCATCCCCATGCCGAACTTGGCAAGCGCGCCGAGGAAAGCCAGCTCCTCGGTGACGATCTGCCCCGTACCCAGAAAAGCGACCGCCTCGGGGCCATGTCGGGCGCCGATCGCCTTGAACCGCTCGACCATCACCTCGAGGGCGCGACTCCAGGCGACCGGCTCCATCTTGCCGCGGGCGTTGCGCAACAGCGGTACGGTCGCTCGATCCGAAGCGGTCAAGGGTGCCAGCGACTCCCACCCCTTGGGGCAAGCCATGCCGAGGTTCACGGGGTACTCGGTGCTGGGGCTGAGACCGACGGCAGCGCCATCCTTGAGGTGGATGCGCAGGCCGCAGCCGGTCGAGCAGAACCCGCAGATCATGGTCGTGGTGGCGTCGGGCGCGAGGCGCAGCGGCACCTTGCCCAGCCCGAACGCGCTCGGCTTCAACAGCAGATCCCGGGTCAGCGGCCCCTGCCGGGCGTGAATCAGGTCCCGGACCGACATCAGGACAGGCTTCCCGGCATTCGCGAGGCGGGCGCCGCCTTGAAGAACAGATGCCGTTCGGCGCTTTCGCCGACCAGCAGCAGACCGAAGGCCACCCACGGAGCAACGGTCAGCACGACGGCGCCGATGGCGCCCGCAATGAACCGGAGGAGCGTCACCTGTCGCAGATCGCGCGCCATCACCATCGCCACCCGCTTGCCGATCGACTGGCGCCGACTGCCCAGGTGGCGGAACACCGAGGCTTCGGCCATGAGCTTGACCCCGGCAGCGATCAGCACCGCCTGCGCCAGAAGTGGCGATGCGCCTCCCAGCGCCATCACGACCGCTGAACCAAGCACCAACGTCGTGGCGAAGAACTTCAGCAACGTCACGGGCGCACTCCAGTGCACGCGCTTGGTGGCGGCGTAGATCATCGCCGAGCAGAAGACGCCACCCAGCCCGCACGCCACCGCGGCGATCTGCCAGATCGGCCGCAGCTCGACGATCAGATCCCGACCAGGGAACGCGGGCAGCCCGGCCACGGAGACGGCGTACAGCGCCGCCATCTTGGCAAAGAGGCCAAAGGCCAGGATCTCACGGCTCATCCATGACGTGCGCAGGCCGAGCACGGCGCGGAACGCATACACGGGCCGCCCCAGATGGAGCGTGGCCGCGCCCATCGCCCCGATGGCCAGCGCCAGCGACAGGGCAGCCTGCACCGTGTTCGTGAGGCGGCCGAGGAGGAAGTTGACGACGAAGGCTCCGACCGCGAGCTGGGTCATCACCAGCATCGCCACCAGCGGTGGATGGCCGTGCTCGGGCGCGACGGTGTAGAAGTCCGCCGGCAGCATGTTGCCGGGCAGCGCCTGACCTCCGCGGTAGACGGTGGTGGGGATGGTGTGGTCGGGCGCGGGCGCGCCAGGAAGGAAGATGCCTGCCTCGCTGGCTTCCACGGCCTGCGCCTGATCGATCACCTTGATGCGGATCGCCTCGTTCGGGCAGCCCTGCACGCAGGCGGGCGCCTCGCTGGCCGACAGCCGGTCGCTGCACATGTCGCACTTGCGGACGATCCCCTTGGCCTTGCTGTACTTTGGCGCGTCGTACGGGCACATCAACGTGCAGTACTGGCAGCCGATGCACTGGTCATCGAGGTGCTTGACGATGCCGGTCACCGGGTCCTTCTCGTACGCGCCGACCGGGCAACCCGACATGCAGGCCGGCTCGACGCAGTGATGGCACGCGGTGGTCACGGTCTGCTGCGCGGGCGCGGCGGCGGTCCCGCCGTGCAGCACACCGACGGTGCGCCACAGCTCCGTATCCTCGAGCCCGTTCAGGCTGTGGCAAGCCGTGACGCACGCCTTGCACCCGGTGCAGGCGTCCAGGTCCACCTCGAACGCGTACTGCTGGCCCGGACGCGGGCGCTCGAGCGGGATGAGGTCGCGGTAGTACTTCGCCTGCGCCGGGCCGGTGTGTGTGTCGTGCTCGCGCGAGAAGCGTTCCACCGCGTTCAACGTCTGCTGCTCGCGCAGCATGCGGGTCAGGCTCTCGGCCGCAACGATCATACGCTCACCTGGATGCGGCCGTCGCAGATCCGGACGTCGTAGCTCGGCACCGACACAGCCTTGTCGTCGAGGCAGTTTCCGGTGCGCAGGTCGAAACTCTGCTTGTACATGGGCGACGCCACCTTGGGAATGCCATCGCGGTCCCCGACGATCCCGCGCGACAGCACGAAGGTCTTGCTGAAGGGATCGAAGTTGTCGAGCGCGTAGACCTCGGGGCCGAGCCGGAAGATCGCCACCTGCTTGCCCTCGACCAGCGCGCAGACGCCGGTGTCGGGGAGCACCTCGTCCAGGGAACAAACGTCGATCCAGTTCATGGGACGTTCACGAACTGGCGGAAGCGTTTCACCTTCTCGGGATCCTCGACGGTGGTCCGCCACTCGCACTGGTAGCTGTCGACGATCCGCTGCATGTCGCGCTCCAGTTCGTCGCCGAGGCCGAGCGAATCGTCGATGACCACTTGCCGCAGGTAGGCGATGCCGCCCTCGAGCTTGTTGAACCAGGTGGCGGTCCGCTCGAGCCGGTCGGCGGTGCGCACGTAGAACATCAGGAACCGGTCGAGGTAGCGGATGGCCGTTTCCTCGTCGACATCCGCGGCCAGAAGCTGTGCGTGCTGCGGCTTCATCCCGCCGTTGCCGCAAACGTACAGGTTGTACCCCTTGTCCGTGGCGATGACCCCGAAGTCCTTGCCCTGGGCCTCGGCGCACTCGCGCGCGCATCCCGAGGCGGCGCCCTTCAGCTTGTGCGGGCTGCGCAGCCCCTTGTAGCGGTTCTCCAGTTTGATGGCCATGCCGACGGAATCCTGCACCCCGTAGCGGCACCAGGTGCTGCCGACGCACGACTTCACCGTGCGCAGCGCCTTGCCGTAGGCGTGGCCCGACTCGAAGCCGGCGGCGATCAGATCGCGCCAGACGTTCGGCAGCTGGTCCACGCTCGCGCCGAAGAGATCCACGCGCTGGCCGCCGGTGATCTTGGGGTACAGGCCATAGCGTTTCGCCACCTCGCCCAGACTGATCAGCTGGTCGGCGGTGATCTCCCCGCCCGGCACGCGCGGCACCACCGAGTAGGTGCCGTCGCGCTGGATGTTGGCCAGGAACCGATCGTTGGTGTCCTGCAGCGGAACGTGCTCGTCCTTCCAGACGTACTCGTTCCATGCCGAGGCGAGGATCGAGGCCACCGCCGGCTTGCAGATTTCGCAGCCGCGCCCTTTTCCGTGGTGCTCGATCACCTCGCCGAAGGTCTTGAGGTCGTGGACCTTCACCAGGTGGAACAGCTCCTGCCGCGTGTGCGGGAAGTGCTCGCACAGGTAGTTGTGAACCGTCACGCCCAGCTTCTTCAGCTCGGCCTTCAGGATCTCGGTGACGAGCGGGACGCACGAACCGCAGCCGGTGCCCGCCTTGGTGCAGGCCTTGATCGCCCCCACGGTCATGTTCTGCCCGGCGATGGCGGCGCAGATGGCCTGCTTGCCGACGTTGTGGCAGCTGCAGATGGTGGCTTCCATCGGCAGGGCGTCGGCGCCGAACCCGGCGGGCTTGCCCTCGCGCGCCGGCAGGATCAGATCCTCGGGATGCGGCGGCAGCCGGATCTTGTTCTGCACCAGCGCCAGCAGCTGGCCGTAGACCGATGCGTCTCCGACCAGCATCCCGCCCAGGAGCCGCTCCTTGTCGGCGCTGACCACGAGCTTCTTGTAAACGCCAGCGACGCTGTCCACGATGCTGACGACGTGGGCGCCAGGCTCGAGGCCGAAAGCGTCACCGAAGCTGGCCACGTCGACGCCCATCAGCTTCAACTTGGTGCTCATGTCGAAGCCGGCGAAGGTGCCGGTGCCCGAGGCAAGCAGCTCCTGCGCTGCGACCTCGGCCATGCGGTAGCCGGGGGCCACCAGGCCGAAGGTGCGTCCGTCCCACGAGGCGCATTCGCCGACCGCCAGGACATCGGGGTCCGAGGTGCGGCAGCGATCGTCGATGACCACGCCGCCGCGCGCGCCGATGGTCAGTCCTGCGCCGCGGGCCAGCTCGTCGCGCGCGCGGATACCGGCCGAGAAGACCACCAGGTCCGCCGCCAGTTCCCCGCCATCCGCGAACAGCAGCCCGCAGACGCTGCCGTCGCGGCTGACTACCTGTTTGGTGGCCATGCCGGTGTGAACCGCGACGCCGAGGCTTTCGATGCGGCGACGGAGGATCGCGCCGCCCATCTCGTCCACCTGCAGGGGCATCAGGCGTGACGCCATCTCCACGACGTGGGTCTCGAGCCCCAGGTTCTTCAGCGCATTGGCCGCCTCCAGACCCAGGAGTCCGCCACCGACGACCACACCGACGCCGGCGCTGGCAGCCCAGGCCCGGATGGCGTCCAGATCGTCGAGTGTCCGGTAGACGAAACAGCCGGGCGCATCCTTGCCCGGCAGCGGAGGCACGAAGGGCGACGATCCCGTCGCCAGCACCAGTTTGTCGTACGGCAAGACCCGCCCTTGCGCGGTGAGCACCCGCCGGGCAGCGCGGTCGATCGACGTCACACGATCCGAGAGGGTCACCGCGATGCCGGCCCGTTCGTAGGATCCGGGTTCGGCCAGCGCCAGATCCGCGGCGCTCTTGCCGTCGAAGTACTTCGACAGGTTCACTCGATCGTACGCCAGCCGTGGCTCCTCGCCGACGACGGTGACGTCGAAGACGCCCGGGCCGCCGCCGGTCAAGCTCTCGACCAGCTTGTGGCCGACCATGCCGTTGCCGACGATGACCAGCTTCAGGACGGCACCAGGTTCAGGGCGACGCGGCGCCGGATGCCCAGCACCACCAGGTGCAGCCACAGGAAGCTCCAGGCAATCAGCGCGAGCATCACCCAGAAGCAGCTCTGGGGCTTGCCGGTCACCTGGTCGAGGTAGCCGAACGCCAGCGGCAGGATGAAGCCGCCGAGAGCACCCAGCGTTCCCACGAGTCCGCCCGCCGCGCCGACGTCACGGGGAAAGTACTCCGGGATGTACCTGCAGACCGAGGCCATGCCGATGCCCATGCCCACGGCAAGCACCTCGATCAAGACCACGAACAGACCCAGTCCCGGCCGCGACGCCGCCAGCGGGATCGTCGCCAGCAGCATCGCCGCGAACACCGAGTAGGTGACGATGCGCGCGCCGTGGCGATCGGACAGCCAGCCACCGAAGGGACGCAGCAGGCTGGCTGGAAAGATGAAGAGCGCCGTCAGCAGCGAGGCCTGCATCAGCGACAGGCCGTAGACGCTGCGGTAGTAATTCGGCAGCCAGAGCGAGAGCGCCACGTAGGCGCCGAACACGACGACGTAGTAGAGGCCGAAACGCCACACGCGCGCCTCTCGCAGCGGCTCCAGCATGGAGCGCACCGTCCGTCCGCTGCCCGGCTGGCGATCCGGCGACGGTGATCGGAACCATACCAGCGCCGCCATCATCACCAGCAGCGCCGCGTACAGCACTGGCACGAAGCGCCAGCCGACGAGGACGATCAGCGGGGGACCGAGGAACTTGGTCAGCGACGCGCCCACGTTGCCGGCCCCGAAGATGCCCAGCGCGAAGCCCTGTCGTTCCGTCTTGAACCAGGCAGCGTTCCAGGCGATGCCGACGGAGAACGAGTTACCGGCGATGCCAAACAAGAAAGCGTAGATCAAGAGGCCACGGAACGACGTGGCAGTGGCCACCAGTGCGCAGGGAATCGCCGACGCCAGCAACAGCGCGGTGAGAACGCGCCGGCCGCCGAATCGATCGGTGAGGATGCCGGCCGGCAGCCGCCAGAGCGCACCGCTGAGGATGGCGATGGCGGTGAGCCAGGCAAACTGGATCTTGTCGAGGTGAAACTCCTCCTTGATGGAGACGCCGAGCACACCGAACATCAGCCAGGCGGCGAACAGCAAGGTGAAGGCCGACGTCGACAGGATGAGGACGCGCCCGCTCTGGCGCTCCGTCGACGGCACCGGAAGGTTCATGCATCCGATGGTGCGTCGCCGACGATTTCGGCGGCCACCCTGCGCCTGTTAATTCCTCGTTACGGGATGTTTCCGACGAGGATCGACCTACGGCTTGCGCTTGCCGCCGGGGACTTCGTCACGCGCATTCAAGGACTTGCGCGTCAAGCGATAGGTGCCCACGTTGGCGGTCTCCGGTTCCGGCAAGGCCACCTTGTCGGTGGGACGCTTGTCCGGATCGTTCTCTTCGGCCAGATGTTGCAGCGCGATTGGCGCGGGCGGCACACCGGCGATGGTCGGCTTGTTGCCCGGAGGTTTCGGCTTCGTGGCCGGTGGCTTCGTCTCGACGGGAGGCGCCAGGCCGGTCATGCCCATCATCGTGCTGCTGGACCGGGCTGTGCTCTCGGGCTCCGGCTCCAGGATTCCCATGGGCGGTGTCTGCGCCCGGCCCATCATCGTTGCCCGGGGCTCGGTCGCCCGGGGCTCGGTTGCCCGGGGCTCGATCTTGGGGGGCGGCATCGCCAGCTCCGTCGGGGCGGTGGCCGGTTCCTCCGCGAAGAGATCGTCCAGATCCGGAAACGGCTCGGGCTCGGGCTCGGGAGCCAGATCGCCGAAGAGGTCGGCCAGGGACGGCGCCTCCGCCGGCTTCGGCGGCTCGATGGCCGGCACCACTTCGTCCTTGTGCTTCACCAGAGTCTTGCGGCCGGCCGCCTGCAACACCGCACGCAGCGGCTCGAGCATCTCCGTGGCGCTGGCGAAGCGAGCGTCGCGCGGCAACGAAAGCGCGCGCATGATCGCGGCGTCCAGCACCTTTGGGATGGCCGGGTTCAGGTTGCGCGGCGACTCGGGCGGCCCGTTGCGGGCCATCCCCTCGAAGGGCATCTTGGTCGTGAGCATCTCGTACAGCGTGACGCCCAGAGCGAAGAGATCGGTGCGCGCATCCATGTTCTTGCCCTCGAGCTGCTCGGGAGGCATGTAGGGCGGCGACCCGGCAATCATGGTGGTCTTGTTCGAGTCGCTCTGCCGCGCCAGACCGAAGTCCATCATCTTCACGAAGCCATCCTTCGTGCGCATGACGTTCGCCGGCTTGATGTCGCGGTGGATGATCTTCTTGCTGTGGGCGTACTCCAGCGCCATCAACACCTGCTCGGTGATGGTCACGGCGTCCAGCACCGACAGCGCGCCCTCGCGCTCGATCTGATCGGCAATCGTGGCGCCATCCACCAGCTCCATGCAGATGAACGGCCGGCCGTCCTGAACGCCGACGTCGTAGATGGTGATGATGTTCGGATGCGTCAGCTTGGCGACGGCCTGGGCCTCGCGCTGGAACATGCCGAGCATCGTGGGGTCCTCGCCCATTCCCTCGGCCATGAACTTCAGCGCCACCTCGCGGCCCAGCGCTTCGTCCTTGGCCCGGTAGACCACGGCCATGCCGCCGCGGCCCAGCTCGCCGATGAGTGTGTAACGGGCCGAGCCCCCGCCCGCCTTCGACAGCTTCAGCTGAGTTCCGCCGATGGCGCCCTTCCAGCGGTTGACCTCCTCGGCTCTGTGGCCCGCGTCCCGGTACCCGGGCGATACCTCCTCGACCGAGGCGAACGCCTGGCCGGCTTCCTCCCAGCGACCGGCGGCGATCAGGGCCAGGCCGAGACGGTAGTACACCTCGATGTTGGCCAAGGTCGCTTTCTTGCTGCCCACCATCCCCTTCAGGTCCTCGACGGAAGGCCCTGCCTTCGCGGCGATCACCGCGGGGTCCTGGGAGTATTCGAGCGCGAGATCGATCTTCTCGAGGCCGCGCGCCAGCGTGCGCCGGATGTTGGTCGCGGCCGCCACCGTGGCGGCCGTGATCGCTGCGTGCGTCAAGGCCTGGGCAGCCGCGGCCGCAGCGGCGTCCTTCACCAGCCGGATCACCTCGCTGTTCTCGAGAGACAGCGGCGCGGCCGGGGCGGCACCCGCCGGTGCCGCCTTGGGCTTGTCGTCGAACGAGAACGCGCCCGGGTCGAACGAGGGCGTCTGCGCGAGGCCCAGATCGCCACCCCCGAAATTCAGCGACTGCCCGATGGGCGCGACTCCCGCCGCCGCGGCCGTTTCCGGGGCCGAGAAATCCAGATGCAGCGTCGGCGCAGTGGCGAGCGGAATCGCCGGCTGGGGCATCGGCACACCCGCGCCTCCGAATCCGGGCGGGGCCTGCTTCGGCCTGGGCGCCTCGGCCGCTTTCTTGCGTGCCTCTGTCAGCCGCGCACCGATGTCTCGGTACTGTGGATCCAGCGCCAGGAGCTTCTCCAGAAGCGGCACCGCATCGCGGTGCTTGCCCCGATCCATGTACGCCGCGGCCATCCGGTGGTGCAGATCCATCCGCGGATCGGTCTTCTCCAGCGGGCGGCGCTGCCGGACGATCTCGAGCAGCCGCGGCACCGCGTGATCACCCAGCTTGTCGACATCCGCCAGATGGGCGAGGGGATCCTCGGCGCCGTCACTCCAGTCCAGCCAGGCCAGCAGCGCCTTGTCCTTCTGCCCGGCCAGGTCGTACAGCTCGGCGGCACGCTTGTGCTCGCCCTTCGATCCCAGCGCGTCCGCAGCGGCCGCTGAATCGCCGACCAGGTTCACGAACATCGACACCGCTTGCTCGGTGAGGCCAGCGTCGCGCAGGATCTCGGCGCTCTTGCGCATCTCCCCCAGCCCCAGGAACGCCTCGGCCGCCTGCCGCCCCGCTTGCTCCATGGCGGCCCGCGTGTCGCCGTCGCCGCTCATCTGAGCTGCCTTCTTCTTGTCGAGGAACTCCTGTTCCAGTTGCTTGGCCTTGTAGTCCGGCGCGTTCGGATCCAGCTTCGGACGGGGCGGCTCGGGGGCACCTTCCTTGATCCCCTTCTCCTTGCGCTCCTTGCGCGCCTCGATCTCGGTGACCTTGTTCTTGTCGCCGAGCAGACGGTACAGGTCCAGCGCCCGATCCAGCTCGTCGGCGCGCTCGTACAGATCCGCGGCCTCCTTGGTCCACCCCATCTTCGCCGCCACCGTCGCCGCCTTGGCCGGCCGCTGTGCGCGGATGAAGAGGTCGTACGCCGACTGCTGCCGGTTGTTCTTCAGCTCGTAGTTGGCTGCACCCTCGTAGTTGTGAGCGTCGAGAAACTTCTTGAGAGTTTTGTCGACCTTGGTGTTCGACCCGAACTTCGGGCCGATGTTCTTCACCTTGAGCAGGATGATGAGGACGACAATCGCCCCCAGCCCGATCCCGAGCTTCGGATCTTGCCTGAAGATCGCGGTGATCTCTTCCACTACCCCGTCACCACGTTCAGCGCATCCCCGGCCGCCAGGAGCTTGCGCGCCATCAGCAGCTTCGCGTACTGCGCGAACGGGTAGAACTGCCCCCCCGCCACCGCCTTCGAAAGCAGCTCGGACGGCGGCGCCCCGGAGGCCAGCACCGCACGCATGTCGTCCTGGAGCGACAGCACCTCTATCACCGGGACACGGCCCTTGCGCCCCTTGCCCTCGCAGTTGTCGCAACCGACGGCGCGCGGCAACTTCACCGCGCCGGCCCCCTTCTCGAGGAGGTGATTGGCAATCAGGTTCTCGATCATTGCGGGCGCCGGCTCCTCTTCCTTCACGCAGGACGGGCACATGCGTGGCGCCAGGCGCTGCACCAGGATGACATTCAGCGCCTGCGACAGCAGCACCGGCGAGATCTCGAAGTGCGCCAGGCGCTGCAGGACCGCAGCCGCCGTGCTGCCGTGAATCGACGACAGCACCATATGACCGGTCAGCGCCGCCTCGACGGCGATGCCCGTCGACACGTGATCGCGAAGCTCGCCGACCAGGATGACGTCGGGGTCCTGCCGCATGAGCGCCCGCAGCGCCGTCGGGTAGTCCAGACCCACCTTGACGTTGATGGGCGTCTGCGTGATGCCGACGATCGGAAACTCGACTGGGTCCTCGACGGTGACGATGTTGCTGTCGGGGCGGCTCGCCTTCCGGTACGCCAGCATCGAGTACAGCGTCGACGACTTGCCGCTGCCGGTGGGACCGGCGACCAGGATGGCGCCGTGCGGGCTGGCCAGCGCGCGCTGGACGATCTGCAGCATCCGCGGCTCGAGGAAGATGTGCTCGAGGGGACGCATCACGTCCATGGGGTCGAGGATGCGCATGACGACCTTCTCGCCACGGCCCGTGGCCAGGGTCGACACACGGAACGACAGCTCACGCTTGCCGGCCTGGGTGGCGATGCGTCCGTCCTGGGGGATGCGCTTCTCGGTGATGTCCAGCTCGGCCAGGATCTTGATGCGCGCCGCGATCCCCGAGAAGAAGCTGAGAGGGATGATCTCCTTGCTGTCGACCAGCGACCCCTGCACGCGGTAGCGGACGCGCGTTCCCGACGGCTCGGGCTCGATGTGGATGTCGGAAGCGCCGCGTTCCAGGCCGCCGATCAGGATGCGGTCGACGATCTGCGACACCTCGTCGCCCATCATCACCTGGCCCTTGTCGGCCTCCTTCTTCCGTTCCACGCTGTGCGTCAGCACCATGGTCGGCTTGGCTCCAGGCGACGCTCCCTTGTCGCCGACGCCGCCCAAGTCCAGCTTGTAGCGCACGATCGTCTGGTTGAAGTCGTCGATGGAGATGGCAACGAACTCGGGGTCCACCGTCGGCAGGACGCGCTTGATCTCCTGGCGTGCCTCCTCGGAGGTGGGGTTCACCATTCCGACCAGCAGTGTCTTGTCTCGCAGCTCGAGCGGCAGCACTCGCTGCTGGTGGATCACCTTGCCGGGCAACAGTTCCAGCGTCTTGGCGTTGAGGTTGAACGCAGAGATCTCGAAGAAGCGATGCTCGCCGCGGCGGAGGTTTCCGGTGGCCACCGGCGACGGCTGTGGCATCGCCGATGGTGAAGGAGCAGCGGACGGCGCCTGCGTCAGGAGGCCGGCCTTCACCACCCGCTGTGCGAGGAGCTTCGCCACCGCCTGGGCCACGCCCGGGACGCCGTTGAGGATCTGCTCGAAGTGCTCGCGCCGCACCAGCAGCACATGGCAATCCTCCTCCGCCGTCACCGACATCGGGCTCATACCAGTCATCAACAGTCCGACCTCGCCGAAACCCTGGCCAGGTTGGAGGTCCTCCAGTTTCGTCAATCCACCCGAGATGGCGTTCTGGATCTTGAGTGAGGCCCGGCCCGAGAACAGGAATCCGAGGTGGGTTGCCGCCACGCCCGGCGGCATGATCACCTGCCCGCGCGGCACCGCGCGCTGCTCGACGAAGGGGGCTATCTTCCCCAAAATTTGTGGATTACAGGGCGCCAGGATCGGCGTTTTCCCCAAGAACGCGACCAACGCCTCCGGCGCGACCTGTGGCACAGTCTGTGAGATCCCCCACAGGGAGCTTATCCGTTGAGGCGCCTTCGAGTCTAGCGGCCTGCAACGAAAGGAACTGCCGCGAATCGGCCGAGTTCCTTGGTGAGCGTTGCGTCCGACGCCGCGTCCCGGAAGACGACCAGCCGGTAGCGGAACTGCTTCGACCGCCACTCGGGGATCGACCAGTCCCCCTGGATCGAGTTCGAGGGGCTGATCATCCCCTGCGCGTCGACGCGCCATGCGGCGGGATGCCTGTCGTTGCCGGGGTGGTCGAGGACGGCGACGCCCCAGGTGCTCCCGTCGTCGAAGGGCCGCGCAACCGTCGCCCATGCGGCGCGCCTGGTGTTGGCGGCCTTGTGCTTGTCGCCGCTGGCGTTCAGGTGGGTGTGGTCCTTGTGCAACGGCATGCGGACCGACAGCCCGCCGTAGTCGTACTTGCCGAGGGTGACGGCGGTGTTCTTGGTCTTCAGCGTCCAGTCGAAGTCGATGCTGTAGCCGTCGGGAGACGGCGCGTACACCGTGATCGCCTGCTCCTCTTCCAGGATCACCTCACCCGACGGCGTCACCCATTCGACCAGCGCCTTCCAGAGGACGCGGTCCGTCTCCTGCTGCAGATCGGTCAGGCGCACGAAACGCTGGCGGCCCTGCTTCTCGCTCCAGAAATCGACGCCGTTGACCTTGTGCAGGCCCGTGAAGATGCCGTGCTGCCACGGGTGATCCCCCGGCTTGTCGTCGGTGAGCACGTTCTTGCCGCCGGGATCGCGCAGCGGATGGATGTACGGACGCAGCGCCGGATCCATCACGTAGTCGAGCAGCGGCACCCAGCTCTTGCCGTCGGCGCCGCGGGTCAGCACCTGCATGCGCTTGTCCTTCAACTCGACGCGCAGCTTGGACGTCGGGTCCTGGGGCGGCTGGTAGATGTACCAGAGCAGGTTCCGGAATGACTGGTCCGGCATGTTCTCCAGGCCTTCGGGCATCACCGAGACCTCGGCGACCTGCAGCGATGCGATCTGGCCGCGCGGGATCGTCTCGCGCAGGTTCAGCCCGACCAGCGTCACCCGCTCGGACGTGTCCTCGACCAGCCGCCCGCTGACTGTGCGCCCGTCCTTGGTCACGACGGTGACCTGCTCGTAGCCCTTGCCGATCACCTGGTTCGGATCGATGACGTTCGCCAGAAGCGCATCCAGCGTGGCCCGCCCGACCCCCGTCAGATCCGGCCCGACGTCGCCGCCCTCGCCGTAGAACTTGTGGCACAGCAGGCAGACGGCCTTCGCCTTCTCCTGTCCGTCGGCAAAGTCGACCGGGCCATGCAGCATCAATTGCTTCTTGGCGGCGATCAAAAGTCGCGCATCCGCCGAGCTCTCGCGCATCTTGCCGAAGACCGCCTCGACCTTCGGACGCAGCGCCGGGTCGCGGCCCATCGCACGCTGCACCGACAGCGGGACGTCCAGCGCCGGGATCGCCTTGCTCTCGACGGCGGCCAGCAGCGCCTGCGCCCATTTCGGGCGCGCGGCCATCACGTCGACGGCCGCCGTGCGCGTGGCCGAGGGCAGTTTCTTCCATGAGCGCACGACCTCTTCGGGCGTGCCTTCGACGCCCGCCTTGCCGAGCGCCCGGATCGCCGCCGCCGCCAGCCCAGGCTGCGCGAACGCGGCCAGCAGCGCCTTGCGCGCCGCGGGGGTGGGGATGCTGGCAGCGATCCCGATGGCGGCTGCCTTCTCGCCTTCGCCGGCTTTCGGATCGCGGATCACCTTCAAGATTGCCTCGGCCGCCTGGGGATCGCCCCACACGGCGCCCAGCCGTCGAGCGGCCGCCGCCAGCTTCGGCTCGGGGTGCCCGAGCAACGGCCGCACCACCTTCATCGCCGCGGCCCGCGGTCGCACCGTCTGCCCCGCCTGGCCCTCGAGCAACCCCTCGAGCGCCGCCGTGACGAGGCGGGCGTCCTTCGTCTGGCCGAGGAACGCGGCCGCCTGCTCGATGCGCGAAAGGTCGCCGGTGTCGTAGAGGCGCCGCATCGTCCGCCGCACCAGCTCGGCCGAGTCCGGGTTGTTCTGCGCCCACGCGAGAAAAGGCGCCGCATCGCGAGCGACACGCGGCTCGAGTGCCCGCCAGATGAGGAACGACAACGTCCGGTCGGTCTTGTCGGGACCCTGGGAGGGTCCCGTGCCCCCCGCGAGCTTGATGAGCGCGGCGTCCGTGGAAAGGCCGGTCATCCGGCGCAACGCCACCGCGACACCGGCCCGCACGGTCGGGTCCGCATCCGAGGCCAGCTTCTCCAGCCGCGGTATCTGTTCGCTGAAACGCGCCGTCCAGGTGCGCACGGCCGGCTCCACGTCCGAGGCCAGCTTGTCCAGCGTGCCGTCGTCCAGAAGTCCCGAGCCGTGCAGCGCCCAGAGCGCCGCCAGCCGTGACTCCAGCGTGTTGCCGCCCGTGACCAGCGCCAGCAGCGGCTGCCGCGCCGACGCGTCCTTGCGCTCGGACAGCAGCCGCTGCGCCACCCGCCGGTGCCAGACATTGGCATCGGCGAGCGTCACCACCAGCTCGGACGTCGTCAGGCGGGCCAGGTCCTTCTGACCCGCTCGGCGCGTACCACGCGGCGTGCCTCCATGGACCACCCGCCAGATCCGCCCGTAGGTGCGATCGACGCCCTCGGGATCGGCGCGCGCGTTCTGGTAGCACGGATACTTGTCGTACCAGTCGGCGATCCACAGGTTGCCATCGGGGCCCACCTGCTCGGTCACCGGCCGGAACCAGGGATCGCTCGACTTCAGGAAATCCGCCTCGGGCTCGGCGCGAAACGTGGCGCCCGCCGGGATCAGACGGTCGCGGTTCAGCGAGTTCCCATGGATGTTCCCCATGACGATCATCCCGCGGTAGTCGGGCGGGTACTGATCGCCCTGGTAGATCTGCACGCCGGCGTAAGCGGCGCGAAAGTGCTTGTGCTCGACGATCGAGGGGAGCAAGTCGTACGCGTACGGGTCGCCCGGCGAGCCCGCCTGCCGGACGTAGACGCCGCCGGGCGACAGGTGGAACAGGTGATCGATCACGCAGGCACTGACGAAGGCGTTGCCGGCTCTATCGAAGTCCACGCCCCAGGCGTTGCTGGTCCCGTCGGCGAACACCTCGAACTTCTTCTGCTCTGGCTGGTAGCGCGCCAGGGCGGCGTTCATCGCCACCTCCTCGCCGCCGTCGGGGTGGGTCACCTTCGACTGGGTGAACACGCCGTGGGTCATGTAGAGCCACCCGTCGGGGCCCCAGCTGAACCCGTTGAGCAGCTCGTGCGTGTCCTGCAGGCCGAAGCCGGTCAGCATCACCGTCCGTTTATCAGCGATGTCGTCGCCGTTCGTGTCCTCCAGATAAAGCAGGTCCGGTGCTTGCCCGACCAGCACGCCGCCGCGGTAACGCGCGATTCCGGTCGCGAGGTTCAGGCCGTCGGCGAACATCGTCACCTTGTCGGCCCGCCCGTCGTTGTCGGTGTCCTCGAGGATCTTGATGCGATCTTTCCCCTTCTCGCCGGGGGGCGCCTTCTTCGGATACTGGTAGAGCTCGACCACCCACAAGCGCCCGCGCTCGTCCCACGTCATCGCCACGGGGTTGACGATCTGCGGCTCGGCCGCGAACAGCCGCACCTCGAATCCAGCGGGAACCGTGAACCGTTTCTGCGCCTCCGCCGCGGGCAGTGCGGGCGTGCTGGCCATCGCCTGCGGCCCCTCCGTGAGCTGAGTACCGGCCGCGAGCAGCAAGAGCAGCGACAGCATCCCCCGATGGTAGCGCGATCCCGCTTGAGACCGATTGCGGCGAACTTACGATCTATGTCGCGGCGGCCAGGGCCAGATCCACGAGCTGCTTCACGTTCTCCGGACAGTCGAGGTCGCGGGCGCTTGGCACCCACTGCACCTTGTCGTACTCGTCGCAGGCGGCCAGTTGCCGCGAGTCCACGTCGGCCACGAAGGCGAAGTTCATGTGCAGGCCCTTGCTCCCGGCCATGTGCTCCTCGTACCCGATGAGACCCGGGGGCGTGCCCATCACCCCGAGCCCCGTCGGAAAGCGTCCCTCGAGACCGGTCTCTTCACGCAGTTCGCGACGGGCGGCCTCGAGCGGGGTCTCGCCGGGTTCGATCTCGCCGCCGACCGGCAGCCAGGTGCCGAGCCGTCGATGACGCACGAGCAACACCTCGCCCTGGTGCCGGCAGAAGATGGCCACGGAGAAGGCGCGCCGCATTCCAGGGACGATACGCTCAGTGGACGCAGTCACACCAGGGGCGATAACCTACCGAATTCGGTGGGAGGACGAATCGATACGCCCGTGACGTCCGGTTTCGCGGGCGTCGAGGAGGTGCGGCGTCTGGCGGAGCAGGCGGCGCACTGGCGCGCGGTCGGTGCGGCGCTGGATGGCCTCGTGCGCTCGGCCCGGATCGGTGATCCGGCGCTTCCCAAAGTGGCTGACCACCTGCTGGGACTGTGGCGCCGCACGCCCGAGGCGATGATCCGGATCGCCCCGACCGGGCTGAACGTGGACGACCAGGTCGCGCTGACCTCCTCGCAGGAGGCTGGACGCTGGCTGTTGCCAGCATTCATGGCGGGCTTGCGTGGGCTGCGCCTGCGGCCGACGACGCGGGCCGAGGAACTGGTGCACTTCGGCGAGGAGCTGTCGGCGCTGGAGGCGAACATCGGCACCATCACCCGCTTCTCCGACTGGCTCTGGTCCGACGGCGCCCAGGGCTTCGACGTCGATCTGCACGCCAGCTTCGTCGAGGTGATGGACACGGTGATGCCCGAGGCCGGGCGCGAGCAGAATCTCCTGGCCACGCGATCGGCAAACGCGGTGGCGAGCTGGAACGAGACCGTGTGGATCGCCTCGAAGGAACTGGATGCCGCGGCCGCGCGCGAGGAGTTCGAGGTGCCGCTCGAGCTGCTGGTCGATGCGTTGAAGCGCTTCCCGGAGACGTTCGCGATGGCGGGCGCCGACGCCGAGCGGTTGCGGACGGAAGCCGAGAACGCCGCCTCGTGGAGCGCCGCCGAGGTGGACGCCATCATGGACCATCCCGAGTTGCGAGCCTCGATGCCCGCACAGCGCCTGGCGCGTCGACTGGCGGCGCTGGTGCAGACCGCCGACGCGATCGACGGCCGCCTGCTGGAATTCGTGTCGCTGTTGGTGAAGCGGGAAGATCCGTATTCGCGCGCGGTGGTGATGGCGCTGGAGAAGGATGCCATCGGCGCGGTCCTCGGCACCAAGGTCCGCACGGACAAGGCCACCCTGGAAAACGTCCGTATTTTCCTGACGACCGCGCCGCCAACGATGGCCTCCGGCGTGGTGCACGCCCTGCTCAAGCGCGCCGCCACGGAGACTGGCGCGCAAGATGCGATCCGGGCGCTGGGCTCGGGGGCCGGCCTGCAAAAGTTCATGAGCCATGTCGATCCCGCGAACCTCGCCCCCGCCGCGGCCACGGCGCTGGCGCGCATGCTGGTCGAGCGGCTCCCGCACCCGACGGTGATGCGTGACCTGCTCGACCGCCTGCCACCGCGAGCCGTGTGCGCGATCCTCGCCGCGCTGCCCGACACCATCCCGATCGTCCGCATGCGTGTGACCACGCTCTTGACCGAGACGCCGGACGAAGCGCGCGAGGTGGTCAAGGCGATGCTGGCCAGCCGCCGCCCCGACGACCTGAGGCAACTGGCCGAGGTGCTGCCCGCCTGCGATGGCCGTGGCTGGCCACTGCGCCTCTTGACGGAAGTGCTGGCCATGCTGGTGGCCGTCGGCCTGGGTGAGGAGGTGATCCCACCGCTGGTGCGCTCGCGTGGGGCGGCCCTGGAGGTCCGCCTGGCGGCACTGGATGCGGCGACCCACAAGCCGGCGCTTCTGGCCGAGGCCGTCAAGCGTCGCTCCGCCGAGCTCCTGGACCCGCCCGAGTTGCGCGCGCGGCTGCAAGAGACGCGGCGACGCTTGAAAGCCGCGGAGTCCTGAGCGTGGCCTCGTTCCACGGCACCGCCGGGGCTGGCGCCTTCGACATGAAGGCCACGCAGGCCGTGCTCGACCGGCTGTTCCTGGTGATGCGCACCATCGGCGGACACGGCCCGTCGCACCCGACGTCACTGAAAGCGGCGACGGACCTGCAGCAGGCCGTCGCCGAGGCGCGCTGCCCGCTGTCGTTGCAGTTCGTGTCCCAGGCCGTGTTCCGCGACCGATCGGTGGTGCCGCTGCAACTCGAGAGCTGGGTGCGCTCGCAGGAGCTGGGGCGGGCCCTCGAGAACCTGGGCGTACACGAGCTGTCCTTCGACGACGCGCCGGCGGCGCAGACGCTGGTCGACCTGTGCGTGGCGCTGGCCCGGGGCGCTCAGGGGCCGAGCGACGTGCTCGAGTCGCTGCGTCTACCGGGCGTGCGCTGGCGCGAGCTGCCGCAGGCGCGCCTGGGCGTCGATGCCGAGGTGGTCGAGCCGGAGGTGTTCGCGGCCGCGCAGGTGACGCTGGCCATCGCCGAGGCCGAGGAGCTGGCGGCGCGCCCCGACGAGTGGTCGTGGCCCGGCGGCGTCTCGGTGGTCCGGCGGCTCGAGCGCGCAGCCGTGGCCCACGCGGGGGCCACCGCGCGCACCATCGAGACAGCGCCCGGCACCTGGACGCCGGCTCGGCGAGCGATCTCGGCCGCGTTCCAGGCCTCGCTGGTGCTGACCCGCATCGGCGTCACCGAGTTCTTGCGCCGCTCCGGGGCTCACGCCACGCTGGCGGTCGCCGTCCACGGCTACGAGGCCCGGTACGGCAAGGAGCCGGACGCGGCGGCCCAGCGTGCATTGCCCCCCCTGCTGGCACGGCCGGTCACCGCCCGATCGGGCGTGGACCCGCACCGACTCCGGGTCAGCGCGCTGGTGCGGGCGCTGACCCGCCGGGGCAAGGAGGGCCGCGAGCCGCCCCCGCTTCTGGCCGGCCTCGTCCGCCAGGCGTACGAACTCGAGCGCCGGCGCTGTCCGGCCGACGTGACCTTCGATCTGACGCGCGTCGATCTCCTGGCGCACGCCGCCCGCATGCTGGGTCAGGGGCACCGCGACGAGCCGTGGGTGCGGGCTCTCATCGGCGTCGCGGGCGCGGTTCCGCCGGGAGCCTACGTGCAGCTGGCAGACGGCCGCCTCGGCGTGGCGCTCGACGTGGATCCCGGCGGTGATCCCTGGCAGCCCCGTGTGCTGATCGCCGGCCAGGTGGTGATCCCGACGGCGCCGGTTCGCCTGTATTCACCGGCGGGTGTGATGAACGAGGTGCGGTGATGCCGCTCGCGACCGGCCAGCGGGTGCTCGATCGCTACGAGGTGGAGACGCTGCTCGGCAGCGGTGGCATGGGTCAGGTCTGGCGCGGACGGCACGTGCGGCTCGGCTCGCCGGTGGCCCTGAAGGTCCTGTCGGATCGCAGCCCCGAGCTCGTGGCCCGCTTCGAACGCGAGGCCCGCCTGATGGCGCTGGTCCGCCACCCGAATGTGGTCACCGTGATGGACTACGGCCTCCTCGACGACGGGTCGCCCTGCATCGCCATGGAACTGGTGGAGGGCGAACCGCTGGATCGCAGGCTGCTCCGTCGCGGCACCCTGCCCTGGCCCGAGGCAATCGCCGTCGGCGAGGGCATGCTGGCCGGACTCGACGCCGTCCACCGCGCGCAGATCGTCCACCGCGATCTCAAGCCGTCCAACGTGATCATCGCCCCCGGGTCCCCGGAGATCGTGAAGCTGATCGACTTCGGGATCGCCCGCTCCACGCGCGCGGAGGCGACCCGCTTCACCCGCGACGGAGCGACCGTCGGCACGCCCGACTACATGTCCCCCGAGCAGTTGTTCGGCTACGAACTCGACCCGCGCACCGACGTGTACACGACGAGTCTCATCCTCTACGAACTGCTCACGGGCAGCCTGCCTTTCGGCGGCGGCGGCGGTGGCGGCATGGACGCGGTGATGGCACGGCTGCGCGGCCCTATCTCGCCGCCCGTCGGCATTCCTCCCGGGCTCGGCGACGCGATCCTCGAAGCGCTGGCGCAGGAGCCCGACAGCAGGCCAGCCACGGCGGCCCTGTTCGCGGCGCGGCTGCGCGAGGTGACGGAGGCAGGGCGCCCGCAGGCGACGCTGTCACCATCGGGCACGCTCAGGGTTCTCCTCGCGACGCGCTTGCCGCCCTCGCGCCTGGCGATGGCCGACGAGCGGAAGTGGCTGTCGGGCCAGCTACCGGCTGGGGCACGAGGCTTCGTGTTCGGCGGCCAGTTCTGGTTCGCCGTCCTGACAGCGGGCACGGATGCGGCGGCCATCATCCGCGCGCTCACCGATCGCTACGGCTCCTCGGCGACCGCCGCCTTCACGCCCGTCGACGAGGGCTTCGCCTTGACGGCTTCGGCAATGAGCGGGGCCTCCCCCTTTCCGGAACCGCTGGCGGGTCTGCTCGAGAAGCTGGCGCGCGGGTAGCCAAGAAGGCATCCTGCTTTCATGCGACATGTGAGCGCCTGGGCCTTGGTCCTGTTGCTCGGATGCGGTTCGTCGGGGCGCAAGCAGCCCACCGGCGACGGAGGCGCTGGCACCGACGTCGACGGATCGACGAACCCGATGCCGGATCGCCCCGGCAGCGACAGCGCGACGGATCGAAGTTCCAGCAGCGACGTCGCTGGCGATCGCAACACCGCCAGCGACGGCACGACGGCGACGGACATGGGCCGCGCCGACGGCAGCACGATGAACCCGATCCCCGCGAACCCGGTGGTCGAGGAGGTGAGGGCCGGCTTCACCTTCGTCGAGGGCCCGGTCTGGTTTGCGTCGACCGGCGAGCTGTTCTTCACGGACATTCCGCAGAACACCATCTGGCGCCACACGCCGCCCTCCACGTTCGAGGTGTTCCGCATGCCCAGCGCCAACACCAACGGCCTGGCGATCGCCCCCGACGGCGCACTCATCGCCTGCGAGCACAGCGGCCGCCGCGTCTCGCGCTCGATGGGAACCGCCGCGCCGACGCTGGTGGTCGACCGCTGGCCGGGTGGCGGAGGCACCACCGCGGGGCGCCTCAACTCCCCCAACGACGCCATTGTCCGCCGGGACGGGACCATTTACTTCACGGATCCCGATTACGGCGTCTCGATGGCCATGCGCGAGCTGACCTTCACCGGTGTGTTCCGCGTCGATCCCGCGGGGCAGATCTTCCTGGTGTCCCGTGATCTCGCCCGCCCCAACGGCATCGCGCTTTCGCCCGACGAGCGGATCCTCTACGTCACCAACACCACCCCGGCGCAGCTCCGCGCCTTTCCGGTGAACGCCGACGGCTCGACCGGCGCCGGTACGGTGTTCACGCCTCTGGCGCGACCCGCCGACGGCATCGCCGTCGACGACGCCGGCAACATCTACGCCACCACCTCGATGGGCGTCGAGGTGATCCGCCCCGACGGTCAGGCCTGGGGAACCATCCGCCTGCCCCGCGGAGGAGCCACCAACTGCACCTTCGGAGATCCAGACCGAAGGACCCTGTACGTGATGGCGAACGGAAACGGCATGGGCTGGGTGTATCGGGTCCGATTGAACATCCCGGGCAAACCGTGATCGATCCCGTCCTGCGCCTGTCGCACGACCTCTTGGCCGCGCTGCACGCCGAGTTGCAGGGACGCTTCGTGCTGATGAATGTCCTGCAGATGTTCAAGCACCCCGAGTACGACGCGCAGCAGTTCCGGGACCTGAAGACGATGCTGGATTCGATCGTACCGTTCTCCGAGGCGCTGTGGAAAGGCACCTCGATCGTCAAGCAGGCGCCCGTGACCCAGACGGACTTCGACGGACAGAACGCGACGGTGTTCCAGATGGCGGACAGCACCCGCATGCACCTGGTGGCCACGGCGGTCCGGGCCTCGCAGATCAGCCCTGACGGCGCCTCCCGCGATGATCTGGCGTACCTGCTCGGCTGCCGGACCTGGGCAGCCTACGCCTACGAGCACCTGATCAAGAGCTACGTGCACTTCGGCGAGGTGTTCAAGGACGAGCAGATGGCCGATCGATCGCGCCAGCAGCTGCTGCTGGCGGCGAACGGGATAGGGCGGGTTCATGCCGACATGCAGGAGCTGCAGGCCGGCTCCAGTGACCTCGCGATGCAACAGCGGATGCTCGTGAACGGCAGCAACGTGGTCGGTGTACTGATGGCGCGAGCCGAGACGTTCGCCGCCATCCTCGAGGAATTCGGAGTGGAACCTGACCCCCTGCCGCCGAAACTGGCCACGCGGCGCCAGGAACTGCTCGAATCGCTGGGGCTCGCCGGTCCGCGCTGACTTGCCGAGCGCGTGAGCGCGCCCAACATTTCCTGGGGTGAGAGCCTGTGGCCTGCTGCTCCACCCGACGAGCTTGCCCACCGGCGAGCTCGGTGCGGCAGCGCATCGCTTCGTCGACTTCCTGGGCGCCGCCGGACAGCGTTTCTGGCAGATGCTACCGGTCGGTCCGACGGGGTACGGTGACTCGCCTTACAGCGCCCTGTCCGCATTTGCGGGGAACCCCGCCCTCGTCAGCCGCGATCGGCTGGTCGAGGAGGGCCTCTTGCCCGACGAAGCCGCCAAGGCCCCGCGGCAAGCCTGGCTCAGGGTTGCCCACGAGCGCTTCCGCCTGCGTGGCCGGCGGGCCGAGCTGACCTCGTTCTGTGAGTCCGAGCACGACTGGCTCGAGGACTACGCGCTCTACCAGGCGATCAAGCGTGCGCACGGCGAGGTGCAGTGGACGCGCTGGCCGGCGCTGCTGCGTGATCGCAATCCGCACGCGATCGCTTCGGCCCGAAAGGAGCTTGCCGACGAGATCGAGCAGGTGCGCTTCGAGCAGTACCGCTTCCACCTGGACTGGCAGGAGCTGCGGCGCACCTGCGCGGCGGCACGCGTTCGCCTGATCGGCGATGTCCCGATCTTCGTGGCTCACGACAGCGCGGACGTGTGGACCCACCGCGAGCTGTTCCGCCTTCACGATGACGGCGAGCCCGAGGTGGTCGCCGGCGTGCCACCCGACTACTTCAGCACCACCGGCCAGCGCTGGGGCAATCCCCTCTACCGCTGGCGGCGCATGCGACGCGACGGCTACGCCTGGTGGGTCGCCCGCTTCCGAGCCGCGCTCACCCGCTTCGACGCCGTCAGGCTGGATCACTTCATCGGCTTTGCGCGCTACTGGGAGATCCCGGCCGACGAGCCGACCGCCGTCCGTGGCCGGTGGATGAAGGGGCCGGGCGCGCATTTCTTCGGCGTGGTCCGCAACGCGCTGGGCGAGTTGCCGTTCATCGCCGAGGATCTGGGAGCGGTCACACCGGCGGTGACCCGCTTGCGGCGGCGGTTCCACTTTCCCGGCACGCGCATCCTGCAGTTCGCCTTCGGGACCGATCCGCAGGCGACGCTGTTCAAGCCGCACAACTACGAGCACGCCGTGGTGGCCTACACCGGCACCCACGACAACGACACCACCGTGGGCTGGTTCCGCAACTCCTCGACGAACAGCGAACGCCGCGCGGCGCTGCACTACCTGGCATCGCAAGAGGAGATCCACTGGGCGATGATCCGGGCTGTCTACCAGTCCGTCGCCGAGCTGGTGGTGGTGCCGGTGCAGGACATCCTGGGACTCGGCAGCGAGGCACGCATGAACCGGCCCGGCGTGCCGCTCGGCAACTGGACCTGGCGCATGGCCGAAGGGGCGCTGACCCCCGACCTCGCGGATCGGCTACGGGCCTTGTCGGCGACCTACGAGCGACTGCCGACGGCTCCCGAGCCGTTGCCAGCGCACGCGGAGCTCTTCTCCTGATGGCCACCATGCGCAGAAGTGTGGCGATGATCCAGCGGCCAGAGCCCCTGCTCAAGGATCCGCTCTGGCACAAGGACGCCATCATCTACGAGCTGCGCGTGCGCTCGTTCTTCGACTCGAACGGCGACGGCGTCGGCGACTTCCAGGGCCTGGCGGAGAAGCTGGACTACCTGCAGGACCTGGGGGTGACCGCGCTCTGGCTGCTGCCGTTCTATCCTTCGCCACTCCGGGACGACGGCTACGACATCGCGGCCTACACCGAGGTCCATCCCGACATGGGGACGCTCGCCGACTTCGATCACGTGCTCGAGGAGGCGCACCGCCGCGGCCTGCGCGTCATCACCGAGCTGGTGTTGAACCACACCTCGGACCAGCACCCGTGGTTCCAGCGCGCCCGACGCGCGCCGCCCGGCTCCGTCGAGCGCGACTTCTATGTCTGGAGCGACACGCAGGATCGGTATCGGGACGCGCGGATCATCTTCAAGGATTTCGAGCTGTCGAACTGGTCCTGGGATCCCATCGCCCGCGCCTACTTCTGGCACCGCTTCTATGCGCACCAGCCGGACCTGAACTTCGAGAATCCGGCGGTGCAACAGGCGCTGTTCGAGGTGTGCGACTTCTGGTTCGAACGCGGCGTCGACGGCATGCGGCTGGATGCCGTCCCGTACCTCTTCGAGGAAGAAGGGACCGACTGCGAGAACCTGCCGCGCACCCACGAGTTCATCCGCAAGCTGCGCAAGCACATCGACGAGAAGTTCGAGGCGCGGATGCTGCTGGCCGAGGCCAACCAGTGGCCCGAGGACGCTGCCGCCTACTTCGGCGAGGGCGACGAATGCCAGATGAACTTCCACTTCCCGCTGATGCCCCGGATGTTCATGGCCATCCACATGGAGGACCGCTTCCCGCTGATCGACATCCTGGCCCAGACACCGCAGGTGGACCCCAGTTGCCAGTGGGCGCTGTTCCTGCGCAACCACGACGAGCTGACGCTGGAGATGGTGACCGACGAGGAACGCGACTACATGTACGACGCCTACGCGCACGAGCCGGCGATGCGCATCAACCTGGGCATCCGCCGCCGGCTGGCGCCGCTGGTGGGCAACGACCGCCGGAAGATGGAGCTGCTCAACGGCCTCCTCTACTCGCTGCCGGGGACGCCGGTCCTGTACTACGGCGACGAGATCGGGATGGGCGACAACGTCTTCCTCGGTGACCGCAACGGGGTGCGCACGCCGATGCAGTGGAGCTCGGATCGCAACGCCGGGTTCTCGCGGTCCAACCCGCAGCGGCTGATCCTCCCGGTGATCATCGACCCCGAGTACCACTACGAAGCGATCAACGTCGAGGCCCAGCAGAACAGCGCGAACTCTCTCCTGTGGTGGACCAAGCGGCTCGTGGCGCTGCGCAAGAGGCACCAGGCGTTCGGGCGTGGCAGCATCGAGTTCCTCACGCCCTCGAACCACCGGGTGCTGGCGTTCGTGCGCCAGCACGACAACGAGATCATCCTGGTGGTCGCGAACCTGTCGCGGTTTCCCCAGTACGTCGAGCTGGACCTGGGGCAATGGCGCGGCCTGCACCCGCGCGAGCTGTTCGGGCACACCTCCTTCCCGGCGATCGGTGAGCTGCCGTATCTGCTGACCATCGGCGCCCACGGCTTCTACTGGTTCGTGCTCGAGCGGACGGAAAGCGAGCAGGAATACCGGGCGCTGACCTACGAAGCCCCGGTGCTGGAGTCCGTCAGCCCTGGCGCCCTGGTCGGTGACGACGAGCGCGCGCTGCTCGAGCGGGTGCTGCCGCCGTTCCTGCAGACGCGTGCCTGGTTCGGGCGCCGTCCTCGGCGGCTCTCCGGCGTCCACGTGGACGAGGCGGTACCCGTCGGTGACGTCACCATACTGATCGTGCGGGTCGCCTTCGACAGCGGCGAGTCGGAGCGGTACGTGCTTCCGGTGACCGTGGTGGCCGACGGACGATCGCTGGCGCCCCAGGCGGTGATCGCACACATCCAGTTGCCCCAGGGCGAGGCGCAGCTGGTCGACGTCATCGAGGATCCGAAGGCGGCGCGCGCCCTGATCGCTGCGCTCTCGCAGAGCACAGGTCCGGTCGCCGGCCACTGGGGCAGCGAGGTTGCGATCCCCGACGTCGACCCCTGCAACATCGGCGCGGAGCACGCCAGCGCCGCCCTGCGGTTCGGCGATCAGCTGGTGCTGAAGTTCTTCCGCCGCCTCGAGGAGGGACGCAGCCCCGAGTTGGAGGTCGGCTCGTTCCTGCAGCGCCACGCGCCCGGGCTTGCGCCCGAGGTGCTGGGCGCGCTGGAGCTGCGCCGTGGCCACCACGAGCCCTGGACCCTGGCCGTGTTGCAGAGATTCGTCGCCAACGAGGGCACCGCCTGGACGCAGGCGCGCGAGGAGCTGCGCCGCTTCTTCGAGCGCGCGCTCACGCTGGCACACGACCGCGCCGCGCCGCCCATCCCCGACGAGCCGCTGGTGGATCTGATCGATCGCCAGCCGCCGATCGAGGCGGCCGAGTTGCTCGGTGCGTATCCCGAGGCGGCGGCCCACCTCGGCCGCCGCATCGCCGAGATGCACCTGGCGCTGGCGTCCACGCCCGACGATCCGGCCTTCGCGCCCGAGCCGTACTCGCCCTTCGACCACCGGGCCCGCTACCAGTCGTTCCGCAACCTGGTCGGTCAGACGTTGCGCCTCCTGAGGCTGGCTCTGCCGGACGTGCCCGCCGGTTCGCAGGCGGACGCGCACGCGTTGCTCGACAGCGAGGCGAAGGCACTGCGTTTCTTCGACGCCTTCCTCCGCCACAGGGTGAAGGCCGCCCGCATTCGCATCCACGGCGATCTGCACCTCGGCCAGGTGCTGTACACGGGCAAGGACTACGTGGTGATCGACT
>JANPFD010000097.1:0-1188 GCA_031423255.1 Myxococcales bacterium | reverse complement strand
TCTTGGTGCTCGGCGCGTGTTGAGGCGTTTGCATAGTAACGAACACCAAGGCACGCGCTGAGCCTTGTTTTCAAGCACTTTCTACGCGCACGCCCTGATTTCTCGACAGAGACCCACCAGAGAGCACGCGAAACCCAGGATCAGGACGAGATCGCACGACAGAAATCGCGCCAGATTCGCCCGCACGTGCGCAGCGGCGGCGCTGGCGGTCGCGTCGTAGGCATCCAGCAGCGGATGCGATACGTACTGCTGACCGCGGTTCTCGAATCCGTTTTCGGTCGACTCGGCAGGGAACTCCGTCCTCGCGATCTCCGTGCCGAGGACGTCGCGCAAGGTCCTGCGGAGCTCGGCGTTGGTCAGCCTCCGCAGCGGCGAGCTGGCAGACCGCGTCGCGGGAATGCACCGTGGTGGCGGCGGCGGCGGCGGCGACGGCGGCGGCCCCGGCGGCCCCGAAGGTAGCGGCGGTCCTTCCACCACCTGGCAAACAATGACAGGTGCCCCTGGCACGCCCGCGTCGGCGGGCGGTGGCGGGAGAATCTTCGCCAAGTCCACCGGCACGGCGAGGTCGGGAGACCTGGGTACCGCGATCTCTGTGTCGGTCGGTGCTGACCCGGCATCCGTGACGATGTCACGGTCGGCACGGCCGGCGCATCCGTGGCTTGCGGCGCCCATTAGGGTCAACCCGAGGAACATCCAGCGGGCGGTCCGTGTGCTCATCCGCGCCTCCCGGATACATGGTACTCGTCCCTCGACCCTTGCGCCGGTCAAACGTGGCGGTCAATCGTGACGGGTTCGTTGCCATGCCGCGAACGCGATCAATCAGCCGGCAGCGCGAACGCCGCGTACGAGCCGGCCGATGGTTGCTTGGATTTGCCACCGCCGGCCGCGATGACCACGAACTGGCGTCCGCCGGCCTCATACACCGCCGGTGTGGCGTTGCCCGCGGCGGGCAAGGTTGTGTCCCACAACACCTGGCCGGTTGCCTTGTCGAACGCGCGCAGCTTGCGATCGTGGTTGGTGGCGGCGATGAAAACCAGGCCGCCCGCGGTGACCACCGGGCCGCCGTAGTTCTCGGACCCGGTGTTGCGCAGGCCGCGCGCCACCAGTTCGGGGATCTCGCCGAGCGGCACCTGCCAGGCGATCTTGCCTTCATCGAGGCTGATGGCAGAGAGCGTGCCCCATGGCGGC
>JANPFD010000096.1:0-98251 GCA_031423255.1 Myxococcales bacterium | reverse complement strand
GGATCTGGTGTACCGCGACCGAGGTGTTTGAGCACGGCCAGGACACCGAGCCCCCACACCCGCCCTTGCCGGAGAGATCGGAGCGGACGCTACCGCCGCAGCCGCAAGAAGAACGAACGCAGCAAGCCGGCGCTCTCGGCGGCGAGGACGCCCGGGACCACCTCGACGCGGTGGTTGAGGCGGGCGTCGTCGAGGAGGCGGTAGAGCGTGCGCACGGCGCCAGCCTTGGGGTCGTCGCAGCCGTAGACAAGGCGTCGCAGGCGGGCGTTCACCAGGGCGCCCGCACACATCGGGCAGGGCTCCATGGTGACGTAGAGCTCGGCGTCGGTCAGGCGCCACCCGCCGGTCACCGCGGCCGCCCGCCGCAGCGCCAGGATCTCGGCGTGCGCGGTGGGGTCGCGCACGGTCTCCCGCTCGTTGTGGGCCACGGCCACCACCTCGTCCTTCACGACGACCAGCGCGCCGACCGGCACCTCCCCCTTCACCGCCGCCTCCTCGGCCGCCGCCAGCGCCCGCCGCATGTAGGCCTCCTCCCGGGCTCCCGCCTCGGGGAGGTCGATCACGGGCAGATCTGCTGTGGGCGCTAGGGGCATGGGCCGAATATCCTATGATAACCGTCGCCCATGCCCCCGGTCGATCTGTCCTTCGCGAGTTATGTGGCTGCCCGCAAGGGAGCCAACTCGGCCCGCGTGCGGGAAGGTGGCTATTACGCCTACGGAGCGGACCGGCGGGTTCGCTCGGTGCTGGACAGCCTGCGCCCCGTGACGCTGGCCGTCGAGGCGACCCTCCGCTTCTGGCAAAGCGTCGGCCGCAACAGCCTGCTCAGCAGCGCCGTCCGCGTGGGGCCCAAGCAGTTTCCGCGCATCCACGCGCTGGCCGAACGCTGCGCCGAGCGGTTGCAGCTCCCGGGACCGACGGTGTACGTGTCGCCGGCCGCCACGCTCGCCGAGCGGGGCGCTCAGACCTTCGGGTCGATGGACGACGCCACGATCATCCTCTACTCCGCGCTCACCGATCAATTTTCCGATGACGAGCTCACGTTCGTCATTGGCCGCGAGTGCGGCCACATCCAGAACAACCACACCATCTACTTGACCACGCTCTACTACCTGAGCGACGCCGCCAACATGATCGTCCGCTACGGCGCGCAGCCCGCGGTGATCGCGCTGAACAGCTGGTCGCGCCGCGCGGAGATCACCTGTGACAGAGCCGGCCTCCTGTGCGTGCGCGACCTGGACATCGCGACGGCGGTGCTGGTCAAGCTGGCGATCGGCTCGCAGAGCCTGTACCGGGACGTCAACGTCCAGGAATACCTGCAGCAGCTCGAGGAGACGCGCCTCGGGCCGGGCCGCTTCGGCGAGCTGTTCGCGCGGCATCCCTACCTGCCACGGCGGGTTCAGGCGCTGCGCCTCTTTGCCGAGACCGCCTTTTACCGGAGCCTGATGGATCAGGGCAGCGGCGGGCTGACGAAGGAGGAGTGCGACGTCAAGGTGGGCGAGCTCCTGTCGGTGATCGGGTGAACGCCGCGGCTCGCAAGGCGGCGATCCGCGAGCTCTTGCTGCGGACGGCGGTGGTGGCCGAGTCGGCGGGCTTGGTGTCCATGGCGCGCGAGGTGCGCGAGGTGCGCGTCCCCAAGCTCGAGGAGGAACGTTTCTCGCTGGTGGTGCTGGGCGAGTTCAACCACGGCAAGTCCACATTCATCAATGCGCTCCTGGGCGAGGCGCTGCTGCCGACCGGGATCACCCCGACCACGGCCGTGCTCACGCACGTGCGCTTCGGCGAGAAGAAGACGGCCGAAGCGGTGCTGGAGAGCGGGGCGCGGAAGAAGGTGGATCCGGCGAAGCTGAGCGAGTGGCTGACAGTGGATGCCGAGCCGCGCGAGCCAGTCTCCCACGTCGAGATCGCGCATCCGTCTCCCTTCCTGCGCGATCAGATCACCGTGGTCGACACGCCGGGAGTGAACGACATCAACGAGCAGCGGGCGGAGATCACCTACGGCTACGTGCCGCGCGCCGATGCCGTGCTGTTCCTGCTGGACGCGACGCAGATCCTGTCCGACTCCGAGCGACAGTTCCTCGAGCAGCGGATCCTGCGCTCGAGCCGCGACCGGCTGGTCTTCGTGGTGACGAAAGCCGACCTTCTCGACGACGCCGAGCTGGATCAAGCGCTGGCCTTTGCCCGCAAGCACCTGGGCGCCATCGTCGCCGAGCCCGCCATTTTCCCGGTGTCGGCGAAAAAGGCGATCGCGGGCGAGGACGGCCGCATGGAGCCGCTGCTCGCGCACCTGCGGCTGACGCTGGGAACCGAGCGGCGGCGGTTGCTGTACGACCACGCGCTCGCGGACGCCGCACGCCTGTCGGGCTTCGTGCGCCAGACCCTGGGCATGCGCCGGCGGTCGCTGGAACTGCCCGAGAAGGATCTCGCGGGGCGAGTCGCCCACGCGCAGGAGCGCCTGAAAGAAGGTCGCAAGTCGCTGGACGCGGCCGCCGAGACCATCGCTGCCGAGACCGCGGCGCTCAAGGCGCGCGTGCGCCAGGATCTTGCCGCCTTCACCGACGAGTTCTGCGCGGCCCTGGCGCCCGATCTGGCAGCGGCGTCGGCCGCGGACCTCAAGCACTACCTCGGCCCCTTCTTGCAGGACACCTGGAAGGCGTGGCTCGAGACCGAGGGAGAGATGATCGCCGCCGAGCTCGAGCGGATCGCCGAGAAGGTGATCGAGGTTGCCAACGAGCGCGCCGAGGGTGTGACCCGGGGCGTGTCCGAGGACCTGGGCGTGGACCGCCTGGTGCTCCAGGTCGACACCTTCAGGTACGACGCCTCGGTGTTCGCGCTGGGCGCGCTCGGGACCACCGTGTTCTTCTTCGTGAACACGCTGGCGGGCGGCATCCTGGCGCTGGCGGCGCCGATCGTGGCGATGCTGCTCAAGGGCAAGGCGGCGCAGGAGATGAAGGCCGAGGCGCAGACGCGCGCGCCCGAGACCGTGCGCAAAGTGGCGGCCACGGTCGCCCCGAAGCTGGACGAGATCGTCGATGCCTTCGCCGGGCGGCTGCGCGAGTTCGTGGCCGAGGCGGGTGCGGCGCTGGCGCGCGGGATTGCCGAGGTGCTGGACCGGGCGCTCCTCGAGCGGCGCACCGTCCGTGACGGCGCTGCCGCCAGCGCCGAGGGCGTCGCGGTCGACAAGGCGTTTGCCGAGCTGAAGGCGATCGACGAGCGGATGGCCGAGCTGCGCCAGGCCGTCTGGGAGCAGGATTGACGCGTGCCATGCCCGGCACGGAGTCGTGGCTTCGGCGCCACGCGGCGTGGCTGTGCGTCGCCGTCGCCTACCTGGTCGTCTTTCCGTACTTCGAAAAGCTCAACAACCCGAACGAGAACGTCCGCGTCTGGATGACCCGCGCCATCGTCGCGCATGGCACGCTGGCGATCGATCCCGTCGTGCGCGAGTGGGGCGACGTGTCGGACAGAGCCGAGTTCGGTGGCAGGCGCTTCTCGGGCAAGGCGCCGGGCACGTCCCTGCTGGGCGTGCCCGTGCTGGCCGTGCAGCGCCTCGTCACCGGCGGCGAGCCGTCGAAGCGCGCGACCATCTGGGCGTTGCGCGTCTTCTCCGTCGCTCTGCCGCTGGCGCTGTTCTTCTTGTTCTTCGCCCGCAAGGTCGAGCAGCAGACAGGGTCGCCGTGGGCGCGCGATCTGCTGGTCGTCGGGCTCGGGCTCGGCACCATGCTCTACCCGTACGGTCTGCTGTTCGTCGGCCATGCGCAGAGCGCAGCCCTGGCGTTCGCCGGGTTCCTCTGTTTGCGCGATCGACGTCTGGTCCTGGCCGGTCTGTTGACCGGGCTGGCGGTGGTGTTCGAGTACCAGGCCTTGATCGCCGCGGGTGTGATTGCGCTGTATGCGGTCGTCGAGCATCGGCGTCGGGCGCTGCTCTTCTTCCTGGGCGCGCTGGGGCCGGCGCTGGTGCTCGCCGCTTACCACACCGCGATCTTCGGCCGGCCCTGGGAGACGCCGCTCTCCCACGTCGACGATCCAATCTTCAAGCTGTATCACGGGCAAGGCTTCCTCGGCTTCGATCGCCCGCGCCCGGTCGTGCTCGTCCAGGCGCTGTTCAGTCTCGACTACGGCATCTTCACGTTCTCGCCGCTGCTGCTCGCCGGTCTGGGCGCGGCCGGCTTTGGTCTGAAGACCGCGCGCCGTGAATGCCTCGCGATCCTCGGTGTGACCGTGGGTCTGTTGTTGTTCCTGGCGGGCATGACGAACTGGCGCGGCGGCTGGTGCGCCGGTGGGCCACGCTACGTCGCCCCGCTGGTACCGTTCCTCGTCTGGGCGCTGGCGCTCGGCTGGCAGCGGCTCACTTCGTTGCGATTCTCCTGCGCCGTGCTCGGCGCGCTGGCGGCGGTGTCCGTGATCCGGTGCGGGCTGGCAGGCGCGCACTTTCCGCACTACCCGGTCCAGTTCGACAATCCGCTGGTGGACGTGACGGTCCGGCTGGTCAGCGAGGGATACGTTCCCCGTGGTTTCTGGTTCGCGCTGGCGTCGATCGCCCTGGCGGCGGGCCTGGCGCTCGGAGTGGGCCGGCGCACGATCCGTGGCGTGGCCGCGTCCGCCGGGATCGCGGTCGCGCTGCTGGCGGTCCTGTCGTTGCCCGGGAGCGGCCTGCGCTACGACGAGAAGCACGCGCTGACAGTCGTGCGCGACGCCTGGGGGACGCATGGGTCTCCTTGATCATCTGACCGGTCTGGCCGGTCTGACTGATGACGTGCGCGAGGAGATAGCGCTGGCATTCGCCTTCTCCGAGCGCGGCGACTTCGGTACGGCGGTCTCACGGCTCTCGGCGCTGGCCGAGGCGCACCCGCGCGCCGTGCCGGTACAGCTGGCGCTCGGCGAGCTGCGGGCCCGGCAGGCCGACGACGAGGGCGCAGTCGCCGCCTTCGGCCGTGCGGTCGATCTGTCGGTCGATGCCGTCGACGGCTGGCTGGGCCTCGGGGAGGCGCTGGTCCGTCTGGGACGGCCGGATCCGGCGCGCGACGCCTTCCGCCGGGTGCTGTCGCAGAGCGACGACCCACCGCGCCGGGCGCGTGCGCACGCCGGCCGCGGGAGGTTGGCCCTCGCGGCGGGACGGCTGGCCAAGGCCGTGCGCGAGTTGCGCCGGGCCGCCGAGCTCGCGCCCGAGGAGATCACCGTGGCCGCCGATCTGGGCCGGGCGCTGGTGGCGGCACGCGATCCCGAGGGTAGCCAGTGGTTGATGCGCGCAGCCCGGGCAGCCCTGGACGGCGATGCCGCGGATCTCACCCTGGTCACGGAGGCGGCCGCGTCTCTCCCCACGGGCAAGGCCGCCGAGGAGCTGCTCCGCGCGGCGGCATCCAGCCCGCGGCTCGACGACGGCGCGCGCGCGGTGGCGCAGGCTGCCCTCGCTCGCCGCCTCGCGGAGGGCTCGCGGCTCGACGAGGCCCGCACCCTGGCGGCTGCAGCGCTGGCCGCAGCGCCCAGTTCGGCCCCGGTGCTGGCGGCGTGGCGCGACGTGGCCCGGGCTGGCGGTGACTACCGCGAAGCCCTTCGCGCCGCTCGACGCGCCGTCTAGGTCGGCGCCGTCCCGGACTCCGAGCTGTTCGTCCGCCTGGCGCTGGGCGCGCGCGATCTGGCGCATATCGACGACGAGCGCGTGCGCCGGTTCGTCGACGGCGAGGCCAGCGACGACGATCTGGTCGTCCTCGGATCGCTCGCTCCGACGGACGAGGCGCGCGTGTTCGTGGCCCAGGCGGCCTCGCTCGGCCCCGCTCCCACCGGCAACCTGTACGCACTCCTGGCCTACGCGCGCGATCTGGCGGCGCGCGCGCCCGAGTTGCAGCGGCTGCTCCCCGTCGCTGCGCGGTCCGTCGAGGCGTTCGACCGCCCGCTGCTCGTCGCCGTCATGGGCGAGTTCAACGCCGGCAAGTCCTCCTTCGTGAACGCGTTCTGCGGCCAGGAGGTGGCGCCCGTGGGCGTCACCCCGACGACCGCGACCATCAACGTCCTCCGGTACGGCCCACCCGGTGGCCGGGTGCTGTACCACGACGGTCAGGTGCGCGAGCTCGGCGCCCTCGAGGTGGCACCGTTCCTGCGCGACCTCGGCGAGGAGGCCGCCGCCGTGCGCACCGTCGAGATCTTCTTCCCGCTCGATGTCTTGCGCCGCGTGGAGATCGTGGACACCCCCGGCCTCAACTCGCTACGCACCGAACACGAGAAGGTGGCGCGCGCCTTCCTCACCGAGGCCGATGCCATCGTCTGGCTGTTTGCCGTCGGCCAGGCTGCCAAGGCCACCGAGCGCGACGCTCTTGGTCTGGCCCACGCGGCGGGCAAGCGCGTTCTGGGCGTGCTGAACAAGGCCGACCAGGCGAGCACCGAGGAGCTGGCCGGGGTCGTGCGCCACGTGCAGCAGGGCCTGGGGGACAGGATCGAGGCGCTGCTCCCCCTGTCGGCGCGGCTGGCCTTGCAGGGAAGACCGGAGGCCAGTGGCCTGCCGGCCGTGCTGCAGGCGCTCGAGGAGCGCTTCTTCGGTCACGCGCGCACCCTCAAGCGCCGCACGGCGCTCGCGGCGCTCACCCGTTTCGGAGGCGAGGCGCGGGCGCTCCTTCCCGACGAGGATCCCGATCCGGCGCCAGCACGGCTCCGCGCGCTGGATGCCGCCGAGCAGACGCTGCGGGGCGCGCTTGCCGCCGAGCGGGTCGGCTTGCGTGGCCGGCTCGAGCACGCGTTCCGTCACGCCGCCGGCGAGGTGCTGGAGTTCGTCGGGCCCCGGCGCTGGCCGTTCGGTGAAGCGCGCGCCGCCGCCGCGGACGAGGAGTTCCTCTTCGACTTCCTCGAGGACGCTCTGGGACAGGCGACCGATGTCACCCGCGCGGCGCTGGAAGAGGCCGCGGCCGCGGGTCCGCCCGTGCCGATCGTGGCTGCCGTGGAACGTTTCCGCGCCTACGGGCGTGGCGTGCTCGCCGGCGGCTTGGTCGAGCGCACGTTGCGCGAAGAGCTGAGCACCGCCGGGCCCGGCCGCGAGCGCGCTTCCGTCGAACGCGCGCTCATGCGCCATCTGCCGGATGTCGATGGAGAACTCCTGACGCCCCTGGCTGCCGAGGTGACCAGTGTCTACGCCCGGGCGCGCGTGGCCTGCGACGAGGAATCACGGCGCCTGGCGATGCGCCGCATGCTGCGCGCCGAACGTCTCGACCGCCCTCTCGCCGCCCTCGAAGTCGCCGTCGCCGCGATCGAAAAAAACTAGAGACTACCGACGAGGGTCTTCAGGTCGTTGGCGTAACGACCGGTCGGTTCGAGCTCGAGGTACTTCAGGTAGGCCTGCTTGGCCGCCTGGCGATGACCCGCCTGCTGCTCGGCGCCTCCGACGTAGACGTACGCGTCCGCCAGGTTCGGGTCCGCCTCGATCGCCTTCTTGGCCCAGTCGAGCGCCGGGCCCATGCGCCCACGATCGAACTCGGCTTCGGCCACCAGCGCGGCCAGGCCAGCCGCCTCGGGCCTGCTCGCGAACGCCCTGGCGCACGAGTCCACGACCTCCTTGTAACGCTTTTGCGCTGCCGCCTCCTGGCAGCGCAGCTGGAGGGCCAGGTTCGATGGTGCCGCCACCTCGACCTCGGGAGTCGGCTCCGTCACAGGGGGCGCGGGCGTTGGTGCTGCGACGGGTACCACCGGCGCCGTGATCGCCAGCGGTGCCGGCGGGGCCTCCTCGATCGTCGCGGGCTCGTGTTTCCAGGCCGCCAGCACCAGCAGGCCGACCCCGGCCATTGCCCCCGCCCCGATCCCCATGCGCCGCGCCACCAGCCACCGCGCCGGCCGCTTCAGGTTGCGGGTGATCGTAGAGATATCGGGGCCTTCCGGCTTCTGCTGCTCCTGCTGCGTCCCTTCTTCGAAGAATTGATCTTCGACCAGGGAGTCCGGCGAGGAAGGGTCCAGAGAATAGTTATTGTCATGCGGCATCTCTTCACTCCCAGCTGACCTGACACCAGACACCGTCATCGGGGCAGGGATTAAAGGGATTTCTTCCGCCATCCTGCGTGCAACAGGTGGCGCAACACGGTGGCGGGCGGAAGGCACATCCTTGAGGGGCCCGCGCGGTCGGCATATCCTGCATCCGTGCACGAGCTGGCGCCCGGTTCCGTCCCCGTCCGGGCCTCCGGGCCCGCCGAATTGATGCGCGGCTGGGAGAACTTCGGCGATCTCTGGCTGATGCTGGACATGTCGCTGGTCCTGCTCCTGGCGGTTCTTCTGGGGGCGGCTATCGCGTACCACCCCTCCACCCGGGTCAAGGCCTCGACCGTCGAGGAGCTCGAGCACCCGAAGATCTTCATCATGTACGCGATGGTGGGCGCGGTGATCGGCATCATCGTTCCTATCTATCCGGTGATGGGGTACGTCATCTTCGGCATCGGAGCGCTGCTGCGCTTTCGCACCAACATCGGTGCAGCGAAGGACACGGGGCGCGTCATCCTGGCCGTGGTCGTGGGCGTCGCCTGCGGCATGAAGCTGATCCCCGTCGCCGTGCTCGCCACCTTTTTCGGGTGGGTGCTGATCTGGCAGATGGAGCGCAACGTGTTCGGCCGTCTCCAGGTGAAGAACCTGGTGCGCGAGACGATCCCGCGCGCCGCGGACGCGTATCGCGCGCTGCTCCTCAAAGGGGGCTGCCACATCCTGGGCGAGAAGAAGAAGTTCACGAAGGGCACAGTGACGTTCGTCTTCAGAGCGCCGCAGCGGCTGGATCGCGAGGGGCTCGAGCAGCAGTTCGCCAGGGACGTTCCGGCCGACGTGCAGGGCGTGGTCGACTGGGACATCTCCTGAGCCTCAGCGTCGTGGCGTGCAGACGCCGCCGGAGCTGGTCTGCGTGCAGACGCCCGCGTCGGGCCTGAAGCAGGCGATCGCCGCGCACGCGATGGGACCGTTGCAGGCGGCGCAGCCACCGGCCGTCCAGGCGGCGCGGATGCTGTCCAGCGCGGCGGTGCCGTTCACCCAGACCGGGCAGCCGCAGATGAGCAAACCGGGCGCCTCCTTCGTGCACTGTTCCGCGGCGCCGACCATGCAGGCCTGCGCCTGCTTCACGGCGGCGGCGTAGTCGCCCTCCAGCTTCCTGCATTGCTGGGGATCGCAGCCGGCGCGCGTATCGGTCTTGCTCGTGTCCTTGCTCATGTCGGCGACGAGGCGTGTGTCCGCTTGCTCGCCACCACCGTCGGTCGTCGACAGAGCGCTGCCGTCGCCGCAGCCGGCGATGACCAGCAGCACGAAGAGCGCCGCCGCTCTCATGGTATCGGTCCGCCGCGGTCGAAGCACATGCCCGCCGGGGCTGGGGGGGCGGCGATCCCGGGAGCGGGGTCACTGGCGCCGGGCACGGGTTCGGCGGGAACGGGTCCGCGCACCGCCAGGCAGCTGCCAACGGTCAGCGCGCGGCAGAGCACCGCGGGGCAGATGCGGATGCAGGTGGCGCACTTGGCGTCGGTGTACTTCTTGCGGATCGGATCCAGCGTCTCCGTGGAGTTCACCCAGACGTTGCAGCCTCCGCAGGCCAGGTTGCTGGGCGCCTGCTTGCCACACTGGGCGACTGCGCCGGGCTGGCAGATCTGGGCGTTCTGGAGCGCGTAGCCGTACTCGGTCTGGATCTGCTCGCACAGGCCTTTCGGGGCGCAGATGTCCGAGCTGCCGCCGGCGCCACCCTTGCCGGCGCTGCCACCGGCGCCCCCGCTGCCGGCGATCCCGCCGGTGCCACCCCGGCCGCCGATGCCGGCCGTCCCGCCGTCGCCCCCACCGCCGTCGCCACCCTTGCCTGCAATGCCACCACCCTGGCCGCCGCCGCCGGTTCCCGCTGTCCCGCCGCCGCCATCGGGCTGGTCGACGTAAAGGCCCGTGCCGTCGTTTCCGCAGGCGGCGAGGGCCAGGACGGCCATGGCGGCCAGGACCGGGACGAGGCGGGTGTTGGTCATGGGGGCCGGGAAAAGCAATGGCCGTGCCCGGGGGCGGACCACGGCGCCATGCGGGGTCCCGGCCCTGAACCGTCAGATTTCTGAGATCCCGGCGACCTGCCCGCCCGACTACGGTCCGGTGCGTCCGACGGCGAGGGTGGCGATGACCCCCGCGTGGTCCGACGGCCAGAGTCCCCCCGGCGTCTTGCGCTCGGTGCCCACGCGGGTGACGTTGCGCGCCTGGACCGGACCGCGCGTGAAGACGAGGTCGATGCGCTCGCGGGCCGTGAACGCCGGCGCCTGCAGATCGGTGCAGCAGGTCGGATCACCACCGCCTGCGTCCTTGAAATCCGTGGCAATCAATCCGTAGCTCTTCGTGCCCGAACGATCCGCCGGGCTATTGAAGTCGCCGAGCAGGACGACGGGGCCCACGACCGGGATCAGCAGGTCCAGCAAGTTGCGCGCCTGTCCCTCCTGGATGGCGCCGAGCACGTTGCTCGGGCCGCCAGGCACCTCGAGGTGAGTGTTCGCGAAGGTGAACGCGCGGCCGTCGACGACCACCCCCACGCGACCGACCCCGCGCACGAGGTTCACCTTCACCATGCTGCCGCGGCCGGTGATGGGCAACGGAAAGATCAGGTTCGTCGGAAAGGTGGTCGCCTCTGACGCCGAGAAATCGAGCCCCTCGCGTACGAGGATCGCGTCGCGGTCGGTGAGCCGCAGATCCATGTCGGCGCCGGCGGGCAATTCGACATCGGTGTAGGACGCCAGCGACGCCACTCGATAGGCCAGTCCGCGCGCGGCGAGTTCTTGCTTCAAGAGCTCGACGAAATCGAAGGCGACCTCCTCGGCGTTGATGGCCGGCGTGGTGAACGAGAAGTCGCTGGGCCGCTGGATGCGGAAGAGGGTCGCCTCCTGCAGGCCGATGACGTCGGGACGGGCGCTGGCGATCTCGTCGGCGATGAGTTTCATGCGGCCCGGGACATCACTCTCCTGCACCGTCTTCCAGAGTGTGGCCACGCGCCCCGGGATCTCCTCGACGGTGGGGGCCATCACCGCGGGCATCAGGTCGGCGCCGAGATAGAGGTTGCGGCTCATCACCTTGACGTCGACCCCATCGATCACCTTGACGTCGGCGTCGCCACCGCCGCCACAGCCGACGATGAACGCGGTGCAAAGCATCAACGGGCGCATGCCCGCATCCTATCAGCGCACGGAAAACCCGAGCGCGATCAGGTGCGCCCGGATGCGGTAGCTGCCATTGGGCACAGCCTCGGGTCCCATCGACGATGCCCGCAGACCATGCACGTGCAGGTAACCGACGTCCACGGTGAAGCGTCCGTGCGCAAGACCGACGCCCGCGCCCAGGCCGAGGCGATCCGTGTCGGGAGCGGCCGGAGCCAGTGTGTCGGATCGCGCGGCGCTCTGGTCGTAGCTGGCGCCTGCGCGCACCGTCAGCTCCGGGCGGGGCGTGCGCCACTCGACGCCTGCGCGCACCGTCAGTGGATCGACGGGACTGCGATGCAGGACGCGATCGGGTGTCGAAGGCTCCTCGAAATCGATGACCAGATCGTCAAAGGCGCTCCAGCGCGTCCAGTCCAGCTGCGCCGAAAGGTCGACGGTGGTGTGGGGCCGCCACAGCAGACCGGCCGTCACGAGATCGGGCAGCGTGAGATCGGCCGCGACGCGCTGGTCGGGCAAGGTGTCCTCGTAGCCCGGCGCCATCGGGGAGAAGTCGGCACGACCCCGGAACGGAAGCTTGGCCCGGCTGCGGTAGGTGACGGCCAGTTGCAATCGATCGGGCAGGGCGCGCCACAGAAGCGCGATGTTTGCGGCAAGGCCCCAGGCGCTGCCCGACAGGACACCGCGACCCGCGGGCGGATCCGGCAGACCGCCCGATAGGTCGACCGTGGAGCGCAGCACACTGGCTCCGACGGCCACGGCGAGGTGGTCGGCCACGCGGTAGGCGAGCACCGGATTGATGGCGATGACGCGCAGATCGGTGCGTAGCGCCTGCTCGGCGCCGACCCAGCCTTCGGGCCAGGAGATCACGAGGCCGAAGGGGGCGTAGATGCCGAGGCCCGCCTGCCACCGGTCGCCGAGGCGCACGTGCGCGAACAGGCTGGGCACGAGGTGCGGACTCTCGGTGCTGGCGACATCGTCGAAGTGCGTGCGTGTGAAGGTCAGCCAGCTCCCGATCGTGGCGCCAGCGGCGGGCGCGAAGGCCAGCGCCGCGGGGTCGAACCAGACGGCGGTCGCGTCGGAAACGCCGGCGCTGGCCGCCCCCGCGAGGCCGACGGCGCGTGCGGACTGCTCGTAGAGCAGGAAGCCGGAGCCCCTGGCTGGCGAAGCGATCGCCAGGAAGGAGACGCCGAGGATTCCCAGGGACCTCACTGGACAGGCAACGGGCGTCCGTCGACCTTGGGCAGCTCGACCTTCAGCACCCGGGCGATGGTCGGGGCGACGTCGAGCAGCCGCACGACACCCAGGTTCTTGTGTGCGCGCACGCCCGGGCCTCGCATCAGGAAGGCGGCGCGCAGCTCGGGGCGCATCGGGTGAAAGCCATGGTTGCCGCCGGTCTTCTTGGGACCGATCAGATCGGGCACGTCCACCGCCTTGCCGAACCAGAATGGCGGCCGGGCTTCCAGGACCACGTAGGCGCCCGCGAGGCCACCGGCCGCCGCCATCTCCGCTGGCTTGTAAGCGTGCGCGACGCCGTACGCCGGGTTCGACAGCAGCAACTTCACGGCGTCGTCGACGCGGCGGCGATCGTCGAGTGTCGCCTCGGCGTGCAGGAAGATGGCCGCGGTCCCGCCCGTCGGCCATGCCATCGCACGCCAGGAGGTCACCTTGCCGCGTGCGTCGAGCTTGACGAGGCCCAGCGTCCGCAAGAGCACGCCGATGCGCACCTCGTTCTCGGTCGCCATGAAGCCGTGATCGGACACCAGCACCACCGTCGTCTGATCCCAGCGCCCCGTGGTGCGCAGCGCCTCGAACAGCTGGCCGATGCAGTCGTCGATGTACTCCATCACCGCCAGCGCCTCGGGCGCGCGGGGACCGAACCGGTGGTGCGCCTCGTCCAGTTCGAGGAAGTGCACGGCCATGAAGTCCGGTCGATCTTCCCAAAAACGCACGGCCACCTTCGCACGCAGGTCGTCCTTCATGTGCACCAGCGCCTCGGGCGCGGGCAGAAGCTCGGTCAGGATCTTCTCCGTCCTCGGCGAGCGCGCCAGGCTGAGCATGTTCTTCGCCTCGCGCAGATTCGGGATCGGGTACATGTCCGGCAGGTTCAGATCGATGGGCGCGCCGGCGGTCACGGGCCAGGTGACGGTGGCGGTCTTCAGGCCCGCCGCGTGGGCCTGTCCGAACAGGTTCGGCACCTTGATGTCGTCGTAGTACCAGTGCCACCCGCCCCCGAGGAGGCCGTCGGGATCGAACACCTCGTTGGTCATGATCCCGTGCCGGTTCGGGTTCACGCCCGTGATCATGGTGGTGTGCGCCGGGAAGGTGACCGTCGGCATGACGCTGATCGCACCCTGGGCGTAGGCGCCCTCGGCCATGAGCAGCCTCAGGTTCGGAACCTTCAGCGCCAGCTTGTCGGCGTCCAGGTAGTAGTCGGGGATCATGCCGTCGACGGAGATCAGCAACACCGGCGCGGCCTCGGTCCGGGCCGTCATCAACAACGCCAATGCCGTCACGCACAGCAGGTTCATTCGCATCCGATTCGCTCCGTCGAGATCACCAGGTCATCTATCCAGCGCCGGTGGTTGGCGCCGTTGGTCCCTTGCCACCACCCCGTCTCCACGATGACTGCGTTGATGCCGAAGGCGTCGTAGCGCCCGCGTAGATCGATGTTCGTCTGCTTGGTGTCCGCCACGTCGTCGACCCACAGCTCGACCGCACCGTCGTTCGTCCCGACGGGGTTGAGCTTCATCCGGCCCTCGATACAGTGCCACCGACTGGATTCGCCGGGCTCGAGAATCTTGCGCATGCCGTACGACCGCGACAGGTCCACGATCTTGGGGCGATCGTTGTACATGGCGCAGGCAACGATTCCTGTCGTGACGCAGGTCTGTGGCTGCAGGCCCAGCACCTGCAGCGCCTCGTTCGGCCGCGCCGGATCCTGGGGGGCGATGATGAGGGCATTCGCCGCCTGGCCGCCGCCGGCGTTGGCAAGGACCATCGCCGAGCCGAGCTGGTGGCGGAACCCGGCCCAGTCGCCCTCGTGCAGCACGCGCACACGCCAGAAGATCTCCTGGTGATCGACCGTCGGGGTGATTCTGGTGCTGAAGCGCGGGTTCTTCCCGAACGCGGCCACCAGCCGTCCCGCCGAGAGCTGCGAGCCGTGCCAGAACACCTGCATGGCGTGGCGGCCCGAAGCGGCGTGGCTGTCATCCATCTGCCGGAACAGACTGTCCACCTTCATGTTGCCGCCGACCGGCGAGCCGAAGCGATCGTACTCGGCGTAGCGCGTCTCGACGCCATCGGTCTCGAAGTCGTCGCAGAACAGCCAGGCGGGCGGCAGCGGCTGGGGGCACCCCCGGTAGCCGCCCGAGAGGCCGTCGAGGGATGTCGTCGCCGTGCAGCTCGCCAGCGCGAGCGCGGGGACGAGGCCCAAGCGGGCGTCCATACGACCAGCGTATACGATAAACTGCCGGAGTTGAGCGAGCCGCACACCCACCTCATCGATGCCCCGGCGCTGGCGATGGCGCAGGTTGCGCTGCAGATCGTGGACGGCCCCGACCGCTCGGTGCGGCACACGCTGGCTCCGGGTACCACGCGCGTCGGCACCGGGCCTGGATGCCAGGTGAAGCTGAACGACCCGACGGTGTCGCGCCTGCACTGCGAGATACGGCTGTCGCGTGAAGGGATCCGCATCGTCGATTCGGGCAGCCGCAACGGCACGATCATCGAGGGCGTCCGGGTGCACGACGCCGAGCTGACCGCGGGCGCCGCCATCCGCCTCGGCGCCACCGTGCTGCGCATCGAGGTCGGGCCGGACACCATCCCCGTGCCTGTGTCCGAGAGCCAGCGCTTCGGCGAGGTCCTCGGCGCCAGCCTGGAGATGCGGCGGTTGTACGCCCTCCTGGAGCGCGCCGCTCCGACCGAGGCGACGGTGCTGATCCAGGGCGAGACGGGCACGGGCAAGGAGCTGATCGCGCGCGCCGTCCATGATCATTCGAAGCGGAAAGACCGGCCGTTCATCGCCGTCGATTGCGGCGCCATCGCCGAGAGCCTGATGGAGAGCGAGCTGTTCGGTCACATGCGCGGCGCCTTCTCGGGCGCGGTGGCGGATCGCAAGGGCCTCCTGGAGGAGGCGAACGGCGGCACGGTGTTCCTGGACGAGATCGGCGAGATCCCGGCAGCGCTGCAGTCGAAGCTGCTGCGGGCGCTGGAGGCGCGCGAGGTCCGCCGTGTGGGCAGCAACACCCATCACAAGATCGACGTCCGCTTCGTCGCCGCCACCAACCGATCGCTCGCCCGCAGCGTGAACGACGGCACCTTCCGCGAGGACCTGTACTACCGGCTGGCGGTCGTGGAGATCACGGTGCCGCCGCTGCGCGCGCGCCGCGACGACATCCTCAAGCTGGCCGAGCACTTCTTCGTGCGTTTCGCGGGCAAGGAGACGCCTTTCCCCGCCGAGATGATCCCGACGCTGATGGCGCGGGCCTGGCCCGGCAACGTGCGCGAGCTGCGCAACTTCATCGAGCGCAGCGTCTCGGTCGGCTGGACCGCCGGTCGCACGACCGAGGCGCCGGCCAACGCGACGCCGCCAGGCCTGGAAGCGCTGGTGCCCGCGCACCTCGGCCTGAAAGAGGCGCGCGAGGCCTGGACCCGGCAGTTCGAGACGTTGTACGTAAACGCCTTGCTCAGGCGCACCGGCGGCAACGTCACCCGCGCGGCCGAGCTCGCCGGCGTCAACCGCCGCTCGCTGCAGCGCCTGATGGCCGACCTCGGCATCCGCAGCGCGGACGTCGAGGACTAATGTGCCCAGACGAAGCCGACCAGGGCACCGCCGGGAGTGAGCGCGACGGACACCGGGGCCGCGGGCTGGAGGAGCAGGTACGTGCCGACGGCGAGCGAGGCGGCTGCGATCCCCAGCGACACGTCGGCGGCGATCAGTTTTCGTCGGACGGCTGACACCTGCCCGTCGCTGCAGGTGGGCGCGCAGGTGGATTGCAGGTGGTCGGCGTCGTTGCGACCGGTCAGGCCGAAGTAGGCGAAGCTGCCGAGCGACAGTGCGGCGACGCCGCCCAGGAGATACACGGGCAGTCTCGTGCGCGCCGGGGGCGGTGTCGGTGGTCGCGGTACCTCGGGGAGCACCAGCGTCACCGCGCGCTCGCGCTCGCCCTGGACGACGACCACGCGTTGCTCGACGCTCTGGTCGCCAACGACGGTGCGCACCAGGTGCTCGCCTGGATCGACGGGCAGGGGCTTTCCACGAGGGCGCGTGATGTGCGAGCCGTCGACATAGATGCTGGCTTCGGGTAGGTCGCGGCCCTGCGCGTCGCGCACGACAATCAGGATCGAGGGGAGTGCGGACGACACCTGATCCATCCACTCGATGCAGCGCTTGCTGACCAGGGCCGGGCAGGAGGCCATCCCGCACCGCTGGAACTCGGCGCGCGCGCGCACCAGCTTGTCCTCCTTGCGCAGGCGCTGTCCCTGCTCGAACGCGGCGACGCAGGCTTCGGTGTCAGGGGCGGCCCTGGCCTCGCCCGCGAAGACGAAGACGACGGGCGCGAGGAGGCGCCATGACATCAGCGCTTGATGCTATCAGACAGACACTCGGGTTTGACGTGCAAGATCCCGTCGGCGCCCATCTGGTAGCACTCGGCGGGGCGGGGAGCGACGCGCCTGCTTCGTTGCTTTGCAACCCGAATCGCCGGCGGTGTCGGCTTCGCCACGGGAGCCGGTGTGGGCGATGGTTCGGGCGCGATCACGGCAGCCGGTTCGGGCGCGGGCTGTGGTGCGACCACCGTCGGCGGCTCGGGCGCGCGGAGGCTCAGCCATCCCCATCCCATGACGGCTGCCGTGGCCAGCGCACCCACGGCGATCACCAGACCCGCGCGCCTCGGCCGCCCGGCCGGCATGGTCGGCTCGTCGTCGCGGCTCCTGCGCACGGAAAATGGCCGGGTCACGGCGTCGGTCTCGATCTCGGTGATGCGTTTGCTGCGCGCTTCCAGCACCTGGCCGGCGCGCACCTGCACCCACGCGCCCACCTCGGCCGCCGAGGCGGGAGGAATCACCTGTTCGATCGCGCGCGCCATCTCCCACGCCGTTGCAAAGCGCTCGCCGGGGTTGCGCGCCAGGGCGCGCAGCACCAGCTCGTCGATGGCCGGCGACACTCCCGGTGGTGGCGCCACCCGATCCAGGACCTGCGCGAACATGGCGGCGTCGCTGTCCGCCACGAACAGCCGGCGGCCCGCCAGCATCTCCCACAGGACGACTCCCGCGGCGTACAGGTCCACGCGTCGGTCGACCGTTCCGCCCCGCAGCTGCTCGGGCGCCATGTAGGGCATCTTCCCTTTGACCTGCCCGTCGCGTGTCACCTGGCTGCGCACGGCGGCCTTGGCCACCCCGAAGTCGACCACGCGCGCGACGCCATCCGTCCCCACCAGCACGTTCTGCGGCGAGACGTCGCGGTGGACGATGTCCATGGCCACGCCCCGCTCGTCGGTCGCCTCGTGCGCGGCGTGCAAACCGTGCAGCGTGCCGACGATGACCGAGGCGGCGATCGCTGGAGGTGGCCGCTCTCCCTCGACGAGCAGCTTCGACAGCGGCTCGCCGGCGACATAGTCCATCACCAGCAGGATCTCGCCCGCGTCGGTCACCACGTCCTGCACGGTCACCACGTTCGGATGCCGAACGCGCGCCGCCAGCCGCGCCTCGTCCAGCAACATGGCCACGAACTGCGGGTCCTTCGCAAAGGTGGGGTGCAGCTTCTTGACAGCGACGATGCGGGAGAAACCGAGCGGCCCGAACAGCCGCGCGAAATGCACCGAGGCCATGCCGCCACTCGCGATCTCGTCGTAGACCGCGTAGCGCTCGACCATCTGGGGCGCGCGCGACGACATCTGTGGAATTCTAGCGGATCTGCGGCAAGATCCCGCCCCATGCACACCCTCCTTCCGCTCCTGGTGCTCGCGGCCGCCGAGCCGGTCAAGGTGACCACCGTCGAAGGGATCACCGAGTACCGTCTGGACAACGGCATGCAGGTGCTCCTGTTCCCCGACCAGTCGAAGCCGACGGTGACGGTCAATGTCACCTACTTCGTCGGCTCGCGCGTCGAGGGATACGGCGAGACGGGGATGGCGCACCTGCTCGAGCACATGCTCTTCAAGGGGACGCCGACTCACAAGGACATCTGGAAGCTGCTGCAGGATCACGGGGCGAAGTTCAACGGCACCACCTGGCTCGACCGGACGAACTACTACGAGGAGCTGCCGGCCACGCCCGAGAACTTCGAGTTCGCCATGAAGCTCGAGGCCGACCGGATGATCAACAGCACGATCGCTCCCGAGGAACTGGCCAAGGAGTTCTCGGTCGTGCGCAACGAGTTCGAGATGGGCGAGAACAACCCGGCGGGCGTGCTGGAGGAAAAGATGCTCTCGGTCGCCTACCAGTGGCACAACTACGGCAAGAGCACCATCGGCTCGCGCAGCGACATCGAGCGCGTCCCCGTCGAGAACCTGCGCGCCTTCTACAAGAAGTTCTACCAGCCCGACAACGCCATGCTGGTGGTGGCAGGCAAGTTCGACCCCGCGCAGGGGCTGGCGATGGTGAAGAAGTACTTCGCGCCGATCCCGCGGCCGACGCGCAAGCTGACGCCCAGCTGGACCGTCGAGCCGGTGCAGGACGGCGAGCGCAGCGTCACCCTGCGGCGCACGGGCGACGTCGCCGTCGTGCAGGTGCTGTACCACGGGGCCGCCGGCCCGGATCCGGACTGGGTCGGTGAAGACGCCCTGGCCGACGTGCTGACCAGCAAGCCGGCCGGGCGTCTCTACAAGGCGCTCGTCGACAAGGGCCTGGCCAGCGAGGTGTACGGCTACGTCTATCCGACGGCCGAGCCGGGCGTGCTGATGCTGGGCGCGAAGGTGCGCGCCGGTGGCTCGCCCGACAAGGTGCGCGACGTGATGGTGAAGACCATCGAGGAGCTGGCGAAGGGTGGCATCAAGAAGGAAGAGCTCGAACGGTGGCGCACGCGTTCGCTCAAGGAGTTCGAGCTGGTCACCAACGAGACCGCGCAGCTGGGCGTGGCGCTGTCGGACTGGGCGGCCATGGGCGACTGGCGGTTGTTCTTCCTCATCCGCGATCGCGTCAAGGGCGAGACCATCGACGACATCACCAAGGTGGCGCAGAAGTACCTGAAGGAATCGAACCGCACCGTCGGCATCTTCCTGCCGACGAAGAACGCGGATCGCCCGCCGCTGCCGCCGCGGCCGGACGTGGTGGCGATGATGAAGGACTTCAAAGGGAGCGCCGTCGTCTCGGAGGGCGAGGTGTTCGTGGCCACGCCGGATTCCGTCGAGCAACGCGCGCGTCGGTCCGAGTTGCCGGGAGGGATGAAGGTGGCGCTGTTTCCCAAGAAGACCAAGGGCGCCGCCGTGCGGGTGGTGTTGACGGTGCGCTACGGCAGCGAGAAGGAACTGAAGGGGAAGACGGCGGCCGCGGATCTCTTGCCGCAGATGTTGATGCGCGGGACGAAGAAGAAATCGTTCCAGCAGATCAAGGACGAGTTCGATCGCCTCAAGGCCGAGGTGCATTTCGGCGGCGGCTCGCGCGTGCCGACCCCGGGCGTCTCGGTGGCCACCATCAAGACCGTCCGCGAGAAGCTGCCCGACGTCCTCCGCCTCGTGGCCGAGGTGCTGCGCGAGCCGACCTTCGCGAAGGCCGAGTTCGAGACGCTGAGGAAGGAGGTGCTGTCGCAGCTCGAGGAGCAGCTGCAGGATCCCATGGCCAACGGCTTCACGACGCTGACGCAGCGGATCTTCCCCTGGCCGAAGGACGACGTGCGCCACATCGACACGCCGAAGGAGGAGATCGAGCTGGTGAAGCGGCTGCAGGTGGCGGATCTGGCGAACCTGCACCGGAACCTCTGGGGCACCAGCGCCGCGCAAGTGGCGGTGATCGGCGACTTCGACGAGGCGGAGGTGCGCGGCCTCGTCACCAAGGAGCTCGCGAGCTGGAAGTCGCCGAAGCCGTACGCGCGGGTCACCCGGCCGTACAAGGAGGGCGAGAAGGTGGCCGACGAGATCAACACCCCCGACAAGGAGATGGCCTTCGTCGGCGTCGGGCACCCGCTGGCGCTGCGTGACGACGATCCCGACTACCCGGCGCTGGTGATGCTGAACCACCTGCTGGGCGGCAGCGCCAGCTCGCGCCTCTTGCAGCGGCTGCGCCAGAAGGAGGGGATCTCCTACGGGGCGTTCTCCGGCATCCACGCCCACCCCATCGACAAGAGCGGTTTCTTCTTCGCCGGCGCCATCTGCGCGCCCCAGAACGCGGACAAGGGGATGAAGGCGCTGCTCGAGGAGATTGACCTCCTGCTGAAGAATGGCATCGCCGACAAGGAACTGGCAGACGGCAAGACCAGCTACAGCCAGAGCTTCGCCAACCGCATGGCCGAGGACGACTTCGTCGCTGGCGAGCTGGCGCAAGGCCTGTTCCTGGGCCGCACCTTCGCCTTCTTGAAGGAGCTCAACCAGAGGATCGAAAAATTGACGCCTGCCGATGTGACCGCGGCCGCACGCAAGCACCTTCAGCCCGCGAACTTCGCCAAAGTGAAGGCCGGTGACCTGAACAAGAAGTCGTAATATGTTGTACAAGACCCTCTGCAGTGACTGCGTCCGAGCGACAGACGGTGCTCGTCGTCGACGATGAGTTCACCATCGTCGACACCCTGGTCGACATCCTTCAATGGGAGGGTTACGCGACCGTCACCGCCGCGGACGGCGATGTGGCTCTGGCGATCGTGCAGCAACGGGTTCCGGCGCTGGTGCTGCTGGACTACATGATGCCGGTGATGGACGGATTCGTGCTTCTGAACAGGCTGCGCGGCGATCCGAAGTACTGCGACCTGAAGGTGATCATGATGACCGCTGCGCCGCTGTCGATCCCCGAGGAGAAGGACCGGAAGTGGGACGCGCTACTCGCGAAGCCGTTCACGGCCGAGCAGTTGCTGGGCGCCGTCGAGAAGCTGATCGGACCGGGCCAGAAGGCGGAATAGCGGGGTATCCTCGACCCCGCTCGATGCTGCGCGTCTGCCATTCGAACCGGACCGAGGCGCTGCTGGAGGCGCTGGTGGCGAACCTGCGCGCCGAGAGGGCGCGGCTGGGGCCTTTCGCGACCGCGGCGCTGGTCGTGCCGAACCGGAACGTCGCCGACTACGTGAAGCTGGGGATCGCGCAGGCCACGGGCATCGCCGCCAACCTCGAGGTGAGCTTTCTGCGCCAGCACCTCGATCGGATCGGGCGCGCCGCAGTCCCGGACGCCGAGGTGGTGGGCGAGCCCGAGATGCAGGGACACCTGCTGTCTTTGCTACACGACGACGCGTTCCTGGCCACGGTGGAACCGGTGCGCGCCTACCTGGCCGCGGCGGGAAACAAGGCGGACGCCATCGATCGCCGCCGCTGCCAGCTGGCGGCCGAGCTGGCTCCTCTCTTCGACGAGTACGCGCTGTCACGGCCGCAGATGCTGGAGGCCTGGGCCGACGAGCGACTGACGTCAGGCTGGGAGGCGACCGAGCTTTGGCAGCGGGCGCTCTGGCGGGCAATCAGGCAGAGGTGCGGCGCGCGCAAGACGCTGTCCGAGCTGATGGTCGAGGCGGAGCGCAAGGGAATCACCGGGGGCCCGCTTCACGTGTTCGGGCTGTCGTACGTGGCACGCGGCTACCACGGGATGCTGGCCACGGTCGCCCGGGGACGTGACGTTTGCATCTACACGCTCAATCCCTGCCGCGAGTTCTGGGAGGATCTGGAAACAGTCGGCGAGCTGCGTCGGCGGCTCAAGAAGGAGGGGAGGGCGTCGCTGTTCCCGCTCCGCGCCGAGGCCAAGCAACTCGCGCTGGGGGACGATCCGCTCGGGCTGCAGGTGGCGGGCGAGAGCCTGGCGCTGCGGCTGTGGGCGCGGCCGGGGCGCGAGAACGTGCGGCTCCTGAACCAGCTCACCGATGGTGACTTCGAAGGTCGCTTCGTCCGCGACGACAAGGGCACGCTCCTGGGGCGGCTGCAGAACGACATCCTGGACCGAGCCGCGCCCGAGCGGCCGGATCCGGCGCTGCGGGCTGACGGCAGCCTGATGGTCCTGCCCTGTCCCGGCCTGCGGCGCGAACTGGAGGTGGTGGCGGCGGAGATCTGGCGCCTGGCGCGGCAAGACCCGACGCTGCGCCTCAACGACGTCGCCGTCGTGGTGCCCGAGTCGGGCAAGGACGCGTACCTGTCACACGTCAGCGCGGTCTTCGGCGAGAGTCACGGCCTGCCTCACAACGTGGTCGATCTGCCGCTGGCGGGAGGACACAGGCTGGGTGAGGCGGCCGAGCGGCTGCTCGACCTGCCGCTCGGCGCCTTCACGCGGCGCGAGGTGCTGCCGCTCATCACTCACCCCGCGGTGATGGCGCGCTTCCCCGAGGCGACGGCGCAATCGTGGGTGCACCTGTGCGAGGAGCTCGGGATCGTGCATGGCCTCGACCGGCGCGACCACGAAGGCAGTTACGTCAGCCGCGACCTATTCAGCTGGGACCAGGGGCTGCGCAGGCTGGCGCTGGGCGCGCTGATGGATGCCGAGCCCGTCGTCTTCGGCAGCGACGAGTATCTTCCTGCGGTGCTCCGTGCCGATGACGAGGCGAGCAGCCTGGCGTTCGGTCTGGTCGCACGCTCGTTGATGGAGGACGTACGTTTTGCCCGCGGCGACGGCGCGCCCCGCCTGCGGCTACTGCCCGAGTGGCTCGACTTCATGCGCGGTCTCCTGGCCTCGTATCTGGTGCCGGCCGACGACGAGGAGGCGATGCTGCTCGCCCGCTGCCAGCGCGCGCTCGAGGAGCTACAGGCGGTGACGATCGCCCAGCCGGTGTCGTACCGCGTGGCCGCCGAGCTGGGGCGCCGGGCGCTGTCGCGTCTCGGGGGCAGCCGCGGACAGTACCTGGCCTCGGGTGTGACCGTGTCGTCGTTCGTGCCGATGCGTGCCATTCCCTTCCGCGCGGTCTTCGTGCTGGGGCTGGGGCACGGGGAGTTTCCGCGCGCCGCGCGGCGATCGCAGCTGGATCTGCGCGAGGCGCGGCGGCAGGCCGGCGACGTCAGCCCGCGCGAGCAGGATCTGTACATGTTCCTGGAGACCCTGTTGTGCGCGCGAGAACGCCTGGTGCTGTCGTACGTCGACAGAGACGAGCTGACCGGAGAGCGGCTGGCGCCATCATCGGTGCTGCTGGAGTTGCGCGAGGTGCTGGGGCAGTTGCTGCCGCCCGACGAGTGCAAGAAGCTGTTCGATCCGCCGCGGCCTCCGCTGCGACGGTACGATGACGACGAGCGCCTGTTCGCCTCGCCGCTGGCGTCGCGCGAACGCGTCGCGAAGGACCTGGGCAAGTCGCTGCGGTCGGTGCTGCCGACGGACGCCAGTCGCCCCGACTGGCCGGCGTTGCGGCGGGCGCTGCCGGACGGGATGCGGGCCGATCTGGAGGCGCGGCTCAGCGTGTACACGCCCCCGCCACGAGCGCCAGCCGCTGGTCCCGAGCGTCTGGTGGTGCCGCTGGCGGCGATCCGTCAGTTCCTGGAGGATCCGCTGCAGGGCTCGGCCCGATTCCGCCTGCGGCTGCGCGAGGTCGAGGGCGATGACGAGATCCTGGAGCGCGACGAGGAGGCGTTCGCGACGGACGCCCTCGGGAGGGCGTCCATCCTGAGGGACAGCTTCACCCGCGGGTTGCTGAGCGCCGCGGGCTGGGAGGCGGTTCTGCGCGAGTACGAAGCGCTGTCGGCCCGTTTCGAGCTGGGCGGCCATGTGCCCACGGGGCTCTTCCGCAAGGCCGAGCGGCCCGGGCACGAGGCGATCCTGAGGGCGTGGCTCGATCAGGTCACGGCGTTCGCGGGCGCGAACCTGTTCGGACGGCGGCTCGTGCGCTTCGGCCGCGCGGTGCAGGACGCGGACGCCGGAGAGGTCCACGCACCGATCGTGCTCCCGATCGACGCTCCGGTGACGGAAGGCCCACCGCGGCCTCTGCAGATCGAGCTCATCGGGCGCACCGAGCTCCTGATCGTGCCCCCCAAGGGCGCGACGGGGTCGGTCGTCCTCGTCAGCGGCAAGAAGCCGGAGGAGGAGGAGGCTGTCGGCAAGCGCAAGCTGCGCGGCTTCGTCGACCACCTGGCGCTCGCCGCTGCCGGGCTCTCCGACGGTGCCCACGCGGCCCCGATCCTGTTCGCCGACGGCATGGTGCCCGCGCGCTTCAAGGCGGTGAAGCAGGCGCAGGCCCGGGACTACCTGGCGTCCCTCGTGCGGGACATGTTGACCGGCGATCCCGACGGCGACGGTCGGCCCACCGGGATCCACGCCTACCTCCTGCCGTGCGAGGCGGTGTTCGGCGCCCGCGGCAAGCGCAGCGTCGCGGAGGAGGTGGAGCGCCTGCGCGATCTGCACTTCGAGATGGCGTGGAAGACGTTCAGCTCGGTCCATGGCCCGGTTCCCGACGCCGTCGATCGGCACGAGCCTCCTGCCGTCGAGGACGCCGAGAGGATGGCCGCGTCGCGCTTCGGACTCTATTTCGAGCTGCACGAGGACCCGGCGTGAGCGCCATCCGCTACCGTCGGCCGCCCGAGCTGGATCGCCTCGGGAGCAACCACGCCGTGGTGGAGGCTTCCGCGGGCACCGGCAAGACGTACCTGCTCGAACACCTGGTGATAGACCTGCTGCTCCGGCACGGGGCCGAGCTGGATCAGATCCTGATCGTCACCTTCACCGAGAAGGCGACGGCCGAGCTGGTGGGCCGCATCCGCGCCAAGCTGGTCGAGCTGCGCGAGCTGTCGATCAGCGATCCGGCGCCGGAGAGTGAATGCTGGGTGCTGGACGACGGGGCGCGCGAGAAGCTGGGGCGCGCTCTCCTGGAGTTCGACCGGGCGACGATCGCCACCATCCATGGCTTCTGCCAGCGGGTGCTGACCGAGCACGCATTCCTGCATCGCCGCCTCTTCGACGAGGAGGCGGTCGACGAGAGCGAGGCGTTCCACGCGGCCTTCTTGGAGACGGTGCGCCGGGACGTGGGGGCTGATCCCGCGCGGGTGCCCCTTATCGAGGCCTGGCTGCGGAACGCGCCGCTGGATCGCCTTGAAGAGCTCCTGCGAAAATGCCGCCGCGAGCTGGTCTGTATGTTCCCGCCGCGGCCAGAGGCGCTGCGGCCCGGGCGCTGCGATCTGCGCGCCGCGGCCGAGGCCCTGGCCCGGTTTCCCTCGGCCAGCGACGACACCGGGCTGCGCGACGACATGAGGCGCCACAAGATCCGGGCCAACTCGCACGTCAAGCTGGTGCGCGAGCTGGCATGGCTCTTCGCCGCCGCGGCCACGCGCGACGAGGGGCAACGCTGGGCGGCTCTCGACTGTGCGGATCTCCCGTATCTGGAGAGGACGCTGGCGAAGGTGCCCGACGAGGGGCGCGGCCTGGGCCTCGTGGCCTCGCTGGTGCGGCGGCTCGGGCCGTGCTGGTCGTCGCTGGCAGCCGAGCTTGCGCACGAGGTGCTCCCGCTGGTCGAGGCGCGCCTCGAGGCTCGCAAACGCGAAGCGGGACTTTTCGATTTCCAGGACATGCTGACGCACGTGGCGCGCGGTCTCGAGCGGGACGACGAGGACGCCCAGCTCTTGCGGCAAACCCTCCGTGCGCGCTACCGCCATGCTCTCATCGACGAGTTCCAGGACACCGACGAGGTGCAGTGGACGATCTTCCGCCGCCTGTTCCTGGAGGGCGCCGATCAACGAACGCTGACGGTGATCGGCGATCCGAAACAGGCGATCTATGGATTCCGGGGCGCCGACGTGCACACGTACCTGCGCGCCGGGGCCGAGATCCGGGCCCGCCAGGGCGAGGCCGTGCACCTGAAGCAGAACTTCCGTTCCACGAAGCCCCTCATCGATGCCTACAACGCCATCCTCGCCGACAAGGATGGCGATCCCTTCTTCCGCGCCGAGGGCGGCATTCACTACGAACATCCCGTCACCTGCGGGCGGCCCGAGCTGGCGCTGCTCGACGCCGCGGGGAGACCCGCTGCTCCGGTGGTGGTGCTCGACGTCAAGGCGAGGGCCGAGACCGTCGTCTCCTGGCAGGTGAGGCAGGCCCTCAAGGCGGCCATGGTCCGGGAGCTGCAACTCCTGCTCTCCGAGGGGTTGACGCTGGTCGACGGCACGGGACAGCGCCGTCTGGGACCCGGCGACGTGTTCGTGCTGACGCGATCGAAGCGCGAGGCGCGCGAGGTGGGCGATGCTTTGGCCGCGGCGGCCATCCCGTTCGCCTTCTACAAGCAGGAGCGGCTCTTCGAGACGGTCGAGGCGCGCGAGGTGCTCGATCTGCTGTGCGCCATCGCCGACCCCGAGGATCGGACCGCGCGGTCCCGGGCGCTCATCACCGGGTTCTTCGCCCTGACACTGCCGGATCTGGCCGCCTGCGAGGATCTCCCTGCCACGCACCCGCTCGTGCGGCTGCTGTACGACTGGCGGGACCTGGCGGACTCGGGGCAGCTCGAGGCGATGTTCGCCCGCATCGTCGAGGACAGCGGCCTCGTCTGCCGCGAGGTGTTCCTACGCCAGAGCGAGCGGGCGCTGACGAACTACCTCCACGTGCTGGAGATCCTGCAGGAGGAGGCGGCGCGTACGCGCGGCACCATCCGGCAACTGGCGCAGACGCTGGGTGGCTACGTGAGTGGCGCGCGCAAACCGCCGGGTGAGGGCAGCGACCTGCAGCGGCTGGACACCGACGCCGACGCCGTCCAGATCATGACCATCCATCATGCCAAGGGCCTCGAGGCGCCCGTCGTGTTCGTCTACGGCGCGTTGTGGGACCTCGGCATCGGCTCGCGCCTCAATGCTTTTCACGACGATGACGGCCAGCGCGTGGTCAAGGTCGGCGTCCCCGGGGACGACAAGAGCCGCTGCCGCCACGAGAAGGACGACGAGGAGCGGCGGGTCTTCTACGTCGCGCTCACCCGCGCGAAGGCCCGACTCTATCTGCCTCGCTATCCCGCTGCCTTCGAAAGCTTCAAGGGTTCCTACAAGTTCGTCAATGACCGGCTCAACATCCTGCTCGATGGAATCACGAGTGACGACGAGCGCGCTCTGTTCCAGACCCGCGAGGTGACTTGTCCTGGCGATCAACCGATCCGCGCGTTGCCACCCACGCAGGCCGCCCTGGCCGCCTGGCGGCCCGAGGCACCTGTCGACAGAGCCGATCCGGGTCTCCCGGTGATCGCCGAGCGGCGTGCCGGCTTCCACGTCACCTCGTACTCGGCAGTGAAGCGGCGGCACGGCGGCTTCGTGCCACGCGAGGTGACTGACGATCCGGCGGCGAACGAACCATCCGACGCGGACGCGCCCATCGTGCTGCCGCCCGACGAGCTGCCGCGCGGGCGCGTCTCGGGCCGCTTCGTGCACGAGCTGCTCGAGCTCGTGCCGCTGGAGACGCTGCGCGGAACGTTCGCCGACTGGCGAACCCGGATCGGCGAGCTGACCGAGCGGGTGCGCCGCCGCCATGACGTGCGCCCGGTCCACGTGCCGCACGCCGAGCGCCTCGTGCATACGGCCCTCACAACGACCGTCCGCCTCGGCGACGAAGTGCTCCCCGGGATCGCCACGGCCGACCACCTGCTGCGGGAGATGGAGTTTCTGTATCCGATCCCGGAGGCGCGCCATCCGGCCCTCGGCACCGACGGTGACCGCGACTGGCGGATCGAGCGCGGCGTCGTGAAGGGCTTCATCGACGTTCTGTTCGAGCACCGCGGGCGCACCTATGTGTGTGACTGGAAGGGAGACTGGCTGCCCTCCTGGGACCGCGCGCACCTGGCGGGGCATTGTGGCCGGAACTACGACGTCCAGGCGCGCCTCTATGCGCTAGCGGCGCTGCGCCTGCTCGGCGTCACCGACGAGAAGGACTACCAGCGTCGTTTCGGAGGCGTGCTCTATGCCTTCGTGCGGGGTATGCGCGCCGAGGATCCCGACGCGGGCTTGCACTTCAGGCGCCCGAGCTGGGCCGAGGTGCGCACCTGGGAGGCCGAGATGCGGGATGACCGCTTCTGGGGGTTCGGCTGATGCGGCAGCTGCCGCCGCTGTCACCCCGGGGCACCGCCCGCCAGCGCCTGGCCCCGGCCGCCGCGCTGCCGGCCGAGCTGGCCGCCGAACTCCGCGAGGCCGACCTCGACGAGCCGTGGCTTTTTCTCGCCTGGCAGGTGGTGGCCTGGGCGGATGGTCTGGCCGAGGCCGAGCGCGCCTCGCTCTTGCGCCTGGTCGGCCGCCTGCTGCTGGCCGTGGCCCACGGGAGCACGCGCGTGCCGATCGAGGACGTGGCTCTGCGCGCGCCCGCGATCATCGGTCGTCCCGGCGAGCGCAAACCGTTCATTGCCGACGGCACCTTCCTGTATCCGCAGAAGTTGCTGGCCTGCGAGGACCGCGTGGCCGCGGCGTTGCGCACGCGCGCCGAGCAACCATCCGGCTTCGACAACCTCGAGGCCGTCGTCGCCGACGTGCTGGCCACGGCGCGGCCAGAGCCGAGCGTTGAGCAGCGGGAGGCGGTGACCCACGCGCTCGGGCGCAAGGTGGCGGTGATCACCGGCGGACCCGGCACCGGCAAGACGACGATCGCTGTCGCCGTGGTGCGCGCCCTGGTACGCCTGGGCGTCGCACCGGAGGCGATCGCCATCGCTGCCCCGACCGGCAAGGCGGCGCATCGGCTGGGCGAGGCGCTGCGCGCCGGGCTCGAGCGTCTCCCCTCGCGCAGCCCGTCTGACGACGCTCTGGCCGCCGCCGCGCCGGTCCCGGAGACGCTCCATCGCCTCCTCGGCTACGCGCCGTCGGTCGGTACCTTCCGCCACCACGAGGGCAACCGCCTCCGCCACCGGGCCGTGATCATCGACGAGGGCTCGATGATGGATCTGTTCCTTGCCGATCGCCTTCTTGGCGCGCTGGACGAGGACGCGCTGCTGGTGCTGATGGGGGACGCCGACCAGCTCCCGTCGGTGCAGGCCGGAGCGGTGTTCCGCGACCTCGGTGCGCGGGCGGTCCGGCTGACCCGCAGCTTCCGCCTCGGCGCCGATCGCGGCGCGACCCTGGTCGAGGTGGCCCGCCGGGTGAACGCCGGCGAGCCGCTGACCGGGGTCGCCGCCGAGCGCGCCAGCGCCGCCGACCTGGCCTGGAGCGGACTCGAGTTGATCCCGGGCGGCGCCCTCGAAGGCTTTCTCGACCGCTGGTACGCCGAGCGCTTGCCCCCGTCGGAACCCGCAGTCCTCGTCCGTCACGATGGCGCCTTCACTGCCGACGACGAAGGCCGCCTGAACGCCCTGCACGCCGCCTACCAGGGCGCTCGCCTGCTCTGCGCCACACGCGGCCGGCCCACCGGATCGGTCGCGGTGAACGCGGGCATGCACAGGCGTGCCGGCGCAACCTCCAGCGCCTTCCTCGCGGGTGAGCCGGTGATGATGCTCCGGAACGACTACGATCGCGGCCTGTGGAACGGTGACCAGGGTGTGGTGGTCGCGGTTCGCGACGCGGGCCGGCCCACGCGGCTGTGCGCCGCCTTCCCGACTCGCAGTGGGTGGAGCACCTGGGACATGGACGGCCTGCGCGACACGCTGGAGCTGTCGTTCGCGATGACGGTGCACAAGGCGCAGGGCTCGGAGTTCGACGTCACCGGTTTCATCCTCCCGGACGCGCCGCTGCCGTTGCTGTCGCGCGAACTCGTGTACACGGCGATGACGCGCAGCCGCCGTGCCGTCACGGTCTGTGGAAATCCGGCGGTGCTGGCAGCGGCGATCGCACGTCCCCTCGGCCGTTCCACCGGCCTCGCCGAGAAACTGGCATGAAGCCCGTCCTCTTCTCCGATCTCGACGGTACTCTGTGCTTCCACGAGGAGGCGCACGGCGTCCGCGTCGTCGGACCAGCGCTCGTCGAGGAGCCGGGTGGGCGCCGTTACCAATGCCACGATGTCTCCACCAGCTCCTACAAGATCTGGGTGGCCGAGGAAACCCTGTCGCTCCTGCGCGCGCTCAGGTCCCGCTACCAGATCGTGCTGGTCACGGGAGGCCGTCCCTCGACCGTCGAACGCCGGCGCGCGCACTTCGACTTCGCCGAGGCGTTCGTGCTGGAGAACGGCGGCCTGATCTGCGACGCCGACTTTCAGCCCCACCGCGGCTGGCACGAGCGCCTGGAACCCGAGCGACGGCTGTTGCCCCAGGTTGTCCGCTCGCTCACCGCTGCTGGCTGGCGGCTGGATGCCGAGGGCCGCAACTCCGCGGTGCGCGTGCGGCTGCGCGACAACCCCGACCGCTCCGCCGGCGAGTTCGCCGCCCTCTGCCGCGACGTGGTGCTGCCGCCGGGATTGCGCAAGACGATCAACCTCGAGAACCTGGACGTCATCCTGGCCGGCGCCGGCAAGGAGAGCGCCGTCCGCTTCTGGATGGCCGAGCGTGGCCTCGATGCCGCCGCGTCCGTCGGCATCGGCGACGACCTCAACGACATCGAGTTCCTGCGTGCCACCGGCGCCCCTTACGTTCTCGCCAGTGCCTACCCGGCCGTGCTCGCCGAGGCCCGCCGCGTTGGCTGGCGCATCTCCAGCGCCGGTCACTTCACTGGGATCAACGAGATTCTCAGAGGGCTTGCCGGAACGACTCCGCCGTCGGTGTTCCAGGATCCCCTCCCCCGAACGCCCGCTTGTAAAGACGCTTGAGCAATCCGATCAGCAGCACCCCGACGGTGACGAGCTGGCCGATGCTGCCGAAGAAGATGATCCCCCATCCGCGGAACTTGCTGAACAGCCACAGCACGCCGATGCAGGCGACCGCGAAGACCCCCACGTCGATGGCGGTCTTCAGCGAGGCGATCTGGTTGAGCGGGAACACCCAGCGGATCCCGAACAGACTTCCCCCCAGGCACAGCACCGGCGCCGCCAGCAGGAGGGCGTCTCCGTCCATCAGACTGGCATCGAACAGACTCTTGGCGATCACCGCCGCCACGATCTCCAGCACCAGGGCCAGAAGGCCGATCCCCACCACGACACTGGCGATGAACTTGCCGTCGGCGTCGGTCTTGCCGGCCTTGCCGATGCGCGCCGCCACCGTGCCGAGCACCGGGACCGCCAGGCAGGCGAGGAAGATCACCTCCCGCTGCTCGAAGACCGCTCGGTAACCCGCGAGCACCACCTCACGCAACGTCATCGATCCTGATTCTACAGTCTTGCGCGTGTCCTCTCCAGAAGCCGCTTGGTCGCGGCGATGCCCTCCATCTCGGGTAGCCCCTTGCCCTCGTACTCGATCCCCAGATAGCCGTGGTAGCCGGCGCCGGTGACGATCTTCAGCATGCGCAGGTAGTCGATCTGCGTCTCGTTCCCGTCCTTGTCGAACTCATGCGACTTGGCGCTGACGGCGGCCTTGACGTGAGGCATCAGCTCCTCGACGCCCTTGTAGGCGTCATACACCTCCCCCTCCTTGATGCGGAAGTTGCCGAAGTCGGGCAGCGCGCCGGCACGAGGGTGGTCGGCCATCCTCATCACCGAGGCCAGCCACGACCCTTTCGAGGACAGCCCGCCGTGGTTCTCGACCACCACATCGAGCCCGAAGGGATCGGCGTACTCGGCCAGCAGGCGAAGGCCCTCGGCGGCACGCTTGGCCTGTTCCTCCTCCGTCCCTTTCCCGTCCGTCTGTGCGTTGACCCGGATCGAGTGGCAGCCGAGGTACGCCGCCGCCTCCACCCATTTCTTGTGGTTCTCGACGGTCTGCGCCTGCTTCGCCGCATCGCCGAGCGGCCCCTCGCGGTCGATCATGATGAGCGCGCTCCAGACCCCTTCGCCCGCGGCGCGCCGCTTCATTTCCGCCAGATACGACTTGTCCTTGGCCCTGTCCATGAAGAACTGGTTCACGTACTCGATGGCGTCCAGCCCGAAGCCGTTGGCGATCTTTGCGAAGTCCAGGTGGTCGATCTTCTTCTGCCGAAGCGCGGTGTGAAGCGACCACTGGGCGAGTGAGATCTTGAATGGCAGCCGCCCCATCGTCCCGCCGCCGGTGTCGCCCGCGCGCACTGCATGCGCGCATCCCACGCCAGCGACGCCCGCCACCGCCATCTGCTTGAAGAACGTGCGTCGGTCCATGGCGGTGGATTGTAGAGCGCGTCCGCGTGTTCGCGCGCTGTTTTCAGCGGTCGACGCACAGCTGGTTCCCCCCGAGCGACTTCGCCCGGTAGGAAGCCTGGTCCGCGCGTTCCATCAGCGCCCGCCCCGAAGTGTCCGCCGCGCCGTACGAGGCGATCCCCAGACTCATCGAGATCCCCGTCTCGCGCAGGCGCGCCAGCAGCCGCTCGCAGACAGCCACCCCTTCGTCGAGGCCGGTCTGTGGCAGCAGAACCATGAACTCGTCGCCTCCGTAGCGGATCGGCAGATCGCTGCTGCGCAGCTCCTTCCGAAGGGCGTCGCCCACCCCCTTGAGAAGCTGGTTGCCGGCCTGATGACCCTGCCGATCGTTGACCGTCTTCAGCCCGTCCACATCTGCCACCGCGACCGTGAGCGGCATCCGGTAACGCTGGGCCCGCGCCGTCTCGATGGTCAGGCGTTCCTCCAGCAGCCGGAAGTTGCCCAGGCCGGTCAGTTCGTCGAGGTGCGCGCTCCGCTGCCAGCGATCGAGCGACTTCGCCTCGCGCAGCACGCGGCCGATGCGGGTCAGAAGCTCCTCCAGATCGTACGGCTTGTGGAGGAAGTCGAGCTCGCCGCGATCGCAGTCGCGCACCCGTGACGCCAGATCGTCGACTCCGGACAGCAGCAGCACCGGCACGTTCGCGGTTCGCTCGTCGGTGGCCATGCGCTTGGCCACCGCGATCCCGTCCAGGCCCGGCAGTTGCACGTCCATCAACACCCGCGCCGGCGGCGACTCGAGGATCTGGGCGAGGGCGTCCTCGCCTCGCCACGCCAGTGAGACCTCGTACCCCTCGTGCTTCAGCACCTGCTCGAGTGCGCGCGCATGGTCGGTGTCGTCTTCCACCACCAGGACGCGCCGGTTCGTGACGGCGGCGGGCGACCGGTGGGCGGTCACCTCCGGCTCGGGATCGAGCAGCATCCCGGTCACGAGGCCGACGGTCTGCGCCAGCGCCCGCTGGGCGGGCAGGATCGACCGCGGCAGGCGCGATCGCACCAGGAACACCCCCAGCCGCCGTTCGCCATCGAGGATCGGCACCACGGCAATGGCGCCGATGCGTGGCGGGATCAGCTCGCGCACCGGATCCAGCAGCGTGGAGGCATGCACGTCCTCGACCGCGACCACCGTTCCCGACTTCAGCGCTGCCATCACCTCTGGGTAGCGCGCGAGCTCGATCCGTCGCCCGTCGGCCGCGACGCCGTCGGTCGTCAGCGCGATGTGCGGTTCATGGTGCGTCAGGATGCAGGCGCCCCACTGGCCGAGGAGCTCGACCAGGATCTTCGCCGCTGACGCCAGCAGGGTCCGGTCGTCCCGGCGGTCCAGCCTCCGCAGCAGCGTGGCGAGACGCTCGGTATCGAGGGTCGAGCCCGCCGGGCGGGCAGACAGCCGAAGGGGTTGCTTGAGCGTCGCGAGCACGGGTTTCTACAGTACAGATCAATATCCGTGCCGGATTGCGCGGCCCCGGATTTCGCGGTGTTGCCATGGCGGTGTGCCCTGGCGGGATCACGGAAGGCGGGTACGTACCCGTTCGGGAACATCCCGGTGCGTGGCGCCTCGTGATCGAGTTGGCATCGGTGTTGAAGGAGACCCACCCATGGACCTCGCGGAAGTCGAAGGCGTCGAAGACGGGTGGCTCACTGCGCTCAGCCGGCATCGCATCCTGATCGTCGACGACGATCCGGAGATCCGCGAGGCGCTATGCGATCTTCTGATCGAGGAAGGCTACGAGGTGGCCCTGGCCGAGAACGGCGAGCAGGCACTGAATGCCATCCGCCGCCACCGACCCGAGATGGTGTTGCTGGATCTCATGATGCCCAAGGTCAACGGATGGGAGCTGCTGGGGCAGCTGGAGGGCGATGACTTGCCTGTGATCCTGATCTCCGCCTACCCGGACGTCGCGTGGTCGGTGCAGGATCCGCGCGTCCGCGCGTGTTTCTCGAAGCCGATCGACACCCACGGCCTCCTGTCGACGTTGCGCGCCAGTCCGTAGCCTAACGGTGGCCTAACCGTAGGTTGCCAGCCAACGCTCGAACACGAACAGGCTCCAGAGCTGTTTGCGTCGATCGCGGCGTCCCAGCAGATGGTCGTCCACGAGGCGGCCCACGGCGCCCGGATCGAACAGGCCCTCGCGTCGCAGCTTGTCTGGCGCCAGCTCGTCGCGCAAGGCCGGCGCCAGCTCGCCTCGCATCCAGGCGGCCACCGGCACCCCGAAGCCCTGCTTCTTGCGGTCGAGGATCTCGTCGGGCAGGCGCCCGCGCATCGCCTTCTTCAGGATGTACTTCGAGGTCAGGCCTCGCAGCCGCAATCCCGGAGGCAGCTGGCAGGCGAAGCTGACCAGATCGGTGTCGAGCAACGGCGCCCGCACCTCCAGCCCGCAGGCGCCGGCCGCGCGATCCACCTTCACGTTCACGTCGCCGGCCAGGTAGAAGCGCGCGTAAAAATCCATCAGCCGGTCGCGATCGTTGCGCGCCGGCGAGGCTGCGGCTCGGGCGTCCACGTCGGCCAGCGGGTCGCCGTCACGTAACTCCGGCAGGAGAATCCGATCCAGCTCCTCGGGCAGGAACGAGGAGAGCCAGCGCTGGTGCCGCCGCGGGCCCGATACCGTCCCGCCGCGCAGGAACTGGTTCACCTTGAAGTCCAGGCTGAAGTACCCGGTCTGCGCCGGCAGCCGCGCCGCCGCCTGCTCCGCCAGCCGCCGCGCCGCCGCCGGCAATCCGAAGAACAGCGGGGCTACCCGGTCGGCCAAGAACGTGGGGTAGCCTGCGAAAAGCTCGTCGCCGCCGTCGCCCGACAGCGCCACGGTCACGTGCTGCTTGGTGAACTTGCACAGCAGGTAGGTCGGGACGATCGAGGCGTCACCAAGCGGCTCGTCGAGGAAGCGGGCGACATCAGGCAAGGTGTCGATCAGCGTGCTCGCCGAGATCCGCTCCTCGTGGTGATCGGTCCCGAATTGCGCCGCCACGGCGCGCGCGTGCGCCGTCTCGTCGAAGGTCGCGTCGGAAAAACCGATGGAGAAGGTCTTCATGCGGTCTGCGCCCGCGAGCTCGGCCATCAATGCCACCACCGTCGACGAATCGATGCCGCCCGAAAGGAAGGCGCCGAGCGGCACGTCGGACACCAGCCGCCGCTCCACCGCGCGCTTGAGCAATGTGCGCAGCTCCTCGGCGGCCTCCTCTTCGCGCCACGGCCGATGCTCGGCGGGGAAGGGCAGATCCCAGTAGCGGCTCACCTGCGGCGCGCCTCCGGGCTCGAGTGTCAGCCGGAACCCGGCGTCCAGCTTCTGCGCGCCGGCCAGGATGGTGTACGGCGGCGGCACATACTCGTAGGTCAGATAGCGCGCCAGTCCCGCCGGGCTTATCCGCCGATCGAGCCCCGGTACCGGCAAGAGCCCCTTGAGCTCCGAGGCAAAGGCAAACAGCGGCGGCAGGCCCGCGCGCGTCACCTGCGCGAAGTAAAACGGCTTCTTCCCCATCCGGTCGCGCGCCGCCAGCAACCGCCGCTTGCGTGCGTCCCACAGGGCGAAGGCGAACATCCCGTCGATGCGGTCGACCACCCCGTCGCCCCACACCTCATACCCGTGCACCAGAACCTCGGTGTCCGATCTCGATCGAAACGTGTGCCCGTGTCCGACGAGCTCGGCGCGCAGATCGGCGAAGTTGTAGATCTCGCCGTTGAACACCACCTGCACCTGGCCGTCCTCGTTGCCCATCGGCTGGGCGCCGGCCTGGGACAGGTCGATGACCCGCAGGCGCCGGTGCCCCAGCCCCACGCCTGGTGCCACGAAGAACCCGTCTGCGTCAGGCCCGCGCGGCGCCATCGCCGCGGTCATCGCCTGAAGAACACCGCGGTCGATCGGAGCCCCCGTCGGGTCCACGAGCCCGGCGATCCCGCACATGCTACGCCGTCGCGGGAGGGTTTGGGAGGGGTAGGGGCCCCCACCCTCTCAGGGTTCCCATCTCAGCGCCCGCCGCGATCGCGCGCGTGCAGCAGGTCCAGGGGCGGCGGCTCGTTCTCGACGAGGTAGGCGAACTGCTTCTTGAAGTCGTCGACGGAGAGCTTCGGGTTGCAGACGGCGCCGAACTTGGCCAGCGTGGCTCCGTCCTCGAAGTCGTCGCGCCGCAGCCGGATCATGTAACGCCGGGCGATGGCGTAGCGGGTGGAGTGAATGTTCACGAGCCGCACCTTGGTGCGTCCGGTCTCCGGGTCCAGCATCTGCGAGAACGGGATCGGCACGAAGTTTCCCGCCTGCAGCGACACCATGGCCGCGTTGCCGCCCGAGAACAGATACTTGGCCGCGCAGTAGCCGAGGTCGCGCGTGTATTCCATGTCGAACGGGATCGGGTCCGCGCAGCGCAGCTCGTACCCGATGTTCTTCGAGACGATGGTGGTCTTGATCCCCAGCTCCTTGAGCCGCTTCTGTGCCGCCTTCTTCAGGCCGTGGCCGATGTCCAGCTCGGCGAAGCGAAGATGGCCGTGCTCGTCGTACTCGACGTCGCCCAGGTTCTTGAGGTCCTCCTCCGGCAGGCTCTCCACGAGGCCCTCGGCCATCACCGCCACGCCGTTGCGGCGACCCTCGGCCATGCGCTTGATGATGGCGCCGCAGATGGTGTCGACCAGCGTCTTCACGTTGGTTTTCATCTTCGGGAACTCCTCGGGGATGAGCGACATCGTCGCGCCCGCCGCCTTGCCGATGCCCAGCGCCAGATGCCCGGCCTTGCGGCCCATGGCCACCACCAGATACCAGCGCGAGGTGGTCTTGGCGTCCACCATCAGGTTCTTCACCAGCTCGACGCCCAGGTGGCGCGCCGTCTGGTAGCCGAAGGTGTCCACCGACGGGTCGAGGTCGAGGTCGTTGTCGATCGTCTTCGGCACGTGGGCGACGCGGATCTTGCCCGCCGCCTTCTCCGCCACCTTCATCGCCGAGAACGCCGTGTCGTCGCCGCCGATGGTGATGAGCTGGGTGACTCCCAGCCGGGTCAGCGACTCGATGACGTTGTTCAGCAACTCGTCGCTCTTGGTCGGGTTCGCGCGCGCCGTGCCCAGGTACGAGCCGCCCGAGAAGTGGATGCGGCTCACCTCCTCGAGGTTCAGCGGCTTCACGTCCTCGACGCGGCCGTGCATGATCTTGTCGAAGCCGTCACGGATCCCCAGCACCTCCACACCCTGGAGCACCGCGCGGATCGTCGCGGCGCTGATGACGCTGTTGATACCTGGGGCGGGGCCACCGCCGACCAGAATGGCGAGCTTCTCTTTCGACATCAGGCCGCGGAAACTAGCACGGATCAGCGTTTTGCGGCGGCAACCTCGTCGATGACCCGCAGCTGGCGGGCTATCTGGGACCGCACCCGCGGTGAGGGCTCGATGTCGAACCGCTTGCGCATCAGGTCGGCAGCCGACTTCAGACGGGTCAGCCCGAGGCCGATTGCCGCATCCAGGCGCACGTCGGGATCGCCGTGATCCAGCAGCGGCCCGAGCTTCTCCGGCACTCCCAGCCCGCCCATCCACCCGAGCGCCACCGCGGCCTTGCGCAGCAGCAGTCGGTCCCCCGGCTCCGTCGCCGCCCGCTTCCCGGCGATTGTTTCTTCCAGGAATTTTCGCCCCACGCTCGTCGGGAAATAGGCCAATGCGGCGATGGCGCGCGCGCGGATCAGCAGCTCGACCTTGCCGTCACCGCCGATCTCCACCAACCGCTCGTCGATACCGCTTCCGAGCGCGCTGAAGGACGCAGCCGACGGTGGCAACTCGTGCGACCGGAGCTTCCCCTCGACCGCTGCTCGCGTGGCCGCCGGCGATGCGGAGGCGAGCGCCAGGAGAATCAAGAACGACACCCGCTGCACCCGCTGGACGATAGCATGCGGTGATTTGCGTTATAGTGACCCCGTGGCTCACCGGCACGCCCCCGGCATCGCCTTCGTGGTCGCCGCCGTTGCCACGTTTGGGACGGGCGCGGCAAGGGCCCAGCCCGCCGTGTCCACCGAGCCGGCCGTCACCGGCCTCCTGGCTCCGGCGCCCGCGAACGGTCCACGCTTCGGTGGTGCGCTGCGCGCCCGCTGGGTCTCCGTGCCCGGCTGGTTCCTGGGCGCGTTCACCAGCGAGAACGTGCCGCTGTCGGCCTATGCCATCGGCGGCGAGGTGTTCCGCCGCAAGGGCGAGCTCGACATCTCGCTCGGCCTCACCTACCAGCGCCTCGGCCCCAAGGACGGCAACTGGCTCGGCCGCGGCCAGGACCCGGCGCAGGAGACGGACTTCATCCAGTTCCGTAACTTCGGCTTCGTCGGTGTCGACTTCTCGTTCATCTGGCGCACGAAGCTGTCGCCCTACACCGCCTTTCACTACGGCGCCGGTCTGGGTCTGGCGTTCATGACCGGAAAGATGCTGCGCATCTCCGCCGGCACGCCCGGTTGCAAGGACACGCCGGGCGACGAGCAAGCCTGCCGCCCGCTCCCGTGCCCAGCCAGCGGCTGCACAGAGGACGTGCTGCAGAAGACCGAGGGGCTCCCCGACCAGGGCCCGACGGAACCCCATCGCTTCACCGATTCGAACATCCCGGGCGCCATCCCGATCCTGAACCTCACGCTTGGATTCGACTTCTACATCCCCGACGTGCCCGGCCTGGAGATCCGTCTCGAAGGTGGGTTCTACGACGCCTTCTTCCTCGGCCTGACCACGGCTTATCTTTTTTGATGGGAACCCTGAGAGGGTTCCCAAACCCTCCCGCGATGGGCTCCGGCGAGCGAAGCTCGCCTATGCCCTACGCGTTCTGCCCTACGCGTTCTGACGGTACAGCTCCGCCAGCAGAACGGCGGCAGCGGCGGCGACGTTCAGGCTCTCGACGTTGCCGGTCCCCGGGATTTTCAGCAGGAGGTCGGCTTTCTCCATCAGCGCCTTCGGCAAGCCTTCGCCCTCCGAGCCGAGGAGCACCACCGCCCGCTTCGGCAGCGATGAGTTGAACAGGTCGCGTCCCTCGTGGCTCGAGCTGGCGCAGATGGTGAATCCGGCGCGGCGACACGCGGCAAGGGCGGCGCCGAGATCCGGCGCGGCCGCGAAGTCCACGAACTCCACGCCTCCCTGCGACGTCCGGTAAACCGCAGGTGGCAGGCGCACCGACTCGAGGCCCCCGAGCAGCACGGCGCGCGCGCCGAAGTGCGCCGCCGTACGGACGATCGCTCCCACGTTGTGGGGGTTGCCCACGTCGGCCAGTGCGACCAGCACCGCCGGCTCGCTTCCCACGAGCAGAGCTTCGGGGCGCGCCTCGGCGCGCGGGCTCGCCACCACGCAGATCCCCTCGTGGTGCGTGCTCTCGGTGACGGCGTCCAGCTCGTCGGCGGGCACGATCTTGTACGCCTTGCGGGCCGCCGCGCAGGCCGCCAGCAGGTCGCCGAAAGGCTTCACCAGGTCCGCAAGCAGGTACACACGCAGGATGTCTCCGGGCCGCCGCGCGAAAAGCGCCCGGCAGGCGTGTTGCCCATGGACCTTGGTCTCGGTGGCGCGCCGGCTGGCCATGGGCGAACCGTGATATCACGTCGTCGATGTATCTGCTGTCGAAGGTCACTCTCCCGGCAGATTCGCCCGGCACGCCGTAGACTTCGGGGATGCGCCGGTTCTTCCTCCTGTGGGCCCTGGCCGCCTGCGCTCGCTCCGAGGCGGCGCCCCCGGCGACGCACGTGCTGATGATCAACGGCGGCGGCTCGCCCGACGAGAACTTCGCCTCGCACGGCGAGCATCTGCGGCAGATGGCTTTGCTGGTCGTCGACGGCGCCATCCCACGCGAGCGGATCACCATCCTCAGCAGCGACGGCGCCGATCCCACCCCCGATCTTGCCGTGCGCGCATCCGACCCCGATGGCGTCTGGCTGCTGACCGGCACCGAGGAGGGCGAGCGCCTCCGCCCGCCGCTCACCCTCGAGAACTCGACGGTACCCGGCTTCACGCTGCAGCCGGCGACCCGCGCCTCGCTCGAGCGCTGGTTCGCGTCCGCGCGCACGCGGCTGCGTCCGGGAGACACGCTCCTCCTCTACGTCACCGATCACGGCACCGCCGGCCGCGATCCGCTCGACAACCGGATCACCCTGTGGGGCAAGAAAGAATCGATCTCGGTGCGTCAGCTGCGCACCCTCATCGACCGGCTCGATCGGAAGGTGCGCGTCGTGACGGTGATGTCCCAGTGTTTCTCCGGCGGATTCGCCCGCCTCTACCAGGCGCACAACACCTGCGGCTTCTTCTCCTCGACGGCGGATCGGCCCGCCTACGGCTGCTACCCCGAGACGGCCGGCCGCGATCGGATCGGCCACTCGTTCGAGTTCATGCAGGCGCTCTCCCGCTCCGGCCGTCTGGCCGACGCCCACGTCGAGGTGCTCTCCAGCGACGACACGCCGGACACTCCGCTGCGCACCTCCGACGTCTTCCTGTCCGATCTGCTCGCCCGCGCCGCCAGGTCCGCGGGCCAGGACGAATCCGCGTTCATCGATGCCCTCTTGCACGAGGCCTGGAAGGACCGTGCCTCCTGGGAGTCCGAGATCCGTCTGCTCGACCGGATCGCGCAGGCATTCGGGCTGGCCAGTCCGCGCCTGCTCCTCGAGCTGGATCGCCAGGGCAAGGTGCTCCCCGGCCTGCTGCGCCAGCTGCAGACCCACCGCGAGGACTGGGAGCAGGCGCTCGCATTCGCCGCCCAGGGCAATCTGCGACGGTTCCTCGCGGCCGAGCCCGACTGGACGGCGAAGGTCGGCACTCCGGCCGTGGCCGCTGACGTGCTGAAGGCCCTCTCGGCCTTCGCCCGGACGGACGCCATTCGCTGGAAACGGCTCGAGACCTTTCAGGAACGCACCGACTCCGCTGATGCAGCGACCTACCGGATGGAGGTCCGGCTGGCCGCACTCCTGCGGCTGCGTACCGTGTTGACGACGATCGCCGGGCGCGTTTTCGTCACCAGCCGCGCCACACCCGCCGACCGCGCCGCCTACGAGGCGCTGGTCCGCTGCGAGGACATGACGCTGCCGCTGCCCAGGGCCACGGAAAGCCCCGCGCCGCCCGAGCGTTTCCCGACGCTCCAGCAGGATCTGAACATCGTCCAGGCGGTGATCCCCGGCTGGATGGGCATCTCGTTCGGTGCGCTGTCGCCGAAGCGGCGTGAGCAGATGAAGCTGGGCGAGGGCGCTGCCATCGTGCAGGGCGTGCTGCCCGACTCGCCGGCGCACGAAGCCGGGTTCCACCCGGGCGACGTGGTGCTCGGTCCCCCCGAGCGGTTGTTCAGCGAGCAGAGTGAGATCAAGGGCTGGACGATGACGCTGGCGATCAAGAAACCGCAGCCGGTCGCGGTGCTTCGCGCCGGCAAGCCCCTGGTGCTGACGCTGGTGCCGCGTGAACGTCCGGTCGAGTTGCCGCGTCTCGCCGGCCCGCCCGCCGTGTCCAGCAACGCGCCCCCGGTGATCGGCAACCCTTACCGTGGCAAGCCCGCCGATCTGGTGTCGGCCAATGGTCCCTTCGTGCTGTTTTTCTGGGGCACCTGGTGCGGCCCCTGCAAGGAAGCCCTCCCCGAGCTGATGGCCTTCGCCCGCGCCCGCAATCTTCCGATCGTCGCGGTCACCGACGAGGGCCGCACCGACCTGGACACCTTCTTCGCCCGGTGGAAGACCCCGTTTCCCGACAACGTGCTCAGTGACGAGGACCGACTCACGTTCCTCGGCTACGGCGTCAGTGGGACGCCCACGTTCGTCATGGTCGACGCCACTCGTAAGGTGCGTGCCTACGCCGTTGGCTACAACCGCACGCGCGGCCTGTCCGCGGACTTCGCCGGCGTCGGGTGGCGATGGGTCGGCCGCTGACTACCGCCGCCGCCCCCCGAGGGAGTCGTTCCTCAGGACCTGCTTGCCCTCGGGCTGCACACCCAGCCGTAGCAGCTGCTGCACGGCTTCGGGACGCGAGGGCGCTTCGTTCGGCGCGACCTCCAGGTACTTCTTGAAGGCGGCTATCGCCGCGGGCCTGGTGCCATTCGTCTTCTCGACGCTCCCGAGCTGGAAGTACAGGTCAACCGTCCACTCTTCCTTGCCGTTCATCAGCTTGGCCGCCTTGCGGAAGTAGTCCAGCGCGGCGGCCGGCCGCCCGTGGTCCAGTTCCATCCGGCCGAGGTGATAGTTCGGATCCGCCAGCGTCGGCTCCATGCGCAGAGAGTTCTTCAATTGCAGGGCCGCTTGCTCACCCTGGCCCAGGCGATCTTGCGATAGCCCCTGCCACATCACCGGCTCGGCGGCGGTTGGCCACAGCCGCCCGGCCTCGACGAAGTCCGCCAGTGCCTTGTCGTAGAGCCCCTTCTTGAAGAAGATCCGGCCGCGGTCCATGCGCGCCTCCGGCAGATCCGCCGCCGCGTCGTAGGCGCGCATCGTCTCCTGCTCGTATTTCAGGCGGTGCAGCAGGCGCGCGAACGCCAGGTTCAACTGCGGTGTCCGATCGAACACCTGCGCCTTGCGGTATGTTTGCAGCGCCTTCACCAGGTCGCCTTTGATTTCCCAGGAGCGTGCCAGAGTGAACAGCGCCTCCGGAACCACGGGGCTCTCGGAGACGATCTTGTCCAGCGCTTCCCTCGCCTCGTCGGCACGCCCGAGCTCCAGCGTCAGCTTGGCCGCCTGCACCCGCAGCGGCAGCGAAGCCTTGCCAGTGGCGATCTCGGCCTTGTACACGGCGATCGCCTCTTCCTTGAGGCCCAGCTTCCAGTTCAACCCGGCCAGGCGCTCGCGCAGTCCCGGCCCACCCGGGACCTCCACCAGGGCCTTCTCCAGCGTCTCCTTGCCCGCTTGCAGGTTGCCGCCTATCTCCTGCGCGGCCACCAGTCCGAGATATCCGGCCACCAGCTTCGGATCGCCGGCCAGTACCTTGCGGAAAACCACTTCGGCCTTGGCCGGTTCCTTGGCCACGACCAGGGCGTCACCCCAGGCGAGTTGCAGCAGTGTCGGCGCCGTGCCGGCCTTCTCCGCGTCACTCAGCACCGTCAGCGCATCCTGCGGCTTGCCCTGCCGCTGCAGCAGCGCCGCGAGCTTCAGCGACGCGGGAAGGAACTTCGGGTCCACCTGCAGCGACTCGCGGTACTTCTGTGCCGCTCCCTCCAGATCGGGCGTCGTGGCGCTCTCGGCCGCGAATCCGTTCCAGAACGGCGTTCGTGGATCCTTCGTGCTCTGCTTGCCGGCCTGCTCGACCAGCGCCAGCCCCTCCTGGATCTTTCCGGTGCCGATCATCGCGCCGCCAAGACCGAATTTTCCGTCGACGAGTTTCAGGCCCGCCGCGCCGGTCGCCTTGAACCGCGCCAGCGCATCCTGGTAGCGCCCCTCGATCAGATTGGCGTCGCCGAGCGCCAGGTTCGCGGCCACGCTCGACGGGTCCTTGGCCAGCGCCCTGGTGAAGGCGGCGGTCGCCTCCGCGGTTTGCGCCAGCCCCTGCGCCGCCCGCCCGAGCGCGACGTACGCATCGGCCAGCTCGCCGGTGGCCGCCTTCGCCTCGCCCTTCTTCAGGAGGTCGTTGATCGCCACCAGCCGCTTCTCCGGCGTTGCTTCCAGCCGGGCCGCGCCGAGGGCCGCGCCGAAGTGATTCGGGTTCTTGGCGAGGACATCGCCGTAGGCCTTGGCCGCTTCCGCCGCATTCGTCGCCTCGAGTGCCCGGCCCAGCAGGTAGGGAGCCACGAGGAGGCTCGGCCGCATCGCGCGCACGCCGCGCAGGTACTTGGCGGCGGTTTCGTTCTTCCCGTCCTGCAGGTCGCGCAACGCCAGCACCAGCTGCCCCTCGGCCGTGGCGGCCTCTGCGCCGAGGCTCCGGATCACCTCGGCCGGCTTCTCCTTCGCCACCGCCACGAGGGCCCTCGCCCGCGCCACGGCGGGCGGCGTCTTCTCGGCCTTGGGCAGGGCGCCGAGCAGCTGGTCCGCCTTGGCGATCCGCGTCTTGTCGCCGCCGTGAACCACCACACCGAGCAGCCAGTGCTCTGCCCCCGCCGCTTTGAGGGGTGACATGTCTCCCTGGAGCTGACCGGCCTTGCCGACCAGCACGTCACCGGCGCGCAGATACGCGCCGTAGTCGTCGCGCGCCACCTCGGCGTTCAGGGCCGCGCCGAGGACCTGTGCCGGCGGGGGTGCCTTCGGGTCCTTGATGAACAGGAAGAAAGCGCCCGCGCCCAGCGCCGCCAGACCTGCCAGCGTGCCGCCGGCGATGGTCAGGATCTTGCGCTTGCTGATCGGCTGGCGTGCAGGTCGCGCGCCTCGCGTCCGTCGCGGCGACACCGGCGCCAGGCCGGGCAACTGCTCGGCGTCCGGGTCCGACGGCGTGTCCATGGCAAGCGGCTGTGGCTCGGCCGTGCCCCCACCGCCCATTTCCGGCAGCATCCCCGGTGTATCGAGTTCCAGGCTGAGTCCCATCCCCGCTGCGTCCCCCTGGTCCTCCGTCGACGGCGCCTGCGCCTCCATCTGCGGAGGCGGCGCGGCGCCACCCATCGCGGGCCCGGGCGTGCCCAGGTTCAGCGGCTCGAGCGGGCTCATCCCTCCCGGCGCCTCCAGGTCTCCAAACAGATCGATGCTCGGGGCGCCCTGCTGCCGTCCGGTGAGCGCTCCCGGCGACGGCGCCATCGTGGCCGACGTCCCGAGACTTTGTGACGCTTTGAACAGGTTCGGGATCGGCGCCGGCACCGGGGCTCCGGGCGCGGGCGATGTGCCCCACTGCGGCCCCGGCAAGTTCTCGGGCAGGCCGCGAGCCTCGAGCGGTGACAGAAGATCGTCCGACCGCGGGAGCACGTCGCGAGACATCAGGAGGTCATCGGAGCGAGGCATCGCATCGCGGGACGCGAGCAGGTCGTCGGGCCGCGGCATCGACTCGCGGGGCGCAAGGAGGTCGTCCGGCCCCGGAAGCTCATTGGGGTCCATCAGGAGGTCATCGGGGCGGGGCATCGCATCGCGCGGTGCCGGCAGGTCGATCTCCCCGTCGTCGAACAGCGGGATCGACTCGCGCGCAGGCGGCGCCACCGGCGGCTTTCCCATCCCGGCCATGGTGGCTCGGCTGGCCGCGGGCGGCGGCGGCTTTCCCATCCCGGCCATGGTCATCGCCCGGGGCGGGGCAGGACGGCCCGACGACGCCGAGGTCGGCAGCAGATCATCCAGATCGGGGATCGGCGGGGAAGCCGCTGGCGCCGGCGCAGCGACTTTCGCGGGCGGCAGCTTCACCATGAACTGCGCCGAGCAGTACAGGCACGTGTAGCGGAGTCCCTCGGGTGGAATCGCCGCGCCGACCTCCTGGCGCTTGGTGCATTTGGGGCAGGCGACGATGAGCGAGGCCACGGGGAACCACGATTCTACATCGGTTTTCCACGCTCCGGGGAAACGGCGCCGCTCAGCGAGGCAGTTCGTGGCGGTGACGGTCTTTGACGTCTTTGACGTCTTTGGAGTCCTTGCCGTCCTGCTTCTTGTCGCCCAGCGCCTCGTGGATGCGATGCCGGAAGCTGTCGTCGATCCGCGGAAGCAGCATGATCAGCTTCGCCGACTGCACCGGCGTCAGCACCTTGCGCACCGCGACCGAGCGGTCGACCTCCAGGGTGCCGCGCCGGGCGCGCAGCGCCACGAAGCGATCCATCAACGTCTCGAGCCGAGCGTTGTCGGGCTTCTGTGCCTCCAGCGCCAGTTTCAGGTCGCGGTAGGTCTCGCCCCACTGGCGGCCAACATCCATCGACTGCTCGTCGTACCGCGCGAAAATCGGGAACAGCCGCGCCGCCGTCGCCTGATCCAGCTTCAGCTCCTCGGTGATCTTCCACATCCGGTAGGTCCGGAGCTGATCGAAGATCTCGCCGCGCATCTTGTCGCGCTCGGGGCTGTCGCGCTCGGACCGCGGCTCCGCCTGTGCAACGCCCGTCACGAGGAGGAATGCGAACAACCCGCTCGTACGCACGGCCATCTCAGATCCGGCCGCCGGTGCCTCGCAATGCCTGCACCACCGTGCGCAGGTCATCGGTCCCCAGCAGCTCCACCTCTTCGACCGGGTTCAGCGAAGACTCGTTCTCGTCGACGGCAGTCCGCAACACCACACCCGCCTCGGTCGCCAGTTGCTGCGTGAGCTGCATCAGCGTGGCCGTGCTCTGCGCCTCGATCGGATAGTCATCAGCCAGCAGGATTTCCGCCCCGTCGTTCGGCCGGTCGTCCTGGGTCACGGCCATTGCCACGACCGGCGTGGCCCGAGTCGCTGCCACCACGTCCACCTTCGTACGCTCGCGGTGGCTGCTGGCCACAATCATCAGCATGGCCGCCACGCAGGCGCCGGCGAGCGCCGCCGGTAACTGCAGCCGGAACATGTCGCGTAGCCGTGCCACCATCGACGTGCTCGGCCGCGCCCGCGATGCCTCCCAGGCATGGGCGACGTTGGTGGGGAACCGCGCCCAGAACGCCGGCCCCGGATCTTCCGGTGCCTCGACCCGCAGCAGCGTCGTCAGCGCGGGCACGTCACGCATCTCGGAGGCGGTCCGGAAACAGCGCAGGCAGGAGCCGATGTGGCGAGCCAGCTCCGAGTCGTCGCCCGGCCGCGTCCCCTGGATCAGCTTGCCTTCCATCTGTTCGCACACGTCGTGGTCGCACACGTCCGGACTCATCGCCTCTCCACCTTTCCCGCCAGCTCCGACAAGGGCCGACCCAGGAGGCTCCGCAGCCGCTTCACCGCATAGTGGAAGTTCACCTTCGCCGCTCCCTCGGTGGTCTCGAGTGCCACGGCGATGTCCTTGAAGGGAAGCTCCTCGTAGACCCGCAGCTCGAGGGTCATCCGTTGCTTGGTCGGCAACTCGGCCACCGCGAGACGGAGCGCCTCGGCCTCCTCGGCCGTCTCCAGGTGCTTCTGGACGTCGGGCATCAGGTTCGGCTCGTCGGGTACCATCTGGGCCTCGTCCACGAACCGCGCGTGATCGCGCAGATGGTTCAGGGACAGATTCGCGCCGATGCGGAACAGCCAGCTCCGGAAGATCTCGGCGTCGCGCAGCTCGGGAAGCTTGTCGAGCACGCGGATGAACGTGCGCTGGGCCAGGTCGGCGGCGGCGTCGTGGTCGTGCACGTACCGCAGGCAAAGAAAGTAGAGCGGCTTCTGATAACGGCGGACCAGCGCCTCGAAGGCAGTCCTCGACCCTGTTTTTGCCTGGTGGACCAGCTCGGCGTCGGTGGGGGCAACGGCGGACATCATTTCCGTCTTCGTTGCTGGTGATTGTCGCACGAGGGTCAGCACGGGCACCTTATAAGACCCTGACACGCCTGCTGTTACGACGGTTAGGGTGCGCGGCGCCCTAACGCGGCGGGTCGGGCGTCATTCCCCACCCAGGCTGCACGGCGAGCCAGGGATCGGCGCCCTCCGCCCACTGCGCGTCCGTCTGCGGCGCGTCGATGGGGAGGTACACCGCCTCCGGGTACTCCCAGAAGGCGAACAGACCGATGCCGTAGCTGAACAGGCCCGCGAGCAGGGTGACGCCCGTGAATCGTCGCTTCACGTCGAGTTTCGTGCTGCGGCCATCCGGTGTCTTCGCCATCACGACGGCGGTGTGCGGAGTTCCCCTTTGCCGGGTCTCGGCGCGCCCGATGCCCAGCAACTCCCCGTCGACGTAGATGCGAGCCGTGGGATCCGTGCTCATGATGTGCGTCGTGCCGCAGCCGGCGCCGATCAGCAGGGCGGTCGCCAGGACCCTCATCAGAACCCGATGCCCAGTGTCAGCGCCGGCCCGCTGGCGTTCCTTCCCGCGGTGTTGATGGCGTACCCAAACTCGGCGCGGAACTGCACGCTGGAGAGCCGCCCGAGCAGGAGACCGACGGTCGGCTGCACGATGAGGCCATTGGCGGTTTTCCCCATGTACTCGGCGCTCGAGTACCTCAGCGCCGAGCCGAGGTAGGGCGTCACATCGCCGCGCCGGAAGGGGTAATAGCCACCGACACCGATGCCGAACCCGCCGACATCGTTCCCCGCCATCACGTCGATGCCCACGTCGGCGAGCCAGCTGCGAGCGTCGTACAGCCAGAAGATCCCGAACCCGGGCACGCCCTGCGTGTCACCGCGCTCGGTCAGCAGCAGACCTCCGACCCGGACGCCGAAAGACCTGGTGGCGTTGCGCTTGCGCAAGGACTCTGTCTCGTTCTCGGTGACCGTCTCGATCTCGGCGTTCTGGCGGGCTCGCTTCCCGGTGACCACGCTGTCGGCCAGACGCGCGAGCACGTGGTCGAGGTCGTCGGGGGTGGCGGCCTGCATGTCATCGTAGTGGATCACCTCGGCGCTGGCCACGCGGTAGACGGTCACGCGAACGGTAGCCAGGTTGCTGAGGCGGGTGATGTGCAGCGCGGTCGCGAGCTCGGCCGATGCGGCCTTGCCGGCGTCGATCGCCTCCTGGGGATTCGACTCCTTCGTCGCCGAGCCTCCGGGCGTCAACACGGTGAAGCGACCGCTGCGCATCAGGTGGCCTTTGAAGATGTCGCGGGCCGCCTCGAGGATCGGTTCACCTACATTCAGACCGGAGGGTGGCAGGAGGAGCATCGTCTCGGCGGCCCGCGTGCCACGCGGGAACGCCACCAGAGCCAGCAACACGACACAGCTGCGTTTCATCGCCCCGGCGGTAGTGCAACCGACGTGCCCGTCGCCCGGCGTGCGGCGGCGCGGACTTACCCGGGGCCGGGGCGGCGAAACTCTGACGCCGGTGTCAGCCTTTGAGCACGCGCAGGAGTCGGGTCACCGGATCGTACAGGCGGTCCACCACCCGTTCCTTGAGCGGGATGATGGCGTTGTCGGTAATGGTGATCCCCTCGGGGCAGACCGTCGTGCAGCACTTGGTGATGTTGCAGTAGCCGATGCCGTGCTTTTCTTTCAGGTCGACGACGCGATCCCCGGTGTCGGTCGGGTGCATCTCCATCGCCGCCGTGTAGACCAGGAAGCGCGGTCCGATGAACTCGCTGTGCTTGTGGTGGTCGCGCAGCACGTGGCAGACGTCCTGGCACAGGAAGCACTCGATGCACTTGCGGAATTCCTGGACGCGATCGACGTCCTCCTGCTGGAAGCGCCAGGTGCCGTCGGCGGCGTCGGGGGCGCGCGGCTTGAACTTGGCGATCTGCTTCTTCACCTCGTAGTTCCAGGAGACGTCGGTGACGAGATCCTTGATGAGCGGAAACGCCTTCATCGGCTCGACGGTGACCGGCGCCTCCAGAGGCAGGTCGGACAGGCGGGTCATGCACATCAGCTTGGGCATGCCGTTGATCTCCGCCGAGCACGAGCCGCACTTGCCGGCCTTGCAGTTCCAGCGGCAGGCGAGGTCGTTGGCGCTCTCGGCCTGGATCTTGTGTACGGCGTCCAGCACCACCATGCCCTCGGTCACCTCGGTGCCGTAGTCCTTGAAGGCTCCCTCTTTGCGGTCGCCGCGCCAGATGCGAAACGTGGCTTTCACTTGGCTTGCTCCTCGATGACTTTTTTCAGCTCGTCCGGCATCGCCGGGATCGGCTCGCGGCGCAGCTTCATGCTGCCGTCGGGCTGCTTCCAGACGACGGTGTTGAAGGTGGCGTAGGCGTCGTCTTTCTTCGGGTAATCGTCGCGGAAGTGCCCGCCGCGTGACTCCTTACGCTCGATGGCCGCCTTGGCGATCGCCTCTGAGACGGTCAGCAGGTGGTTCAGATCCAGCGCCGTGTGCCAGCCGGGGTTGTACTCGCGGTTGCCGACGACGCCGACCTTCTCGGCGCGCGCTTTCAGCTTGCCGACGCCGTCCAGCGCCTGCTTCAGCTCGTCCTCGCGGCGCACGATGCCGACCAGGTCCTGCATCATGTCCTGCAACTCGTACTGGATCTGATAGGGGCCGCCGGCGTCCTGGGGGCGATCGAAGATGCCGAGCGCGTTCTTCGTCGCAGCCTCGACCTGGTCGGTTGGCACCTGACCGGGGCGATTCTCCTTGATGTACTTGGCGGCGAACTCGCCGGCGCGCTTGCCGAACACCAGCAGGTCGGACAGTGAATTGCCGCCCAGGCGGTTGGCGCCGTTGATGCCGGCCGCGCACTCGCCGGCGGCGAACAGGCCCGGCACGGTCGTCGACATCTGGGTGTCGGCGTCGACGCGGATGCCGCCCATGACGTAGTGGGTGGTGGGGCCGATCTCCATCGGCTCCTTGGTGATGTCCAGGCCCGCCAGCGTCTTGAACTGGTGGTACATCGACGGGAGCTTCTTCTTGATGTGCTCCTCGGCGTTGGGCAGCCGCTTGCCGATGCAGGCGATATCCAGGAAGACGCCGCCGTGCGGGCTGCCGCGGCCGGCCTTCACCTCGCGGACGATGCAGCGGGCGACGTGGTCGCGGGTCAGCAACTCGGGTGGGCGGCGGGCGTTCTTGTCGCCCTGGGTGTAGCGCCAGCCCTCGTCCTCGTTGTCGGCGGTCTGGTTGCGGTAGTTCTCGGGGATGTCGTCGAACATGAACCGCTTGCCGGCGTTGTTCAGGAGCACGCCGCCCTCGCCGCGCACGCCTTCGGTCACCAGGATGCCCCGCACCGACGGAGGCCACACCATGCCCGTCGGATGGAACTGGATGAACTCCATGTCGATGAGCTCGGCGCCTGCGTGGTACGCCAGCGAGTGGCCGTCGCCGGTGCCCTCCCATGAATTCGAGGTGATCTTGTAGGCGCGTCCGAGACCGCCGGTGGCCAGCACCACGGCGCCGGCGCGGAACACCTTGAAGACGCCCTTCTCGCGCGTGTAGCCGACGACGCCGCAGGCGCGGTCCCCGTCCTTGAGGACGGCCAGCACGGTGACCTCCATGTGGACGTCGATGCCCTGGTGGATGCCGTGGTCTTGCAACGTGCGGATGAGCTCGAGGCCGGTGCGATCGCCGACGTGGGCCAGGCGCGGGTAGCGGTGGCCGCCGAAGTTGCGCTGCAGGATCTTGCCGTCCTTGGTGCGATCGAAGGCCGCGCCCCAGGCTTCCAGCTCGCGCACGCGATCCGGCGCTTCCCTGGCGTGCAGCTCGGCCATGCGCCAGTTGTTGACGTACTGGCCGCCGCGCATGGTGTCGGCGAAGTGAACCTTCCAGTTGTCCCGATCGTCGACGTTGCCCATCGCGGCCGCCATCCCGCCCTCGGCCATCACGGTGTGGGCCTTGCCCAGCAGCGACTTGCAGACCAGGCCCACGCGCACCCCGGCGGCCGAGGCCTCGATGGCGGCGCGCAGTCCCGCCCCGCCGCCGCCGATCACCAGGACGTCGAACTCGTGCGTCTCCATCAGAACAGCCTCAGGTCGTGGATGATCCCCGTCGCGCACAGACGGATGTAGATGTCCGTCGTGCACATGGAATAGAGGCTGGCCATGGCGTAGCGGCCGTGGCCCTTGTTGAGGCAGGTGACGCAGTCCCAGGCCTTCTTGCGCGCAGGTGACTTCGAGAACACGTCGAGGACGCCGCCCACCAGGTGCCGGAACGAGTGGCAGCCGAACGTGTAGAGGCAGACGAAGGTGACGTTCACCGCCATCAGAAGAGTGCCGATGCCGATGCCGAAGATCGTCTGGTGCGGATCGTCGCCGACGGGGAACTGCGTCGCCATCACCACGTCGTAGGCGAGGAACAGCAGGAACACGAGGGCGAAGTACAGGAAGTAGCGATGCACGTTCTGGACGATGAGCGGCAGCTTCGCCTCGCCGCGGTACTCGTGCCGGGGCTCACCGACGGCGCAGTTGGGCGGATCGGCCCAGAACGCCTTGTAGTAGGTGCCGCGGTAGTAGTAACAGGTGAAGCGGAAGCCACCGGGGAACGCGGCGATGAACAGCCCCGGTACCAGCGGCAGCCAGGACGGCCACCATGACGGGGCCGTCGAGCCGAACCAGGCGTGCGGCCCCTCGCCGTAGAACAGGGGCGAGGCCAGAGGCGTCAGGTAGGGCGCAGACCAGTAGTGGTGCGGCTGGAGCAGCCCCCAGGTCAGGTAGCCGAACCCGATCGCGATGGCCAGGAAGTAAAGGAGCGGCTGCGCCCACCACGCGTCCTTGCGCGTGGTCTCACCGAATCGCAGTCGGTGCAGCGGGACGTCGACGTTCGCCATGACGGCGGGAGGATAATCCCTCCCGCCTCCGACGGAAAGGATCTACACCCTGGGTTGCTTGGCTTCCAGCACGGCGACGTGGTCCTCGAGGGACTGGATCGTCTGGCGGAGGTTGGCGACCTCGTCCTGCGTCGCCAGGCCGAAGGCGCCGGCGGCGAGCCGGCCCGCCTTGTCCATGTTGTTCTTCACGGCACCACCCAGGCTCATCGCCTTCATGGCGGCGTTCATCAGGCGCGGGTCGCCCATCAGCTTCGACACCCGGGGGCTCGAAGCGACCTTCATTGCCTGACCGACCAGCACGTCCTTGAGTGACATCCCGCGGGTTTTTGCATGCCGGCCCGCACCGGTCAACGGGGGGCCGCGTGATCCGTGACTGCGACATCGACGCCGGGGGCGCCGCCGCGGTATGTGATCCCCATGAGCCCTCTTGCTGCGTTCGTGGTCTCGGTACTGGTTGCGGCCCCCGGAGGAGCGATCAAGCTCGTCCCGAACGAGGCCGAGCACCGCATCGACGTGATGGCCGGCGATCAGCCGTTCACGTCTTATATGTACGACCCCAAGTACGAGAAGCCGTTCCTGTTCCCGATCCAGACGGCCGACGGCCGCACCATCACCCGCGGCTGGCCGCTGGCGCCGCGTCCCGACGAGCAGACGGACCATCCGCACCACACGGGCCTCTGGTTCAACTACGGCGAGGTCGATGACGTGGACTTCTGGGGCAACTCGGAGGAGCTGCGGAAGAAGAATCCGAAGACCAAGGTAGGCACCATCGTTCACAAGAAGATCCAGTCGACCAAGGGCAACGAACTGGCGGTAGGCTCGGATTGGGTGATGCCCGACGGACGCGTGGCGTTGCGCGAGGACACGCGCTTCGCCTTCAGTGCTGGTGAGGGTCGCCGGGTGATTGATCGCGTGGCGACGCTGACGGCGGCCACGGGTCCTGTCACCTTCCCGGACAACAAGGAAGGGATGCTCGGCCTGCGCCTGGGGCGCGCTCTCGAGGCCGCGGGCCCCAAGAGCCCGAAGGGCACGGGCGTCTACCGCAGCAGCGAGGGAAAGACCGGTGACGCCGTCTGGGGCACGCGCGCCCGCTGGATGACGCTGACCGGGACGCTCGATGAAAAGCCGGTGACCGTCGCCATCCTCGACCACCCGAAGAATCCCGGACACCCGACCTACTGGCACGCGCGCGGCTACGGCCTCTTCGCCGTGAACCCGCTCGGCGCCCGGGCCTTCAGCAACGGCAAGGACGAGCTGAAGTTCGCGCTGGCCAAGGGCAAGTCGGCGCGCTTCGCCTATCGAATCGTGATCCTGTCGAAGGACGCGAAGGCCGAGGAGATCGAGGCCGAGTACAAGGCCTGGCTCAAGCACCTCAAGTGAGCCACCACCCGCACAGCACGCACGCGCCGCTCCTGCTGCGCGTGGCGGTGCTGACCGTCTCGGACACGCGCACGGCGGCCACTGACGAGGGGGGAAAGCTGGCGGCGGAGCTGTGCCGGGCCGGGGGATTCACCGTCGAAGAGACCCAGTTCGTCCGGGACGAGGCGGCGAAGATTGCCGCGGCCGTGCTGGCGCTGCAGGTCGACGCCGTGGTGCTCACCGGCGGCACTGGCATCTCACCGCGCGACGTGACCATCGAGGCCCTCGAACCCCTGTTCGGCAAGAAACTGCCCGGCTTCGGCGAGCTATTCCGTTCGCTGTCGTTCGCGGAGATCGGCCCCGCGGCGATGCTGTCGCGCGCCACCGCTGGCACCATCGGCGGCATGATCGTCTTCGCCCTCCCGGGCTCGCCGGCGGGGGTGCGTTTGGCCCTCGACCGGCTCATAATCCCCGAGCTGCCACATCTGGTGTCGCAGCTGCGACGTTCTCATGAACACTGAACTCGTCGACAAGCAGCAACGACGGATCGAGTACCTGCGGGTCTCGGTGACGGATCGCTGCAACTACCGCTGCACCTATTGCATGCCCGAGGACGGCGTCGAGCACGTCGACCGCGCTGACGTGCTGTCATTCGAGGAAGTGACCGCCCTGGTCCGCTGCTTCGCGCGCCTCGGCGTCCGGCGGCTGCGCCTGACGGGCGGCGAGCCGACGGTCCGCCGCGATCTGCCGGTGCTGGTGCGGATGCTGCGGGCGATCCCGGGCATCCGCGACATCGCGCTCAGCACCAACGGGCACCGGCTGGACGAGCTGGCGCTGCCGCTGCGCGCGGCGGGCGTCGATCGGCTGAACGTCAGCGTCGACACCCTGGACGCCGAGCGCTTCACGCGGATCACCCGGCGCGGCGATCTCGCCCGCGTGCTGGCCGGGCTGGAGGTGGCCCGCCAGCATTCGTTCTCGTCGATCAAGGTGAACACCGTCGCGGTGAAGGGCTTCAACGACGACGAGGTGGTCTCTCTGTGCGAGTTCGCGTGGAGCCGCGGCTTCCTCCCGCGCTTCATCGAGCAGATGCCGATGGCCGAAGGGAGTCTGTTCGTGCCGGGCAGCCTGCTGGGCGCGGCCGCGATCCGCGCGCTCGTCGAACGCGCACACGGCCCTCTCGTCGCCGATGCCACGCCGCGAGGCGCGGGGCCGGCGCGTTACTGGCGTCTGGCTGATGGCCGCGCCGTCGGCATCATCTCGGCGATGACCGAGCATTTCTGCGACACCTGCAACCGCGTGCGGCTGTCGGCGAGCGGCGCGCTTCATACCTGCCTTGCCTATGACGACGCCGTCGACTTGCGGGCGGTGCTGCGCGAGGAAGGCCCCGATGGGGTGGTGGCGGCGGTCCAGCGCGCGGTGGCGGTCAAACGTGACGGCCACGCCTTCCAGCTGGTCGGGATCGGCGGACCCCGCAAGTCGATGGTTGCCATTGGTGGTTGACTGACGGGTGACGATGACGGACGTACGCGCCGCCATCGCCGATCTGCGCGCCCCTTTCGAGGAGAGGTTGTCGGCGCTGGTCGATCTGCCGTCGGTCAGCATGGAGCCCGAGCGCCGGGGCGACGTCGAGGGTTGCGCCCGCCTGGCCGCGGGCTACCTGCGTGAGCTGGGCGCCGAGGTCTCGCTGGTCGAGACCGGCGGTTACCCCATCGTGCTCGGCCGCATCGTCCGGGACCCGTCGTTTCCCACCGTCACTGTGTACAACCACCTCGACGTCCAGCCGGCCGACCCGCGCGAGTGGAAGACGCCGCCGTTCACCTTCACGCGGCAGGGGGACACCTACCGCGGCCGCGGCACCACCGACGACAAGGGTCCGGCGCTGAGCGCCTACTACGGCGCGAAGCTGGCGCTCGAGCGTGATGTCCGCCTCAACATCCAGTTCCTCTGGGAGCTGGAGGAGGAGATCGGCAGCCCGAACTTCGAGGCCGGCCTGAAGAACGCCGTCGCCGCCGGACTGCGCACGGATTCGGTCGTGGTGTCGGACACCATCTGGATCGCCGCTGGCCGTCCGGCCATCGCTTACGGTCTGCGCGGCCTGGTCGGCCTGACGGTGCGGCTGCAGACCGGGGCCAAGGACGTCCACTCCGGCACCACCGGCGGGGCCGCGCGCAACCCGATCGCCGAGCTGTCCTCCTTGGTGAACGCCTGCTTCGACGCCCGCACCGGTCGCGTGAAGATCCCGGGCTTCTACGACAACGTCCGTCCCCTCTCGGCTGCCGAGCGCCGCGGCTTCGCCCGGGCCGGCTTTGCCCGCAAGCGCTTCATGGCCGCCCACGAGCTGCGCGACGTGCGCTTCCGCGAGGACGCCAAGCTGATGGAGGCGATCATGGCTCGCCCCACCTTCGAGGTGCACGGCCTCGTCGGCGGGTACACGGGACCCGGCATCAAGACCATCGTGCCGCACGCCGCCGAGCTGAAGCTGTCCATGCGCATCGTCCCCGACCAGAAGCCGAAGAAGGTGTTCGCCAAGGTCCGCGACTTCATTCGCAAACGATGCCCCGACGCCGAGGTCACCGTGGAGGCGCTCATGGATCCCTACCTCGGCGACATGGACAGCCCCTTTCAGCAGGCGGCCATCCGCGCCGTCGAAGGCGCCTTCGGCCGCACCCCGGCCTTGACCCGGGAGGGCGGCTCGATCGGCGCGGTGCTCACGATGCGTCGCCTCTTGAAGGCGCCCGTGGTCTTCCTCGGGCTGTCGCTGCCCGAGCACGGCTACCACGCCATCAACGAGAACTTCGACTGGGGGCAGGCCGCGGGCGGAATGGACATGTTTCATCGGTATTTTCGCGAGCTGGCCGACCTGCCGGCGTCGCGCTAGGATCAGCCCATGAGCGACAAGGTCGATCCGCGCACGGCCTGGAAGATCGTCGCCACCGTGGTCGTGGTCGTCGTCGCCGTCAGCGGCTTGCTGTACGCGTCGATGAAGGAGGAGGCGCAGTTCTGGAAGTACGCCGACGAGGTGATGGACAACCCCGCCGCCTTCCAGGGCATGGCCTTGAACGTCGGCGGCTTCGTCGCCGTCGGGTCACTGAAGAAGGTTGGCCTCGACTACACGTTCGTCATCGAGACCCGCCCGCCGCGCAAGCCGGTGACCTTGAAGGCGCACTTCCGCGGCCTGGTCCCCGACACCTTCAAGGAGGGCGGCGAGGTCGTCGCCACCGGCCGCCTGGCCATGGACAACCGCCTCGAGGCCGAGAAACTCATGGCCAAGTGCCCCTCCAAGTACGACGCCAAGAGCGAAGGCGCCGACCTGATGACCCCGCCCGTCCGCAGCAACTGAGAGCTACCGCCCTGCGCCCTCGAGAGGGCGCACCGGAAGCGAGCTCCGGCTGCGTGATAGCGTGCCGTGTCCACATGTCGAGCCAAGCTACCGGCCCGGCGCCGCGCTCGCCGCTCATGAGTGCGGGCGTAGCGAACGCGACGTTGCGGCTCGCGACCCTCGGCAGCCGCTTCCTCCTCGTCCTCGTTCTGGCGCGCCTCCTGGATACGGCTGAGTTAGGTGTCTACGGTCTATTCAGCGCCAGTCTTTCACTGGGCATGTTCTTTTTGGGCTTCGAATTCCACGTCTTCAGCGCCCGCGAGCTGCTGAGGCTTCCGGAAAGCGAACGGCCGGCGCTGATACGCGATCAGTTTGTGCTCCATGGCATCGCCTATGTCGTCGGGGCGCCATTGTTCCTGCTGTTCTTCGTCTCCGGGGCACTGCCCTGGAAACATGCTCCTTGGCTCTATGTTCTGGTCGTGCTGGAACATGCACTGCAGGAGATCTTCCGATTCCTGGTGGTGTTGTCGCGACCGCTGCAGGCGAGCACGGTATCGTTCCTTCGCAGCGGTGCCTGGGTCTATGGCGTGATCGGGGTAATGGCCATACGCCCTGATCTTCGCCGTCTGGATGTGGTGTGGGCGGGTTGGCTCGGCGGCGTCGTCATGGCGCTCTTCGCTGGCTGGAGATGTATGCGCCATCTTGCCTGGAACGAAGTCCGCGGCCGTCCCATCGATTTTCGACGTCTCCATCGCGGCCTGTCGATTTCCTGTCGGTTCCTGATAGCGTCGCTTTCCGATCGCGGCATGTATTTTTTCGACCGCTACTTGCTCCAGTGTTTTTGGGGCAACGAAGCCGTCGGCGTTTACACGTTCTTCACCAACATTACTAGCGCCATCCAGACCGCGCTGGAGGCCGGCGTAACTCAGATTTTTTTGCCCAAGCTGATCGCAAGCGGCGCGCAGGGGAGCAGCACCACGGAGGTCAGGACCACGCTGCGACAGTTCGGCGCCGCGATGGCGAAAACGCTCTTCGCACTGGTGGTGACCGCTGCTGCGGGCATCTTCGTGGTGTTGCCATGGACGTCCAAGCTCGTCTATCGGCACGAACTTGCTACGTACTGGGTGCTGCTCGCCGCGGCGACGGTCCTCGGACTGGGGCAGATTCCCCACTTCGCGCTGTACTCTTTGGGGGATGACCGGCCGATCATCCGAAGCGTGGTGGTGGGGTTCCTGGTGGCAGCCGCCGCCAATCTCTTGCTGATCCCGGAAAACGGCGCAGTCGGAGCCGCCCTCTCGTTACTCGTCGGCGTCTCCGTTGTCGGAGTGCTCAAGGCTATTGCCCTTCGACGCCAATTTCGATGAAAGAAAACGGGCGCTGGCCAATCACCCGCACCGGCCGTCCCCGGACGATCTTGCGTATCAGCGACGGCTCGAGGAACGCCGGGTCGAGAATCACCCGGCGGCCCCGTGTGAGCAGCGCGTCGACCAACGCAGGCGCCGTTCGACCTTCATCCAATGAGGTGTCGGCTATGACAAGATCATGATCGAGCTGAATGGGTCCGTATGCCACCGGCCGCCACCCCAGTATCGCGGCCGGCCGTCCGTCGTCGCCGAGTGCCCGCTCTGCCGCTACCTGCTTGGCGAAGTTCATGGCCCGGAACGAGAGTGCCGTAGGTAAATCGTCGCGAAGATGCACCGCTGCGGCCCACCCGCAAGCCAGGCCGAGGAACACCGGAAGCGTGCGGCGGGCGATTCCTGACGCTCGTGAGCCCGCCCAGGTGACGACGAGGATGCCAGAAAGAAACAGCGGCGCGTGAAGCAATGCGTTCTGCCGTAAAGGTATATCCGGGTGGAGCTGAGCAATCGCCGCTCCGGCCACCAGTCCACCGAACGCTCCTGCGGCGAGGTGGACGGCCTTCAAAGTTCCCGAGGCTTCGACCGCCCAAGCCAGAGCACACGCGGCCAGCGGCAATAGTTCGAGCAGGTAGCGTTGATTGATCGCGAGCCCCTCGTGGCGGGAGGTGCCGGCCATCGTGAATAGCAGGATCACCCCGGCAAACGGGATGGACAACGCACGGAGAGGCTCCGCATCTTTTCGCCGCCACCAGGACCAGGCGAGCGTGCATAGGGATATCGCCACCCACGGCGCGGATTGAAGGAGTGACTTTCGGACCGCGCCCATGATCAGATAAGCGCCGGTCGCTGCCACGTGACGCACGCCCGGATCGGTTATGTATGTCTCGGCAGGCTGCCACGAGAAGTCCACGATCCGAGAAAGGAAGGACAGTGCAGCGTCGCGCGCCGGCGAGATCGATGAGGTGCCGTTCGGAACGATGACCGCGTAACCGGGCCCTTTGGACAAGGGGTTCCACCAGCCAAGCCGGGCGTGATTCAGGATCGAACAAGCAGCGAGAGGCACCGCCATCCCCACGCCATAGGCAGCCACCGCGCGCAGCCGGCTCCAACCCCCCAGGCCCAAGGTGAGGCCGACGCAGGTCCCGAAAACGACGTTCTGGTAGCGCACGCCGGTCGCGAGGCCGGCACAGAGGCCAGCGAGAGCCGCCGGGATCCAGGGACGCCCGCTACGACGGGCTCCGTCGGCAAGGACCACGGCGGCGAAGGTGAGCGCCGCCGCGAGGGCGTGCGGCCAGACACCGAGTGCATACTCGAGCGCGTAGCCACCGACCAACCACAGGGACATTCCCAGCACGGCTGGGCCGGGCCCGTGAGCGTGCCGCCGAATGAGAACGTAGACCAACGCGCCCGTGATCAAGAAGGCCAGCATTTGCAACAGGACCAGCCCTGGCCATCCCAGAAAAGAGAACGGCCATGCGAAGAAGGCGTAAAGAGGCGGTGCCGCCGATGCTACGGGGGTGGTCACGTTCGTCCGCCAGCCAGCAACGGGATCGAAGAAGAGCAGTTCGATCGAGGCCGGCAAGCCGTCAGTGGCTGGCACAGTGACGCGCCCGGCGCGCAACGCGAGCACCGTCGCAAGGTAATTGTCCTCGTCGACGGTGAACAGGCCGGGCACGACGACAGCCTGCAGGACGATTCCGACGGCACCGAGGACAAGCGCCACACGGAGGCCTTCGGACACCCTGAGGCGCGGCATCAGTGTGCGCCCTTGCGAGACAGCACCGCCGGTATGGTGCGCGCCAGGATCGCCGCGTCGAGCAACAGACTCCACTGGTCGATGTACTGGAGATCGAGGATCATCCAGTCCTTGAATGTGAGATCGCTTCGACCGCTGACCTGCCAGAGGCAGGTTATGCCCGGACGCATGCTCAGGCGCCGTCTCTCCGCCCCGGTGAGTTCGCGAGTCTCCACCAGGGGAAGGGGCCGTGGCCCGACGAGGCTCATTTGGCCGAGGAGGACGTTAACCAACTGTGGCAACTCGTCGATGCTCGTCTTGCGGAGCCATCTGCCCAGCGGACTGACGCGCGGATCATTGCGCAGCTTCAAGGCCGGTCCGTCGCTCTCGTTCAGCGCAAGCAACCCTTCGCGCTCCGCTTCGGCGCCCACCCGCATGGTACGGAACTTCAGCATCGGGAATGGACGCCCGTTGAGACCAGCCCGCTGCTGGATGAACAGCACCGGATGACCCATCCGCAGATAGATCGCGACGGCGACCACGAGGAAAACAGGAAGGCAGAGCACAAGCCCCGCGGCAGCCAGCACACGGTCCAGCAACGCCTTGACGAGCAGTGACGTGCGACTGTGAGTGCGCCGATGGTAAAGCAGGTACAGACGCTCACCGATGACCTCGGCGCGCGGAGCGGGCAACGCCAGATCGATCGCTTCGGTGGCAGCGAGCACCGGTATGCCCGCCTCATGGCAGACGTCGAGCACGGACCGGAGCCGCTCAGCTGGCAGCCCTGGCAGGAGTATCACCTCGTCCACGGGACCTGTGCGCAGACGTGCTCGTAGCTGGTCGGGAGTGATGTCACTCAGCGCCTCGACGAGGCGACCGCGAAGCCGTTCCACCTCGGCGGTGAGTTCGGGACGACCGCTCCCGATGACGAGGTTGCGCACGTGATGGTAGTGTCGTTGTAGCCAGCGACGCTGCAGACTCATCACCGTCGCCAGGAGGACCGCCGACAGGCCGAGGAACAGAACGATCAATGCTCGGTTCAGTGGCACCTGGCCGGCAACCAGAAGCGCGGCGATGGCCAGCGCGGTACCCGACTGGATGGCGATGAGGGCCCGGGCGCGGGCGACGCCGGCACCGGCGATCGTACGAAGACGGTATATGGCAGTGCGCTCGGCCAACCATAGCCAAACGGGTACGAAAAGAACGAGCATCGGCGCGTACGACGTGGCTTGAACCGGGTGCCGCAGCACGGGGACGACATTGACCAGCCAGGTGTGGGCGGGGGCCGTCACCAGCAGCGAAGCAACCAGGACAGCGAAGTCCTCGGCGAGGAAGGCACGCTCGATCGCGCTATCGTGTGTCATCAGTCCATCGCCTCGAGCACCCGGTCCGCTCCCTCTCCGTCGACGAGCGCCCACGCTGCCGCTCCTGCCGCCGTCGCCCGCGCGCCGTCGAGGTGATCGACCAGATCGGCGACTGCTGCGGGCTGAAGCGGCCCGTCGCCTTTGGTCAACGCTGCGCCAAGCACGGGAAGAGCGAGTGCGTTGCCCATCTGATTGGCGGCGATTGGAATGAGGACGATGGGCAGCCCCACGCAACAGGCCTCCCAGGTCGTGCCTCCCCCGGCACCGATGAACAGGTCGGCCATGCACATGACATCGACCAGATCGCGCAGATTGCGACGGATGGTCACCTGATGGCGTGAAACTGCGGCCCGCCGTTCGAGCGAAGCGAGGTGAGGAAAGGCGCCGCCGACGACCACGTCGACCACCAACCGCCGGGAGACGCTACCCAGCGCCTCCACGACGCGCCCCGTCCCGTCCGCGGGATCCGATCCGCCGAGGCTTACCAGGACACGTTCGACATGTGAGATGACTCGGGGAGCCGGTGGGCGGGCTGCCCGGTAGGGGGCGCGAACGAGGGCGTATCGGGGACCGAGGAGGCGAATCGTCCTGGGTCGTAGTTCGTAACGTATCGCCTCGGCGTTCGCGTTCTGATTCAGCAACACATCCACGGGGAACGGGTGCTCCGCCATGTCGTCGATGGCGAGGAGGCGTAGACCGGCAGCCCCGATGAGCTCGAGGTAGCGCGCGTCGCGGCCGTAGTGATCGACGACCACCCAGCCGAGCGTCGCGAGCGCGGCTTTCACCACCACCTGCGCCTCCTGCTCGGCCGCGATGCCTGCGGGAAGCAATTGCAGTCTGTGTCCCGCCGCCACGACACGTTCCCTCCCGAGGTCAGCCTCGGCGCCCATCAGCACCGTGGCCTCGTGGCCTCGAGCCGCAACGCCGTCTGCCAGGACGAGGCAGCGGAAAAGATGCCCTACCCCTACAGCCGTCGAGGCGTCACAGCGGAAGGCGACGTCGCCCGCCATCGCTGATTAACCTATCACGGGCAGTCCCGCTTCCTTGAGTTTCGCTGTGCGGCCGGCCATGATGGCAGCTCCATGTTCTGGAAAGGCAAGGTCCTCCTCGTCACGGGGGGGACTGGATCCTTCGGCAGCGTATTCGTCCGCGAGATCTTGCGGCACGACCCCGCAGCTGTGCGCATCTTCAGCCGGGACGAGTTGAAGCAGAGCGAGTTGCAGGGGCGTCTGGCCGACGATCGGGTGCGGTATTTCATCGGCGATGTCCGCGACCGTGATCGCGTCTCCCGCGCGCTTGACGGAGTGAACGTGGTGATACACGCGGCGGCGCTCAAACAGGTCCCCGCTTGCGAATACAACCCGCTCGAGGCCGTCAAGACGAACATCGGCGGCGCCGCGAACCTCATCGAATGCGCCATCGATCGCGGAGTCGAGCGGTTGGTCGCCCTGAGTACGGACAAGGCCGTGAATCCGGTGAACCTGTACGGCGCGACCAAACTATGCGCCGAGAAGCTGTTCGTCCAAGGCAACAGTTACGCAGCCGCTCACCGGACTCGTTTTTCGTGCGTGCGCTATGGAAACGTGCTGGGCAGCCGTGGCAGCGTGGTGCCTCTCTTCCAGCAGCAGGCTCGCTCCGGCGTCATCACCCTGACGGATCCACGTATGACCCGGTTCTGGCTGACCCTGGAACAGGGAGTCCGGTTCGTCATCCGTTGTACGGAGATGATGCATGGCGGGGAGGTGTTCGTCCCCAAGATCCCCAGCATGAAGCTCACGGACCTCGCGGAAGCCATCGCCCCGCAGTGCGAGAGGCGCACCATCGGCGCGCGGCCGGGTGAAAAGATTCATGAGGTGCTGATCACCGAGGACGAGGCGGCACACAGCCGTGACATCGGTGACTCTTACGTCATCGAGCCCCAGCATCCGTGGTGGAAGCACGAATCCTGGGACGAAGGGAAACGCCTCCCGGATGGATTTCGTTACGCGTCGGACCTGAATGATAGATGGCTAAGCCGCGCGGATCTCGAGGCGCTCCTGGCGGCGAAGCCAGGTGAGCCACGTGGCTGAGCAGGACGGCATTTTCGAGGCGACCGAGGGTGATCGCTGGTTCGCCCGGAACCGCGACACTCTGGCACGATTCGATCCGGCAGCCGATCCACCATTGCGGATGATGGAGTTGCAGGGGCTGATTCCCCATCGCGTCCTGGAGATTGGCGCCGCCAATGGCATGCGGCTCGCAGCACTCGGACGGTTGCACCCAAACGCGGACCTGACCGCGGTGGAGGTGTCCCGGGCAGCGCTGGCGGACGGTTCGGGCCGGCACCCACACATCCATTTCGTCGAGGCACGCGCGGACGATCTGCCTCTGACGGAGCCTTTCGATTTGATCATCGTGAACTTCGTCCTTCACTGGATCGGGCGCCCTCGGCTGTTGCGGGTATTCGCGGAGATCGATCGCCTTCTTGTTGACGGTGGCCACCTCGTGATCGGCGACTTCCACCCAGAGGGACCGGTGCGGACCCCCTATCACCATCTGCCGGACGCCGAGGTGTTCACTTACAAGCAGGACTATTCTGCCCCTTTGGTGGCCACCGGCCTTTACGGACTGGTCTCGATGGTGACCGTCGATCACCGAAACCACGCGTTCGCCGCTGGCGTTCCCGAAACGGACCGGTCCGGTGTCTGGTTATTGCGAAAGGGGCTCTACACCGGATACCGGTCAGCAGACACAGGGACAATCAAGCGATGACCCCCGTCTCCTGCCTGCTGCTGGGGTGCGGCTCCATCGGCCTGAGGCACCTGCGCAATTTGAAGGCGATCGGAGGCGTGGCTCTCTCGGCTTTCGATCCGGATCGGGCACGCCTGGCCGAGGCGGCCAAACTGGGTGATGTGGCGCCCGAAATCGACCTCGAGGCGGCTTTGGCGGGTGGCCCGAAGCTGGCGCTCATCTGCACGCCGCCACACCTCCATGTGCCGTTGGCGCGGAAGGCGCTGTCCGCGGGCGCGCACCTGTTCCTGGAAAAGCCGCTCGCCCACACGCTCGAGGGCGTGGACGATCTGCTGGCGGCGGCGAAGGCGCAAGGCCGCCTGGTCGCCGTGGGCTACAACCTCCGGTTCCACGCAGGCTTGAGGCGGGTGAAGGAACTCCTGGATGGGGGAGCCGTGGGCCGCCCCTTGTTTATCCGTGCCGAGTTCGGGCAGTACCTGCCGGATTGGCGCCCGAACCGCGACTACCGCGACGGGTACAACGCCCACGCCGCGACCGGTGGCGGGATTCTCCTCGATGCCTCACATGAGATCGACTACGTCCGGTGGCTGGCCGGCGAAGTCGAATCGGTGACCTGTGTCGCCAGGCGACTCGGCGCTCTGGAGATCGACGTGGAAGACACGGCGGCGTTGATCCTGCAACTCGCCGGCGGCCGGATCGCGGAGATCCATCTCGATTCGCTGCAGCGCACGTACGCGCGCGGCTGCAAGGTCGTAGGCACCGAAGGCGTGGTGATCTGGGATTGGCATGGCGGCGTCAGGTGGCGGCGAGCGGGCGACGACACGTGGTGTGAGGAACGGATCTGCCCCGATGCGAACGAGATGTACGTCGACGAGATGCGCGACCTGCTGGCGGCTGTGCGTGAAGGTCGGCCGCCGTCGGTCGATGGCGCCGATGGCCGGCGCACGCTCGCGGTGGCCCTCGCCGCGCGCGCCTCATCGGACGAGGCGCGGGAGGTCCGCCCATGAATCGGCGGGTGGTGGCCGTGGTGCAGGCACGCCTGGGTTCCACCCGGTTGCCTGGAAAATCGTCGATGGATATTGCCGGCAAGCCCATGCTGGCCCGTGTCCTCGAACGTGCCCGCGCCATCCCGGGCGTCGATGAAGTGCTGCTGGCGACCACCGAGGAGACCCAGGACCGGTCCTTGGCGGCCATCGCCTCGGCAGAGGGCGTGGTGAGCCATTTCGGCAGCAACCGAGACGTCCTCGATCGCGTCTACCAGGCCGCGCGCGCGGCAGGCGCGGCGGTCGTCGTCCGGATCACCGGTGACTGCCCGCTGCTCGATCCGCAGGTGAGCGGCGCCGTCATCCGCAAGGTCGACGAGGGATGCGACTATGCCAGCAACGTCCATCCCCCCACGTTCCCCGACGGCCTCGACACCGAAGCGATGACCTTCGAGGCGCTTGCATGCGCCTGGCGCGAGGCCCGCTCCCCTTCCGATCGGGAGCACGTGACGCCCTTCATCTGGCGTCACCCCAGCAGATTCCAGCTTGGCAACGTCACAGCCGAAACGGACCGATCGGCCCTGCGATGGACCGTGGACGACGAGGCCGATCTCGAATTCGTCCGAGGCGTCTATGCCGCCCTTGGATCCTCCCTCTTCGGAATGGATCGGATTCTCGCGCTGGGGGAGCGCGGATCGTCGCCCAGCACAAGGCGGACGCGCAACGAAGCGCTGACCCGGGACGAGACAGACCGCGAATTCAGGGAGCGCGCACACCGTCTGATCCCCGGCGGCTCGCACACCTTTTCCCGCGGAGACGATCAGTTCCCGGTGACCGCACCGGGCGGATTCTTACGCGGCAAGGGGGCGCGGGTCTGGGACGTGAGTGGGCGCGAGTACGTCGACTGGGCCATGGGCATCAACAACGTCCTGGTCGGACATGCCGAGGACGAGATCGACGAGGCGGCCATCCGGGCGCTCCGGGACGGCCAGGCTCTGACCCGCCCCACCCCTGTGGAACTGGACGCCGCGGAGGCGCTGCTGCAGGTGTTTCCCACCATGGAGATGGTCAAGTTCGCCAAGAATGGCTCGGATGCCAACAGTGCGGCCGTCCGCCTCGCGCGCGCCATCACCGGCCGCGATCTCGTCGCCTACGATGGGACCGCCCCATTCCTCAGCATCCATGACTGGTTCATCGGGACGACGGCGATGTCCGCGGGCGTTCCCGAGGCGGTACGAAATCTGAGCGTCTCGTTCCGCTACAACGACCTCGCCAGCGTCGAGGAACTCTTCGCCAACCACCGCGGCCGGATCGCCGCGGTGGTGCTCGAGGTGTGCCGGGAGATCCGCCCCGCGCCCGGTTTCCTCGAGGGCGTTCGGCGGCTCTGCGACGAGCATGGATCGCTCCTGGTCTTCGACGAGGTGGTCACCGGCTTCCGTTACGCGCTCGCAGGAGCCCACTCGCTGTTCGACGTCGTGCCCGATCTCATGTCCGTCGGCAAGGCCATGGCCAACGGCTATTCCGCGGCCGCCCTTCTCGGCAAGCGGCGGGTCATGGAACGAGGAGGCATCCACCACGGCGACGACCGGGTGTTTTTCCTGTCCACGACGAACGGCCCCGAGCGATCCGCGCTGGCGGCGGTGGTGGCAACCGTCGCGTTCTATCGCCACCACGACGTCATCGGTTCCCTGCACCGCACCGGACAGGCGCTCATGGATGGAATGACCGTCAGTGCGAATCGCCACGGCATCGGCGACTTCGTTCAAGTTCAGAGTGACTTCGCCTGCCGCCCGGTGCTCACGTTTCGCGACCACGCGCGCGAGCCTTGGCTGGCACTACGAACGCTCTTCCTCCAGGAGACGATGGCGCGCGGCGTGTTCATGCCCTGGGTGTGCCCCAGCTACCGCCTGGGCAAGGCGGAACTGGACCTCACGATCGAGGTGGTCGACGCTGCATACTCCATCTGTGCGAGGGCGATCGAGCGTCGGTCGACGGATGGACTGCTTCTTGGCCCCGCGACAAAGCCCGTGTTTCGACAGCGCAACTGAGAACCGTGAACGTCGCCTTCATCCCTAACTACGAGAAGACGATCTTCTTCCACAAGATCGGCCGTCAACTCGAAGCTGCCCGTCATCGCGTTTTCTGGATCTCGCCCAGCCATCACTGGGCGAGCTGGGTCGTCGCCAACGGCTCGCCCCCGGCCCAAGTCCTCGACCTTACCAGCCACGCGCCCGAGTGGCTCCGGGGTGCGCCCTCGGCGCGTGATCGGCAGGAGCTCGCCGCCCTCGAGGCGGGTTCGGGTCTGCGCATCAACGACGTCATCCTGATGGATCGAATCCTCCGCGACCGGCCCGACGACCGGGCCCGCCATTACCTGGCCGTCGCTGCGCGGGCGATACAGGCTTTCCTGGTTGACCGTGGGATCACCCTGGTGTTCGGCGAACAGACCTTCGCAACCGAGCTCCTCACCGGCATGTCATGCCGCGCTCTCGGGATAGAGATGCTGGTACCCGACGTCGTCCGCATCCCGTCCGGACGGGTGGCGTTCTTCCGTGGCCATCAGCAAGCCGAACTCGCGATCTTGCAAGACGTGACCGAGGAGCATCGGCGTCAGGCCAGCGCCTTCCACGAAGACTTCCGGCGGCGAAAGCCGCGGCCGGAATACTTCGTCAAGTACGCAAAGCCTCCCACGCCGCACACGGACTGGCCGCGCAAACTCATGAAACACGTGCGGCTCAGCCTGACGGATCCTCACGACCAGACGCACTTCTCGCCGCCGTGGCTCATCAAGCAGCGTGTTGCCGAGGTGGTGAACGCTCTCGTTCATCGGATGACCCGCCCGTTCACCGTGCCTCCGTGGCCACCCGAGCGCCCGTTCGTGCTCTATGCGCTGCACAAACAGCCAGAGGCGTCCATCGACGTCGCAGGCTCGTACTTTTGCAACCAGATCGAGCTGGTCGCCGCCCTCGCGCGGTCGCTTCCGGCGACGCACGATCTTTACGTCAAGGAGCACCCGGCAGGCCTGGGCGATAGGACCTACTCCTATCTGCGCCAGATGAAGAAGATCCCAGCCGTCCGCCTGGTCGATGCCGGCGTGGACACGTTCAAGATGATGGAGGCATCGTCCCTGGTCGTGACGATCACCGGCACGGTGGCCTACGAGGCGGCGTTGCTCGGGCTGCGAGCAGCGACGGTAGCGCCCATGTTCTTCGGTCCGCTGCTGCAGCAAAATGGCTTCAACCCCTACGGAGACCGCCTCGGCGATCTGCTCGACCGGCCGTTCGTACAGGACCAGGACAAGATCCGCGAGTTCCTCGCCGGGGTCATCGGACAGTCATTCCCAGGATCGGTCGACAGCCCTCTTCTGGCTCCCGCCGTTCTGGCGGACGAGAACATCGAGGCAGTCGCCGCGGGGTTCCTGACCCTCATGACGAGATGCTCCTCTCACGCCGCCAACCGGAACGCGCTGTAGGTCCGAGGATGGCGCCGCATCATCTCGGCGAATTGGGGAGCCAGTGGAGCACGGAGGATCACGTCTGGCGTCGAGTTTCCCCAACGGCTGATGGTGAACACGAACTGAAAGACCAGCCGATGACCGCGAACCGGCGGCTTGCCTTTGTGGAAGCCCAGCGTGTCCGCCATGACGACCGTGCCCCGTGGCCCAATCAACTCCCGGAACGCCTCGTTCGGATAGTGCTGTTCCAGCTCACGATCTCCGAAGCGTCTGTCTTGGAGGAGCGCCGGCGGCTTGCGGCGGTGAGATCCGGCCACGTAACAGTGTGGGCCGGTATCACTGGTGACGTCGGTCAGATAGACGAAGAAGTTCAGGAATCTGATCAAGTCCATGTCCATGTGATAAAGCTGCGCGGCGGTCGATGACGCTCGTTGAAGAGCCGAAGTACTCCACCACATGACGACGTGGTCGAGCACCGGCTCGCAACGCAAGTAGCGCTGCGCGATCCCCAGCCAGAGCGGGTCGCTGACCAGACGCTGCGCGGCTGGGGTGCTCATCAGTTGGGATGTGTCCAGGGTGTACGTGGCGTGATCGAGAGAAGCAGCGTCGAATGCGACAGGAAAGGCCACCCGATCCTCCGTCCTGGGGATCGACGGGCTGGATCGAGCGAACGCCATCAGGTCGGCGCAGAGCGCAGGCGGGAGGAAGGAGTCGAGAACGTGAAATCCCTGACGCTCGATCGCGACGAAGGCGCGTTCAGCCAGGGCGCCGCCGTCGTGAGACAGCATGGAGGGAAGCTCGTCGTGCCGGGTTGGCCATAACCGACTGGCGCAAATACGCGCGAGATCGTTCATCCGCTGGTTTGTTCGCCACGTCAGTTGCCGGACGACGAGAGACGGGACGGTGGGCGCTGTCCCCGCGCTCCACCGCTCCCTATGCCGACGGACCTTGGCATAGATCTCCGCGAGGCTCACGTCGATGACCTCCCGGCGACGGATGCGCACAGGTCTGCGACGCGCGTGGCAGCCCCCACCTGCTGGGCGAGGAAATCAGCGCTGGGACGACTTGCCAAGGGACTGCGCAGGAAAGCCTCGAGCTCGTCGACATCGTTCACCGACACGACCAGGCGGTGATGGCGAAAGGCCGGGATCCTCGCTGCAAACCCCGCGGTGGGGATGCCGCTCAGTGAGCATTCGATGAGCATCGAGGAGGAGGCACCGACGACCACATCGACCGCTCGGGCGCTTTCCAGCGGATCGAGCGCTTCGTCGATGCGCCATGGAACACCGGCGCCCGCCAGCAGACTCTCACGATCCCTCCGCTCGGTCTCTCGAGGATGGAAACGTAGAAGGATCTCCGCGGGCCGCGACCATGACGCCAATACCCGCAGCAAGATCGCCAGCGCTGGTTGGGTCTCGGGCTCTGCGTCCGAGGCGAACAAGATCCGAGCCGCGGGTTCCTTGGTGCGGCGCGCGGGGAGCGCCGACTCCACGAGCAAGCCGAAGTATGGCTGGCCGAGCACGTGAATGCGGTCGGGCGGAAGTCCGTCTGCCTCCATCTCCTGGCGGCATAGATCGTCGATGGCTACTATCTGATCGGGGAGGACGAACGACCGATCCGGGCGCAGGAACCGGCAACGGTAGTTCGCCCAGTAGTCGACGAGGGCGACGGACGGAGTGCCGGCTCTCCGGGCCACATCGAGGCTGTCGAGCTCGACGGGATCGACCTGGGAGGTGCCCGTCAACAACAGATCCCAGCGACGGCCACCGGAAAAGGCTGGAGCCCACGGGACGTGCTCCACGCCGAGCCGGCGAAACTGCGCCTCGGCCGGCCCCTTCGCCAGCGCCAGCACGTCCATGCCGCGGCGACGGAGTTCGCGTACCGTGCAGGCAACGGCGCTCGCACCTCCCGGATCGTGGGCGACGGCCAGCACGGCGGTCACAGTGCCGCGATCTCCTCGGCGTGTTGCAGCACCTTCTCCGTTGCCTCCTCGAATGCGCCGACCAGTTCGCTCCCCCCGGGCACCTGAATCAACGTCGTGTAGAAGAGTGTGTCGCTCCACGTCCGCTCGGCGACTTCGCAAACGCCGCCCGGTTCGCGGACGGCGGCCAGGCCCCGGGCCTGCAGCCGGCGCATGAGGGGCAGGTGATAGAGCGGGCGGACATACCGACCGACGACGGGGGCACCCTCTGCGGCGAGAGCGCGGACGAACTTGTCCTTGGGCATCCCCGCGGTCACCGCCGAGAACCAGATCGGGTAAACGTAGTAAACGTGCCGGTCACCGGCCGCAACTTGCGGCGTGCGTAGGCAGGAGAAGCGGCCCAGCCTCGAGGTCAGTTTGTCGGCGATGGCGATCCGGGGCTCCGTCAGTTCCTCCAGCCGATCGAGTTGCACCGAGGCTATGGCTGCCTGGAGTTCCGTCAGGCGGTAGTTGCAGCCGACGACATCCGCGTCCTCGCTCCAGGATTCTGGCTCGATCAGGTTCTCGCCGTGGTTTCGTACGAGGCGGATGCGGCGGGCGAGGCGCGGGTCGCTGGTGACCACCACCCCCCCCTCGCCGCACTGGATTGTCTTGTGACAGTTGAGGCTGAAGACGCCAAGGTGCCCGATGGTCCCCAGCGGCCGGCCCTCGTGCCGCCCCCCGGGCCCCTGAGCATTGTCCTCGATGAGGATCAGCCCGTGGGCGTCCGCCAGGCGGCGCAGCCGGGACAGCTTGGCGGGCCCACCGAACAGGTTGACCACGATGACAGCCTTGGTGCGCGGGCCGATGGCCGCCTCCACCCGCGCCGGATCCAGACAGCCGGTATCTTCTTCCACGTCGACGAAGACCGGGCATCCGCCCGCCATGACGATGGCGGTGGCAGTCGCCGACATCGTCAGAGGAGGAACGATCACCTCATCGCCCGGACCGGCTCCGCTAGCCACCAGCGCCGCATGAAGACCACTCGTTGCCGAGTTCACACTGACGGCGTGGCCCACGTCGAAATACGCCGCCCAGCTCTGGTCCAGGTCTCGAACGCGAGCTCCCCCGTCGAACGAGGGGCCCGGGCCTCCGACGAAATCGGACAGCACGCCCGTGTTCATCACCTGCAGCACGGCGTCTGTCTCCCGGCTGCCGGTGCTCCGGTACGAAGGCAAAGCATCCGGGAACGCCTTCGGACCACCGAGCAGGGCGGGACGATGGGTCAGGCTCACGGCCGCAAGACCTCCTCCACCGCGCACAGCGCCTCGATCCCGTCCTCGCCGGTGCAGCGGGGCGTTCCCCCCGTGCGCGCGAGCCCGACCGCATGGCGGGCAAGATCCAGCATGTGCCCCTTCAGACCATCGGATACCAGGGTCCGGGACGGCCCGATCCCCCGATACCCCTTCCATGTCGCGCTTTCGACGGAGGCGGCGGCGATCACCAGCGCACCGCCGTCGGAGAATCGAACGACTCCACGGGTGGAAAAAAATTCTCCCTCGCCGACGTCATAGGGCGCCGCGCTCACCGCCGTCAGCACGACCCGGCGTCCTGCGGAAAAAATCATCTCCACGACGGGTGGAGTACCAGGCACGACCGCCCCGAGAGCGCGGACCGCCTGCACGTCCCCGAACATCGCCCGCACCAGGTCGATCCAGTGTGTTCCGTTGTGCGCCAGATCCCCGTTGTATCGTATGAACCCCTGGACGGGGCCGGTCAGCAGGCCATCGGCATCGGTCTGCGCCACGAGTGACGCCAGCATGGACGTGAAGCGACGGGTGTAATTCACCACCAGCAAACGGCTCTCTGCGCGGCAACGCTCGACGACCTGCCGCGACTCCACGACGGTGGGGGCGATCGGCTTTTCGCAAACGATGACTCTGGCCGACACACGGCAGGCGATGTCCACGCCCGCCAAGTGGTGGGGCGTCGGGCTGCAGACAGACACCACGTCGGTCCGGATACCGCCGGAAACCTGGGAAGCATCCGCAAAAGCGCTGGCGCCCGGGAACCGGCGACTGAAGGCGGCACGGCGCTCCGGATCCGGATCGAGACCCCAGGAGACACGCGCTCCCACGGCCGCGTATGCCTCGGCGTGGCAGAGAGGATCACCATCTGGGCCAACGCCGAACGAGAGGCCAATCCTGCCCAGCCCGACGATGCCGACCGAGACCTCCGTCATGGGCGTTGACTGCTCTCTCCTTCGGCAAGCAGCTTCAACACGTCGACGAGCGAAAAATCCTCTTTCGTCGGGTAGAGAGCCTCGAACACCCGGCAGATACGGCGGTAATCCTCGTCCGAGTCGAGGGTCAGACGTAGCGATGCGTTCGCCAGGCCTGCAGGCGCCACCACGTCGATGCGACGGTATCGTTCCGGGTGGCGACGGATGTACCAGCCGACATGCTCGCGGAATGGCCGCTCGTGCGCCAGCCGCGATGATTCCTCCAGCGTCGTCCACGCAAGGACCTGCACGTCGAGCCCGTCCGGGTATGACCGGACCTCGACGTTGCTCGCGTACTGCACATGGGGTGATGCTTCGAGGAAGGCGCAGACGACGTGATCCACGATCACGGGATCGATCAAGGGGCAGTCGCCCGTCAGCAGCACGCTTGTTTCGGCGCCCGCAGAGCGTCCGGCTTCCACCACCCGCCCGAGCACGTCGTCCTCAGAGCCACGAAAGGCACGGATCCCGAGGCGCTGACAGAGTTCGGCGATGGCGTCGTCGCCGGGCATGGTGGTGGTCGCGACGACGACTTCGTCCACGTAACGGCTCCGGCGTACGCGCTCGACCATCAGCGCCAGCAGCGGGGTGCCGGCAGCCACTTTCAGGACCTTTCCAGGCAGCCGGCTCGATCCCATGCGAGCTTCGATCGTGGCGACCACTTTGGCCATGCGCAGCGATCGATCTTATCACCACCAGCTTCGGCTGCCTTCCGCGCGGGCTCGTGGCAGGATTGTCGACGTGGTGATGATGGCCTCGCCGGACGAGATTTCGGGGCCAACCGTCCTGCTGGTGCGGATGAATCAGAACCTGATCCAGCCCAGCTACACCGCTTGGCTGAACGACCGTGATCTGATGCGGTATTCGACCCAGAAGACGCGGTTGCACACCACCGAGAGTTGTCGGCAGTACCTGGCTTCGTTCGATGGCACGCCCCATCTGTTGTTGGCGATCCTCGATCGAACGTCGCGCGAGTTGGTCGGGACCATCACCGCATACATCGACGAAGAAAATCGCTCGGCCGATCTCGGGATCCTGGTGGCGCGGCCGGGCCGCGGCATCGGTGCCGAAGCCTGGGGTTTACTGATGGAGCATCTGTTCGTTCATCGTGCCATGGAGGCGATCACGGCGGGCACGGATGCCCGGAACACGCCCATGCTCCGCATCTTCGCCAAGCACGGGATGACCCTCGTCCGCCGCGGCCCTTGTCTGTTCGTCGGCGAGCAAGGAGAGACGCTCTACTTTCGCGTCGAGCGACAGCGTTGGTGCTCAGAAACCGGGCCACGCTGACGATCACGGGCCGGTTTGGTCATCCGCCAGAAAAGCGGCCCATCGACGCGCACAAGCCGGCCGCGCGTGATGGCTGTCTGCGAACTCCTCTTCCTGGCACCCCGGACGCGCGGGATCCCGTAGGTTGACGTAGCGAATGCCGAGGCGTCGCCCGATGACCGTGAGGGCCGCATCGAACTGCTCCAGATTCGTCCGAATGGACGGAGTACCCACCAAACGTTCGTAGGTCACCGGGTGATAGGGCGGCGCGAACACGACCAGCGACCTGGTCCGACCTTTCAGCGACTCCAGCACGGCCTCGAGACGCGCCAGTCTCGAGACGTCCACCTCCTTCCATGAACGCATGCCGTGGAAGTCTCGGTCGACGTACGTCGCCGCAACATGTCGGACGGCCCGCGCGGCCAGCTCGCTCTGGGGGCATTGGAGGAAATGCCCATCCTGGGCCCGTAGGTAGGGATCGGCACCCAACTCGCGGCAGATTTCCTTCAGGGGCGCAGAGGAAAGGCGCGGCCTCCTCCACAGAGGTCCTTTTCCTTCACGAAGCAGACCCGCCAGCGACTGGCGGGTGGTCGCGAAGTTCAAGCGTTCCTTCACGAGTTGCCAGCCAAGCTGAATCTCGTCGACAAGCTCTTCGAGTGCGGTCGCACCATGATAGATGCGCACCTCGGACATCAGGCTGCGCCACCGCTCATCGGCCATCCGGGCGTTGGCGAACCATGGGTCGATACCGATGACGATCCGGGCGGGGCGACAATGCGAGCGCTCGAGGAGCACCGAGATGGCTTCTAGATCCTCCACCGTCGGTCCTGCCACGAATCCATTCAGCAACCCGGGATCGAGGGCCAGCTCTCGCGAGATCATGCCTATGGTGCTGCTGCCGACGACCAGCAGGTCCGGGCAACGCCGTTCGCTTGCCAGAGCCTCCAGCCGCCCTTTGAGCCACATGCGTTGATCGAACGCTACCGGAGACACGATCAAGGCGGCCGAAGACTGCCGGCTGGCGAGCCGGCGTACGGTCGTACCCGACGATACGCCCGAGGGGTCGATGACCGTGTTCAGGCAGGCGATGGCGCCCACGACCAAGACCGTGACGCCGATGAACACGACCAGAGCAGTTGCTTCGCGGCGCATGGGCATCAGAACTGGAAGTACAAGAAACGTGATGAGTGGGTCATCCACAAGAGCGCCGCTGCAAAGACCAGCCCCATTGCCGCGGCCTGCACGGGAGAAGCGGCCTCGAAGTCGATCTGCGAGGTGTTGCGGCCGAACGTGGCGATGCCAAGACCGAGGAGGATCAGGATGACGAAGGCATGCGAAACGACGATCGAGCCAAGGCCTCGTACGCCCAACAGCGCCGCATACCACTCCATGGCAGTGCCGAAGTCCGGCGCGCGAAAGAGTACCCAGCCCAGCGTGACCAGAAGAAACGTCAGAGCACGTTGAACACTGACCGGCAGGCGACCCCAGCGTGGCGCGGTGGCGGCATGAACGGCCAGCAGACCGCCGTGGTAGAGACCCCAGACCGCGAAGGTCCAGCTAGCGCCGTGCCACAGGCCCCCGAGGAACATGGTGACGATCAGGTTCAGGCGCGCTCGCGTCGGCTCACAGCGGTTGCCGCCGAGGGAAACGTACAAGTAGTCGCGTAGCCAGCGGCTGAGCGAGATGTGCCAGCGTCGCCAGAAGTCCTGCGGACTGTGGCTCTGGTACGGGCTGTCGAAGTTCTGAGGCAGCTCGATGCCGAAGAGCCGCCCCAATCCCACCGCCATGTCCGAGTAACCGCTGAAATCGAAGTAGATCTGCAGGGCGTAACCCAGAAGCGCCATCCACGCTTCCACGGCTCCGAGGTCACCGACACGGGCGATGAGGGGGTCGGAAAAATCAGCAATCCGATCGGCGAGTAGAACTTTTTTCGCCAGACCGACGGAGAACAGATAGATCCCTGCCGCAAATCGACGGTGACGGTGAATGCCGTCGCGAGCAACGGCGAGCAGCTGGGGGATGAGCTGATCGTGTCGAGTCAGCGGCCCGGCCACCAGATGGGGAAAGAACGTCACGAACGCCAGGTAGGCGAAGTAGTCCCGCTGCGCGCGTCCGTGGCGGCGGTACACGTCGACGATGTAGCTGATGGTCTGGAACGTATAGAACGAGATCCCTGCCGGGAGGATCACCCAGGCGAAGGCGGGCGGAACCGCCAGATCGACGGCCAAACCCAGCGTGGTCGCCAGTTCGCGCCCTGTCCTCGCAATCAAAGGCACGTACTTGAAGAACGCCAGAAGGCCGAGATTGGCCGTCAACGAGGCCAGCAAGTAAGCGCGTCGCCCCCACGAACTCGTCGTGGCCTCCATCCGAAGAGCCACCCACCAGTCGAGAGTGGCGGTGAACAACATCGGCGCCAGGAACCACACATGTCCGGCCAAGGCGTAGAAAACGGCGCTCGCAAGGCATAGATGGACGAGAAGGCCCGTGCGCCGCAACGTCCACGCGGCGATGAGCGACGCCGGAAGGAACAACAACAGGAACTCGAGCGAGTTGAAGAGCACTGAGGCTCAAGCCTTGCTTGTCCAGGGTACCATGCGGCCGACGCGACCCGATCTCACGTATCATGGGGCGGTGAGTGGACGAGATCGTTTGGCCGTCGACGGGGGCCCCGCGGTCCGCGAGACCCCACTCGGATATGCACGTCCGTGGATCGGAGACGATGATCGACGCGCCGTACTGGACGTCCTCGAAGGCGATCTGCTGACGACGGGACCCAAGGTGGCGGAACTGGAACGAGCCTTCGCCACCTACGTCGGCGCCCGCCACGCCATCGCGATGTCATCGGGAACCGCTGCGCTGCATGCGGCGTTATCCGCCGCCGTCCTGGACCCGGGAGACGAGGTGCTCGTTCCGACGATCTCGTTCGTCGCCACCGCGAATGCAGCCCTGTACGTCGGTGCCAAACCGGTGTTCACGGATGTCGTCCCCGACTCCCTGTCCATCGATCTCGAAGACGCGAGCCGCCGTCTGACACCACGAACGCGGGCCATCATCGCCGTCGACTATGCGGGCCATCCCGTTGCCCACGGCCTTCTCCACGCCTTTGCGCGGGCGCACGGACTCCGTTTCATCGAGGACGCCTGCCATGCTCCTGGCGCCACCACGGACACCGGTGAGCGGGTGGGATCGCTCGCCGACTCGACGGTTTTCTCGCTCCACGCGGTGAAGCCGATCGCAGCGGGAGAAGGTGGGCTCGTGACAACCGACGATGACGTCGTCGCTCGCCGCCTCAGCATTTTCCGGAACCATGGCATCACGACGGAGGCGGCAGAGCGCGAGCGTGGCGGCCAGCACCGGTACGACATGGTCGCCCTCGGCTACAACTATCGACTGTCGGACATCCACTGCGCGCTCGCATTGTCGCAACTGGGCAAGGCGGAGCAGTTTCTGCAAAGGCGCGAGGCGCTGGTGAGCCGCTACGAGGAAGCGCTGCGAGGTGTGGAAGGGGTACAAGCGATTCGCCCACGTTCCGGATCGCGGTCAGCCTGGCACCTCTTCGTCGTTCAGCTGGATCTCGATCGCCTGAGCGTCTCGCGCGACGTCGTGATGCGCGCGATGTTCGCCGAGGGCATCCGTTGCAACGTTCACTATCTGCCGATTCATCTCCAGCCGTACTATCGCGAGAACCTGGGGACGAAGCCGGGGCTCTGCCCCGGGGCAGAGCGCGCCTACGAGCGCCTTCTCACCCTGCCGCTGTTCGCCAGGATGGAAGACCGGGACGTCGACGACGTCATGAACGCGCTGCGAAAGGTTCTCGGCCATTATCGACGCTGAGTCCCATGGGGCGTTGCGCGGCCCGAGATTTCGAGCTATCGAAAACTCCGATGCGTGAGGTCGAGATCGGCGGTCGCAAGATCGGCCCCGGGCATCCGCCCTTCGTCGTCGCCGAGATGTCGGCGAATCATGGGGGCCGCCTCGAACGCGCGATGGCAATTCTGGAGGCGGCGAAAAACGCGGGCGCCCACGCCCTGAAACTGCAGACGTACCGTCCCGAGGACATGACACTGGACGCCGGCTCCGATCCGGCGTTTCTCGTGGGCGGCGGCACCTTGTGGGACGGCCGCAAGCTGTATGACCTCTACGCGGAGGCGCAGACGCCCTGGGAATGGCACGCCCCCTTGTTCAAGCGAGGAGCGGAGATCGGGCTCCCTGTCTTCAGCTCACCTTTTTCCGACGACGCGGTCGACCTACTCGAGGAACTGGGCGCTCCTGCTTACAAGATCGCGTCGTTCGAGATCGTTCATCTTCCGCTCATCCGCCGCGCGGCGCAGACAGGCAAGCCGCTGGTCATTTCGACCGGACTGGCGTCGCTGGCCGAGATCACGGATGCGGTGGCGACAGCTCGCGACGCCGGCGCGGAAGAGATCATTCTCCTCAAGTGCACGAGCGCCTATCCCGCCCCGCCCAGCGAGATGAACCTGCGTACGATCTCCGATCTCGGCGCGACATTCGACGTTCCGGTCGGCCTCTCCGACCATACGGTTGGCAACGCGGTCGCCATAGCCTCGGTGGCCATCGGCGCGTGCATGATCGAAAAGCACATCACCCTCTCGCGCGCCGACGGGGGACCGGACGCTGCTTTTTCGGCTGAGCCAGCCGAGTTGGCGGACCTGTGCAGGGGGCTCGCCCATGCCCATGCGGCGCTCGGTACAGTGACCTATGAGATCGGGACCGAGCAGCTGCGGAGCCAAAGATTCCGTCGTTCCCTTGTGCTGGCCAGGGACATCCGGAAGGGCGAACTGTTCACGGAGGAGCACCTCGCGATTCTCCGACCGGCGATCGGATTGCCGCCTCGGTACCGGGCCTCGTTCCTCGGCCGCCCTGCCGCACGGGATCTGAAGCGGGGCGCGCCCATAGACTGGTCGGTGGTGGAGTGAATTGAAGGCGAAGCCGGACACAGTCGCCCTCCGTCGCGCAGGGGCACGCGACGCCAGGCTCGTATTCGATATCCGCAGCGGCCCCGATGTGCGTGCCGCCTCGTTCGACAGCGCTCCCCTCGACGTCTCGGCGCACGAGATATGGTTCGCGCGGCGCCTGGCCACGCCGACCCCGCACCTCTACATCGTCGAAGCGGATGGTCAGGGCGTGGGGTTCTGTCGTCTGGACGTCGACGAAGCTGAAGCTGCGTCGGTCAGCATCGCCCTGCTGCCCCAGTGGCGTGGCCTGGACGTCGCGCGCCGCGGTCTCGAGGAACTGAGGACGATCGCCCTTGCGGACGACCGAATCGAATGCCTCGTCGCTTATGCGCTTCCCGACAACCACGGCTCCCTGCGCGCATTTCAAAATGCGGGCTACGTCGGTCCCATGTGGCGGCCGGCAGGAAGCGATGGCAGGAACCAGCCGCCCCGACACGCCTGGCGACTCGAGCTGCCACTCGCCGGCTGGCGGGCGCGGGCGTCGAAACCAGTGACCTATGCCGTCCTGTCGCGCTCGGGCGTGCTCAGGGCTCGCTTGAAAAAGCGCGCCGGGTGCTTCCCGGGGCAACTGTGCCTGGTGGAGCACCGAAACGAGTTGGCGCACATGTTTCTCGGGCTGGTGCCACCGCGGTATGTCTTCGTTGCTGACTGGTCGGACGGCATCCCCGCCGAGCCACTGCACGTCCAGACATTGATCCATTTCGATGCACCGGATGGCGAACGGGATGCCGATCTCATCGTCGATCGAATGCTGCTCATCGCCCTGGGGGAGCGCCCGGAGCGCCGTGAATTTCCCGAACATCGCCTGCTCGGCATTCGCGTGAACGCTCTGACCCATCACGACCTACTGAACGAGGTGATCGCCCCTGCGATCGACAAGGGAACCAAACTGGTCGTCGCGCATCACAACATGCACAGTCTCTACCTGAGCGATCACGACCCGAAGATGCGGGCTTTCTACGAATGCGCGCGATACGTCTACATCGATGGGATGCCCATCGTCGCTCTTGGGCGGCTGCTCGGTCTGCCGCTACGGCGCGAGCACCGGATCACCCTGGTCGATTGGCTCGACCCGCTCTTGACCATGGCGGTTCGGCACGGCTGGCGGGTCTTCATCCTCGGTGGGCCACAGGAGGTGAGCACGCGTGCCATGGAGATCCTGGCGCGTGACTACCCGGGTCTGCAGGTGCTCACCGAAAATGGCTTTTTCGACGTCGCTCCGAGCAGTGATGAGAACGAGGCGCTGCTGGCGCGATTGGCGGCGTACCGCCCGAACCTTCTGCTCGTTGGCATGGGCATGCCACGCCAGGAGCACTGGATTGTCGACAACGTGGATCGACTGGAGGCGAACGTCATCATCAACGTTGGGGCCGTCATGGAACTCGTGACCGGGGCCCTGCCCCTGCCGCCTCGTTGGATGGGGCCGATGGGCCTCGAATGGTTGTTCCGCCTGGTCACACAACCGCGTCGCACGTGGCGACGCTATCTCCAAGAGCCATGGCCGGTTGCGCGGAGGTTCGCCCGAGAATGGGCCGAGCGCCGGATGAGGTTTCGCTCCCGGCCGCCCCGAGGAGGATGATCAGCGACGCTCCTAGGCTAGCTGTACCGCAGACCATCCACGATCTTCAGCCGGGCCGCCCGCGCCGCCGGATACAGCGTCGCCACGAAGCAGATGAGCTGCGTGGCCGCGGCAACGAACAGCAGCTCGCGCGCCGAGATCTCCACCGGCAGGCGCGCGATCAGGTACACCTTGGGATCCAGCGGGTAGCCGTAGAGCCAGGCCAGCCCGCACACCGTCAGGCCGTAAACGATCCCGAGGCCGGTGCCCACGAAGCCCACGAAGCTCCCGGCCACGAGGAAGATCCGCAAGAGCGAAAGCCCCCGTGCCCCCATCGAGCTGAGGATCGCGATCTCGCGCACCTTGGACAGCACGATCAGCATCAGCGAGGCGACGATGTTGAACGCCGCCACCACGATGATGAAGCCGAGCACGAGCGCGATGATCAACTTCTGCATGGTGAGCGCCATGAACAGGTTGTGGTTCAGGGTCTTCCAGTCGATGATCCGCGGGTCGGGGCCGAGGCGCCTCTCGATCTCCTCCTGCATCTTCATCGCCACCATCGGGTCGGCGAAACGCAGCTCGATGCCGAAGATGGACTGGCGCGCGTTTCCCAGCCGGTGCGCGTCTTCCAGGCTGATGAAGGCGAGGCGCGCGTCGTACTCGTTGAAGTTCAGCTGGTAGGTGCCGACCACCTTGAACGGAAAGGACTCGGGCGCTGCGTCCACCTTGTGCCCTGCGAACGGCACCAGCACCGAGACGCAGTCGCCCACCTTGGCCCTCAGCTGCCGCTGTAGCTCGACGCCCAGCATGATCCGCCCGGGCACGGACTCGACGCCCGGGCAGGTAGCGGGCTTCCACAAGCCGTCGACGCTCCCGCTCAGCGTCGCCCGCCGCAGCTCGGGCGCGCCGTCCGCCTGATCCACGCCCTTGAGGTTGGCGCCGACCCGCCCGATCATCACCTCGCCCGCCGAGAAGCTGAACTTCGCCATCCGCTCGAGGCCCGGGGTGCCGACCAGCTTCTTCATCGACTCGTCGGCCCACTTCTCGGCCTGGCCCATGTCCCGCTCGATGCCGTACTCGGTGACGATCAGGTGGGCGTTCACGGCCAGCACCTTGTCCTGGAACTCACGCTCGAAGCCGCTGGTCACCGCCATCACCACGACCAGCGACGCCACGCCCAGGACGACGCCCATCGTGGAAACCGTGGTGAACACCGAGAACATGCGCAAAAGGACGAACGTCATCACGACCAGCACGCCGGCCAGCGAGGCCACGATGCCCACCGTTTGCAGGAACCGCGCCTCGCCGCGCGTGGCGAAGAACAGCCCGATGCCGGCGGCGGTGGCAGCCAGGGCGACGGGCAGGCCGAGCCTGACCGCCCGCGAAGGCTGCGCCCGCTCGAGGTAGCGAACGCCGACGAAGCGCTCGAAACGGAACGCCGCGAACAGCAGCGCGCCCGTCCCCAGGGCCAGCAGCCCCGCCGCCAGCACGCCGATCACGAACCCGGTCACGGGCGCGGAACCTAGCACGCTTCCTTGACACCGTTTGCGGCGGGACCTTAGCGTGGCAGGCGATGGACGTTTCCGCGCGGTGGTTGCTCGCGTCCCCGCTGGTGGCAATGTGGATGTCGGCCGCTCCGGCCGCTGCGGGCAGCAACGACCTCGACCTGCTGAATTTGTGCGACGCGCGCACGCCGGCCGCGGGCACGCTGAACGGCCCCGTCCCCGAGTGCACCTGGGTGCGCCGCGCAAGCTCGGGCCTGATCGATGACGTGGTGCCCGACGACGACGCCAACTCGCGTTTTCGCAGCCTGATGTCGGAGCTGGGCGTCGTGATGGCGCCGCGTCTCATGGTGCCCGCCGAGACCCTGGGCTACGCCGGCTTCCAGCTGTCGGCCGAGATCGGCACCACCAGCATTTCTGCGAAGGAACCGTTCTGGAAGGCCACCCAGGGCGCGCCCGATCGGCCGAGCGACTCGCTGACGACGGTGGGGGCGTTCGTGCGCAAGGGGCTGTGGATCCCGCTGCCGGCGTTCGAGGTCGGCGCGGGCGTCGTCCACCTGCTCGACTCGCAGATGATCGCGTGGCAGGGCTACGCCAAGTTTGCGCTGCACGAGGGGTTCCATGATTGGCCGCTCCCCTCGGTCGCCGTCCGCGGGTCGGCCTCGTACCTCACCGGGTCCGATCAGGTGAAGATGACCGTCACCGGCCTGGACATCATCCTGTCCAAGGGGTTCGGCCTCCTCAGGACCGCCCGTCTCGAGCCATTCGGAGGCTGGAGCTTCCTCTGGATCAGCGCCACCGCCAGCCCGTTCGACACCACCCCATCCTGTGACGCCCACCTGGTCCGCACGGCCGCCGCCGGTCAGCCGCTGGGGGACTACTGCTCCGAGTCGCAGCGCGGGACGGCGAACGACCTGCGCGCGAACTTCACGTTCGAGGCGCAGGACGTGATCACCCGCCATCGCTTTTTCGGCGGGGCGAAGCTGAAGTTCGGCACCGTCTTCCTGGTCGCGCAGTACGAGTACGTCCCCCCGGGCCGCAGCCGCGACGAACGTCGGCAGCCCGGCGCCCGCGACGGAAGCGGCGCCCAGACCGGCCTGTCGCTCAGCGCAGGCTTCGATTTTTGAGAAAAAAATCCCCGCTGAGGCGAACCCGGGCGGGGCTGGGGAAAGGGTTGTGGGGACGCGCTATGCCACGGGCAGGCCGTTACGGATGATCCGACGCAGGCCTTCCACCGGCAGCCGGGGCCCGCGCTTCTCTTCCTCGAAGATGATCTGCGCCATGGTGGCGGCCGTCAGGTCCTGCTGGGTCGTCTTGTCGATGACCCGGATCTCGTCGCCGTTGCGAATCAGCCCAGCTATCTGCTGCAGAGTGACGTACCGGCTGTCCGTGGTGTCGTAGAGCTTTCGATTCGAGTACCGCTTGATCGTGCGCACCGTCATCCGTCGATCTTGACGCGCATAGTATGCCGCGTCAAGGCGAGGTGCGGAATCATTTGAAATGATTATTGATTACGGCGGACGCTGCGCGTGGAACCGTAGCGTCATACGACGTCCGACAGCTACTTGGCGGCGCTCTTGTCGCTCTTGTCCTCGGCGGACGCCTCGCCCTTCAGCTCGGGCTTCTTCGCGGAGACCTCGATCTCGTTACCGGGCGAGACCGACCGCTTGAAGTTCTTGATCGCCTTGCCCAGCCCATCCCCCAGCTGCGGCAGCTTGGTGGATCCGAAGATCACGATGACCACCAGAAAAATGAGAATGATCTCGCCAGTTCCTAGGCCCATTTCGGATCCTCCGCGGCGATCTATAGCACCCCGGTCCCATGCCGGCAATGACCGTACGGGTCGGAACCACCCGGATTACGGGGATTTTTTGTGACTCGCGTCCCGATCCGCTACGATCGGCGGTCATGGCGTTCGCGCCTCGCGCCCTCCTGATCCTGACGCTGGCGCCGGCCACGCTGCGGGCCGCCCCCGTGGTCGAGGAGAGCGCGGCCGAGCGGCGGGCGGTGCGCGGGGTGCCGGTCGAGGAGAGTCAGCTCGTCGAGAGCGCCGAGCTCCGGGAGCTGCGCCGGTTCCAGGAGGGGGCGTTCTCGCGCGGACGGGACGAGGTGTCCCCGCCGGTCGATGACGGGGCGGCGTTGCCCGCCGGGCTGGAGGGGCGCTGGGGCGGTTCGGGTGACCTGCCGCCCGAGCTGCGCAGTCCGGAGGCGACCCGGCGGGTGGCACGCTTGCCCGCCCAGCCGAACGCCGAGTGGCTGGGTCAGCTGACCCTGCCAGACGTGCCCGTGCGCTGGGAGCCTCACGTGCTCCGCCTGGTGCAGTACTTCAGCAAGGACCCGCGCGGCCGAGCCATCATGAGCAGCTTCCTGCGCAAGCAGGGGCGGTTCCTGTCGACCTTCTCGCGGATCCTCGACAGGCTCGGGGTGCCTCGCGATCTCATCTACCTGGCGATGATCGAGAGCGGGTACGAGCCAGGGGCGGTGTCGCGCGTCGGGGCCGGCGGCATCTGGCAGTTCATGCCCGAGGTCGGTCGTGCCTACGGCCTCGAGGTCAGCCACTGGGTGGACGCACGCCGCGATCCCGAGAAGGCGGCCGAGGCGGCCGGGCGCTATCTCAAGGACCTGCACGTCCGCTTCGGTCACTGGCATCTGGCCTTCGCGGCGTATCACGCCGGCTACGGTGGCATCCTGCGGGCGATCTCGCGCTACAACACCAACGACTACTGGGAGCTGTGTAAGCACGAGGCGGGACTGCCCTGGGAGACCACCCACTACGTCCCGAAGATCCTGGCCGTGGCCATCATCGGCCACAACAAGGACACCTTCGGGTTCGGTGACATCGCCATCGACCCGCCGTGGGAGTACGAGCGGGTGCAGGTGCCGGCCGGGACGACGCTGGCGACGGTGGCCAGGGCGGCGGCGGCGCGGCAGGAAGTGATCGAAGGGCTGAACCCCGAGCTGATACGGGGGCGGACGCCGCCCGACCGTGGGACCTGGATGGTGCGCGTGCCGGTCGGCGCGGCCGCGTCCTTCGCCGATGCGATGGAGAAGGCGCGTACGTCGAGCGACCGCCTGGAGACCGTGGTGCTGAAGTACGGCGAGTCGGTCGACGAGCTGGCGAAGGCGCGCGGGATCTCCACGAAGGATCTGAAGAAGCTGAACGGCATCAAGGACACCGTCGAGCTGCGCGGGGGGACCACCGTGGTGGTGCCGGCGCGGCCGGCGATGGTGGCGGCGTCGAAGGCGGCGACGCCGCAAGAGGACGACGAGATTCTCGTGGCCGTGCCCGAGCGCAGCTTCAACTACGAGGGACGCGAGCGGGTCTTTTACCGGACGCGTGACGGCGACTCGCTCGACGAGATAGCCGGCGTGTTCCGCGCCTCGGTCGACCAGCTGCTCGAGTGGAACAACCTGGACCCGGACGCGAAGCTGCACCCGAAACTGGTGCTGCAGCTCTACGTGCGCAAGGATTTCGACAGGGCCGGCGTGGCCTTGCTCGATCCGACGAAGGTGCGGGTGGTGACGCTGGGATCCGAGGAGTTCCTGGAGCTGCAGACCGCCAAGCGCGGCAAGACCCGCCTGCAGTACACCGCACGTGCCGGCGACACGCTGGCCAAGATCGCTCGGCGGTACGGCCTTCAGCCCGGGGATCTGGCGCGCGTCAACCGGCTGTCGTACACCGCCGATCTCACCGACGGGCAGCGGATCATCGTCTATTCGCCGACACCGGAGCTGCCGCGCGAGATCACCGTCGGGCGGGCGGCGCCGCACACCAAGCGGCCGCCGGCCAAGCCGGTGGCGAAACCGCTGCCAGGCAAGGCGACAGCGGCGGTGATGGCCAAGAAGCCGCCGCCCGCTCCGGTCAAGAAGCCGGTCGGCAAGAAGTAGTCGGTCGGTGCGGATCACCGTCGACGAGGCCTCCGCCGGGCTGCGCCTCGATGCCTTCTTGGCCCGTGCCAAGGTCGTGCCCAGCGCAGCGGCGGCGCGGCGGGTGATCGCCGATGGACGGGTGCGCGTCGACGGGCGGCAGGCGGTGAAAGGAGCCCGCCTGCAGGCGGGGCAGGTGGTCGAGGCCGCTCCCGCCGAAGCGGCGGTGCTGGTGCCGTGTCCCGAGGTGCCGCTCGAGGTCCTGCACGAGGACGCGGAGATCGTGGCCATCGCCAAGCCGGCCGGGATGCCGTCGCACCCGCTGCGGCCTGGCGAGGCCCCGACTGCCGCGGGTGCGCTGGCCGCACGGTATCCGGAGTGCGCAGCGGCTTCGGTCGATCCGCGCGAGGGCGGCCTTGCGCACCGGCTCGACGGCGGGACCAGCGGCGTGCTGCTGGCGGCGCGAAGTGCCGCGGCCTGGCGCGCCTTGAGGGCGGCTCTCGCCGCGGATGACTGCGAGAAGGTCTACCTGGCCGAGGTGGTCGGCCGGCCGCCGGATCACGAGGTGGTGACGGCGGCCATCGGGCGCAGCGGCCGGCGGGGGAGCAAGGTGCGGCTCGACGCCGGGCGGTCGCCGCTCGCCGCCCGCACCGAGATCCGGCTGCTCGAGGCGCGCGGGGCGACGTCGCTGGTGGAGGCCCGCCTGGCCAAGGGCCGCCCGCACCAGGTGCGCGCGCACCTCGCCAGCCTGGGGACGCCGGTGGTCGGGGACGACACCTACGGGAGCGCCACGTCGGCGGGGGCGCTGCACCTCCATGCAATGGAGGTGTGCATCCGACATCCACGCACAGGCGAGCCCCTTCGCATCGTCGCCCCGCCCCCATTGTGGGGATACGTTGGCTCCCGGCGTCCTTGAGTTACACTGTGGGCCGATGCCGGAACTTCGTCGGCAACCGCGGGTCGTGTATCACGGCAGCGTACGGCTGCACGCGCGCGGTCATGAACACAGCGTGGTCGCCCGGGTGCAGAACCTGAGCGCCAGCGGCATCTACATCACGGGCAAGGAGATCCCCGAGACCGGCACCGAGGTGGTCTGCCGGATGCTGGTGGGCGGCGAGCGTTGCACGCTGCGCGGGCAGGTCGCCTGGATGCGCCCGCCCGAGGTAGCCGAGGGGACCAAGAACGGCGGCCAGGCCCCGGCCGGCGCCGGTATCAGGTTTCTCGACCTGAGCGATCGACAGGCCGAGTTGCTCAACCAGGTGATTGAACCGGCGGACAGCGACCGGCCCATGGTCGATGTCTGGTTCGAGGGGTTGCGCTCACCGATCCGGAGCCACGCGGTGATTGCCGACGAGGGGCTGCGGGTCACGACGCGCCTGCCGTTCCTCCGCCTGGGCTCGCCCGTGAAGGTCAGCTTCGTCCGCCGCGGGGTCGAGGAGCAACGGGAAGGCAAGCTGGAGGCGGTCACGCTGGAGCCGTCGGCCGAGGACGGTGTGCCGCGTCTGCAGCTGATCGTGGCCACCCCTCTTGCCGCCAGCGCCCGGGGGACGATCGAGATCGAGGAGACCACGGTGGTGAGCGCGCCGCCGAAGCCCGAACCGGCGTCGCCCAGCATCGAGACGGAGCTTACGCAGAAGACGATGAACCCGCTCTTGACGGAGCTGCCGCCGCTCCTGCCGGTGCCGCCGTTTCTGCCCGAGGCCCGGAAGATCGCCACGCCGGTCATGCGCCTCGGCGTCGCCTGGCTGGGGGTGGCCACGCTCGCCGTCGCCGCCTACTCGCTGTGGTCCGGGTCGGCGCCCGTGGTTGCTCCTGCTCCGGCGGTGGTGACCAGCACGCCGGCGCGGCCCAAGCCCAAGATCGTGCAGCTCGAGTCGTTGCCGACGCCGGTGGGCACATCAGCCTCGAGCGGGCCCCGGATCGAGACCCGAGTCACCACCAACGGCGGGTCGCTCTTCGTGCCGCTCGCGGGCTCGACGCGCGGGATGGTCCAGTACCGCCTGGCGGAACCGAATGGCATCGCCATCAGTCTGCCGCACGGCCGGGCGCGCGTGGCGTCCGGCGTCCACGCCACGAAGGCGCCGTTCACCAAGGTGGTCGTGCGCCGCCACGGGCAGAGCGGGCGGCTGGGCGTCTACTTCCCCCCGGGCCAGTCGGCACGCGTGACGGTCGAGGCCGGCGGCCTGCGCGTCACCGTGGCCCCGGAAGTGGCCTCTACTCGAGCTCGGCGAGGTCCGTCTCGAGGAGCAGGTAAAGCACGCGCAAGAAGGTGAGCAGCTCGTTCGCCGAGGGAAACAGCCCCATCCAGTCGCGAATGGCGCGCTGGCCGTCCAGGGCCGCCCAGACCTCGCGCGTGGTGTTGCCGAGGCGGAACGCCTCCGGGCTGATGGGCGGCTGAGCGATCGCCTTCGGCCGGAAGTCCTGCAGAGTCAGATAGCGGGCCTGCAGGAACTCGTACGAGAGCATGAGCACGCCGGCGCCGAGGATCTCGAAGCTGTCGAGGCCCAGCGGGAACCCCGCCGTCGGATTGCGCTCGCCGCGGAAGAAACCGAAGCTGCCCTGCACCCAGGCGAACAGCTCCATCACCCGGTCGCGCACCTGCTGTGATAGCAAGCGCACGACGTCGAGCTGCTTCATGAGGCCGAGGCCCACCAGCGCGTCGCCCAGCTTTCCTCCGAATCGCGGCGCCTCCGCCAGCGCCCGGTCGAGATCAGGCTTTCGGAGGAACCCGCGGGCCACCAGGAACTCGCCAAAACGATCGGCCGGCTGGTTCGAGTTGAGCGTCTCGGGCTGACCGCGCACCAGGAAGACGTCCTTGACGATGTCGCCGAACTGGAACCGGAGCATGCCGGTCTCGCCGGCAAGCGCCAGCTGCGCGAACACGCGCATGGGTGACAGAAGCGCCAGGTCTCCCTCGTTGGTGGGCTCCTGGCCGGAGTTGGAAACCATCTCGGCGGGCGCGGCAGCGGGCTGCATCTCGCCGGGTGCGCCCGTGGAGTACTGATCGAGGTCCACGATGGACAGGGAGGATCCGGAGAACGCCTGGTCCAGCGCCTTCATCATGTTGCTGTCCACCACCGCACGCTCGGCGTCTCGCTCGCGCGGGCGGTCCCGTTCGACGGCGCGCGGGCGCACACGGCGCGGCTCGGGCTCGCGCCGCGGCGGAGGCTCGGGCTCGCGCTGGCGCCGATCCGCGCGCGACACCTCCATGTCGATTTCCTCACCTTCCTCGTCCTGCTCCTGCTGCTCCTCCTGTTCGTCGCCGTCGTCGCCGTCGTAGCCCCCGGCCATCGTCCACCGCCGTTCCATCGGCTCGAACTCGTCGGCGCTGATCACGTCGCTGATGCCGACTTGCACCGTGCGCGGCGCCTGCGTGGCCTTCGGTCCAGAGACCGGCTTGGTCGACGGACCCGACGGGGTGCCGGGAGGGACCGACCAGTTGGCGCCCGAGCTGACCGGGACGCCGACCGGCTGCGAGACCGGCGTGCCGGTGTCGTTGAAGACCGAGTGCACGCCGCTCATGGCGATGTTCTGGCGCGCCTGCCACTTCTTCGCCTGTTCCTTGATGCGCACGAGGGCGTCGGGGCTGGGATCGAAGTAGTCGTGGGCCATGCGGCCGAGATCCGAGGGTCCGATGCGGAAGCCCATCTTGAACATCAGGTCGGCCAGCGCGTCGCGGAACTCGCCGGCCGTCTGGTAACGATCGCTCACCCGCTTCTTCAGCGAGCGGCGCAGGATGTCGTCCAGCTCGGGCGGCAGATCCTTGCAGTACTTGTCCAGACGATCGAGGCGGCCGTCACGCACCATCAAGAGGACGTCCAGGTCGTTGGGCGCCGTGAACAGGCGCCGACCCATCAACATCTCGGCCAGCACGATGCCGACGGCGAAGATGTCGCTGCGGCCGTCCAGCGACGAGCCGACCACCTGTTCGGGCGACATGTACCCGTACTTGCCCTTGAGTGTGCCGGCCTGGGTCTTCGACTCGCGCTCCTGGGCGTGGGCGATGCCGAAGTCGCCCAGCTTCACGTCGCCGCGGTGGGAGATGAACACATTCGACGGTGAAATGTCGCGGTGGACGATGCGCATCGGCTTGCCCTCGACGTCCTTCGCGTTGTGGGCGTAGTCCAGCGCGTCCAGCACCTCCATGGTGACGAAGGTGCAGATCGGCACCGGCAACCGCACCTGCCGCTGGGCCGAGGTGCGCAGCAGCGCCAGGGCATCGAAGCCGTCGACGAACTCGAGGGCGATGAAGTACTGGCCGGCCACCTCGCCGAAATCGGTGACCTGCACGATCTTCGGGTGGACCAGCTGCGCTGTCAGCTTTCCCTCGTCGATGAACATCGACACGAAGGTCCGATCAGCCGCCAGATGCGGGAGGATCCGCTTGATGACGAGCAGCTTCTCGAAGCCATGGGTCGACAGGATCTTCGCCCTGAAGACCTCCGCCATCCCTCCCGTGGCGAGCCGCTCGACCAGTGTGTAGCGCCCGAAGGTCGAGGGAAATATTTCCTTTCCCTCCGGTGGGCCCATGATCGTGTCATCATAACACGCGGAAATCGCAGCCTAAAGCTCACTCCTTGCAGCGCCTTCGTAGTAGGCTTGCGCCAAGTCTCATGCGCATCGTGTCTGTTGGCTACACCGACGTCGGCCGGCGCCGGCCTCACAACGAAGACGCCTACCTGGCCGACGACGATCTCGGCCTCTACATCGTCTGCGACGGCGTCGGCGGGAATGCCAAGGGCGAGGTGGCCAGCGCCGAATCGGTCGATCTCGTGCATTCGTGGGTACGGCGCTGGCGCAAGACGCTGGAGATGTTCGGCAAGAACCCCTCGAAGGAGAACACCAACATCGTGCGCCGCCTGCTGGAGAGCGCGGTGCAGTCAGCCTGCTACATGGTGTTCGGCATGGGGCTCCTCGACCCGAGTCAAAAGGGCATGTCCAGCACGCTGTCGTCGCTGCTCATCACCTCGGACACCGGGTTCATCGCCCAGGTCGGTGACAGCCGGGTCTATCTGGCGCGCAAGGGCAAGGTCGTACAACTGACGGAAGACCACACGCTGGTGAACTTCCGCCTCAAGCTGGGTCTCATCACGCCCGAGGAGGCCGCCTCTGCGCCGGGAAAGAACGTCATCACCCGCGCCGTCGGCCACCAGGACTACGTCGAGGTCGACACGCTGGACATCGCCTGCGAGCCCGGCGACCGGTTCATGCTCTGCTCGGACGGCCTGCACGGCTACCTGAACGACGGGGAACTCGAGCACCTGATCCTGGGCGATCGCGACCACGTGACGAAGGGCTTGATCGATCTGGCGAACCAGCGCGGCGGCCGCGACAACATCACCGCCGTCGTCGTCGACGTGGTGGAGTAGCTACTTCTTCAGCGAACGCGAGAGAAAGCGGCGCATCAACGCCGGGTCCTGCGCATCGCCGAGGAACTCGATCGTCTTGTAGCCGGCGCGCCGTGCGCGGGCCTGGCTCTCCTCGTTGAGTGCGACGCCGAGGAGGAGCTTGCGGCCCTCGTCGACGTGGCGGCGCTCGTCATCGGTGAGAGGGCCCCGGTAGAGCTGCGCGCTCTCGGCATCGCCCTTGCCATCGCACCAGGTGGCGACGGCCTCGAAGCGCGCCAGATTCATCCCGCCCATGGTGACGAAGCCGGCGCAGGCGCGCTCCTCGGGCGTCTGCAGCGAACGGAAGAAGGCGAACAGCTTCGAGTAGCCGCCCTGGCGCGGATCGAACCCGGCGACCGGCAGTCCCAGGGCGGTCAGGCGATCGGAAACCTGCTGGAACTGGCGCGCGCCCTCGCCGGCCCGGGCCGCCAGCGCCATCTTCACCTCCACCACCTCGGCGTCGGGCACCCACAGCGCCGCCACCTCGACCAGCTCGATCACGAGCTTCACTTCGATGCGCAGGAGGTCGGTGACGGAGAACTGTTCCTTCGACAAGGTGGCCACGAAGGTGCCGGCGAGCCGGCGGATCTGTTCCTGGTTCTTGCTCTCGAGCTCGCTGAGGAACGTCGCTGCGTCGGCCAAGGTGCGCGTATCCTAGCATTTTACGGGGGCGTGACTCGCTGCCGCTCGCACGCCCCCGGGCCCCCCTCGCTGCGCCCGGCGAAGCCGGGCTGCGCTCGTTCTTGGCGGCGGTGGGCTGCGTTGGTTTGTGGGGCTCGTTAGCCGTGGCCGGCGCGGCGGCGCAGGGCCCACTCGGTGGCGAGGAGCATGATGGCGACGAACAGGAGCCACGGGTGTGACCAGACTTCGACGGTGCGCAGGCTGCCGACCCGCACTTCGCGCGCCTTGCGCACGGACACGTTGCCCAGCGCGCCGATGCTGAATTCGCCGCCGGTCGTCTCGGCGATCTCCTTGAGCGTGCCCTGGCGCGAGACCACGTCTTCCAGCTCGCGGCCCTCCTGGCGCACCACGAAGGTCTGCTCCTCGGTCAACACCCGGTTGTCGACGGTGGCCTGACCCACGAGACGGAATGCGCCCGCCCCCAGCGCCGCCAGCTCGATCTGGGCCTCGCCGTCCTTGTTGACCACCACGGTCTGCGCGCGCAGCGGCTTGTCGCGGGCGACGCTCTCGGCCGGGAAAAGGGACAGTTTCACCTCGGTGTCGGCGGCCGGCGTGTAGTCGGCGTGGCGCGCGCGCACCCGGGCCGTCACCGACTGCCCGCGCCGGTACTCCAGCTTGTCGAGGTCGAGGCGCAAGAGAGTCAGCGCAGGATCGCGCACCAGCCAGCGGATGGCGCCCTCCCAGAAGCGCTGGAACGCCCGTCCGTCGTCGCCGCCTCCAGCCGCAAGAAAGCCCCAGTGCCAGGCGCTGTCGGAAAGCAGCGCCATCGTCCGCCCCTTGCCGACGTCGCTCACCGCCAGCACCGGCGCCGGCTTGCCGTCGTCGCTCTTGTGCGTCGGATGCACGAGGAGCGCCGAGGCGCCGGCCTTCAGCCTGGTCACCCGGTTCAGGCCCTCGAGCGGCGGCAGCGCCGCCCAGCGCGTCTCGTTCCCCTTCGGATCGAGGCTGAGCGAGGTCACCGGATGGCCGCGCCCCTCGGTGGAGAGCTTCGGCTTGAAGTTCTCCAGGCTGAACGCGCGCTCGCCTGTCGGGGGCACGCTCTCGAGCTCGATCGGCAGCACATCGCGCAGCGCGCTGCCCGCGTAGCCGCCGCTGGCGAACGACAGGTCGCCGCCGATCATCGCCAGGGCCCCGCCGGACTCGATGTACTCGCGCACGCCGGGCAGGTACGGCTCGACGTGGTACGGCCCGTAATTGAAGTTGTGGAAGATGAGCAGGTCGAAGGACTTCAGCTGCTCCTCGAAGATCTCCCGGTAGGGAAAGGGGATGAGCGCCATGTCCTCGCGGTTCCAGGGCACCTCGTCGGTGTCCGTCCGCAAGATGAAGAACGACACCAGGTCGACGTTCGGATCCAGACGCAGGATCGACCGCAAGAAGCGCTGATCCCAGGACGGCCGCCCGCAGACGTGCAGCACGCGCACGCGGTCGCGGATCACCTTCAGCGTGAACACCTGGCTGTTGTTGGTGGCCAGCGCCTCGCCCGTCAGCACCGGGGTGGCGATCTCGAACACCACGTTGCCCGGATGGTCGGGGGTGTAGTCGAACGCGACCTTCTCCTCGGAGGCATCGCCCTTGAGCAGCACCGCCTTCGAGTCGACGAGGCGCCCGTCGCGGGTCAGCGTCACCTCGACCTGGCGGTTGCCGAGACCGTGATGGCGGATCAGCGCCTCCAGTTTGATGGGCGTGCGCACGAAGGCGAAGTCGTCGGCCAGTACGGCCGCCACCGAGAGATCGCGCAGGCTCTTCTCGCCGATGAGCACCGTGTGCACCGGCGCGCCCAGGCCTTCCAGCGCCTTGCGCGATTCGCCGTCGAGCGTGCCACGCCCGATGCGGCCGGTGTCGATGCCGTCGGAGACCAGGACCACCGCCCCCAGATCCTTGCCCGCGTAACGGCCGCGCAACTCGGACAGTGCCTCGCCGATCCGGCTGGCTTCTGCGCGCGGCGGCGACGTCAGGCCTTCGGCCGAGGTCGGCGCCAGCCCCTCGCCGAACGAGTACAGCTCGACGCGGTGGCCATCCTTCTCCCATTGCTCGAAGAGCGGCTTCGCCCCTGCGATCAACTCGGCTGCGCGCGCTGCACGTGAGTCACCTCCGTCGGGAGGTATCACCGACATCGAGCGGGAGGTGTCGACCAGCACTGCCACGTGGTTCGGCACGCGCGCCACCTGACCGAGCTCGAGGCTGGGCTGGAGCGCCACCATCAGGCAGGCCGCCACGCCGCCGGTCCGCAACGCCAGCAACCCGAGCGCGCGCGTCCGCCGCTTCTCCCACCACAGCGACACGGCGGACAGCGCCACCGCGAACCCGGCCCCCGCGCAGATCAGCACCAGCACGCTGCGATCGAGGTGCGATCCGATCACCACGTGCCAGTCGGTGAAAGCCGGGATCGGGTTCACCGCGCGCGCCTCGTGCGCAAGATGAAGTCGATGTGCGCCTGCTCGGTCTTGTAGTCGAGGCAGAGCGCGTACATCACGACGTTGACGGCGAACCGGAACGCCTGCTCGCGCTGCGCCTCGCCGCCCGGGAGCACCTCGTGCTCCCAGCGGCCGAAGCCGTCGCGTGCCAGGGCGCCCCCCAGATCGTTCTGCGTGTAGATCACCGCCAGGCGGCGATCGCGTTCCACCGCCTCGACGTACGGCGCCGCCAGGATGCGGCCAGCCACCCCGCGCAGCACGTAGAACGACTTCCACATGACGTGGCTGTCGGGCACGCGCGCCGGCAGGTCGCCGGGCAAGAGGCGCGCCAGCAGCTTGCGGGCGGATTCGTCGAAGCCGCCGCCCGCGCGCCCCTCGGCCGAGTCGATCAGCAGGAAGCCGCCGAAGGTGAGGAAGCGCCGTAGCCGCGACACCTCGGTGTCAGTCGGCTGCGAGAACGATCGGTCCCCCGACAGCACCAGGAACGGGTGGCGGAAGAGATCGGGATCGGTGGCCTTCAACTCGATGGGCTCGGGCACGGTGACGAGGCTGGTCCGCCGCTCGAGCTCCCAGGCCAGCCGCCGCAGCGCCGACGGGCGCGGGTTCGGCAGGTCGGGTATCAGCAGCCGCGCGATCCGAAGCTTGGACCGCTCGCCGATCGCCCCTGCCGGACGCGGAACGAGCGCCAGGGAGGCGCCCGTCAGAAGGGCCCTTCGCGATGGATAATTACGCGTGGTCATCCGATACTGGGACGCGCCATGGTCCGCGTCATCGTGCTCATGAGTATGATCGTTGTCGGGCTGGCTGTCGCCCCCGAGCTGGCAGCGGCGGAACCGGGCGCTCGCCTCGACCACCGTGGGCAGACGGGCCTTTCACTGATGCCCGGCGTCGGCTACCGGGTGATCGTCCCTTACAAGTCGAACAAGGACTGCGGCGACCCCTCGCGCGACGCCTCGAAAGCGATCTGCACGCGTGGCGTGCCGTTCTTCACCGACCTGCAACTGTCGTGGGGGATGACCAAGCGGCTCGACCTCGTGACGGACATCCGCTTCCAGCTCGCCAAGGACCCCATCAACCAGGGGCGCGCCGTCGCCTTCGCGCCCGGCGTGCGGGTCTGGCTGGACGAGGACGTGGCGGTGAAGTTCTTCACCAGCCTGCATGTCCTTTACGAGTACGCCGACTACAAGGGCATTGTTTCGAGCGCCGATTTCGGGATCCGCAACGCCAACGGACTGATGTACGACGCCATACGGAACGTCGGTTTCTTCCTTCAGTTCGGCGAGACGATCGGGTTCATTCGATGGTTCCGGATTGAACTCGATGTGGGGCTGGGGGTGCAGGTGCGGTTTCCTTGACCGCCCCGCACGCCCGCCGCCGCTTGTTGCGGTAGCGCCTCACCAGCACCAGCGTCACCACGACAGCCGCGACTGCTAGCAGGCCGTACTCGGACCGGCGGGCCCAGTGGATCACCTGGTCGAGGCGCTCGCCGAAGAACCAGGCGCCGTAGACCAGGGCCGGCACCGACAGTGCCGCGGCCAGCGCGTCGTACACCAGAAACACCGTGGGCCGCAGTTTCAAGATGCCGGCCGAGAAGAAGAGCGAGGTGCGCAGCCCGGGCAGAAAACGGCCGATGAAGATCACCTTGCTGCCGTACTTGCGAAAGTAGGCGCGCATGCGGATCTGCTTGCGCGGTGTCATCAAGCGGCAGAAGTGGGGGTTCTTCAGGATGCGCACCCCGAAGTAGCGGCCCGCGAAGAAGGCCATCGTGTCGCCGGCCAGCACGGTCGCGAGGCACACGCCCAGCGCCACGTGGACGTTCACGTCGCCCAGGTACGCCAGGTATCCCGCGGCGATGAGCGAGATATCCTCCGGGATAGGCAGTCCCAGCCCACACAGGAGCAAAATGCCACCTAGCGTGAGGTAGATCGCTGCCGGCGACAGCGAGGTGAGGTACGCGAGCAGCGCTTCCAACCGGTCCCCTAGTCAATATCATGGGTCTTCCGAAGCCGCCTGAACGGGCGCGCTAGGGTCCCGTAGACATTGACATTGCGCGCCGGACTGCTTTAGGGTCAGCCCTCTCGCGAGGTTCCCATGCAGAAAATCCTTCGTTCGCTGCCTCTGGTTGCCGGTTTCCTCCTGACGCTGGCCGGCTGCAAGCCCGACTACCCGGCTTGTGAGACCGACAAGGACTGCGTGCGCGAGGGCAAGCCGCAGGAGTACTGCGTGGCGCGCAAGTGCCAGCAGTGCCGCGATACCAATGACTGCAAGGCCGGCCAGGAATGCAGCAACGGCAAGTGCTCGGCCATCCCCGGCTACTGCACCGACAAGTCGCAGTGCGCCGCCGGCCAGGAGTGCATCGCCAACCGCTGCCGCGCGTGTGACAGCGACAGCGAGTGCCCCTCGGGCCAGAAGTGCATGGCTGGCCAGTGCAAGAAGGCGGAGTGCAGCACCGACAACGATTGTCCGCAGGACAAGGAGTGCCAGAACGGCACCTGCATCGGCAAGCCGCCGAAGCCCCCTGCGGGCCCGGTCTGCGCGCTGTCGCCGGTCTACTTCGGATTCGACCAGGCGGCGTTGACCGGCGAGGCGAACAGCACGCTGAACACCAACGCGGAGTGCCTGAAGAAGGCGAAGCAGTCGGTCGACCTGGTTGGCCGCGCCGATCCCCGCGGGACCACCGAGTACAACATGGCCCTGTCCGATCGCCGCGCACAGGCTGTGAAGGATTACCTGCAGCGCGTGGGCATCGAGGCCGGTCGCCTGACCAAGGTGCCGCGCGGCGCGCTCGACGCGAGCGGCACCGAGGATGGTAGCTGGGCCAAGGACCGCCGCGTCGACTTCGACTGGAAGTAGTGCGGCTGCGCTGGATCCTCGCCGCTCTTGTCCTCGCCGGCTGCGTGACCAGCGGCGAGGGGGAGAAGATGCAGCGGGACATCCGCGAGTTGCGCGAGCGCCTGGACTCGCTCGACAGGCGTGACGTCGACATCAACGAGCAGGTCGCCCGCCTGAAGAAGGTGCTGGACCAGGCGACGTCGCTGCTGTCCCGCAACTCGGCGGACATCGGCACCAAGGTGGCCAAGAACGAGGGCGACATCGCCATGGTCAACGGGCAGGTCGAGGAGGCGCGCCACCTGCTCGAGCAGCTGCAAAAGCAGATCGTCGAGCAAAACAACCGGCTGGCGTCGATCGAGCAGACGCAGACCAAGATCGTCGAGCGCGTCGCCCCGACGCTGCCCGAGGACAAGGAGACGCTGTGGCGTGAGGCCCAGAGCCGCATGGCCAGCGGGTCGCGCGACGATGCGCGGCGGTTCTTGCGCTCGTTCACCCAGCGCTTCCCTCAGGACGCACGCGTTCCGCAGGCGCTGCTGATCCTGGGTCAGTCCTTTGCCGTCGAGGGCAAACACACCCAGGCGGTGGCCGAGTACCTGAAGGTGATGGATACCTACCGCACGGCGCCCGAGGTGCCCGAATCGATGTGGCTGATGGCGCAGTCTTACGCCGAGCTGAAGTTCTGCTCTGATTCGATCGCCGTCCTCACGGACCTGACGAAGCGCTACCCGAAGTCGGCACGCGTGAACGACGCCAAGACCAAGCTACGCGAGCTCAACAAGATCGCGCGCGACAAGCGCCTCTGTAGCAGCTAGGCCGATAGCAGGTTGGGGGGCGCTCCGATCTCTCCGGCGAGGGCAGGCGTGGGGGCTCGGTGTCCTGGCCGTGCTCAAACACCTCGGTCGCGGTGCACCGGAGCTTGCTCGGCACGCATCGAGGCGCGACCGAGAACTGCGCGCGGCCAGGACACCGAGC
>JANPFD010000095.1:0-11430 GCA_031423255.1 Myxococcales bacterium | reverse complement strand
CGCGACCAAGCCAGAGTCCAAGCAAAGCGCGAAGCGTTCATCGCGCAGCAGCCAGCGCTGAACATCAACAGACTGGTTTTCCTCGACGAGTCAGGGTTTCGCCTTGGCTCGCCGCCCCGGTACGGCTGGGCACCGATTGGCGACAAGGCGCCCGGGAAAACGGTGTGCGGGGCCTGGCGAAACATGACGATGTTGGGCGCGATTGCCCAGGATGGGTTTCGCGCCTTCGTGACGATCGATGCCCCAACTGACGGCGATGTCTTTTTCGCTTTTGTCACCCAGGAACTCATCCCTCACCTCGCCTGTGGCGACATCGTCGTCATGGACAATCTCAGTGTTCACAAGCGCCCGGATATCGTCGCTGCGATCCGGGCGGCCTACGCCGACGTCCTATTTCTTCCGCCCTATTCGCCCGAGTACAACCCCATCGAAAAAGCCTGGGCAAAGATCAAGGACATCATTCGCCGCTTGCCCACGCTCTCGCGCGAAGCCTTCGATTTGGCCGTTGCAGCCGCCCTGGACGCCATCTCTCCCGACGACATCCGCGCCTGGACCCTCCATGCGGGCTACTCGCTCTCTTCAACCTGACGGCGGTCTAGAAGTCGTAAGCGACGGCGCCGCCAACGACGTACGGCTCGACGTGCCGACCTTCGAGTCGGTTCAGCACCGAGATGCGCGCGTAGACCGAGATGGTGAAGTCGGTGACCGGGCTGTACAGCAGTTCGGGCGAGGCGAAGGCGATGAACCCGCCCGAATCGCCGGCCTCGGCGTCGTTCTCGATGGATTTCCCGTCGAGGCGCGTGTCAGCGGCCAGCCGCACCGCCACCTGCTCGCCGAGGTGCCTCTGCAGCGCCACCGTGGTCAGCAGCGAGCGGCTTGCACGAAAACCGTTCGTCCCCTTCGTGGGGATCACCACCTGCGCACTCGCGTAGGTGGACCAGGGAAAGGCGAAGAATCCGTACGACAGGCCCAGCATCGGGTCCACCGATCCGGTGCCGGACTGCACCTCGATCGGCAAGAGGTCGCCAGCGCTGTTTCGTTCCAGCGGCGCCGTCGGCAACTTCACGCCCGCCAGCGCGCCGACCAGGTGCCGGGGCGCGAACGCCTTGTCACGATAGATGAACGCCTTGGCACGCAGCTCGACGTCGCCGATGCCCCAGCTCTTCCGCTTGAAGGCCCCCGCGTACTCCACCTCGCGGTGAAGCGTCGGGACGGTCGCCATCAGGAACAGCCGCTCGTGCGGCGCCCAGGCCATCTGCAGGTCCAGCCGCTGCTCGGATAGCCGCAGTTCCCCCGTCCCCTGCCCGATGGTGTCGACCCGTTGCCGCAGCTCCATCGAGACGCGCATCCGGTTCTGGAACGGCTGCTCGGCCCCCATCGCCGTCAGGGTCGGATCGCCCGTGCTACACGTGGCGCACGCCAGCACCCGCGGCGGGCGCGCCAGCGAGACGCAGGCGACGGCAGCGAGGGTCAGGGAACGCGGCATCGGAAGGGGGCAGCATGCCACACCCGGCGCCACCTGCAGCCCCTGGTGAGCGTGCTCACTTAGACGGCACCGCCGCGCACATACCGATTGACTGCAACCCCCCGCAACGACAAGGGTGTAGGGGTGATTGCCAGCAGCGGAATCGCCGGAAACGGTCGAGGCTCGGAGTCGTCGAAACTGCGTACGCCAGGGCCCGATCGCACGCCCACCACCGGCGGAGTCCTCGTCGTCGAGGACGATCCGGATCTGCAGCGCGAACTCGTCGAGTTGTTCGACGTCCAGAAGATCAGCGTCATGGGTGTCTCCAACGGCCAGGAAGCACTCGCGAAGATGATCGACTGGCGCCCGTCGGTCATCCTGGTCGACCTGATGATGCCGCTCATGAACGGCTGGGAGCTGGTGTCGCGCATGCGCGCCGATCCGCGCCTGTCATCGGTGACCATCTTCGTGATGACGGCCCACGGGACCCGGGCCGCCATCAAGGGTATTCCCGTCTTTCACAAGCCGCTGAACCGGGACAGCCTCCTGCGCGCCGTCCGTGCCTGCGTCGGGGGCAACTAGGTTTGCCCGACGCTCCGGAGGTGCATCTGTCCGAGCCTGGCGTCGTCCGCACGCGATGCGGCCGGGAGCCCGCCGGCGGCATGGTCGTGTTTCCCGACGTCGCGCAGGCCAAGACGCTCGGGTTCGCCGTCTGCAAGAATTGCCTCGCCTCTGCCGAGCCTGCGCCGGGGCCACGCGGCCCGCACGCGCCTTCCAGCCGCTGACATCAGCCGCCGCCGCCGAAGGTCCTGCTGACGGACAGGCTCAGGATCACGGGCGAGGAGAGGCGCCCGGACGGCTCGTCGCCTTGGATGATGTGGCGGTAGATCGGGACGCGGACGACGGCCGCGACACTGGTGTACCGCCAGGAGTACGTCGCGGTGAGCCCCGCCAGCAGCTCGGTCCGACCCAGCATGCCGTCCTGCTGGATGAGCCCGTCCCAGCGCTCGGCGCCGTCATGGTTGACGTCGAGCCCCAGGGCGCCGAACAGCTTGTCAGTCAGCTTCGTTCCGCCCTGGACACCGCTCAGCAGACGCGTCCCTGCCCGGAACCCGCGGCTGTTCTCGTACGGACTGACCTGCCCCTGAACGTAGGCGCTGAAGCTCACGGGCCCGAAACGCCTGGCGACGTCGCCAGCCAGGATCGGGTCGAGCGTCCCGGTGCCGAACTGGACATGCTGGTGGCGTTCACCACGCGCGCCGAGCGTGAACGGATTCGCTTCTGTCCGGCCGAGCGGGACAGAGGTCCCCACCCTGCCCTGCAGGAGCCATCCGCGCATCAGGACGCCCGCGCGCAACAGCAACCACGGGTCGCCGATGCCGACGATGGTCTCGTCTCGATGGTGGACGTCCGGGTCGAGCGGCTGGTAGGGCGCGCCGGCCGGCGTCGCGTACTCGATGGTGGTGGTCGTGAGCCTGACGGGCAAATGCGCCTCGATGCCGATGTTGGGCGTCAGCCCCACCTCCCCCACGGCACGCAGCTCGCCGGGAAAGAGTCGCTGGTCGTGGAGGTACAGAGGCTGCGCGGGGACGTCGGCGCAAGCGCTCGGGTCGGCGCACCCCGCCTCGTGGACCACGTGCAGGGAGGTCGCGGATAGCGTGGCGCTGGCCCTGACCTCGCCGGGCGACAGCTGCACCACCGACAGGCGGGTCATCGGCAGGTTCGGGTTGCGGCAGCCGGCACAGGCCGCCGCACGGCCCGCAGCAGCCACCAGCACGACCAGCGCCAGGCCGACGGCGATGGTCATCCTCACCGGGACGCCGCTTTCTCGATCGCCTTGTCCAGTGCCGCGAGATCGAGGCCGGCCACCGCCGCCACTCGCTTGCCAGTCTTGCCGTAGACCAGCACGTACGGCAGGTTCGGGATGTCCTTCATGTATCGCTTGGCCAGTGGCGTCTCCCAGTCCACGACGTTCAACTTGCGGACCGCGATGTCCTTCCGCTTCGCCAGCATCGCGAAGACGTGGGCGTCGATCTTCCGGCAGGGTGAGCACCAGACGGCGTAGAAGTCGAACAAGGTGACCTTGCCCGGGACCGCATGCCGGACGAGGTCAGGGACGTCCTCCCCCTCCTTGGATATCTCCTGCAGATCCGCCTCCGCGGGCACGGGGGGCAGCGGGTCGAAGGTCAGATCCGGGTGGCACTCGAAGCACTGCGACTCCGGAACCTCGTGCTCGACGCACCAGTCCTTCGCAGCCTTGAACTTCGCCACCAGGTGCGGGTTGCATCGGGTGCAGACCTCCTTGGGCACCTTGTGCTGACAGCGCTCGGCGTCGGCCGTGCTGGCCGCACTCAGGGTCGTGATGGTCCCGTGCTTGACGGGCGTGGTGGTGCCGCACGCGGCACCCAGCGATAGAACGACGACAGGTAACCAGGAACGAGGTACGCGCATGGATCATCTCCAGAGATCGGGGGAAAGTGATTGGCACCGGATGCACACGCGCGCGCTGGTCGCGTGGTCGTGCGCGTACGCGTGCACGGCAATGGGGTCAGACGGCGCGCGCGGACTTCGGCACGTGCACGATCTCACCCAGGTCGACGGACTCCGGGGGAGCATCGATCGCCCACGACACGTAACCCGTGACGCTGGCCCCGGCGCGATCGCCCGGGCCCGTCGGAATCAACAGCTGCACCCGCACGCAGCAAGAACACTCGTCGCACCCCGGCGAGCAATTCTCATCGCGCCCGTCCCCCCCACAGTCCTCGCCGTACATGTCCACGACGGCCGCACCCACGCCGGTCGTCTGCAAGGCAACGACCGCAAGCACGAGGACCATGAGGAACCGCGTCACGTCCAGGGGAGTATGACATGCACCCCGCAGACGTGCTTCAGCAACGCTCCGCTGCCCTCCATCAACGAGGCTTCTGCGTCCGCGTGATCCGTCCCTTCTGGTGCTCTGTCCAGTAGAAGTACGCGCTATCGACGGCGATGCCCCAAGGTGTGATCTCGCCGGACGTGACGGTCGTCGGAGCGTAAGGCTGGCACCCGACCAACGGGCATCGATTGATCCGATTGCTCCAGAAGGCCTGAGTCACACCCCAGTAATTCATGTCATCCGTCCAGTAGACGTTTCGATCGTCGACCGCAACGCTCGTCAACCCGGGGCCCGTCGCGTTCAGGTCATCTTCATCCGCACTCCTCGAGCCACACCCTGCCAGCGGGCAACGGAAGATGCCTGCGTAAGCAGCCACTCGCGACATCCGGACGTAGTAGAAATGCGTCGCATTGACCGCCACCCCGGACACCCGACTACCGGAAACCAGAACCGTCGCGCTGGTGGCTGGACAGCCGTCGCGAGAGCAGCGCAAGAGGCGAGTACCGGCTGCGACGTACAGATTGTCGAGGTCGACCGCAACGCCGTAGGCGATCCCGCTGTCTGTCAGCAATGTGGTGGGACCCGTGGCGCCGCATCCCGCCAGAGGGCAGCGGCGTACAGCGAACGACGGGCCTGGGTTCTCGACAACCCAGTAGACGCTCGTCGTGCTCAGCGCAACGCCTTTGGCTCTGGTCTGATTCGCCGCAAGGACAGTTTTCATCCCGCCAGGGCACCCCTCGACGGGACATGTTGCAATCGTGCCGTCTTCCTCGTTCGCCCAGAACAGCGCAGAGGCATTCACAGCAATGCCGGTGGGAAGTCCCTGCCCTCGCGCTATCTCCAGCGGACCTGCCGGGAAAGAAAGGTCTGCAGAAACGCTTCCGTCCAGTCCTCGATCAAGCGAACCCGACCCCGCGTCCTGGGAGGCGATGTCCGCCCGCGCGGCCCCATCCACAGTGGCTCCGTCGATCGGCCGAGTGGACATTCCACTCCCGTCTCTTCCCGCCCCGCACGCGCCAGCCACGATGAGCACCAGAACACCGGTCAGACAGGCCCCCCGATCGGACATGTTCAGTTGGCAGCCCGCAGTGGCGACAGCTCCACCCGCCGGAACTCCACCTCGGAGCCCTCTGCCTGGAGCGCGATCTTCCCGCTGTCGACCGTGGCGTTGAACCCTTCGTTGACGAGATCACCGTTGACCCAGACCTTCAGAGTCCGCCCGCGCGTCTCGACGACCATCAGGTTCCACTCGCCGGGCGTCTTCTCGGAGTTGTCCGTGAGATTGAGGATCCGCCGCGCATCCGAGGGGCCGCCACCGTACTTCTGTTCAGGGGACTTGCGCGGACGGCGCACCTGCATGTCGGGGACCTCGATGCTCTCCTCGATGCACCAGAAGTCCCCGGCGTTGCCGCTCATCATCTGGACCTCGATCGACTGCGGGAACATCTTGTAGAGCGCACGCAGGCGCGAGGCGTGGACCAGCACGCCGCAGTTCCCGGGCTTGCCGGCGAAGCGGTACTCCACCTCCAGGCGGTAGTCGCGGAAAGTCCTCTCGGTGATCAGATGTCCTCCCGGCTTGCCCATGCTGACGAGCAGACCATCTCTCACCAGGAAACTCTCGGGCGCGTTCGGGTCGGTGTCCCTGGCCGGCACGTCGGCTTTCCATCCTGCGAGGTCCCGCCCATTGAACAGCGGGATCAGCCGGTCAGGGACCAGCGGCCCGTTGGCGGGCGGACTGGCTGGCGGCGGCGTCGAACGGGCACATCCGACGAACACCAGAGCGACGACCAGGGTGCGCATGATGCCGGTAACCTACACGAGGCGGGGCGCGATCAGCGTCCTGACAGCATCGAGACCTCGGACGCGGTCAGAGCGCGATCGAAGACCGCGAGCTGGGCAATGTCCCCCCCGAAGAAGTTGCCAGGCGCGCCCTTGACGGAGACCGCACCGACCGTGAAATCCGCGCCGTCGGCCCCGCCGTCGAAGACAGGACCGGAGAAAGGAAACGGGTTGTAGGGGGCTGCTGCATCCAGCACGCCGTCCACGAAGATCTTGATCGTGCTCCCGTCGAAGGTCATGGCCAGCCAGCGCCACGCACCTGTCTCGATGACAGAGTCGCCGGTGGCGTACGTGACGCAGAACTCGTGACCTGGTGTTGGCTCACCGACATCCGACACATGACCGTGGACCTTGTGGCGGATGGGTGAGCGGGTCATGGTGAGGGGATTGGTCTGCGAAGTGCCATCCACAAAGAGGAAGTACTGCCGCAGGCCGCGAGATTCGTCCCACACCCCGGCGATCGCCTGCCAGCTCCGGGTATCGCGTCGTCGCACCAGCGCTGCCACGGTCAGGCGAGCATCGGGACCGTGGATGTTCAGCGCTCCCAGCTTCGCACGGGGCAGCACGAAAAACTGCCGGCGGTCGCGGTCCATGCGCGCGGCGAAGCGTCCCCCTGGCGCACCGGTCACACGTTCGATGGGTCCGTTGGTCTCCTGCAGGGCAAACGGAGCCCGGCCACGCGCCATCCGCGGCTGTCCCGCGGGCTCCTGAAAATCCCACCAGGCGACGGGCTCGACCGCACGGGACGAGGCCGCGCAGGCGCCACCCAAGAGAATGAAAAACCCGAATGACGCTGGCGTGGCAGAGGCGGCCATTCGACGAAATTGACCCACGAGCAGCTTTTCGTCTACTCCACCCGATGACCTCGCCGCGATAGAATCAAACCACGCGAGGATGGCGGAACTGGTAGACGCGCCAGACTTAGGACCCGCCATCCGGTGATCACGGGTGATCGGGTTGGCCGCGAAGCGGAGTGCATCTCCGACGGAAAATGCTCCGAGGCAGCGGCCAGCCCGTCACCGGTGATCGCGCAGTCGATGCACGAGAGCGCGTCCCTTGGCTACGGCATGGCTACGCGTGCGGCATGGGGGTTGCCCTGGGCCTCAAAGAGCGCCGCGGAACGCGTCCTCGGTGACGCCTGCCTGCTCGAAGATGCGGCGAAGGAGGCCCGGCCCGATCACCGCCCCTGCATGCACGGGAACAGTGACGTGGCGGCCGGCTGGGTTCCGCAGGACGTGATGGGAGCCGCGGACGTGATGGAGTTCGAACCCAAGCCGGAGGAGAGCCGAGAGCACTTCCTTGCCGGTGACCCGGGGCAGCCGTTCGCCCATCGACTCAGGCGGCGACAGGGACGACGACGGATGTCACTTTGACAGGGCCCGCGCTGTCGCCCTCCGGGATGGGCTGGCCCGACTTGGCTAGGCCCTCGATGTGCGCCTGAATCGCCTCCGCGGCGTTCTGGACCGCCTGCTCCTCGGTCGCACCTGCAGAAAAACACCCAGGCAGCGCGGGAACTGTCACGTAGTACCCGCTGCCATCCTCCTCGCGCTGAACCACGACCGTGTAGCGCCGGCTCATGGCCCAAGGGTACCACGGGCACCCGGGAGCGTCGCTTCGCGGCGCGTGGCCGATGAGGACGGACTGAGCGATTCAGCTATCTTGGCTCAGCAGACCAAGTCGAGCTTCACTATCTCCCGAATCCAGCTCACCCCCGACTGGCGCTCGATCTCGCGGAACTCATCGATGGCGAGGGCGCCGGCCCGACGATCGGTTCTCGCGACGACGCTGAAAGTCCACCGGTACGGCGTGGCCTTTGGTCCGGTCGCGGCCTCGTAGGTCGGCTCACGGTAGTGGATGGTGACCCGATAGATCTTCGGAGCGAAGAGTCTCGCCAGCACAAACACAGTATACGGCGGGTACTGACACGCCTCCACAGGCGCGGACGAAGAGGGGGTTAGGATGTGTCAATGAAAAGGGCGGTCGGCGGGTTCCTCATGATCCTGTTCTTGGTTGGGGTCCTCCGTGCTGCGCCGGAACCCTCCTTGCCAGTGAAGTACTTGCAGCGGATGCACGACGGAACGTACAGCCTCATCGCGCGGTTTGTCAGCCTGAGGGCGTGCGAGAAGTACCGGGCGATGCAGGCACAGATTACGTGCGTCGAAACCAGTCTGTGCAAGACACGTCCGGAACTGTGCAAGGGGAGGCCGGTGAGTTCCGGTCCCATCTCGTGTTGGCACGATCTGGACATGGGACCTGGGTTCGGGCGCTGCGAGTAAGCGGAGAGCTGTCGTTAGTCCGGTGCGGCCGACGGACCGACTCCAGCAGTATCGCGTGAGCAGTGCCGCGGCATGGGCGGACTTCTAGCGATCGGGGCCGGCTACTCTCGCCGTTTCGGGCGGTAGGGCTCGCATGACCAAAACCCGGCACGGGCTACCGTCCCGGGTACATCCGCATCGGCAGCAAGCACGGTGGTCAACACAGCAGTTCCAGCGGCGAGATCGAAGGCCCAGATCGACGTGCGTTGCCCCAGTACAATGCCCGCACCAAGCCGTAGGGTACCCGTATCCCGGTACACGACTTGCCACGGGAAGCCCGACTTGCCGCGCAGGAAGTCTGCCTCGTGGGCGTACTGAGGCCCGATGCCCCACACAATCTTGGTGCCGGTGGGACCCAGGCGAAAGACGACTGGCTTCATCCCGTCGGTGGATTTCACCTCAATCCTCCCGGTGGCATCAGTGATATCGATCGAAACGATCACGTTGCAGAGGATAAAAGGGGCTCGCCGAATGTCATGACGTGCAGGTGCCTCGATAATTTCGGCCGGGACCATGAGTATCAACGCGAGTACGGTCAGGTGCATGGTTCCATTCGGGAGGAATGATAGACGCTCGCGTCTACTACGGCCATTGCCCTGCTACGCGGAGGTGATCGCCTACAAGGTGAAAACCGCCATACCGCTTCCAGCGTCGTCTGGTTCCGCGCGCCGCGGTTGACGCGTTCCTGGCCCGACGGATCGCCGCCTCGAATGCGCCCACCCCTCCGCGTAGGGCGTGCGCCTCGCAAACAGTTGGGGAGGTGCTCTTACCGCCGCGTGCGCGTACGCCGCGAAAACTTCATGCACAGGATTTCAAACACAGGGTCAAGCTCCTGCGAATATTTGTGATTACAGTTTCGGCCTCCACACCAGCCACGCGTTCCGCAATATCTGGTGGATGCTGAATCAAAAAAGGAACTGCGCCGAAGGGCTTCGAATGGCTGCTGATACGACTCTCCCGCGCAATGTGAAGCGATGAAGGTGACGATGCTGGACAACGCCTACCTTCGCTCGCCTGACTGGCTCGGGCTCCCGGCCGCCCTTCGGGGCCTCTGGTTGGCCCTTAATTCCTTCTGTGCCGAGCGGGAGAACCACGGACGGATAGAACACGCCGCGAGGTGGAGCGACGAGCAGTGGGTGATGTTGATGGGCACAGGCGGCAGCAAGGCGGCCGTCAAGGATCTGGTGAGCGTGGGACTGGCTGAGTTCGACGACGACGTGCTCATCGTGCGGTCCTACCACCTCGAAAGCGAAGCGAAGTACCGAGCCCGGCGGGAGGCCGGTTCCAAGGGTGGACGCAAGACCGCGAAAGCGCGGCTGGCGAGCAGTACCGCATCGGCTGGTGGCAATACCGGTAGCACCGCTACTAGCACACCGGTAAAGCAGAGCGAGGCTGCGAAGGGGAATGACCGGGAGAGCGCGCTTAAGCTTGTGAACGCTGAGTCAGCTGCGAAGGGCCGGCCCGCGATCGGCAGGACATGTTCATCTGCCATACGGGACTTTGAAAGCCGGTATCACGCGCGATTCGGGGCCGACCAGCCTGTTTCCGCAGCCGAGCAGGTGAAGCTGATGCGCCTCTTGGAGGCGAACACGGTGGAGGCCGCGCAGGCGGAGCTGCTACGGGAATTGCGACACTACGTGGCCAACGACGAGGACCCATCAGTCGGCGCGTTCTGCGAGGACCGCCAACCCTCCGCCATGACTCGTCGGTAAGTTTTCGGAAAGCCCATCGCCAGGAGGACGAGATGAAAGAAGAGCAGGACCCGAGTGGCACCGTGGCCTCTGAGATCAGCCGCAAACGCGCACCCCGAGGACAGCCATTCCCAGCCGGCAACGATGCAGGCAGGCGGTGGACGAAGGGCGGCCCATCGCCGAACCCCGGAGGACGGCCTCGCACGGGCGCCGAGTCCCGGGCTCGCTGCCGGGAAATTGCCTCCGAATTGCTCGAACGGCTTGCAGAGGATCCAGATCCCGCTGTGGCCCGCGTGTTCGAGGTGGTGGCAGACCGGGGCGGGTACTGCAAGAACGACAACATAGCCGCCACCGAGGCGCACTTCGGGGAGGCCGCGGTCCGGGCGATGTTCCCGGCGTCGGACGAGACAGGCCGATGAGTGACTCAGCCACCCAGTCGTTCGGCGACGTCGAGGCCCCGGCGTGCGCAAGCAGAACACCAACGACGTGAAACCAGACTCCACCGCCCTCGCCTGCTTGTTCGCCTCTCTGGGCGAGATTCCCGCTCGTCTGGCGGCCCTTGAAGACACCGTACAGCGCGCGGCCTCAGATCTTGCCGCCATGCGAGCTGCCCAGCCCCCGACGCTTGTGACCGTGCCTGAGGCGGCTGCGAGATGCGTAGTCAGTGTCCCCACGATGCGCCGATGGGTGCGGCAGGGTCGCGTGCCTTCGATAAAGGTGGGGAACACAGTCCGGGTCGACGTCGCTCGGCTGCGCCCCGTCGATGACGTCGAGGCGGCGCGACTCGCACGAATAGCCCGCCATGACGGTTGAATATATGTCTGCCAGTTATTACCATGAGGCCATGGACCGGGAACGATCGACGAGACCGAAGCGCAGGGGGCCAGGACGGCCCCCGCTGCCGCTGGCGCAACGCAAAGGGGTGAGGGTGACTGTCCGGCTGACGCCGGCCGAAACCGCTCTCCTGGCGAGGCTGGCGAAGCGGTGGGGGGAGCAGACCGGGGCGGCTCTGCGCAGGTGTATCGCCGTGGCTTCCCGGCAGGAGGCATGAACCATGGCGAGAAGACGACGAAAGAAGCCACACAACCACGGCACCGTGTATCAGTGCGTGTTCCACGCCGCCGCGATCACGCGTTCCACAGCATGGTGATCAGCCATTCCACGCGAAAACGATCACAACTCCGGGGTGGGCAGAGATCGCCGGGTAACGTGGCGGCATCAAGAGTTCGCTCGCAGACTCGCCGG
>JANPFD010000094.1:0-3662 GCA_031423255.1 Myxococcales bacterium | reverse complement strand
CCCGCGCCAGGATGCGGGCGACACCGGCGGCAAAGGCGGCCGGTTCTGGCAGCAGGCTCAGTACCAGCGTGGCGGGCCAGGGCAGATCGTAGAAGTAGCCGGGTGCAACCAGGACGCCGTCCTCGGCGCACAGGCGCAGGGCCCAGTCTTCATCTGACATGGTGGCGGGCAGGCGCAGGATGGCAGCCCAACCCGCCTCGGCCGGCAACAGCGTGCATGGCGAGGCCGGGCCCAGCGCGCGCGCAAGGTGATCGCGGTTTTCGGCCACGCGGGCGGCGATCGCGGCGCGAATGCCCTGGGCACCCCAAGGCTCGGTTTCGCGGAAAGTGCGTACTCGCCCTGGGGCGCCGGATTGGACCCGCGGCTTCCACCGCGTGGAACGGCGGCCTTGTTACGCCGGCTTGGCGTAGTTCTTCACGCCCGTGACGTCGATGAGGACACACGCTTCTTCGCCTTCAGTCCACGCGTCGTGGCCGGGTGGCATGTGAAACGCGTCGCCGGGGTGAACCGTGAACTGCTCGCCCGAGTCCATCTTCACGGTCATGCTACCCGAGATGCAGTAGCCGGTGTGCGCGGCCTGACAGCTGGCGGTTCCGGCGATGGGCTTTACGTCGTTCGACCACTTCCAGCCGGGCTCGAACACACCGCGGCCAATCGTAGCTGCATCGCCGAACTTGAGTACGTCCAGCTGCCCGTGCGCCTTGAACTTGCGCGTCTCGTCCGGCGACTTGAATCCCCTGGTGAACTTCTTTTCCATGTCGAGTCTCCTTTGTCAGGCGCCAACGTACATTCACCCAATTCTTTCGGCAAGACCACGGCGATACGATACCGTGCACCGCGATGCCGGGTTTTCACGCATCAGAGGTCTGGGCCGGGGTCTTGAATCGCTTGGACTACGTCCGAGTTCGTCTCGGTCGATAAAGAAGCGCGCCATCCCGGTGGCCCGCTCGAGAGGTGCGGCCTAGGGCGCGAGGCCGCGAACGACCCGCCGAATGACGTCGAGCGGCCGGTCGAAATCGGCGAACACCAGCGTCTTCCGCATGCTGTTGTCGTCGCCCGCCGCGAACACCGTTTCCTCGGGAGCGAAGCCCAGGCACCCGACCAGGCGCAGCGCGCCGACCCAGAAGACGGTGCTTTCCTCCTCGCTCGTGAGACCTACCAGGCGGGCCAGGCGCGTCGCAACGAGCACCGTCCGGAGCCCCTTTTCCGCAGCGAGACCGCTCGAAAGGTCGGCAGCGAGCGAGAGCGCTCCTATGACCTCGGCGAGGCGCATGGCCGAAGTCTAATCGTACTGTCCTGAGCGCGACGCGAAGGCGATACGCCGCCGAGCGGGCCGCCCCGCTCGACGGGAAACCGTCGCGTTACTTCGCCGCGGATTTCGCGGCCGCCTTCTTCATCGGCATGGTCGGGACCATGATGTGCGCGTACTTGGTGCCCTTCCACATCACCCATGGCCCTCCGGTGTTCGGATCGGTGGGCAGCGAGTCGAGCAGCTTGGTGTCGGGCGACAGGACCATGATGTGCGGCGGGCTGACGATCCACGCGTTGTCCGCGGTCGGGGCCGTGGCGAAAGGGTCGGTGTTGCTGGCACCCTGGTCACCCCGCAGCATGTAGGAGATGCCGACGCCCTTCACATGAGGATCCTTCTTTCCCATCCACGCCTCCAGGAAGCCCTGCCACTCCTTGTCGGCGCACATCGCCTCGGGCTGGGCCATGCACAGCCAGCCATTGGTGCCGGGCTTGATCGTCCTCATCTTCATGTCGTCGCTCATGGTCACGATGGTCGCCTCCTTGCTGACATCCGCCGGCCCCGCGCTCATCGCCAGCTTGATCAGGGCCGCGTCCGACAGGGGTTTGGCGCCCTTGCCCGACCCCATCTTCGGCATGTCGTGCGCCGGTTTCGCCGCTTCCTGCGCGCTGAGCGTTCCCGCCACCAGCATCAGACCACCCGTAATCCCGATCATGCAGATCATGTGAGTTCGCATCGTGTCCCCTCCGGTAAAGTGAGCAAGTGTAACGGGCGGCACCCTATCAGATAGTGCTTCGCGAATCGCCACGGTTGACTGGATTGTGCGCGCTGAGGAGCAAGTCGTCAGGCGCGCGCTGGCGCAGGAACAGCAGAGCGAAACAGCCGAGGTAGACGCCGAGAAATAGCCAGGTCTGGGTGGCGGCGGTGAGAAAAGTGACGGCGCGGATCCAGGCCGGCTCGCGCTCGGCGCCTTCGATCTTGTCGCGAGCGCGGCGGTCGCCCAGGGCGCGTGCCTGCTTCAGGTTGAAGCGGGCGTCGTCGTCGGACGGGTCCAGCGCCGCTGCGCGCTCGAACGCCCAGATTGCGGGGCCCAGGTGGCCAAGGCGAAAATGCGCCACGCCCAGGTTGTAAGCCAGATCGGCCGATGTGATGCCCTGGCGATCGAGCTGCTGGTAGGCAACCACCGCGGCGGCGTAGTCGCCGGCGCTTCGTGCTGAAGGGGGTTGATTCCAAGTCCCCTCAGAAAACTTGGTCATGTTCAAGTGTGGCCTCGGCGTGAACTGGGCTGCCGACCGCGCCGAAACGCACGTCGCTCAGTCGTCGCCGCTGCTGTTCGCGGCGCTTATCCCCTTGATGAGGTCCTGGAGTGTTTCCTTCGCCGGGTCGAGAAAAGCCCAGCGCGTCGGGATCCAGCGTTGAAGGGCTTTGTGTCCGAGAATCTCGCCAAGGCCGCGATCGGACGTCACGAACAGGCCTACCTGCGTCAGATACTCGGCATGCAGCCGATCACATGAGTTGCTGTCGCGATAGCCTCGCAGAGACTGGCCCAGAGCAACGGCGATGTGGATGCGAAGGCTCGGCACGTCCTGGTCACGCAGGCTCTCCCATGTCCATCGGGCGAAAGCTCGGAGATCGCAGCGAGGGGCGAGTTGGCTCACAAGATCCGTGCGCACATCGGTGACGTGGGATCTGAATGCTGGGAGCATGCATCGGATCAGCTCGACTTTCGTCAGGGTGTTGAAATCGGGAACGCTGATGCGGATCGGGGCGTTCCGCTGGGGAGAGATCGGAACCTGACCCACTCCGGGGTGGGTCTCGATCAGAGTGAGAAGCTCATCGATACTGACGCCCACGAGGACCGCTGCGCGATTCGGGGGGTACTGCAGCGCTCGATGTCGAACATGGATCTTTGCATCTATTCGGACCGACTCCTCCTCGCGTTGCCCGACAACTCGACGACGAGATCCACGGACTGCGTCCCAGAGCTGACCGCGCCATGAACGAAGCCACTCATGCGTCGGGGGCGTCCAATGTGGGAGCCAGTCCGGGTGATCCCGCCGCAGCGCACGCGCTACTTCGTCCACGAAAGCGACTTGGCCGGGGACCAAGCATCCTTCTTCCTCGGCCAGCTCCATCATCGAGTCGACGATGGACTGTCTCTTTGTCGGTGCGCCGGTGCGCAGTGCCTCCCGCAGGTTCTCGGGGGACCAGCCTAGTCGGAGCCCAACGTTCTGGATCGCTTGCACGAAATCGCGGCGTTCGGACCGACCAGCTGTTACGGCGCAGGGTAGTTGACGCTCGGCGGGTCGAGCTCGCACCGGGAGCGTGATGGTCGACCCGGCGATGGGGTCGGCCGCGCCATCGGCGAGCCGGGGTTACCGCTGCCCGGCTCGATGATGTAGTTCCGCACCCG
>JANPFD010000093.1:0-2516 GCA_031423255.1 Myxococcales bacterium | reverse complement strand
GGATCTCCGAGACGCCCACGCACCAGACCATCGACGAGTACCTGGCGACGACCATGGGTAAGGCGGCGCCGGTCAGGAGCCTCCTCTTCGGAGGTGGGGGCCGCGGAAGCTGGAGCCCGATGAACTCCAGCACCTTCGTGGAAGGCCCGGGCGTGGACGCGCGCCACGTCGGTGATCCGAGGCTGCTCCTCGATCGCATCTCTGGCAACAAGGGCACGGACAGTTCGACGACCCCCATCGCCTACCAGAGCAAGCTGCTCGACGTGATCAGGCAGGACGTTCGCAAGCTCGAGCGCGGCCTGGCCGGCGAGGAGAAAGCGTCGCTGGCGGCCTACCTGGCGGCCATGGAGCAGTTCCAGAAGCGGCAGGACGGGCTGGCCGGCATGCTGAAGAACCCGACGTGCAGCTTCGCGTCCTCTGCTTCGAGCGGTGACAACACGGCGAGGCTCACGTCGATGTTTCGCACGGCCACGCTCGCTCTGCGCTGCGGGGTGACCAACGTCGTGGGCGCGACCCGCGGCAACACCACGAACCACGACGACATGGGTGGCTTCGACACGGGGCCGTGGGGCCCGTACCGGGGCCACCCGACGCGGCCGCCCGGATCACCGCCTCCCTACGGGGCGTGGTTGCACAAGTTCTCCCAGTTCTCCCTGGGGCTGGTCGCCGAGATGGTGACGGCGCTCGGTCCGCTGGCCGCCGATCTGGTCGTGGCGATCGTGCCCGCGGGCGGCGTCAGCAACAACGACGGGCTGTGGCACCACGGCACCCGCCGCGGAGCCGCCTACATCTACGACGGCACGGGGCTGATGAAGACCGGTGCGCGCTTCTTCCGGCGCAAGCGCGACATGGCCGATCTGTACACGACACTGGCCCACGTCCTCGGCGCCCCGATCGACAAGTTCAACGGTGTCGGCGACGGCGTCATCAAGGAGCTGCTCTCGTGATTCCCTGACCGTCAGAGCGTCTTGCCGCCGGTGGTGTGCCACCACTCGGTCCAGCGCCGACGCGCTTCCTCGCGATCGCGCTCGGGCAGGTCGTAGTGGTAGCCGAAGTAGACGCCGGTGAGCGACTGCAGCTCCTGTGACGCCGCCGATCGGATGTCCGAGCGCTTGTGCGCCAGCGCCTCGAGCAGCCATTCGTTGCGGTGCTGATCCTTGGCCTTGCGCCACCAGCCGTTCCAGCTGCGGCGCGCGGTGCCGAAGTCCTGACGGGTGATCACCACCAGCGCCGCGTGCGCTGCCTTGGCCACGTCGACGTTTCGATCCCCGAGTCGATCGAGGAGCAACGGTATCGCCTTGACGGCGCGCCGCTCGGCCAGCGATTCGATGATGCGAGGGGCCTGTGTGGTGGCCGCGCGGCTCAGGCTGGCGAGCAGTTCGTCGATCTCACGCGCGGGATCGGGTGGGGCGTCCTCGACCACGTCTATCTCGGGATCGGGCTCGGGCGCGGCGCGGGGCGCCTCGGGCAATCGTGGGCCGGTGTCGACGGGGGGAGGAGCCAGCGGGGGCGGCGGCGCGCGTTCGAGCACCAGCTTGCGGACGCGATCGGCACCGACCAGCTTGCCGAGGACGGCACAGGTGCGCGGCGGCAGCGGCTCGCGGTAGACGGTGGCCAGCAGCTCCTGGAAGCGAACCTCGGGAACCACCGTTGCCCGCAGCTCCAGCCCTCGACTGGCGGTCCAGGCCTCGACGGCGATCCGGTCTGCCTCCGGCCTGAGCGCCATGTCGACGCGATCATCCTGGCGGCCGATCGGCACGGCGCCGAGCCGCCGCGCATCGGCGCCATCCATCGTCGCCGTGGCCTGCGGATCCGGGGCGGCCACCTGTTCGGGCAGGGCTGCCGGCAGCCCCGTCGCCTGGGCCAGGTGGGTGGTCAGCGTCAGCTCGTCGATGGCGTCCATCTCCAAAAGAACGGTGTCCAGGGTGCCGCCATAGACGGCCCGCCGTCGATCGGCCGCGGCCAGCCGTTCGGTCGACACGGCGCCGCTGCGGGCGAGCAGCACCGGCAGCGTGTGCAGGGCCGACGGACCCGGGTGGGTCCTCATGTCAGTCCTCGACGATGACGTAGGTGCCGGCGAGGTGATCGTGCAGCGCTCGTCGCTCGCGATCGAAGAGGCACCAGAGCCAGCCAAGCCCGACCGGGAGGAATGACAGCACCAGGGCCATCAGGCGCAAGAGGCCGCCCGCGGGGCCAGGTGCCGTTCCGCGCGACGAGATCACCCGCAGGCGCAACAGGCGCTTGCCGAGCGTTTGACCGGTGATGCCGCCCAGGTACAGGTGGTAGAGGGCCCCGATCCCCAGGAACAGCCCGATGGCGCCCACGGCCATCGGGTTCCGGTCGAGGATCCCGGCCAGAAGCAGATCGGGGCCGAGCTCGCGCGGCGTGGGCATCGGCAGGCCGAGCGCCAGGGCCGCCCCCGCGGTCACCAGCGCCGACAGCAGCACCACGACCGCGGCGTCGATCGCGGCGGCGGTGCTTCGCCGGAAGAAGCCTGCGGAGCGCACGTACATCAC
>JANPFD010000092.1:0-1490 GCA_031423255.1 Myxococcales bacterium | reverse complement strand
GTTTCGGTGGCGCCGTCGGCGGCTCATGCTGCCGGTCGGTTGGGTGCGGGCGCGGATGCCGTTCCCGTCCCCGTTGGCTCACCGAGGGATCGTTGGCTGGGCACGGCCGGATAACAAGGCAGTGAACCTGACGGGGCCCGTTGGCTCCCGCGCGACCGTCGGCAAGTCGGTCGGGTCCCGCTGGCGCGGGCCCTCCCTTCCGCGGTACGCTTGAGACTCGGCTTCAGCCCCGCAGGTTACTGCCAGGGTCGTTATCCGGACTGGGGACGGCACGGAAGGGACGCCGGACAGCTGCAAGGGAAGCTTCGGTAGGTCGCCCTTCGGCGAAAGTCCGGCGGTACGTTGGCTCTCGAGTCACCGGGTTTGAGTCGTGGCGCCCGAACTCGATGTGACGTTGTTTTTGCGGCCACTCTCGGGTGCCGGTCGGCTTCGTGCTGGTCGCGCTGGCGATCGACTATCTTGCTGGGGGGCGCGACAACTCGGATGTCGGCTGTCGGAGCGCGCGACCAGCACCGCGCTTCGGTGAAGGTTGGCGTCGCCGCAACTCGATGAAGCAGCCGGAGCCTCGAGCGGCGGTGGCCTTGGCGGGTGCAGACGTGGGCAGGATGGCGACGGCGATTCTCCGGCGAAAGCCAGGCGGGACGTTGGCGCTTTGAAGGTCTGAATTCGACGGGGCCGTCGTCGAAGTGCCGTTGGCTTTGCGGCTACACGCATGCTGCGGTCTCGGCGGTCTGCTTCGTGCTGGTCGCGCTGGGCGGTGATCATCGGCATCAGCACCGGCCGTGACCAGCGCGACCAGCACCGTGCTTCGGTGAAAGCGGTCGTCGCCGCAACTCTCCGGCTGAGAACCCTCTCGACCTGCCGTTGGCTTTTGCGGCAGCTTTCGGGCGCCGGTTGGCTTCGTGCTGATCGCGCTGGACATAGAACTGCCTGTGGACCGCGGTCGGTGGGTTCCTGGAGGAGCAGCGCGAGCAGCACCGTGCTTCGGTGACGGCGACCTTCGCCGCCGCTCTTTGAACAGCCGACCTCGAAGCACCGTTGCCTGGGTGAATGTAGACGTGGGCAGGCCAGCGGAGTCTGGATCTTGGCATGGTGTCGCCTCGATGGACGTGCGCATCCGCGACCGTCGGCCGTGGTGGTGCCGGCGGTGCCTCTTGATCGGAGGTGGCGGTGGTGCGGGCGAAGGGGCCGTCCCCGCGACGGCTGGCTCACCGAGGGGTCGTTGGCTGGGCGCGGCCGGATAACATGGCAGTGAACCTGACGGGGCCCGTCGGCTTCCGGGCGACCGTCGGTGAGTCGGTCGGGTCCCGCTGGCGCGGGCCCTCCCTCCTGCGGTACGCTTGGGACTTGGCTTCGAGCCCCGCAGGTTACTGCCAGGGTCGTTATCCGGACTGGGGACGGCACAGAAGGGACGCCGGACCGGCCGCTGGGGAAGCCCTGATAGCTCCTCTTCGACGACGCTGAAGCCACCGTCGGCTTTCGATTCACCG
>JANPFD010000091.1:0-1452 GCA_031423255.1 Myxococcales bacterium | reverse complement strand
CGCAAGCGGCGCCAGCCGACCCAGCGCCATCGGTGGCGGCTGATCCAGATCGCCGCACAGCCGCCCAAGGTCGGGCAGCGCGTGGTTGGCCACGCGACCGTCACCGTCGCGCGCGGCGAGCAGGTGTGCGACCAGCCCGCCGTGCTGGTCGAGCCACTTCTGCGGCAGCGGCGCCCACCCGCCACCATCGAGCGGCACCAGTCCCAGTCCTTCCTGCCACGCACGCACGACCGCACCAGCGTCGACGGTGCGCGTGCCGCTCGCTGTGCCTTCGCTGACCACGTCGAAGACCATCTGGAAGCGCACGTCCGGGACCCCGGCCGCTGTTGCCTCGCGCACTTGCAGCCGCGGCACCAGGCGCACCTTCGCCCCGACCAGTTTCGCGGCGTCGCCGGTCATGTCACCACGCCAGCGGCGCAGCTTCTCGACCAGCAGCGCGGTGTCGGCACCCTCGAACGTCGATCGCCGCCCCGGTATCAGGTCGAGATCGCCGCGCAGCCTCTCGATCAAGCGGCGCTCGGCCGGCTCGTCGCGCACCGGCACCGGACCGCCGAGATGCAACAGGCGCCCGTCGTCGATGCGCGCGCACGGCGGGTTGCCGTACACCAGCGTCGGCAGCACCGACAGCGCCGCGCCCAGCTGATTGAGTTCAAGCACCATCCGTGGCTCGATACCGCGCTCGATGCGCGGCAGGCGCTTGCTCTTGATCTCGACGCCCATGCGCCGCAGAAGCTCGGGCACGACACGGGTCGTGACCTCGCCAAGCTGGGCCGCCGAGTAGCCGTTCACGATGGGCAGGTTCTGCAACCACCCGCCGCACAGCTCGTTTTCCCCGTGGCGCAGCAGCGCGTCGCCGCACAGCACGACGCCGGCGCTTGGCACGTCGGTGATGCGCGCGTCGCGCCTGATGGTGACGACAACGCCGTCGCCACGATCCTCGACCAGCGCCTGAGGCAACACCTCCTCCTCGGCCATGGCCACCGGCCGCCCGTCGAGGAACACCAGGCGCGCGCCTACCAGCACCCGCAGAAGCGCGTCGAGCTTGGTCGGCGGCAATACGCCGCGTGCGCCTGGTCCGCCCATCAGCAGGTCGGCTTGCAGGTCGTACTGCTCGATTTGCAACGTGCGCGCCTCGGCCGGCCTCGCCAGCAGGCCCGACAGCGTGCCTTCGAGCGGAGTCTCGCCACCGTCACCCGCCACGATGAAGCGGCGCAGTTGCAGCCCACCCTCAACCTTGGAGAAGCGATACACCACGTGCCGCCAGGTGTCCTCGACGCGCGGCAAGGGCTTCGGCGCAGCCTCGGCCGAAGCGGCGTCACCCGAGGCGCTGCTCGGGTCGCCAGCCGCGGCATCGCCGCCAGCCTCGCTCTGCCCGACGGCGATGGCGGCGGCCGCGATGTGATCGCACGGACGCATCTTGCCCGGGCAGTCGCAGTCCCACTCGATCTCGCC
>JANPFD010000090.1:0-1099 GCA_031423255.1 Myxococcales bacterium | reverse complement strand
CACCTGTCGCTCGGCGGCGATGGCTTTCAGCTTCTTGCCGATCACCTCTCCAATGGCCGCGCCGACCCCGCTGTCGATCTCGTCGAAGACGTAGGTCGATGCCTGATCTGCGTGGGCCAGGGCGCGCTTCACCGCCAGCATGACTCGCGACAGCTCGCCGCCGGACGCGATCTTCGCCAGCGGCCGCGGCTCTTCGCCCGGGTTGGGCGCGAACAGGAAGCGGACACGATCGGCGCCGCCCGGACCGACATCGCCGCGCGGCTCCACGGCGACCGCCACCCGTGCCTTGTCGAGGCCAAGTTCACCCAGGGTGTCGTCGATGCGCTTGCCCAGCACGCGCCCGGCCTTGCGGCGCCGTTCCGACAACGTCCCCGCGATGGTCGCCAGCCGCGCGCGCGCCTGCTCGGCCGCCGCACGCCTCGCGGTCACGCCCTCGTCGAACGATCCCATCGCGGCGAGTTCCCCGGTCATCGCCGCGCGCCGCTCGTTGGCGGCCTCGATCGTGCCGCCGTGCTTGCGTACCAGGCGCCCGACCAGGTACAGCCGCTCCTCGATCTCGTCGAGGCGGCCGGGCTCGAAGCGCAACTTGCCAGCATAGCGAGTGAGGTCGGCGGCCACGTCTTCGACCGCAGCCTGGGCGTCGCGCAGTCGTTCCACCAGCGGCGCCAGGGCCGGGTCCAGTGTCGCAAGCGTCGCCAGCTCGCGTGCGGTGCCGCCGATGCGCGCGGCGGCTGCGCCCTCGCCGGAATACAGCGCCTCCTCGCCGCGCGTGCAGCCGCCCAGGAACTTCTCGGCGCCCTTGACGCGCTCACGTTCGGCGCGCAGGGCCTCGTCCTCCCCTGGTTGCAGGTCGGCGTCGTCGAGCTCGCGCAGCTGGAAGCGCAGAAGATCCTCGCGTTCCGCCCGGGTGCGCGCGTCGGCGTCGAACGCGGCCAGATCGGCTTCGGCGGCGGTCACTGCCGCGTGTGCGGCGCGTGCTTCATCCAATAACGTCTGGTTGTCGGCGAACGCATCCAGGATGTCGAGCTGGCTTTGCGGGTCCATCAGCGACTGCTGATCGTGCTGTGACGTGATGTCGACCAGCGTCCCGACGCTGGCG
>JANPFD010000089.1:0-1399 GCA_031423255.1 Myxococcales bacterium | reverse complement strand
CGTTGGTCCCAGAAGCGGACGCAAAAACCTCCTCGGATGCCGCCGCTACCGGCCTTGACGGCGGTGATGTCCCCATCCTGGCCGCGGCGGTCGGTTGCGCAGACGCGCTCGTGACCGGCGACCGCCGGCATTTTGGTCGCTTCATGGGCACGAAACTTCTGGGTGTCAGGATTCTTTCGCTCGCGGATGCGCTGGGCAGGTTCTGAAGCCCAACCCGGGCAAATCCGCGTATAAGATGCGCGCCGCGATGGCTCGGGGGTGCACAACTTTCTTGGTGGCGCTGCTTGCGCTGGCTGCGATCGCTTCGGGTACTGCACGAGGGGAGGACGCGGAGAGCCTGATCAAGGACGGCATCGAACTGCGCCGCGCCGGCGACGATCAGGCGGCTCACAAACTGTTCGTGCGTGCGTACCAGCTGGCGCGCACCCCGCGCGGCGCCGCTCAGCTTGGTCTGTGCGAGCAGGCGCTGTCTCGCTGGGTCGACGCCGAGACCCATCTGAGCGAAGCGCTGCGCGGCGGGCGCGATCCGTGGATCAAGAAGAACCGTGTCGTGCTCGATGGGTCCATGGAAACGGTGAAGAGCCACCTTGGCCGCGTCGCGATCACCGGCCGCCCGGCCGGCGCCAGCGTCGAGGTCGACGGGCGGGCTGTCGGCGCGCTGCCGCTTACCGCGGCGGTTCGCGTGGCCGCGGGCGAGGTCAACGTGCGCGTTGCGTCCGACGGGCATGAGGTTGGCAGGCGCGTGGTCGCGGTGAAGCCAGGGGAGTTGGTGAGCATCAGTGTCGAGCTGGAACGGTCGTTGGTGGTGGCGGCGCCTGCGCTAGCGGTCGCACCGCCCGCGCCTTCGGTGATCACGATGGCGGCGCCAGGTGCCGCGCAACCGGCGCCCGACGAATCGCGGCCGGTGCTGCGTACGTGGTGGTTCTGGACCGCGGCCGCGGTGGTGGTCGCCGGCGGGGTCGGCCTGACGCTGGCACTGTCGCGCGCCGATCCAAAGGCCCCGATGACGATGGGCGGGAACAACAAAGTGTTCCCATGAGCCGAGAAGGGTCGTCATGAAGTGGATTGCGTTTGCTGTGCTTGCGGCCCTTGGTACGGCCGGTTGCGGGGGCGCCAAGGGCACCTTCGTCTTGGCGCGCTTCGAGGCCGAAGAGGCTCGGCCGCCCGTCGGTGACGTCTGGCGGATCGACCTCGACCTGGCGCTGGGTGCCCGCCACGAGCAGCTGACGCTGCGTGGGCCGGCAGGGAAGGCGTTCACGCTACCGACGGACACGTCGCTGGAGGTCGGGCGGGGCGAGGGCCGCCTGACCATCACCGCTGTGGCACGCGACGCCGGAGGAGCGACGGTGGGTGGTGGCGTGGGGTCCGTCGAGGTGCTGCGCGACGGGATCGCGCGGGT
>JANPFD010000088.1:0-69102 GCA_031423255.1 Myxococcales bacterium | reverse complement strand
GCCGTCCTTCAGGATCAAGCGCTCGGTCGCCCCCTCCTTGAGTGAGCTTCTGAGATTCGCGGTGTCGTAGGTCGCCGTCATCAGCTCCATCCCCGCCTCGCTGACGCGCATCATGCGATCCCGCGCATCATGCGACGGCAGCGACTGACGAGTTCGTCGAGCTAGTTCGCACAGGCCGGGTGCTCAGCTCGTCATCGATCGCGGTCGTCGTCACTACGCCGTTCGATTGCATCCGTCGACATCAACGTTCGCGAGGGATTTCTGAGGGGTCTCTGATTTCTACGTCGCCTAACAGCGGCTACGAAAGTAGTCACAAGGAGGAGGATCCCCAGCGCTGCAAATAGAAGAACCAAGTTGCGCGCACGTTCGGAGTCAGCGACACGGATCGTCGCCGGAACTCCGATGCGTCCGCGTTCGTCTATGGAGGCGATTCGTATCGATACGTCAAAATTCTCGCCATTGTCGAGCCACGGCCAAGAGACCTCACCATCACGAAGGCTAACGAATGAACGCGGGAAATCTAGCCCTCTGGGAAGCTTGCCGTCGACGATCGAGAAGCGAGCGCCTCGCACGTCCGCGCCACCAAAACGGAACGTGATCCATGCATACTCCGCGCACGGCCCCCCAGAGAGCCATGCGCGCCGCTGTACTCGCCAATTAATCTCACCTCCCGAGGGGCCGCCGCTCTCTGAGACAACGTTCGCGTCGAGCGCCCGAGGTGTAGCCGGACTACATGCCCGCGTGTCGAGTGTCGCCTGCGTCAGTCCGATGACAACGATCGCAACAGCCAGCGGTACTCGGAGCATTTGACGAATCCTCAATACTTGTCAATGCACGCGCAGTGTCCAACACGACGCATTGTGACTCCATCGGGCAGAGACAAAACCGCGTGAGCAGATTCGTGCAGTACTAGCCCCTTATTACACGGCGCATCGGGACTTCCACAGTTCTCGACAACGCGGATGCGTTCAGTGTCACCGAGATAGGAGAGCCCACAAGCCGTCCTTTCATCCGGTGTCTGTCCGGTTACCCATTGCCACAACGACTGTGCGGGGGTGTATCGCAACTCAGGGGCGCATTCCATTGTCTCCAAATGAAAAAGCATCCCCGTGGCGAGTTTCATGAATTCCCACTTCGTAAGTACTGGATCCATGGGAATCGCACCACTGCTGTGTCCTACGCCGCCAGTAGCGTAATCTCCACCGGGCCCGTTTTCGGCTCCCAGCGTTGTCAGGCAGTTCTTGCACGTCAATTTCAACGGTAGGTCCTGCGCCTTAACGGCGTACCCAATCGCGTCCCAATAGGCCTTTTGCATACTGGCCGAGCAATTGACAAACCTTGGCACCTTCCCCTCCGGATCAATGAAGAAGGTTGGTCGGCTTTCGACGTAGCCATATGTGTTCAGCAAGGTAATACCAAGCTGTCCTCGTCGCTGTCCTGGTGAAGTCAGCGCTGACGTCCGACGCTCAGGGTCCACCTGAGTGAATCTGCCCAAGGTCGCGTCTAGATACCGCTCCCGGTAATTCATCAGCCCCGTCCCACTATCCACCCTTCGTCCCGTGAATCCCCACGGCGTGCCGCTGGCATCGACGCTGGTGTTCTTCGCGCCGAAGGCGTCGTAGCTCGCCTTGTGGACGACGGTCCCATCCGCCTGTACCGCCGCATACACGCTACCGAGCGCGTCGGTCACAAAGTAGACCTTCGTACCGTCGACCGTCTGGCTCAGCAGGCCATCCACCCGCGACGGGTCGTGGTCGTACCTCGCCAGCTTCGTGTTCACGTTCGCGGCGTCGTACTCCGCGTGTTCCTCCACGCCATCCAGCAGTACCAACCGCTCCGTCGCCCCCTCCTTCAGAGACGTTCGCAAGTTGTCGGTGCCGTACCTTGCGGACATCATCTCGATCCCTGCATCGGCCGCGCTCATCATGCGATCCCGGGCATCGTACCCAAATGTCGTCACCGTCACCATCGCAGGTGGGCCGGAGGCCGATGGCGCCGACGGCTGGTTCAGCGGCCCAGCAGCCAACGCAGCCACTTCATCGGCGCCAAGCGCTCGTGACCAGAGGCCGAGTTCGTCGATGTCGCCCTTGAAATAGGTGTCCTGGCAGCTGCCGCCGTAGTAGTTGGAGCAGCCGATGGCTGTGGCGATGTCGAAGCCCTGCAGCATGCCCGCGCGCGGGATGTCGCTCGTTTGCTGACCGTTGATGTAGGTCTTGAGGCGACCGCCGCCCAGAACCACGGCGACGTGATTCCACTGGCCGGCGGTGGTGCGGCCGAGTTCCTGATCGTGGGCCCAGCGGATCGAATCGGCGAGATATATGCCACCGTTGCTGTAGAGGAGGAAGAGCTGGTCCCGCTTGTAGAGGATGGTTCCGACCGTCATTTCCGGGGCGGGCTTCACCCACCCCGCGATTGTCATCCCCACCTGAAACCGAAGATTCGTCGGCGGCGTGTTCGGAACAATGATGCCGTCATTTCCATCGAAGTGCAGCGCGTTCCCGAAGCGCCCCGCGACGTGGGTGGGGCCCTCGAGCTTGCCAGGAGACGTGCCCGCCATGTCGGCGGCTTCTGTTCCCGATGTCTCATCGAATTGCCATGCAGCATTGAGGCGCGAGCGCAGCGTGGCCGGCGCCGTGCCATAGACAGAGCCCGCCGCCAGACGCGTCACCTCGTCGGTTGTCAGCGCACGGGACCAGATCCCCACCTCATCCACGATCCCCTGGAACCACGACCACCACACGTCGTAGCACGTGGTGCTGGTCGCATTGCATCCAATGAGCACTGGATACTGGGAGACTCCATTCGTGCCGGGGCGTGGCAGATCATTCGTCAGCGTCCCGTTCACGTACGTCTTCACGCGGCCGCCACCGAAGCTCACCGCCAGGTGCCACCACTGGTTGTTGATGACGTTGCCGATCTTCACCGATCTGGCGCTATCGCCGTACCAGATTTCGCTGCCGCTACGCCAGATGCCGAAGACGCCGGCCTTCTGGATGATTGTCCCCCCCTCTGGTCCGGAGAACGGCTTGATCCACAAAGACATGGACATCGCGTCCGTCGACGCAGCGAAGCTCGGACTATCAGCCACCGTGACGTACGTGTTGGGGGTTCCAAACAACATTCCTCGTCCCCAATCGGTGTCCGCGTGCGGCGCGTTCACGATCTGACCTGGATTCTTCTTCGCGGAGTCCTCGGCAATCGTGGCGCTGGACTCGTCGAAGGTCCAGGCAGCGATGCGCCCTTGGTCGAGCGAGTCGCCCACCACGGGCGGAGCTGTTCCGCTCGGGCGGCTCTTCGCGATCATGTTGCCATTCGCATCGTACTGGAACGTCACCGAATCCTGCCCGGCCGGGCAGTCTTCATCCACGAGCCCATCGCAGTCGTTGTCCACGGCGTCGCACATGTCCGCGACACCTGGATGGACGGCACCATTCGCATCGTTGCAGTCGAACTTATCGAGGCCGCCAGGGCATGCTGAGGCGCCCTGGGTTCCATAGCCATCGCCATCGACGTCGGTGCAGGTCGTGGGGCGGCATGCGGGATCGGGATTGTTCACGCAGGGATCGCACACGTCCCCCAGCGTATCGCCGAAGAGAGATTGCCGGTGTTCCTCGAGCTCCGCGGTCGACAGGACTCGCGGCCATAGCGCCAGCTCGTCGATCATCCCGGTGAACCGACCAAGGATCGCTATGCCGGAATCGGAATCGAGGTACGACGTTGTGGCTTCGGCGACCTGTTGACCATCGTGGTAGAGGCGAAGCTTCGTCCCGTCGTACGACACGGCAGCGTGTACCCAGCGTTCCGCGGGCATGGGCCCGTTGTATTGAACGATCGGACTATACGGCGGCGCATGATAAACGTGGTGGCTGTTGTTGTTGAAAGCCCAGTTCGCGTTGGGCCACCCGATGATCACTCCGCCACCGTCTTGAGATGGGACCCTGACCTTGGCCTCCATCGTGAATGGGATCGGTAAACCCGGCCAGCTCGATAGGCGAACGTATCTCGGCGCCGTCAGATCGAGAGCCTTTCCGGAAAAGCCGTTCGTCCACAGCACACCATCCGTGGCCGTGCCGGTGTTCCCGCCGACCGAATCGGCAACCGTCGTCCCGATCCCTTCGTCGAAGCCCCATACTGACCTCGCCCCAGTTCCTCGAGCGTTCACCACTCGCGTATCGGAGTTCCTCTGGTCGGCGTTCGCCACGAAGGGGCAGTTGTCCAGGTTGTTTCGGATGCCGTCGCAGTCCACGTCCGCACCGGAGCAAACCCGGGGCGATCCGAGGGCCACGAGCTGGTTGAAGGCGTTGTAGCTGTAGACCGTGCGCTGCCCGTCCCGGATGCAGTTGTCGTCCACACGGCCGTTGCAGTCGTTATCCGCGCCGTCGCAAAGCTCGAGAGCGCCGGGTTGGATGGTCGAGTCGTTGTCCGCACAGTCGAACGCATTCGGGCGCCCAGCGGAACAGCTGGAACTGCCCCGAACGCCGTACCCGTCTCCGTCGCGGTCGAGACACGTTGCCGGGGCGCAGGCGCTGTCACTGTTGGTGGGGCAGGCGTCGCAGGCATCGCCCAGCCGATCCACCGTACGGAATGGCTGATTCTTGACCGCAAGCATCTCGGCGTCGGTCAAGGCGCGGTCCCAGATACCGACGTCGTCGACGGACCCTGAGTATCCACTATATGGCCCACAGTTCCCGGTGCCGTCACCGTGTCCCGCGCATCCGATGAACAAGTATCCGTTGTCACCGAACGACGTCGCGAGGGGCATCAGCGTTTCGCTGACGAATGCCCCATTGAAATAGAACCTGACCCGCTGGCCATTGACGGTGATTCCGATGTGCATCCACGTGTCGAAGACCAGTACCGGTGATGAGGCGGCGCCGAATCCTGCCCGAACCGGTGCGCCGTTCGCGTAGATGGTCTCCGTGCGGATGATCATCGTTCGGTCAGGTGCCAGGTCTACCCGCAACCTGTTCGTCTTCCCCAGAACCGTGCCTCCGTAAGGGTGACCGGAGTTTGTTTTTGCCCAGAAGCTGACCGTCAGGTTGGAGCCAAGTCCGCTCAGAGATGGGGACGGGGAAATACGGGCCACATACCCAACGGGGCTATCGGCCGCTCTCAGCCCATTGCCGTATACGCCCGGCACGTGTGCCACACCGTAAGGCACCTCGCCGTCGTTGCGCCCCGTGACATCCTTCACGATCTGCTGCCCCGTCGCCTCGTCGAGGTTGAATCCGGCAACCAGCCCGGTCAACTGCGGACTGGCGTCGGAGTTCGTCTGGTCTGGGTTGGCGAGTGTCGGGCAGTTGTCGGCGCCGTTCTTGACGCCATCGCAGTCAGTGTCACCGGCGCAGGAAGAGGCGCTTCCGACGGAGATCCCTTCCAGCATCTCTGCTCGGTTGCCGACGGCGTCGTAGCTGTACCGCACCACACGGCCCGTCGGGTAGGTGACACTCATCAGTCGCGAGAGGGCATCGTAGCGGTACACCTCTGCACCGCCGTCCGCGAATATCTTCGCAGTCCGGTTGCCGCGATTGTCGTAGGCGTATGTGAAGCTTTCGATGATGTCGCCCGAACGCTTCCGATACACCATGCTGACGACTCGTGAAGCGGCGTCGTAGCCGATCGTCAGAACCATACCGTTCGGGTAGATGGTCGTGCGGCGGCGGCCTGCGCCGTCATAGGTGAAGTAGTAGACGCCACCGTCCGCGTCGGTCATCCGAGCCAGGAGCCCTCGTGAGTCCCAGGCGTAGGTGGTCACCTCGTTGTCGGGCATCACCTTCATGGACGCCCGGTTCCCGGTGGGATCGTACGTGTAGCTGATGGTCCGGCCGGTGCGCACGTCGGTGACGGTCGCCATGCGGTTCAACTCGTCGTAGGTCATCGTGCGGCGGCCGTCGGCGTTCTGCTCGAGGGTGCGGTTGCCGGTGACGTCGTACTCGAAGTGCGCGCTGGTGCCGTCGGCGTACATGATGTCGGTGAGCCGCCGGTTGGCGTCGTAGACAAAGCGCCCGGCCTGGCGTTTGCCGTCGATCTTCGTGGAACGGTTTCCCGCGGCGTCGTAGCCGAAGTCAGTCGCGGTGGTGATCGGAGTGACCTCGCGGGTGAGGCGGTTCGCCCGGTCGTACACGAACTGGGTGCTGTGGCCGTTGGCATCGACCACGGCAGTACGGTTGCCGCGGCCGTCGTAGCCGTACTGGGTGACATTCAGAAGGGCGTCGGTGACCCGGTCCAGGCGTCCGGAGGCGTCGTAACCGAAGAAGGTCGCGTTGCCCGCGGGATCCAGCACCGACTGGCGTCGGCCCAGAAGGTCGTAGGCCGTGAAGACGGCGTTGCCCAGCGGATCACGCCGCTGGATCTCGCGACCGAGCTCGTCCTCGGAGACCTCGGTGACGTTGCCGAGCGGGTCGACGATCTTGCACGGCTGCTGGGCCAGTTCCGCGCAATAGCCCATCTGCGTGACGTTGCCCAGGGGGTCGCGCGACCAGACCAGACGCCCGAGCTTGTCGTAGCGCATCTCGTTGCGGAAACCGCGGGCATCGATGCGAGCCACGACACGCCCCTCCCCGTCGTACTCCTGGCGGGTCACGTTTCCGAGGGCATCGGTCGTGGCCGTCAGCCGTCCGAGCTTGTCGTAGCTGAAGTTGGTCGGCTGGAGATCCGGGCCCACGACCTGGGTCCGGTTTCCGTCGTCGTCATACTCGAAGGTGGTCTCGCGCTCGAACGCGTCCCGCATCAGCCGCACCTGGCCCCTCGGGTCCACGGTCATTGTCCGGTGGGTTGCGCCCGGCCCGTCGATCCTGGTCAGATGGCCGGCACCGTCGTACGTCATCCCCGTCTGATTCTGTTGGCCGTCGGTCATCGAGGTGACGTTGCCGGCACCGTCGTAGACCATGGTGGTGACGGAGTTTCCCGGGCGGGTGATCTGGACGGGCAGGCCGTCCTCGTAGATGTAGGTCGTCGTCTGGAAGAGCGGATCCGTCGTCGACGTCAGATTGCCGTTCGCGTCGTAGGCGTAGCTCGTGGTGCCGGCTCCGTCCGCGACCGTCGCCAGACGCGAATGTGTCCCGTACGTGTAGGTGACCGGCGACTGGAGCGGCCGGTTCGTGGTCAACACGTTGCCGTTGGTGTCGTAGGTGTAGATCGTCTGGTTGGCGCGGGCGTCCGGCTCGGACGTCTTGTTGCCGCGAGGGTCGTACTGCATGACGCTCTCGTTGCCGACCGCATCGACGATACGGGTCGGCTGACCATCGGGATTGATCTCGAAGACGGTCTTCGAGCCCGCTCTGTCCACGTGCAGGGTGCGGTTGTGCCTGTAATCGTAGGCGTAGGTGTGCACACCCTCTTCGGCATCCTCGGACCGCACCATCCGGCCAAGGTCGTCGTAGAAGAGCCGCGTCAGGTTGGCGCGGAAGTCGGTCTTCGCCGTCATCCGGCCGAGGCCGTCGTAGCCGTAGTGCCGGGTCTTGCCGAGCACGTCGGTCTCGTCCGCCACGTTGCCGGCGGCGTCGTAACCGAGGATCACGCTGCGTCCGGCGCTGTCGGCAATCGTCTGCAAGCGACCGGAAGAGTCGTAGGAGAGGGTGATGGTCTTGCCCCCCGCGCCGGCCACGGACGCCAGCTTACCGCTCGGGGCATAGGTCAGCGTCACCTGATGACCGTTGAGATCCGCCTGGGCCAACAGCTTGCCGGCCGCCGAGAACCTGTAGACCATGCCGTCCTTGAACAGCATCCGGTAGCCGTCGATCGCCGGCTCGATCCGCTGGAACAGCGTCGGCGGCGGCGTCCAGAACGTGCCGCCGGCGTCCGCAACGAAGCGCCTCGGGGCGCCGGTGTCGTCCACGTAGGTCAGTGACCCGTCCGGGTTGGCATCGATGTGCTGGTCGTAGTTGTGGTGCCACCCGAGCTGCGAGCTGTACGTGCGGGCGAAGACCAGCGGGATGCCCCGTGCCGGAAGAGTCAGGTCAGTGACCTGGTGGACGTAGTTCCCGGTCAAGAGGTGCACGAGCGAGCCGGCGGGGGCATTTCCGCCGCAGGTGATGCACCCCGCGGTCGGTCCGCCGGATTCGGGTCCAGGCCCTGCATCCCCCACCCCACCGTGCACAAATGCTCGGGTCGCGCCCCCCTCGAACGCGACGATATATTCACCGGCGCCAAAGTTCGGCTCGACGGCCACGAAGCCGAAGAAAGTCCCGAGACCCGCTTCGGGATGCCCGTTGACCGGAGCCTTCACAATCAGCCCGCGGTTGGCGGCGTCCCGCATCCGGTCCTCGAACTCCTGGGGCCAGTGGACGGACAGGAGCGCATCCTCGGTCTGGTCACCGGTGAACTCGACCACCGTCACGCCGCCCTGGTTGGCGATCTGGAGCAGCTTGACCGCCGAGAACTGCCGCGGTCCGTAGAAGAGCTCACCCGCACGGTGTTCGAGGAACGATGACTCGTAGCCTGCAAGCTTGGCCACCCGGGCACGGCGCGCGTCGTTGCCGTCGGTCGCGAAGTTGCCCGATCGGATGAGCGCCGCATCCAGCATGAAGAAGGCTCGCGCGACGGTGGTCGGGATACCCCGTACCTGGGTCACCCGGGGCTCGAGCGCGACCATCACCTCTTCCACCTCCTTGAACAGACGGTGCCAGGCAAGACCGACGAGTTGCTGCCGCGTCCGTCCGAACTCGCGGAGGTAGGTGACCCCGGTGATGTGCAGCTTCTCGGCGGCGAGATCATCGCCAGTCAGCTGGCCGAGGCGCTTGGTGCGCTCGCCGGCCATGTCCTCGGGAATCAGCCCGGCATCCAGCACGAAGGCGTAGACGCCACCGACCGTCAGGTTGTGCTCGACCGGGGTCGGCCCCATCGGCGACGAAGCGGTAAGAAACAACGGATGGAAGAGGCCGGGAGCTTCGGCCGTCGCGCCCATGGCGACCGGGACACCGTCCACCTTCAACACCGGCCGCAGGCGGATCAGATACGCCGGGGTGTTCTCCAGGCCGCCGTAGGAGGCGATGGTGCTGGCGTCGGCAGCGGTCGCGGGGTCGTACACGACGGTGACGCTCTTGCCCCAAAGAGAGGACATGGGTGCGCTGAAGGTCAGCTGGGGAGTCCCCTGGCTCGTGAGCACTCTCATCTGCACCGTGTGACGCCGGGTCGCTGGCACGTCCGCCGAGATGAACTCGGCGCCCTGCCACTCCTCGTCGAAGGCGACGCGGCTCACCTTCGGCATCGGAAGCTCGGACGGCAGGATCGGGTGGTCGAACGGCACGATCTGGGCGAGCGGCTGGGCCGCCTCGAGGGTGTCGCACTTGATCGCGCGAGTCTGGACGTACGACCGGAGCTGGGACATGTACACCTCGCTGGGGCGTACGTTCGTGCGCTGCTGGAGGTAGCCATTGAAGTCGAAGAAAGCGACATCGCGCAAGTCCACCGCGTTCTGGATGGTGACTGCCTTCATTGCCGGCGAAAGGTTCACCCAGCCGAAGGCGCCGCCCGGCCGACCGACACCGCGGTAGGCAGTCGCCGGCACGTAGGCACGCACCCAGGCGTGCTCCATCTTCAGGCCCGGCCCGCCCACGGGACCGAGATAGATCGGCACGCCCGCCGAGCCGAGGATGGTCGCGGACGGCCCGAGTCCCTTCATCCCGGTGTAGGCCTCCGCCTGCTCCCGGCCGAGCACCACCGCCGAGACCTGGTAGCGCGCCGCGAAGCCCGCCGCGCGCAGCAGAGCGATCAGCAACGAGGCCTGGTCGTAGTCGTTGCCAGCCCTCTCGCGAAGGGTTCCTATCGCGCCCTTCTTGGCGCCGGCATAGACCTCGTTGGCGATGTTGTCGCGGACGAAGTTGAAGATCTTGACGGCGTCGTTCCCGAGCGACTGCGCGCGGGCGACCATCAGCGGATGATCCGAGGGAGCATCCGCGGTCGAGGCCCGGTCGGCCGCATCCGGCTCCGGAGGCAACGTCGATGGCCCCGAAGCGATGCGACGGCCGAAATCGGGCCGTCCCAGCGGCGAGATCATGCTGCTGACGCCGATCCCCAGCTCTATCGTTCCGCGGTCACGGATCTCGAGACCGAGTCCGGGCCGCACGCGCGTGCGGCTGAAGCTGCGATACAGGTCCTGGACCGAAGCGGGCAGTTCCGTGATCTCGGGTCTACTTCCCGGCGTTCCCTGCAGATACCCGTTGAGTGTGTGAGTCGACTGCTGCCGGTCGATCTCCGATGCCTCCTTGGCGAAACCGGGTGGAACCGGCGCCGCTTTGAGAGCCGCCTCTGCCTCCTTCGCCCGGGCCTCCAGGGCTTTCCGGTTGCGCCGCTCCCAGGCGGCAGGATCGGCGAGCTGCTGAGGCTCGACGCCAAGCTGCTTCGAGAGGGCATGGATGCGGGCTTGCCGCTCTCCCGTTGCCGCCCCGGCCACTCCGCCGAGGAGTCCAATCGTCAGGAACGCCGCCGCGCCCCGCCTCATGGCGTCCACCTCACCTGGTAGGTGCGGAGCAATCTGGCCAAATCGACCCGGATCGCCCCCACGTCGGTGCCGCTGATCTGCCGAACATTGTCGATGGCGTCCAGCACCAGACCAATCGCCGCGTTCATGTCCGACGTGTCCGCCGCCTGGAGCACCTTGGTAATGGCGTGGGTGCGCTTGCTCGCGGCGCCTCCCGCCAACGACAGCGCGTTGAGGGCATTGATGACGTCGGCCTGGATCTGCCCTCGGCCTCGCGCCACCTGTACGACGATTGCGTTCGTGTCGAGGACAGCGCCGTTGGCTGTCAGGGTGCCGCTCACCGAGAAACCGCCAACTTGATCGGGCAGCCTCACCCTCAGGAAGAAGCCATCGCTCGCGTTCGTCGGAACACTGAGCGTGTGGGTGAGGGGATCGGGACTGGTGAGTCCCGAGTCCAGTGTGTGCTCGACGGTGTAGCTCGTGGTCTGGCCGCCCGTGTTCCGCACAATTGCCCGTAGCTCGACGTGTCCGCCAGGCAAAAGCGGCATGCCGTTCGCGGGCGATGCGGCGGCAAGCGCCGTCAGGTACAGAGTGGCCGACTGTGAGGTCTCGGTGTCCCAGCCCAGGGTCACCGACTTTCCGAGGCCGGCGCCCTGGAACGCTGCCACCGTCCGCGTGCCCACTGTGCCGGCGACGCGGGCGCCGAATAGCCGTAGCCAGGCTCCCGAGCCGCTCGCGGTCACGGACGCCGGCGCCAACGGCGGCGTCACCAAGGAGATCGACGAAAGGCCGGAAAGGCTGCCCCCGAAGTCCAGGCCCAACCCCTCGCGCAGACTCGGCACGGCGTCGGCGTGGTCCTTGATCAGGACCAACCCATCCCCGAGCCAGATGGCCTCGTTCAGCTCCTGGAAGGCGGTGCCGCTCTCGGGCGGATTCGTGCCGTAGAGGAAGTACTGGTTGAACCGCCCCGAGCGCATCTTCGCTAGCCACGCGTCACGGCCGTACGCCTCCTCGAACGGGATCGCGGCGTCGACCAGCACACTCTTCAAGAAAGACGGCGCGGGCGGGCAGCCGGTGCACTCGGTCGCGAGCAGCACGCGTCCTCGGGCCGATATCTCGTGGCTCAGGTTTCCGGCGATCGGCCGGATCTCGAAGGCGACCGATCGAACCGCACGGTTGCCAGCACAGTCCGCCGCGGTCACGGCCAACGTATACGGCCCCTCCGCTTCGATGGTGGCACCGCTGACGAACGGAGCACCATTGAGGGTGATGGTGGTGCTGCTCAGGTTGGCGTCGCTCACGGCGACGAGTGGGGTGACCGCGCTGATGTACCGAACACTGTCGGTGACGCCGCTGATCGTGACCACAGGGGCGATGGTGTCGATGACGACCGCTGCCTCCTCCACTGTCTGGTTGGTGGCCGTGTCGGTCGCGGTGACCTCGATCCTGTGGCGGCCTTCTCCACCAATCGGGCCACCCTGGTAGGGCGCGTCGTCGAGGCGCTGCTGCGTCGATGCGAGGTGAGTGTCGCTGATGGTGATCGTCGGCGTGACCACGCCCGCGCTGCATGCGGGGACGTCGATCGTCACCATGGGCGGCGTGAGATCGATGAGGAAGCCGAGACTCCGGTCCGCGTTGTTGCCGGCGCAGTCCCGCGCAGTGGCCGTCAGCGTGTACGCGTTCTCCAATGCCACCGGTGTTCCACTGGTGAAGAACGCGCCGTTGAGAGTGGTCTCACTCGCCACCAGGTTCGCGTCCGAGATCGTGACGACGGGAACCACATCCGTGTTGTACTTGCCGCCGTCCGCGACGCCCGCGACGGAGATACCCGGCGGTGTTCGATCGACGATGAAGGTTTTGGTTGCGGTCGCCTCCAGTCCGCCGGCGTCACGGGCGCGGACAATCAAGGTGTGGTTCCCCTCGACGGTCACCGGCGCGCCCAGGTACGGCTCGCCATCCAGGAGCATCTCCAGAAGCGCCAGGTGGTCGTCGCTCGCTGTCACCACCGGCACCAGATCCATGGCGCTGCAGGCCAAGACGTCAACGCTCACCACCGGGGGCGTCAGATCGATTGCAAACGCCGCGGTTCGCACACTCTCGTTGCCGGCACAGTCGCGCGCCGTCGCCGCAAGGGCATGGGCTCCGGCGCCTGCCACGGCGGTGCCATTGGTGAACGGACCGCCGTCCAGCGTGGTGGAGGTCGACACCAGGTTCGCATCCTGAAACACCACGGCCGGCATGACCGGGGCGCTGTAAACGCCACCGTCGGTCACGCCCGCGAAGGCGATCGTCGGAGTGGTACGATCGATGGTGAACGTGACGCTCGCCATCGCCTCGAGGTTCCCGGAGTCCCGCGCGCGGACCACCAGCGTGTGCGAGCCCTCGGTGTCCACGGGGCCGCCCAGATAGGGAGCCCCGTCCAGCAACTGCTCCATGAAGACGACGTCGCCCTGAGGATCGGTGATCGAAACCGCAGGCGTCACCTGAGCGGCCGCCGTACAAGCCGGCGCGTCGATGGTCACCAGCGGCGGATCGTTTCGGAAGATCACCAGCGGCTTCGTCAACGTGAGCAGCCGCGTCCCTGACTGCGACACCTCGACCGTCGCCAGGTAGGTCTTCTCCGGCAACCCGGCGGTGTCGAATGACGCCGACGAAGTAGAGGACTCCCCGGGTCCCAGCACGACCGGACGGGCCGCCTGGAGAACGACCGCGAGGGTCCCAGCGTCGGTGATGGTGAACAGGGCTTCGCCGGAAACCGGCGCGTTCCCTTGATTCGTGATGGCAGACGTCAGGCTAACAGCCGCCCCCTTTGGCACCGGGTCCGGTTCGGCCACCAGCGAGCCGGCGAGCAGGCTCTGGGAGCCCACGCTGAACATCGCGTCCACCGTCCCCAGAATCAGGCCCGCCCGTTTCACCTCGAACCGCGCGCGGTAGGTTCCCGGCGGCAGCCCCACCGTGCTGATCGACGACACGCCAGTGACCAACGCTCCCGGCGCCACGCTGAATCGGGCCTGCGCCTCCTCGAACACGATCTGGGCCGACCCGTTCCGGACCCGGACTGTCGAAGTCAGGTTGTCCAGTGAGCCGGTGCGGCCCACGTTCTGGACCCGGCGGGTGAGCTGAACTGTCTGGCTAGCGCCGTAAGAGGCGCGATCGCTCCAGAGCGCGACCTGGAGAGCGGCGTCGGGAAGGATCGTGAATTCGCTGGTGGCGACAGTTTCCTTGCCGTTCTCCATATAACGAGCCCGCACCCGGTACTGCCCCACCAGCGACAGGCCAACATCGAACGATGAAAGGAAGTGCTGCACGTCCGGCCCCACGAACAGGACGGTGTCGTCGCGCCGCAAGGTGGTTTCCACCTCGTCGGCAGCGTTCAGGACCTCGACGGCGAGCGTCCCCGACCGTCCGCGATTCTCGTCGTTGGAGACCGTGACGGCGATCTGGGCGGTGCTGCGGGCCGCATAGGACGTGGCGTCCGTCGCCACCATGAGACGCAGATTCGTCGCCGGCGACGGCGGTTCCTCCGGTCGCACGGTCCCGCGCTTCACCACCACGATGAAGTCCTGCACGGCCAGCCCACCTCGCCCGTCGGTGATCTGCAGGGTGACGGGGTTCGGTCCGAGTTGCGCAACCGTCGGCGTCCAGATCAGATACCCCGGCGGATTCGTCAGCGCCATGCCCGCGGGCGCCGTGGTGAGCGCCAGGTTGATCACGTCGTGATCGGGGTCGCCAAACAACGGCTGATACGCGTACACCTCGTCGACCGTGGCCTCGAGCGAGGGCAACGACGAGAACGTCGGCTGGCGATTCGCGACATCGCACAGCTCGGTCGAGAGCGCCACGGTGTTATTGGCTGGCGGATCGTCGGCGGCGTTCTCCCCGGATACCTCGACGTAGGTGGTGAACAGTCCCGTTCCCGGAGTGGGCGCCGTCAGCGATACATCCTCGAACTGACCTGGACCCAGCGACCTCGTCGTCAATACCTCGCCCGTCAGCGTGGGCGCGCCGTTCCCCGTCGATTGCTTGAAGATCACGCGGACGCCCGGCGAAATGGTGCGCGAGCCACCGTTGCCGATCCGGACGACGTACCTCACCTGCGCAGAGCAGGCAGCGCGATCGACCCGCAAGTACGAGGCGCTGAGATCCCCGACGCCCAGCGGGCAGTTGAGCTCTTCCGCGAAAGCCTCGGGTACTTCCCGTTGCGCCAGCCAGGTATTGTGCGCCTCCCACGGGCGCGGCTCGCGACGTGGAATCGTCTGGTCGCAACCGATGTTCGTGACGTGGTACCCGAGCTGGTTCCAGATCGGACGTCCTCCCGCCCAGCTGGGGTCGGACCAGACCCGAATGCCGAGTCGGTTCGGATCGCCCTCGGTACCGGGTGGCAGGTGATTGAGTCCGAAGACCAAATCCAGGCGACCATCCCCATTGGCGTCAGCGATAACCGGATATTCATTCCCGCTACCCGCCCCGCGTTTGCCTCGAAATAATTCGCGACCGTCGGTCCCGCTTAAAATAAAGAAAGACTCATCATTCACCGCCACCACTTCCACGCGTCCGTCGCCGTCCAGATCCGCCAACGTGGGAAGCGTACTCACTCCCGTGCCATCGTTGTATGGGACGCCCCATCGCCGAGTTCCATCGCTCTCGTAGGCGATGATCTCTCCTCCTGTGAGCTGGACGATCTCGGAGTTTCCGTCGCCATCGATGTCACCGATCGCCGGCGTTCCGCCCCAGAACGGCGATGTTCGATTGTTCCACTTGAGGGCGCCTGTGTGCTCGAGGACCGAGAGGCCACCACCGGCCCCCTCGACGACGGCGATTTCCGGCTCCGGATCGGCGTCCAGTTGACCTACTGCGAAACCACCGTTTCTGTTATGGCGGAACAAGACAGAACAATCGGAACTGAATGCCGCAAAATTAGTGATGACGTCCAGCCGTCCATCTTGGTCGAGATCGGCGACCGCAACGTCCGTCCCCCCGCCTGCGAAATGGCAGCGAACTTGCCCGTTGACACCGTTCAGTATTTCGCCGCCCATGACGACCTCGGCTGTTCCGTCGCCTTCGAGATCGGCCAGTGCGATATCCGCGGTACGGAGCGAGACAGCGGTGCGCCAGATTTCGACGCCCGCGTGCGAGTACGCGGAAACAAATCCGTTGTCGTACCCAACGAGCTCAGGAAATCCATCGCGGTTTAGATCGCCAGTAGCGACCGTTGTAAAATAGGGAAATTCGGCGATCTTGGCTCCCGAACGACCATCGATTGCGACCCAGGCATTGACGGTGATCTGATTCCAGGCAGCCCCGTCTGAAACGCGGGCGATGATGTCGGGCCTGTCACCTTCTCCTGCGCGACCGTTTCCATCGTCGTCGTTCAGCTGCGCGACCAAGATCGGACCGCTGAAAACCTCAGCCGCAAGCGTTCCTCCTCCGATCTGCGTGCCTCGCCAATCGAGGGTGACCTGCGGCTGGAAGGAGCCAGGCACCGTCAGCACCGGTTCCTTGCGGCCGGTCCACGTGATGTTGTTGTCCTCCCGAATCTCCTTCACCGCATGATCGGCATCGACAACCACATACAACCGATTGCCGAGAAACAGGGACTGTCCCGACAGGGCGATCGTTAGCTCTGTGGTTGCGCCAGATCCGAGCGTCGGGACCGAGACGCGGCCCAGGGCTCGATCCGCCGCCGAGAAAACCTGGACTCCGTCGGTGTCCTCGTAGACCACCACCGAGAACGCGCCGACGGTGTCATTGCCCTGATTTGCGACCTTCACCCGCACCGTGCCGGTCGTCGCCAGCGTCTTGGAGTCGGTCACGCGGTTGGCAGCGTCGATAAGGACGGCCACGAGGTCCACCGTCTTGCTCTGCCCCGCGTCGACGAAGATTTTCCATTGCTGCTCGGTCGACGTATTCTCATCATCGCTCGCCACCAGCCTGACGAGGTGCTCCCCGACGTCCGACGTCGTCGGATTCCAGCGGACGGTGGAGGTGGCTTCATCGAGCACCATTCCCGCCGGCGCTTGCGCCAGACGCACCGTCACGGGCCCGCCGTCGGGATCGCGTACCTGAACCACATACCTGTAGAGAAAGCCCGGGTTCGTCGCCGAAAGCGGCGAGCTCTCGAACTGGGGCGGCCGTTTGTCATCTGGCGACAGCACCTCGAGATTGACGGTCTGTACGCCCACGGCGCCCTGGGGGTCAGTCGCTCGGAGGTTGAAGAAATAGAACCCTGGAACGTCGGCTAGCCAGCTGACATACCCGGTATTGCTGTCGATGGTGATCGATACGGGCCCGGGAATTCCTGTGCCAAGGAGAATGCCGTAGGTGACAGCCTCGTTCTCGGGATCGATAGCGGTGACGACGTGCGTGTACGTCGTACCGGTCACCACTGTGCGCGGCGCGATGTTTGTGATGATGGGGGACTGGTTGTCACTGGGGTCCGGAAGTGTCCCCGGAGCTCGGACGAACAGCGACGCGAACCGACGGTTGTTGGCCTTCGAGATCTCGCTGACGGTCGAACTCGGATCGACGACGGCGAAGAGCGCGACGCCGCCGCTCAGCTGTCTGGTGTCGATGGAGAACAGGTGCGAGAAAGCCTGCTGCGGCTCGAGCGTGCCGACAGGCATGCTGCCGAGGCTGGTCCCGGACGCGTTCGGGTCTCCGGCAAAAAGGGCCACCGTTGTCATCGGCGACGGGGCCAAGCCGATGTTCCGGACCACAACGGTCGCCATGATGGGATTTCCCTGGGCGACAGATACCGACGTCAATGCGATCGCGTCCAGGGCCAGGTCGGGTTTCTCGTCGTCGAGGATCCGAATAGCGAGTGCCGTCGTGTAGACGTCGTTCTGCCAAGATCCATTCGCCAGTTGGGAGCTGCGCAGATAGTTGCGCGCCGGCGCCAGCGCGGCGACGCTCGTCCCCGACTCGAGGAGAGCGCTCATCACCAACGCGGTCATCGTCACGTCTGCCGGGCCACCGAGGTAGGCCGGAAACCCGCCGTCCGCGTGGGCGCCACTGTTCAAGAAGGCTGCTGTCCGATCCCTCAGGATATCGACGTTCGTATGAAGCCCGATGGCGGAGACCGCCAAGAGCACTTCCGCACTCGTCCCCAGATCTGCGGGTTCACCAGTCGCCTGGGAGAACCCTCCGCTGGCGTCCTGAAGGGCGCTCAGGCGCGCAATCGCCTTGAGCAAGCCGGTGTTCGTCAGCGCGCCAGATCCAACCAGCGCTCGAAGCGCCAAAGCTGTATCCAGTGCGTCGGCAACCCGCGCTTGACGATCAAAACCCCAACCTGAATCGGGGGTGACCGTGGCGGCGAGCTTTTTCAGGTCGTCGACGAGCGCCACTTCGGAAAGGCTCATCCTGAGCGCGGCCAGTCGCCGCGCCTGGAAGTCCGTGGTCTGACTGGAAAGCGCCAGGAGGGCGCCGAGACCGCGCCGGGCGGCAGGATCACTCGCGACGCGCTGGAGCAAGGCCCGCGTCACCTCGGCCGTATCCCGTATTCTCAGGCGCGAATCGCTAGCCCATGCCCCATCCGCCGCTTGCTGACTGCGAAGCCACGACGTGCCGTTCTCGAGTTCTCCTTGGGCGTTCGCCCGTCCAGCCACCAGGAGCAAGGAGCAGAAAGAACCTACAAGTAGAGGACCAATCCCCAAGCGTCGTACAGCCACAATCCTCCCTTGACCCAGGCAGCCTGCCCCCACCGGCCGACCGGGCGTGATTCAAGTCGCATCGGTGTGGATACCGCGAACTGAAGTGGTTTTGTCAATTTTTTCGTAAGACAACGTACCTACATTGCTTTCACACCCCAGGATTCAATTCTCTGACCCGACGTGGTGGAAGGATTGATCGTCGGCTCAACCGCCCGCCGACCCCACCGCAGGGCGCCTGAACCTGGATGTCACGCTGATGTCCGGCATCGTCCGAGTCCTCCAATCGGGCCGCGAGCCCCTGGAAGGAGACCGCGAAGGTTGCCCGTGCGCCCCGAAGCGTAGTGTTCGACGTCGTCGACTTATCCCCGATGGGTACTTTCGTGAAATTGCCGAGGACCTTGGGGGGAAGGCGGCGCGTTGCCGTGGCAAACCAACACTGTTTAACGGCCGCGCTTCTCCGGAACATCTACGCCCGCAAAAACTCGCTGTGGATCAAGTTCAAGAACGAGAAGGGCGGCTGGCTGGATACCAGGCGCGACAAGGCCTGGTCACCATCGGCCATTACGAATCACGACTCGACCTCTACATCCTTCCGGTGGTGCGGCGCCTTCCCCAAAGCCCATCCCGGTCAGGCCGACTGGCGACGGGAGGGCTGGGAGCGCGCCATGGGCCGTCCGCCGAAGGAGGACGATCTGCTGGTGCCGTTCGCCGAGGCCGGCGATCACTTTGGTGAGCACCTCGATGACCAGACGATGCTGCGACGCTTTCACACCGATTTGGCGACCCTCGGCCTCCGCCCTCGCCGCCAGCACGACGCACGGCGCACCTTCTTTTCGCTCTGCCTCAGCGACGGAGCGCGCAAGGAGATCCTGACGTGGGTCACCCACAGCCGCCCCAAGGCGGACCAGATGGACGACTACACCACCCTCCTCTGGGCTCCGCTCTGTGACGAGGTCCCGAAGCTGAAGGTGTCTCTCCGGCCGAAGACGCCGCCGATCGCGCTGGTCCCCAAGATCGCGAAATCGCTAGACGTCGATCGCGCGGATGTGACACCGCGATCGGAGAGTATCGAAATCGGCCGTGGTCTTGCGGTACTTACGTCGGTTCAGGAGAGTGCGAGGAGGGGGAATCGAACCCCCATGGCTGTTAACCGCTAGCACCTCAAGCTAGTGCGTCTACCAATTCCGCCATCCTCGCGAGGGAAGATCGTCGCTTATATTCGGCGGGACTGACGGTGTCAACGAAGCGCGCGCGTTGACGAGCCGGACGGCCGAGTCGATATTGTCTCGCCTATGGCACGCAACCGGACGGGGGGGCTGGGCGAAAACCTGCGCATCGTGACGACCTTCCGCTGGGCTTGCGTTCTTCTCCTCGGCGCCTGTACCGAGCCCATCCAGTATCGGCCTCCCGCGGACGGGGCCGTGGAAACCGTGCGTGGCGCGGACTCTGCAGCGGAGGAAGCGCCACGGTTGATGGGCGGCGACGGGGGAAGCGTGGACGCCCGAGACGTGGTCACGGATCGACCAACCGACTCGTTCTCGCAACCTCCCCCCGACGCCGGGTTTCCTCCGGACGCAGCCACAGCCAAGGACCTGGCGTCCGACACGCCTGTTGCGCCCCCTGACATGGGCTGCCCGAGCAACACCTGCGGGACCGCTTGCTCGACCTGTGTCTCACCACCAAATGGCCGCCCCGTCTGCAAGGCAGGGGTGTGCGACTTCGAATGCCTGCCCAGCTTCCATCGCTGCGGAGACGTCTGCCTGAGCAACACCTCGCCGAACTCGTGCGGAGCCATGTGCACACCGTGCACGGCCCCACCGAACGCCACCGCCACGTGCAACACGAACGGCACATGTGGCTTCGCGTGCAACGGCGGATTCAAGGCGTGCAGCGACGGGTCATGCATCCCGACCGGCTCCTGCTGCCCCGGCTCCGACTGCACCGCCCCGACGATCGTCTCGACCACACCCGCCGACGGAGCCACCGGCGTCCGTAAGGACGCCAAGATCGTCATCGTCTTCAGCGAGCCGATGAACAAGTCGGCAACCGAGACTGCCTACGCCTCGACGGATCTGCCCCCGTCCGCCGTGACGTTCTCGTGGGACACGACGGGCGCCATCCTCACGATTACGCCAAAGGCGGAGTTGGCGTATGCGATGGGCACGGACCTTTCTACGGTTCCGAAAGGCCACTCCTACGCTGTCACTACAACAGCCACTGATGCTTCCGGCAACAGACTTGCCACGGCGCTATCCCGAACATGGTCGACACTCCGCCGAATCACACGCGACATGCCGATCGTTCGAGATTTGAGCGGTTACGTTTTCGAGGACGCCTCGACCACATCCCGGACCGGGTATCGGACGTCTGACGGTGCACCGATATACACCTCCAATGCGTCCGACAGCGCCTCTCGTGGCTTTCTCACCATCGACCTATCCTCGTTGCCAGAGATGCTCGTCGAGATTGAACGGGCGCTTCTGAAAATCTTCCAGTTTCCCGATGAGACGAATAACGCGATGGACGGGTCAGTTATTTTCGGACAGGTGCGCTTTGCCACCCTCACTGGGTCGACCTTCGATCTCATCCCCTTTGCTCCCGCGGGCATGCTCGCGACCGTCCGCCCCGGCGGATGGGTATCCCTCGACGTTACCCCGAACATCCGAAGCGACTTCGATCAACGCCATACCTACGGCACACGATCACAGTACCGCTTGACACTGGATCGAGTGGGATCCGTGCCGTATCTCGGGAACGCAAGTGAACCGACGAACGGACCTCCGTCAGTGACAGTAACTTTCTTGCTGCCCTGACATAGGAAGGGCCGCGGCGAGACGCCGCGGCCCCCGGTGACGAGAGACGACTTCTCTAGCGTTCCTTGAGACCGTTCGTCACCCAGGCGTCGAGCTTCGCCTGTTCGGCCGCGGTGAGGCAGGCCGGCTTCGCGGCGTCCGTGGTCGGGTCGCCGCTGCACGTCTTCAGGTACGGCATCTGGCCGTTGTGGACACGGATGACAGCGCACTCGCCCTTCTTCTTGCCGGTGCAAGCGGTCGAGTCCTTCATCACGTCGACATAGCTGCTGGCCATGGTGTGGAAGATGGCCGAGCTGCCGCCGGTCATGTGGCACGGCGTGCACTTGGCCATGAAGATCGCCTTGACGTCACTCTCGTAGGTAACACCACCGGTCGTGCCCCCTGAGCCACCGCGGCCACCGGTTCCACCCGTGCCTCCAGTCCCGCCGCTGCCGCCGGTGCCGCCGCTACCGCCCGAACCGCCGCCGCCGTCGTCAGAGCTGCCGCAGCCCTGCACGCCTGCTACGGCGAGGGCGAAAAACAGGGTGCCGATTCCGAAATAGGACAGTCGAAGTCGCATCGATAACCTCCTGAAGGTGGGGGCACGATAGCCCGGAGTCGGATGTTTTACCAAATCAAGCCGCTGCAGCCCGGGTGACGGCGGTCCCCAGGCAGGCACGGAGTGCGAAGTATTCCTCGCTCAGCGCGAACCGAAGCAGCTCGCGGAAGGGGCCGGCCTTCTGCGCGTGCTCCCGGGCAGTCTCGGACGACAGCTCGGCGCCTGGGTCCGTCCCGTCGCCCGCCAGGACAAGGCGCGCGGCGGTACGCAGATCCCCGCACGCGAGGAGGCCGGCCCTGTCGCCGGTCTCAAACACGACGGCGCGCCAGCGGGCCGAGCTGAACGGCGTCTCCTCGTTCTCCTGGAACAGCTCGGCCAGGCGCTTGGACACCTTGTAGGGCAGCGCCTTCTTCAACTTGGCGGCCTCCTCGACGCCCTCGGCGCCGGCGCGCCAGCGGGCGTGGCGCGGATGGAACGCCTTGAGCACGTTCGAGAACAGCTGCGCGAACTTCTTGGCAGGCATGGTGGCGCCCAGGATGTACTCGATGCGGGTCAGCTCCAGCGCGCGGCCCAGGCGGAAGCGCACCTCGGCCGCAAGCGCCTCGGTGGCGAGCCGCTGGTCGATCACGATCGCCGTCGGCGGAGCCAGGATCAGCTCGACCCCGGTGAACTTCGGGTCGTAATTGACGTACAGGTTGGTGCGCCTGTTGCCGAGCGCCTTCGCGGTCTGGCCGTAGATCTTGCCGATATCCAGCTCCGAGATCGGCGACACCTTGTCCTGGGCCCCTACCCCCAGGCTCTCGAGAGTGACGGTGCCCAGACCGGACACCCCTTCGTAGATCGACGCGAACACTTCGGCCAGCACGCGTGCCTCGGGGTGCGCCAGGTATTTCCCGCGATCCCCGTCCTCGACCGAGCCCGCGTACGGATCATCGGCCTTCAGCTCCTGCGCCGGGTACTTGGCCAGGAAGGCGCGATCCTTCTTGTCGGTCAGGCCCAGTACATCCAGCACCTCGTAACAGCAGTGGGCGCGGTCGATGTGGCCGTCGGCGGCGTAGGTGCGGGCCAGAGCGCGCAGGGACTCGGCCTGGGTGATGTCCGCCTGGACAAGCAGGCGCCGGTTGCGCTGCGCCGCCTCGGCGTGCTCCGCGCGATCGCCGTACAGCTTCGCCAGCGCCACCCGGGTCGGGACGCGATCCGGCTGCGCCTCGACGGCCTTCTCGTAGGCAGCCATGGCGGCCTCCTTGCGGCGCAGGTTCCCCAGGCGCTCCCACAAACCGGCGCGGCGCTCGCGAGCCGCCGGCCTGTCCGCGGGGGGCGGCAGCGTCGGAAGCACCCGCGCGAGCAACTCCTCCAGCTCGTCCTCGCGATCAGTGGTCTCGAACAGCTCGCACACCGCCGCCAGCACCTCCTCGTCGGCAGGGTTGTCCACGAGCGCCTTGCCCAGCAAGTCGGCGGCGCGGACGGTGTCCCCCTGCTCGGCCATCAGCGCCGCGACCTCGCGTCGGCGCGTCGCCCGCTCCTCGGGCCCGCTGACCAGCTCGGCAATTCGCATCGCCGTCTCCGTCGCTTCCCGTGTCGCCTTGGCCGCCCTTTCCAGGCGCAGCGTCTTCTCCAGTAGGTTGACGTGCGCCTCCGTCGGCGGATCCAGGGCGGCTACGGCGGCTTCGTACGCCGCACGCGCCGCCGTGTCGTCCTCGAGGCTCTCGTGGAGGTCACCGAGCTGCTCGAACAGCGAGGCCCGCTGGGACTTGTCGGTCGAGGCCTCGGCCACGCGCCGCAGGTACTGGGCCGCTTCGTGCTTGTCGCCTCGCTCCAGCGCCAGCTCGGCCAGTTCCTTGAGCGAGGGGCGGTGGTCGGGGACCAGCCGCAAGGCCGCCTCGTAGAGGGCGACGGCGCGCTCGGGACGCTTCAGCTTCACCTCGGCCTGCGCCCCCAGCGCCAGGGCCTGAGCGACGTCGTCCTTGTAGGCTGCGGCGTCTGCGTGGCTGGCGATCCCCTCGAGATGGGCCACGGCCTCGCGCCACTTGCGCCCCCGGAAACGGTTCTCGGCCATGGCGATGCGCACCGGGAGCTGCCCTGGCGCCAGGCGATCGGTCTCGGTCAGCTGCCGGTAGGCGTCCTCGATGCGGCCAAGCTTGTCATACACCTCCGCGAGCCGGTGCGACAGGCGCGCCGCCTGCTCGGGCTGGCTGCGCATGCGTCGGAGCGACTGCGAGAGCCGCCGCTCGGCCTGCTCCCACTGGTGCTCCTTGTAGTAAACGTCGGCCATCGTCAGCAGGGCCGGCAGGTGATCGGGCGCCAGCTCCAGCGCCTCGTCCAGACGGCGGATCGCCTCGGGCGCGTCTCCGGGCTTCTCCCAGGTCGCACGCGCGATGTCCGTCAACACGGCCGCTTTCTCGACAGGCGCATCCACCAGTTCGAGCTGGCGCTCGAACAATGCGCGCCCCTCGGGTAGCTGTCCGTCGGCGACCAGCAGGGTCCCAAGGGCATGCAGCGCCTCGGGATGCGCGGGATACTCCTCGACCGCAAGCTCGAACGCAGTCTTCGCCTGCGCGGCGTCCCCGACCTGATCGCGGAACACCGCGCCCGCCTCCAGCAGCGCCGCCGCGCCTGCGTCGGTGCCAGCCAGCGCCTTGGCCTGCCGCAATCGAGTCTCGGCGTACGCCCGGAACTCGTTCTGCTTGAGGTGCAGCTTGGCCAACGCGGCCAGCGCCTCGGTGTCCTCGGGCACCAGCGCCAGCGCGTGGTCGATCGCCTCCTTGGCACCCGCGGGATCGCCGAGCTGCACGCTCTTCAGGTTCGACAGCTCGAGATACAGGTTGACCCGCTTGCGGGCATCGCCACCCGCCTTGCCGAGCACCTCGATCCGCTGGGTTATCACCCGCAGTGCCTCGTGCGCCAGGCCTGCGCCCCGCAGGTTCCGCAACAAAGCGGCGCTGGTCTCGTCATCACCCAGAGCGTCGGCCCCGAGTGCCCGCAAGCAGCCGGCCGCGGCATCCGGGTTGTCCAGCTTCTCCTCCAGGATGGTCGCCCGCCGCCGGATCAGCTCGATGCGCTCGGGTCCCTGGGCCAGCTCGGCGCGGCGGCCCAGCACCTCTTGCAGCGCCTCGTAGCGCCCGTAGGCGCTCAGCATCCGGTCCAGCGCGGCCAGCGCCGCGGCGTCCTTCGGCGCGGCCGCCAGAATGCTCTCGTAGGCCTCCAGCGCCTGGTCGACCTGGTTCAGCTCGCGCTCGTGGATCTCGCCAAGACGCCAGCGCAGTTCGCGGAGCGCCGCCGGATCCGCGGTCAGCTCGATCTGCCGCTGGAGCGCCGTCACCGCCTTTTGCCACAGGCCCACCCGCCCGTAGAGCCGCACCAGCGCTTCGTAGGAGGCGCACGCCTCACGCACCTGATCGGGGCCCCGCTCCTCTTCCTCCTCGACGACGGCGCGTTCCAGGGTATCGATCGCCTCGTAGGGCCGATCGAGCCGCTTCTCGTACAGCTCGGCCAGCTCGAAAGCCTTGCGACGGGCCTCGGCGGGCACCGGCTGGTCCGCAGGAGCGGTGGCGCGCCGCTCGAGAACACCGGTCAGCTCGGCCCAGCGCTCCTGCATCCGGTAGAGGTGCTCCAGCCGATCCAGCGCCGCGCCGTCATCGGGTTGGAGCTGCACCACCGCGCGGTACCGCTCCTCGGCCTGGTCCAGCTGACCCAGTTGCTCGCGGATGCGCGCCACGTCGTGCTGCAAGGCCACCGCGTCCTCGCGCGAGGCGGTGTCGACGGCGCGAAGATAGATGCCGCAGATGTCGTCCCAGCGGTCATGCTCGGCGGCGATCCGCCGCATCGTCTCGCGCGCTTCCTCGTCGCCCGGTTCCAGCTGGAACGCGCGCTCCATCGCTTCGAGCGCACGGTCGATGTCCTGTGCGCCGCGCTCCCAGATCTCGGCGACGCGCTTGAGGTAACGCTGACGGGTGGCATTGTCCGCCGCGGGCAACGACTCGTACGCCTGAGACAGTTCGTGCCAGGGCGTCTCGAAGCCGACCGCCGGACGCGGCGGCAGCATCGGGCGCGGCGTCGAGGTGGTGGGAGGCGGCGTCAGCTGCATCTCCTCGACGTCCTGCTCCTCCACCTCGTGTTCCTCGACGTCCTGCAACTCCTCCAGTTCCTCCACGTCCTCGTCGGTGACCGCAGGCGCCGGCGCCGACTGGTAACGACCGATGAGCGCGGCCAGGCGCCAGAGGTTCGCGACGATTCCCTCGTTCTCCGGCGCCAGCCGGAAGGCGTTCAGGTAGGCGCGGAAGGCGCGCACGCGATCGCGAACCTTCTCCTCGACCAGCGCCGCCGCCCGCCGCGCCACCTCCACCTTCTCCTCGATCATGGCGGCGCGCCCGAACAGCTGCGCCTGCACGCCCAGCGCGTCCTCCCAGCGACTGGTCGCCTCCGCCAGACGCAGGATCTCGCGCTGGGTGTCGGCATTGCCGAGATCCAGGGCAAAGCTGCGAAGGAACTCGTCCATCGCCCCGGAGGCGTCCTTCATCTTCTCTTCGCGCACGGCGGCCCGCCGACGCAACAGATCCACGCGCTCCTCGGTGCCAGGACGCCCCCGCGCCACCCGGTTGTAGACGTCGAGCAACCCGGCCCAGTCACGCGTGTCGCCGGCCAACCGCTCCAGCTCGGGCAAAAAACGCGTCCCGGCCGGTTCGCTGGGCAAAGCGTCGCGCAACACCATGAAAGCGCGCGCGGGACTGCGTAGCCGCTGCTCGCACAGGCCAGCCACCTTCAGCGACACCTCCACCTGCTCACCTGGATCCGTCGAGCGAGCCCCCTCCCCCGCGTACACCTGGATCAGCTCCTCCCATAGACCGTGCGCCTCGGCGACTTCCTCGAGCTGCGACAACGCGGGCTCGTCCGGGCTCTCGACGTAAGCGCGCCGGTACCACTCGAAGGATCGACGCGGCTCGCGCAGTCCACGTTCGTAGGTCTGCGCGATCTCGAACATCAGGCGACGCCGCTCGCCCGGTTCCTCGGCTTGCTCGAGCAGCCGCTCGTCGGTGAACACCAGGCGCTCCCACTCGGACGCCGCGGCGTACAGCGGCGCCAGCGCGTGCAGCGCCTCGAGGTTGGCCGGCTCGATCTCGATCACCCGCTCGAAAGCCGCCATGGCCTTCTTCGGATCCTTCAACTTGTCGCGCCACAGAAGGCCGACGTCCAGACCGCCCGCAGCCCGCTCGTGGGGATCCTCGGCCAGGAACAGCTGCCGCTCGGCCACGCTCACCACGCGCGGCCAGTCCTGCTTCGCCTCGGCGACACGCCGCAGCCGCTCGAACGCGCCCAGGTTGCGCGGATCCAGCTCGGTGACGATCTGCTCGAGCGCCTTCATCGCCTCGTCGGGGTTGCGCAGGTGCTCCTCGAAGATGCGCGCGCGATCCATCGCCATGGCCACCGCGAACCCCGGATCCTCGGCCAGCGGGATGCGCCGCTCGAGGATGCCGACCAGGGTCTTCCAGTCGCCCTTGGTCTCGTAGATCTCGCTGAGCGCCGCCAGCGCCTCGCGATCGGTGGGCAGCGCCTTGGACAGTTCTTCCCACGCCCGTTGCGCTCGCGCCGGCTGCTTCAGCGTCGCCCCGGTCACCCGCGCCAGGCGCCGCAAGCACTCCACCTGCGCGGTGGCGTCGCCCGCCGACCGCTGGATCATCGCCTCGAGAATGCGGGCGAGGTCCTCGGCCCGCCCCAGGCGCTCGTAGGCCGCGGCCAGCGCCTCCAGCGCCGTCGAATCACCCGGCACCAGCCGGACCAGTTGCTCCCAGTATCCAGCCGCGCGCTCGTACTCGCCCAGCTTGTTCTGGAGCAGGTCGGCGATACGACGAACCAGCCGCCCTTTCTCCTCGGACGTCGCCGCGTACTTGACGTGGTACTCGAGGATCTCGACCAGCTGGGTCTTGTCGTCCAGGCGATCGAGGATCGCCTCCAGGCGCGCCAGGGCATCTCTGTCGCCCGGCACGAGCTTCAGGATCTCGGTGGCGGCCCAGTTCCCCTCGGTGGCCTGGGCGAGACGCTCGTCGTACAGCACAAGCAGCCGCCGCAGCAGGGTCAACTTCTCCTGCTTGGTGGTGACGAGCTCCAGCTGCCCGCGTAGCAACTTGGCCAGGTCCTGCCAGCGCTCGCCTCGTTCGAACGCCTCCGTCAGCGCCCGCAGCGCCACCATGTCGCGGGGATCCAGGCCCAGGATCTCCTGGTACACAGCCGCTGCGCGATCCGCGGCTCCCAGCTTCTCGATCCACAGCCGCGCCAGCCGCCGCAGAAGCTCGATCTTCTGCGCGGGATCGGCCTCGCGCGCCTCGCGCTCGAGCAACACGGCCATCTTGTCCCACTGCCGGGTCTTCTGCAGGATGCGCTTCTGCGCCTCGTGCGCCCTGCCGTGCCCCGGATTCAGCTCCTGGATGCGTTGCCAGGCCGCGAACGCCCGATCACCGTCGTTCAGCTTGCTCTCGGCGATGGTGGCGACTTCCTCGAGGCGCGGCAGCAGCTGTTCCACCGGCGTGCCCGTGGCCTGCAGGTGCTCGATCGTGAACTCGAGGAGATCGACCAGCTCGCGCCAGTCACCGCGCTGCCTGAAATGATCGGCGTAGGCCTGCGCCGCCTCCGCGTTCCCCGGATCCTCCTGGAGAATGGCGTGCAGGTAGACCGCTGCCTGCTCCTTGTCTCCCAGACGGTCCTTGTAGAGCGACGCCAGTTCTTGCAGCAGCTTGCCCCGGAAGCCGCGATCCTTCGCTGCCTCGAGCTGCTTCTCTCGAAGCGCCGCCAGCTTCGGGTAGTCGCGGCCGTTCTGGTAGAGCTGCCCCAGGTGCTGCGAGGCCGGTCCGCCCGATGGCTCGATGGCCACGATCTCCTCGTAGATGCGCACCGCCTCGGGCGGATCGCCCAGATCCCCTTCAGCGAGCTGAGCCCGCTTGAAGAGGAAGTCCATCCGCTCCTCGTTGCTGTGCGCCCCGGCCACACGTTCGCGGTAGTAGCGGTCGAGGTCCTGCAGCTTGCGCGATTCGTAAAGAAGCTGCTCGATGAGCTCGGAGGCCTCGGCGTGCCCGGGCGCGGCTGCCAGCGCCTTGCGCAGGGCCGCCACGGCATTGTCGGTGTCACCCGCTTCGTGCCGGCGCCGCGCCACCTGATGGTAGAGCGCCGCGGCCCGCTCCCGTCCATCCGCGCTGTGCCACTGCGGGTTCGCGTACACGCTGGCCAGCGCTTCCAGCGCTTTGTCGTCGCGCGGCCGCAGCCGCACCACCTCGCCCAGCCGCTGCGCCGCCCCGTCCAGATCGCCCACCTTCTCGCCCAGGACGCGGCCGAGGCCGAACAGCAGATCCGCCCGGCGCTTGGGATCGGTGGTGGCCGCCAGTTCCAGCTCGTAAAGACGCACCACTTGCGGGTAGTCACCGAGCGCGCGATGGATCTTGCGGGCCGATTCGATCAGCTTGAGCTGTTCGGCCGTCACCTCGTGGCGCCGCGCCGGCGTTGCCAGGGCCCGTTCCAGCGGTACCAGGTGGTTGTTCGAGAACTGGTTGAGCTCGACGCGCAGCTCGTCCAGACGCGGGCCGTTGGCGTCCTTGCCCTTGGCCAGAGCGGCCGCCTCCATCTCCATCATGGTCATGTACTCGGCGAGACGGGACTGTTGCCGGTAGATGTCCTTTAACCGCTGCGTCGCCTTGGTGTGGCCGGCGTCCCTGGACACCGCGTGGGCCAGGTCCGCCTCCGCGCCCGCCACGTCCGAGAGGTGGTCGATCCGGACCTCGGCCGCCAGGTAGAACAGCTCGGCAGCCTTGGCCGAGTCCTCTATCGCCTGGGCGCGCGTCTCGTAGAGGGTGACCAGCTTGTCGAAGCGGCCTGCCTCTCGATACAGCTTGCGCAGAGCCAGGTAAGCCTCGGCCTGCCCCGGCTCCCGCTGCAGCGTTTGCTCGTACTCGCGAACCGTGGGCATGCGTCCCGGGCGGCGGAAAGCCCGAGGCTAACACAGCGTCCCCGGAATCCAAACCCCGGATGTCGCTTGGTTTTCTACGGCGTGACGCTGAGAGGGGTCGTGCCGGTCTTGCCCTGGAAGTGGGCCTCGATGCTGGTCGTCCCGACCTCGACGCCTGTGGCCTGGCCGCGCGATCCGGCGGCGTTCGAGATCGTCGCCACGGTGGTCGTCGTCGAGATCCAGGTCGCCTGCAGCGTGATGGGCCAGGTGGATCCGTCGCTGTAGTTCCCGGTGGCCGTGAAGGTCAGCCTGGCTCCCTTGGCGACCGAACCCATGGCGGGCACGATCGTGATGGTCGACAGCGTCTGCGACCCGACGGTGTAGGTGGTCTGGCCCGACAGCCCCATCACCGTGGCCTTGATGGTCGTCGGCCCGGCCTTCAGCGAGGTCGCCAGGCCGCGCGATCCGATGCCGTTGGAGATGGCGGCCACGGTCTCGTCACTCGAGGTCCAGGTCGCCGTGTTGGTCAAGTCACGCGTGCTGTTGTCGGTCATCAGGGCTGTGGCCTGGAACTGCACGTTCACGGCAATGGGTGAGTTCGAGTTCGTGGGCGTCACCTGGATTTCCTTGATGGTGGCGCCCGTGACGGTGAGAACCGAGCTCCCCATCATCCCCATGTACGTGGCGGTGATGGTGCTCATCCCGGCCATCAGCCCCGTCGCCACGCCACGGCCGAAGCCGTTCGACACATCCGCGACCGCGGCGTTCGACGAGGACCAGGTCGCGGTGTTGGTGACGTTCTGGGTGCTGAAGTCGGAGAAGATGGCCGTCGCCGCGAAGGGTTGCGTGGTATTCGCCGGGATGGTGGGGTTGGTCGGCGTCACCTGGATCTCCATCAGCGTCGCGGTGCTGACGGTGACCGAGGAGGTTCCACTCATTCCCATGAACGTCGCCGTGATGGTGGCCGAGCCGCCCTTGATGCCGGTGATAACGCCGCGCGGGAACCCGTTCGATACGTCGACCACGGTGGCGTCCGACGAGGTCCAGGTCGCCATGAATGTGATGTTGGTGCTGCCGCCGTCGCTGTACAGAGCCACCGCCTGAAGTTGCTGCTGCTGTCGCACGACCAGCGCGGTCATGACCGGCGATACGTTGATGCCGGTGAGGGTCGCAGCCGAAACGGTGATGGTCGCGGTGTCCGACACGCCCATGTACGTGGCCGTCACCGTGGTCGTGCCGGGCTTGATGGCCGTCACCTGGCCGCGGGTACCGCCCGGGCCGCCCGGCCCACCGGTGTTGGTCACGTCCGCGATGGCATCGTCGGCCGCGGTCCAGGTGGCCAGGTTGGTGACGTTCCTCGACTGGCCGTCGCTGAAGATCGCGGTCGCCAGCAACTGCTGTGTCTGCCCCATCCGCAGCGACACCATGTTCGGCGACACATTCAACGAGGTGATGGTCGCGTTGCTGACCGTGACCGCAGCGGTGGCGGTCAGTCCCATGTAACTGGCGGTGATGGCCGCCATGCCCGCGCCGATCGCCGTCACGAGGCCACCCGGGCCGCCAACACCACCCGTGGACACGTCCACGGCGGCGGCATTCGAGGTGGTCCAGGTGGCCTGGTTGTTCACGTTCATCGCCGATCCGTCCGAGTAGATCGCCGTGGCCTGGACGAGGGCCCGCTCCCCGACGAACAGAGTCGCGCTGGGGGGTGTCACCCGCAGCATCGTCACGGTCGACATGGTGCAGGTCAGCACGGTCGTGTCGCTGACGCCCATGTATGTCGCCCGCAGCGTCGCGGTCCCCTTCGCCACGCAAGTGGCTCGCGCGCGGAACATGTCGACCACGATGGTCGCCACCGCCTCGTCCGACGACATCCAGGCCGCCATCGGGCTGACGTCCATGCTGGTTCCGTTGTTGTAGATGGCGGACGCCGAGACTATCAGCGCGCCATCGCCCACCCGTCGCGTCGGGTTGATGGGCGCCACCGAGAGCTGGGTCAGCATCTTGTCGGCGACCGTCACCTGGGCGGTGCCTTCCTTGCCGCTCAGGCGCGCACGGACGGTGGTCGTCCCCACGCCTGTCGCCAGCACCTGGCCGTTCGCGCCCGAGACGTTCGAAGCGGTCGCCACGGCCATGTCATCGCTGGACCAGGTCACCTGACGGGTCACGTCCAGAGACGTCCCATCGCTGTACATCGCCGTCGCCGTCAGGTTCTGGCGCACGCCCACGATCAACGGGAGGCTGGCCGGCATGACGGTGATGCCGTTCAGCACCGCCGTGCTCACGGTGACGTTCGTGGTGTCCGACTTGCCCATGTAGGCGCCGGTCACCGTCGTCATGCCCGCCTTGATGCCGCTCAGCTGACCGGCTGTACCGGCCACGTTCGAGATGGACGCTATCGTGCCGTCACCGACGGACCAGGTAGCCTGCTGCGTGACATCGCGGGTGCTGCCGTCCGAGAAGGTCGCCGTCGCGACATACGGGCCCGTGGCGGCGATGGCGACCGAGCTGTCCCGGGGCGAGATGCCGAGCGCCGTCACCGTGAAGTCGGTGACCGTGAGCATGGCCGACCCGCTGACGCCTCCGAGAGTGGCGGTGACGCGAGCGCCGCCGGCAGTGAGGCCCGTGGCGATCCCCTCGCTGCCGGCCGCGTTGGAAACCGTCGCCACCCGATCGTCAGAGCTGGACCAGGCGACCGACGACGTCACGTCGGCGCTGGTCCCGTCAGCGTAGGTTCCGGTCGCGCGGAAGGCCTGCGCGGCACCGCGCGGAATGGATGCCGGGTCCGGCGCGATCTTGATCCCCGTCAGCATCGATCGGCTGACGGTCACGGTGGTCATGCCCGCGACGCCGCCCAGACGAGCCGTGACCGTGGACGTCCCCGCGCTACGCGCGTTCGCATCGCCGCTGCTGGTGCCGCCCGAAACGATGGTCAGGACGGCCTGGTTGCTGGATTCCCACGCGACGAGTGCGCTGACGTCGCTCTTGGTGCCGTCGCTGTAGATGGCCGTCGCCGAGAACCTCTGACTCCCGTTCAACGGTAGCGTCGGGCTCGCAGGCGACACCTCGAGCGACGTGAGCGTCGCCGTCGTGACGGTCACGGTCGCCTGACCCATGGTCGTGCCGAAGCGGGCAACCAAGGTGGTGGTCCCCACGCGGATGCCGGTGACGACGCCGGCCGAGCCCGGATCAGTGGCCACCGTGGCAATGCTGGTATCGCTGGACGACCACATCACCTGAAGAGTCAGATCCTGCTTGGTGCCATCGGCGAAAAGCCCGACAGCACGCAGCGGGATCCTGGACATCAGGCCGACACGGACGTCCGCAGGCTCGACGGAGATGGACGTGAGCGCCGATCCGGTGACCGTCAAGGTGGCCATCCCGCTCTGCCCGAGCACCGTGGCACGGATGGACGTCATCCCTGGGCCCACGGCCCTGGCCACACTGCCGGTGAGCGTGGCGACCCCCATGTTCGACGACGTCCAGGTCGCCATCGAAGTGACATCCCGAGTGCTGCCATCCGAAAAGCGCCCGGTCACCGTGTAACTGACCGTCGTCCCCACGCCGATGGTCGTGAGCGTCGGAGTCACCCCGATGCCGATCAGGGTGCCGCCACCAGGACCGTCGAAGCGAGGCGGGCCGTCCGGAAACACCGTCAGGTCGGGCCGAGCGCCGTCGAATCCCGGGAACGTGCCACCGTCGGGGACGATGACCGCGCCGTCGAACCGGTTGCCAGGCGCGTCCATGCCGCCGGCACCGCCATCCGGCGGCGGCACCACGGAGCCCGTGGTACCGAGCCCGCCGCGACCGCCGCAGCCTACGGCCGCCACAAGGGCGGCGATCAGCAAACCTACGCGAATCGGCACGTCCGTTGAGACCCCCAGCTACGTCAGGGAGTTAACCCAATCGCGCTTCTCCCGTATAGCGCAAACCGTCTCGGCCTCCGGGCTCCCGGCCGCGGGTTCGTGCGCATACTCCCAGCGCGCCTCGGGGGGGAGGGAGACTAAAATCGATTCCACGCGTCCATCGGTGCGCAGGCCAAAGATGGTCCCGCGGTCGTAGAGCAGATTGAATTCCACGTACCTACCCCGGCGGATCAGTTGCCATTTTCTCTCCTCGGCCGTCCAGGGATGGCGGTGGCGGCGCTCGAGGATCGGCAGGTATCCAGGGAGGAAAGCGTCACCTGCCATACGGACGAAATCGAAGACCTTTTCCGGGTCGCTCTCCATGGCCGTCGGGGGAATGGCCGGGCGGCCCGCGGTGCGCTCGGCGCCGGCGCCGAGATAATCGAAGAAAATGCCCCCGACGCCGCGCGGCTCTGCCCGGTGCGGCAGGAAGAAGTAGTCATCGCACCAGGGCTTGAAGCGCGGAAACAGAGCCGGGTCGCTTCGATCGCACGCCGCTTTCAAGGTCCTGTGAAAGTGGCTCGCGTCCTCCGTTCGCAGGTAGTAAGGCGTGAGATCGGCCCCGCCGCCGAACCAGCCGGCGTCCCCGCGCTCGATGCGCCGAAAATTGGCGTGCACGGTCGGCGCGTGTGGATTGCGTGGGTGCAGCACCAGAGAGATCCCGGTGGCACGAAACGCCAGGCCGGCGCCCGGAAGCGAACCCGCGAACTCAGGCTTCAGCTCGCCATGCACGTCCGAGACGTTCACGCCTGCCTTCTCGAACACGGCACCGTCGGCAAGCACGCGCGACCGGCCACCGCCACCGCCCGGCCGGGCCCAGCGGTCCTCACGGAATCGGCCGCCGTCGATCCGTTCCAGCTCGGCGACGATCCTGTCCTGCAGCTCGGTGAAGTAGGCGCCCGCACGGTCGATCAACGCGCCTGCCTCCCCTCGCCTCCCCGTAGCTCCACGACGTGCTTGCGGACGTCCTTGAATGCCGGATCCCGCCGCGCCACCTTCTCGAAGAAGAACAGCGCCTCGCCCTTGTCGCCGAGCGACTGGAAGGCGACGCCTAGCTGGTAGTAGATCTGCGTCGCCTCCGCGTCCTTGATCCCCGGCCGGTTCAGGGCCTGCTTGTAGGCGCGGATCGCGTCGGGCATGTCGCCCTTGGCCTCGTGGCACTCGCCGATCATGGTCAACGCGAACACCTCGTGCTCGGGATGCTGGGCCAGGATGGTGAACTCGTTGATCGCCGCATCGAACAGCCCCATCTCCTTGTAGCCGATGCCCACGTCGCGATGGGTGGCGACGTCCATGTCCCCGCCGGCCGCCACCATCGCCCGTGGCCGCATCGACGTCGGAAGCTGGGCCGCGAATTCGTTGTCGCCTCCGGTCGTGGTCGGCGGGTTCGCCAGCTCCACCAACTCGGCCAACCGGGCGCGCCGCTCCTCGATGAGTGGGCTCTTCGGGTACTTGCCGTCGATCTCGTCCATCATGTGGCGGGCGTCGTCGCTCATGCTCTGATCCAGGAAGAAGTCGACCTGCTCGAGATCCGACAGCATCGCGCTGAAGGTCCCGTCGTCCGCCATCGTCCGCTCGGACGGGAACTCTTCCATCGGCTCGGGCTCGGGCTCCGACTGCGCCTGCGGTGCAGGCGTCCACATCGGCCTGGGCGTGGTCATCGGGGCCGGGGTCATGATGGCCGGGGCGAACAGGTTCGGCCCGGTGTTCTCGTCGGCGGTAGCATTGGTGACGGGCTCGACGAAGTCGTCGGCGATCATCGTCCCCTGCCCCTCGGTTCCTCCGTCGAACTCGTTGGACGCGTCCAGCAGCGGCTCGGCCTGCGGCGTGTCTTCCTCGGCCTCCTCCAGCACCTCGATGAGGCCGGTCGAGAGCTCCTCGAACTCGTCCTGCACCTCCTCGGATTGACCTCCGCCCTCGATCGTCTCGATCACTTTCTTCGCGCGCGTGGACCCGGGATCGACGCCCAGCGCGCGCGTGGCGTAATTGGCCGCCGCTTCCGGCTGCGAAAGCGCCAGCTGCTCGGCCAGCAGTTCCAGCTCGGCGACTGCCTCGGCCTGCCGCCCCAGCTGGAGCAGCACCGCGGCCAGGCGCTCGTGCGCGCCGACGTGTGTGGGCAAGAGGTCGAACACCTTGCGCAGGTGATCGACCGCGCGCTCGGTGAGGCCGTATTTCACGAAGACGTCCGCCTCCGAGATGATCCGCTGTGCCTCCGACGAGGCCTCCTGCTCGGTGTGCTCGAGCTGGCCGCTGGCGATGGCCGCGCGCTCGGCATCGCGCGCCTGGGCGGTCGGCGCCCCCTGAGCGTTCGGCTGCAGGAACGGCGGCACCGCCATCTCACTGAACGTGATGTTGATCGGGCTCGACAGCGTGCCGCGGCCCTGTTGCTCCACTGCCCCACGCCTCTGCTGCGGCAGGCGGCCCCCCAGCATCTCACGAGCTTCGGCATCCTCGGGGTCCAGCGCCAGGATCCGTTGCGCCACCTGCCCTCGATCGTTGTGGCGCCCGCGATCCTGGTACACCTTCGCCAGCTCCTTGAGGACGGAGATGGTCTTGCCTGCCTGGCCGAGCTGCTCGAAAGCCCGCGCCAGCAACTCGAGCGTATCCAGATCCTGGGAGTCGTGCTTGAAGCAGGCCTGCAACTTTGCCAGCGCCAGACGCGCGCTGTTGCGATCGATGTACTGGCGCGCGATCTCCTTCGCCAGCACCACGTCGTCAGGGCGGTGGTAGAGCAGACGCTCGGCGACGCGCAGGTACTCGTCGGTGCGCCCTTGCGCCTTCAGCAGCTCGGCCGCGCGTGTGAACTCGGTGACGGCCTCGTCCACCATCCCACCCTGCGACGCGGCCTCCGCCAGCTTGATGCGCGAGATCGGCTGGTCGGGGTTGATGTCGACGATCTGCCGCATGGCAACCATCGCCTCCTTCACCCGCCCGCCCTTCTGGTGGACCGCCGCCACCTGCTCGAACTGCTGCACGGCGTCCGACAGCAGGCCAAGCTGCTTGTAGACTTCGGCTAGCCTGGCGTAAGCCTCGACGTAGCCGGGGGTCAGCTTGATGATGTTCTTGTAGACGGCGACGGCGCGCTGAAAAAACCCTTGCTCGACATACAGTTCCGCTGTTCTGCCGTACACCTCGGTGGCCTTGTCGTTCTCGCCCCGCTTGACGTGTAGCTCGGCGATGCGTAGCCAGGTCCGGGTGTCCTTGGGGTCCTCCTTGACCGCGTTGAGGAACTCGACCAGGGCCTTGTCCAGGCTCCCCCGCTCCAGGAACTTCTGGGCGGCTGCGAGAAACTTGTCCTTCTTCGTAACCACCGGCCGACCAATATCGAGTCTTACCGCTTATGTAGCCGGTGTAAAGGACGCCACATGTTTCACAGCCGTTCGACCAGATGCGTATCCAGACGGCCAGCCACGAAGTCGGGATGTTCGATGAGGCGACGGTGGAAATCGATATTTGTCTTGCATCCTTCCACGATGAACTCGCCCAGGGCTCGCCGCAGCCGGGCGAGGGCCACGGGCCGCGTCTCGCCGTGGACGATGAGCTTGGCGAGCAGTGAGTCGTAATTCGGCGGGACGCGGTAGTTGGCGTAGATGTGGGTGTCGACGCGGACCCCCAGTCCGCCAGGCAGATTCAGGGCCGTGATCAAGCCCGGCGAGGGCGCGAAAGTCACCGGATCCTCTGCGTTAATCCGCACCTCGATGGAGTGACCGCGCGGGTGCAAGTTGCCCTTGAGGCGCAGCGGCTCTCCGGCCGCCAGCTTGATCTGCTCGCGGACCAGGTCGATTCCGAACACCTCCTCGGTGACGGTGTGCTCGACCTGGATACGGGTGTTCATCTCCATGAAGTAAAAGCGCTTGTCCTCGTCCAGCAGGAACTCGAGAGTCCCCACTGTGCGGTAGCCGATGGTCTGCGTCGCCTTGCGGGCCACCCTCAGAAGCTCGTTACGACGCGCATCGTCGAGGGCAACGGACGGAGCCTCCTCGACCAACTTCTGATGCCGCCGCTGGATCGAACACTCGCGCTCGCCCATGGCAATGGCGGTCTCGCCGTCCCCCAGCACCTGAACCTCGATGTGCCGGGGCTTGCCGACATAGCGCTCGAGGTAGACGTTGGGGTTCGAGAATCCCGCCTGGGCCTCGGCGCGTGCGGCCGCCAGCTGGCTGGCGAGGCGATCGCGGCTCTCGACGATCTTCATGCCGCGGCCGCCGCCACCGCCGGCCGCTTTGATGATCACCGGAAAGCCGATGCGCTCGACGCCCTCCTCGGCGTCACGGTCGGTCTCGATCACGCCCGTGCCCGGGAGGATCGGGACGTCGGCCTTGGCCATCGTGGCGCGCGCTGACACCTTGTCGCCCATCAGGCGCATGAGGGCGGGCTGCGGCCCGATCCAGGTCAGGCCACACTTCTGCACCACCTCGGCGAACTCGGCATTCTCGGCGAGGAAGCCATAGCCAGGGTGGACGGCGTCCGCACCCGTCACCTCGGCGGCGCTGATCAACGCCGGGATCGACAGGTACGACAGTCGCGCCGGCGGCGGCCCGATGCACACCTTCTCGTCGGCGAAACGCACGTGCAGCGACTCGGCGTCCGCGGTCGAGTGTACGGCGACCGAGCGCAGCCCCATCTCACGACAGGCGCGGATCACGCGCAGGGCAATCTCGCCCCGATTGGCTATCAAGACTTTCTTGAACACGCGAAGGAGGCTACTTCTGGATGCGGAACAGCGGCTGGCCGTACTCGACGTGGTCGCCGTTCTGGGCCAGGACCTCGATCACCTTGCCGTCGAAGTCGGACTCGATCTCGTTCATGAGTTTCATGGCCTCGACGATGCAGACCACCTGGCCCTTGCGCACTGTCTGCCCGACGTCAGTGAAAACGGCGGCGTCCGGCGACGGCGACCGGTAGAAAGTTCCGACGAACGGCGAGGTGACCATCAGCCCCTTGTCGTCCGCTTTCTTCTCGGCGGCCGGCGACGGCATCAACTGCAGCGAGGCGGACGGTCCGGCACCCCCGCCGCGGGCCTCGACCCGGCGCGCGACGCGGATGTGTCCCGTGGGATCCGCCTCCACCTCGGAGAGATCGAACTCGGTGGCGATGCGCGCCAGTTCCCGCACCGTTTGCAGGTGAACCGCGTTGAGCGGCCCCGCCTTGTTCACCACGGCCTTGGCCTTCTTCATCGACTCTCGGCTCCTTTCCGGATCAGCTTCACGGCGGCTTCCAGGGCCAAGCCGTAGCCCATCGGCCCCAGCCCGACGATCTGGCCCACGACCACCGGAGCCAGCAGCGACACGTGCCGGAAGGCCTCGCGCGCGTGGATGTTCGACAGATGCACCTCGATGGCGGGCACCTCGGAGGCGACGATTGCGTCCCGCAGCACCACGCTGGTGTGCGTGTAACCCGCGGCGTTGATGATCAGCGCCCCGGCCTTGCCTCTGGCCTCGTGGATCCTGTCGATGAGGGCGCCTTCCAGATTCGACTGGAAGCACTCGACCTTCACCCCCAGTTCGCCGCCCCGCCGCCTGAGATCCGCGTCGATCTCCGCCAGGGTGGTGCGGCCGTACACCTCCGGCTCGCGCGTGCCCAGCAGGTTCAGGTTCGGCCCATGCAGGACGACGACCTGCGGCTGTCCACCTTTCTTGCTTGGCTTGCTCACAGCTCGGACTGGATCTGGGGCACGAGGAGCCGCAGCAAGTAGCGCGCCTTGCCGAAGTTACCCTGCGGCCGCAGCGCGCAGGCCACGAAGTACTCCTCGTTGAGCACATGGACCACCACGGTCAGGTTCTCCGCGCGCATGGTCATCTCGCGCAGGCCTCCCACCTCCAGGGCCTCCGCTGCGCGCCGGATCTGAGAGATCACGTGCGCCAACTCCATGCCCACGGTCTGAATATCGGCGGCACCGTCGGTGCGCGTGTACGAATCGACCGAGATGCCGTCGAAACCCATCAGGATCCCGGCGATTCCCCCGTCCACTCGGTCGACCATCTTCTGAAGGCTCTCGCGGAACATGATCGTGCTTCCGGCTTCTAGACGCTGGGCGTTTCGGGTGTCAAGGACACCGTTGAGCGCTGATCACGGCATGGCCGGAGGCATCATCACCGCCCGCGGCCGGCCCGGACACTCGATCTGCGTGCCCTGCGCGTCGCGCGCGCAACACAGCACCGGGATCCCGTCCTGGGCCACGTTGCACGGATTGCCCGTGAACGGATTGTTCGTGAGCATGCTGCAGGCCGGGATGGCCGGAAAATCGAAGGCAGCGAATTCGCCCTTGTAACCCTGCTGCATACAGCCGTAGCAGACATGGATCGGGTAGGTGAACGGCTCCGAAAGGATATCCGAGCCGCCGTGGCGGCCCCTCGCCTTGACGGTGACCCGGAAGATGGCGTCCTCCTTGGCGTCGATCTTGCGATCGACAAAGAGCTGCTTGAGCAGCTCATAGTGGCACTCCCGGATCGCCTTCACGATGTTGGACACCATGCCGCCCGCCGGCACGATGGCGGTCACCGGATAGTCGAAGCGCGGCGGGCAGGCCGGATTCCACTCGACGGCGATGTTCGGCGGCGGGTCGATCTTGATCTGATACCCAGAGATCACGACCTCGTTGGGATCCACGGTCCCCCCTCCCATCACGGACCCCATCGGCAGACGGTTGTGCAGCAGCGGAAACAAGTAGTACGGGTAGCCCTTGTCGAGCGCCACGTCGAGGACACCGTGGTCGCGATACTCCGCGCTCTTTGCGGCGGAGACGAGGCAGCCGGACTCGGAGGCCACCGGGATCTGGTTCTGCACGATCACCAGCGATTCGTTGGAGTCGATGCAGGCAGTGCCGGCCATCGCAAGCGCCATCAACGCGGCACGGACACCAGTTCGGGATGCGACTTTCATGGTTTCCTTCCTCGCTCAGTCACGTTCATCAAGAGTCCGCGCGATCTCGACCGCCACTTCTTCCGGAGTCTTTCCCACGGTATCGACGCGCAAGTGAGCTCGCCGGTAGAACGGCTCGCGCTCCTCGAGGAGGCGCTGCGCTGCAGACAGCGGATCCGCGGCGTCGTCGAGCAGCGGTCGGCCCGAGACACCGCGGGTCCGGCGCATCACCTCGGCCGGCGTGGCGGAAAGCGCCACCACCTTCGCCCGCGCCAGCATCGTCCCGAGATTGTCCTCCCGGCAGGCCGCGCCGCCTCCGGTCGCGATGACGGTATCTTGCCGATCGAGCGCGCGGACGAGCGCCTCGCTCTCGTGGCGTCGGAAGGCCGACTCGCCAGCGGTGCGGAACACCTCGGCGATCTTCATGCCGGCGGCCTCCTCGATCACCTGATCCAGGTCCACGAACGAACGGCCGAGATGCTCGGCTACGAGCCGCCCCACCGTCGTCTTTCCTGTGGCCATGAATCCGATGAGCACGATGGGCCTCACGTCCTTCTTGCTTGCTTGACGGTCGTTACTGGCCGAGCGATCGCGAACGGTTCGCGATCCGCGGCGTGATGAACACCAGAAATTCGGTGCGGTCGTCGTTCTCACGGCGGTTCTGGAAGATGATGCCCAGGATGGGGATGTCCGCGAAAAACGGCACCTTGGCGTGGTTGAGACCGGAGTTTCGGGTGTAGATGCCGCCGATCACCGCGGTATCACCATCGCGCACCAGCATGGTGGTCCGGGCTTCCTTCTTGAGGATGGTGGGATCGCCGCGCGCGCCGGTATTCGCGAAGTCGGGCTCGTTGCGAGTCACGTTGATCGTCAGCTTGACGGTCCCTTCGTTGGTGACGTGAGGCTTCACGGTCAAACCGAGGCGTGCGTCGACGAACACCGTCTGGGCACCGGCCGCGCTCACGACCGAGATCGGGATGGCGACGCCCTGCTCGATGCTGGCGTCCATGTTGTCCAGCGTGGTGATGCGCGGGGATGACAGGACGCGGATCTGGCCCGAGGACTCGAAGGCCGAGAGGCGCAGATTCAGGTTGAACGCACCGGCGACGGAACCGAAGGTGAAGCCGATGCCACCGCCTGTACCGGTGCCGGTGGCGACGGGCAAGTTCACCGCGAAGTTGGGAGATGCAGCCTGACCGCCGCCACTACGAGGCGCAGGATTGAGACCGGCGAGCGGGGTCTGCCCGTCGGTCGCTCCGCCGGCGATGCCGATGTTGTAAGGGAAAGCCAGCCCGGTCGGGTTACCGTGGGCAGTGTCGAGGTAAGTGTCACCGCCCCACTGGATACCGAACTGGCGGGCGAAGGTGGATCGCGCCTCGACGATGCGCGCCTCGATCACCACCTGCGACGTCTGCGTGTCCAGGTTGCGCACCAGTTCCTCGATGAGGTTGAGGTTCCGGGCGACATCCGAGACGATGAGGTTGTTCGTGCGCGCGTCGACGGACACCTTTCCGCGGGGCGAGAGCAGGTCCTTGGCGCGCGCCTCGATGTCCCCGGCCTCGGCGTAGGAGATGCCGATGAGACGGGTCTCGGTCGGCAGGACGTCGGTGATGTTCTTCTGGCGGGAGATCTCCTGCTCCAGTTCCTTCTCCAGCACGGACAAAGGGGCGACGCGGATGAGGTTGCCTTCCCGCACCGAACCGAGTTGTTTGCCGCGCAGGACCACGTCCATCGCCTGGTCCCAGGGGACGTCGCGCATCTTGATGGTGACCTCGCCACGCACATCGTCGGATGTCACGATGTTGACCTGCCCGACGTCAGCAAGTAGCCGCAGGATGTTGTGGATGTCGGCGCTCTTGAAGTCGAGATCGACCCGACGGCCGGTGTATCGCTTCTTCGACACGCCGCCCGGCCGGTACGTGCCACCCGACGAGCCAGCCGCCGGAGCACCGCCGGCCTGTTGCGCCAGCAAGGTGGGTAGCGTGGAGGTGCGGAAACCGGCGAACTGACGTCCCGGCACGAACAGCATCGACGGGCCCACCGCCCGCATGTTCACCCGCGCCGGAGGTGCTTTCTGGAAGTCCCAGTACAACCGGTTGCCGTCCTGGCGGACCTTGTTGGGCACGTCCTCGGCCAGATCGACGTCGACGCGCACAGCGCCGCGGGCGTCGGGATCGCGGTACGTGCTGATGACCCGCACCGGGCCCAGGTACTCCGAGGCATCGAGGCTACGCGCCAGTGCGTGCGGCAAATCTGTGTGCATCAGCCGCAAGGTCAGCCTACGGCCGCCGGTCCTCTCGACGACGAAGCTCGACGGCTCGTCGAGGTCGATGATGACCGAAGAACGCGTCGGCTCGTCGACGAAGTCGACCCGTTGCACGTGGCTCGGCACGCGCAAGGTGATGCTCCGGCTGGCGGGAACGGCAACGGGGACGGCAACGGGGACGGCGACGGCGACGGCGACGGCGACGGGGACGGGGACGGGGACGGGGACGGGCTTGGCCACCACGGCGACGGCCAGGACGGCGGCAGGCTTGTCTCGCTCGGCTTGCAGCCGCCGCCTGGCCTCCTCGACCTCCTGCTGTGCCTTGCGGACGACTGCCTCCGTTCGCGCCAGCGCCTGGCGCTGTTTCTCGACGTCGGCACGGGCGGCCTGGAGGCCGGCCTTCTCGTGCTTGGAGCGCTCCATCTCGGCCGCAGCTGCCGAGGCCGTGACCCGCGCCTTCTCCGTCGCCTGGCGTGCACTCTCGAACTCGCGCTTCACGCGCTCCGCTTCCTCGCGGGACGCGTGACGGAGCTTCTCCTCGGCCCTGGCCTGGGTCGCCACGGCCTGCTGCAGCACCTGCTCGGCCCGCTCGCGCTCGGCACGCGCTGCCTTCTGCGCCTCCTCGGCTTGCCGGCGGGCACCCACGGACGCTGCCGACTCACCGGCCAGCTTGCGCGTGGCCTCCTCCGTCTTGGTTCGTTCCTGGGACAACCGTGAAGACTCGGCGGCAGCTGCGGCTCGTGCCGTCTCGGCATCGCGCGTCGCCGCCTCCGCCTTCGAGCGCTCGGCAGCCAGGCGCCTGGTCTCGGCTGCTGCTTCCGCGCCGCCATTGCCCGGCGCCGGACGCACCAGCGGAATGATCGTGACGACGATGTCCGTCCCCCGAGCCTCGACCTTGTACTCCGACGGCTGCCGCAACGTCAGCACCACCCGGGTGCGGGCGCCGTGATCATCCTCGAGCGTGCTGGCGCTGACCGATCCCACTGCGTAGGTGCCGGCGTCGAAAGGCACGTCGATCTCTCCCAGTCGGGCGCCGCTCACCTCGACCACCACCCGTGCCGGCCGCTCCAGCTTCCAGGTGGTGAAGGTGGGGCGAGCCGAAGCCGCGATCACCAGCGCGGTGTCACCGTCGGACTCCGACACGCGGATCGCCTGAACGCGTGAGCCTTGCGGCCCCGCATTCGATCGGAGCCCGGCGAGAGATCCCGCGACCGCCAGTACGACGCCGATGAGCGTCTGGCCCCTTGGGAGATTGCGTTTCGTCTTGTTCATGGGTCTGTCCATCATTTCGGCTGCGCACTCTCGGGGTCGACGAGAACTGGCTTCTCCAGCACCCGTGTCTCCCCGTTGGGGGTGATCTCGTTGAGTTCCAGAATCACGCGGTCGGTGAGAATCTTGGAAATGCGGGCCCCCGACTTTGAGAGGTACTGGCCGCGCCGGAGCGTCTGTCCCAGGCCACCGGGATCGCGGAACATCGCCATCGGGTTGGCGTCGCCGGAGACGATGGCGATGAGCGTCAGCTCCTCCAGGGCGAACTTCTCGAAGATGGCCGGCACCTTTCTCATCTGCGGACCTTCCTTGGTGGTGAAGATGCGCAGATAAGAACGGAAGGGATCTCGGTTGCGCTCGTCCTCGAGGAAGTCATCGTCCTTGAGCGTCTTGCGCCGCAACATCGCCGCGCGCGCGGTAGGATCCTTGGGGACCTCCGCCGGCGCGACAGGCTTGGCCTCGGCGGGAAGTGTCGGCAGCGCTCCCTTGACCGCGTCCTTCACCACGTCTTTGACGCTGCCGATGTTCGGTGCGGGCTGCGTCCCCACCCCGGCCTGCGCCGCCTCCGATTTCGGGGGCGCGGGAGTTTGCGCCCGGACCACCGGGCTCGCGGCCGTCAGTGTGGCAATCAGCGGAAGGTGTAGATGGCGTTTCACTAGCCGCCTCCCTTCTCGACGTAGCGGAACGTCGCCGCGATGAAACGCGCCCGCAATTTCACGGACTCGTCGGGCGCCCGTTCCACACCGAGCGACAGCGCTTCGATGTTCACGATCCGACGCAGTTCGCTGACGTTCTTGAAGAAGCGGGTCAACGAGTGGTAGCTGCCGCGCACTTCCATGCGCACCGGGATCTTCACGTAGAGTTCTTCGGGGACTTCGGACTCGATGGTCAACGTGTTGACCTCCAGACCAGCGAGCTCTGCCTGCTCCTGGATGCTCGAGATGAAGGAAGGGATCTCCGCTCGCTTCGGCAGCGCCTTCAGAAGCTCGCGCTGTTCTTCCTGGAGCTTCTTCAGCTCATCGCGGTAGGCGACATACTCCTTCTTGCGCTTCTCGTACGACTCGCGCTCTCCCTGCAGGGTCTTGCTACGCGCTTGCTGGGCGGTGATCTGGTCGCTCAGATCCATGTAGAAAAGCACGTAGTAGAGCAGAACGATCGCGGCGAACACACCGACGGTGGCACCGATCTTGACCGGCGTCTTGAGCCGGATGATCTTGTTGACTATCTCGTTCATCAGTAAATCACCGTCGCACTCATATTGAAGTTGACGTACTTGACGGTGCCGGACGACGCCTGGTTGGTCGACTCGGGGTTCACGTCGGCGAAGAAGACGGACAGGTTCAGCCGCTTGAGGAACTCGGCGACGTCTTCGTTCGATTTGGCGGCACCGCGGACGCGCACGCGCCTGCCGGCTTCTTCATCGAAGGTATCGATCCAGACGCGCCGCGTGTCCCATCCCGGGTTGAACCCCACGTTCGGGTCGCGAAGCAACGCTTCCTGGTAGGTCACAGCGTCGAACGTCGGCCCCTTGCCCGGCGAGAGGATCTCGGAGATCTCGCGCAGCAGGAACATCGGGCCGGTCCGGCCGCTCTCCAGGTTCTGGATGGTCTTGCGCTGCTTCATCAGCTCCTCGCGCTGGGCCTTGATCTTGTCGTAGTCGCCCAGCTCCGATTTGAGGCGCTCGATGTCCGCGGCCAGGAGACTGTTGGCGCGATTCAGTTCGTCCAGTTCGTTGGCGGCCTGGATGTGGAAGAAGACGATGGCGCCGACGCCTGCCAGCAGCCCCGCAGCCATGAAGATGAGCTGCTTTTGGCCCGCCTCCTCGCGCTTGGGCTTCTTGCCCGGTAATAGGTTTATGCGAATCAAGACGCCTTGTCTCCTGCCCGGCGAAGTGCCAGACCCACGGCGACCGCCGCTTCCGCCGAGTGTGCCCGCAGGAACTCCATGTCGAACTTCCGTTCGTCGATGGCGATCCGGTTGAAGGGGTTCATGATCTCCACCGTCGTGCGCGCCTTCTCCTGCAGCGCCTTCTGCAACGCCGGGATCTTCGCCGTCCCGCCGCACAGATAGATGCGGGAGATGGTCGAATCCGCCGCCGACGCCAGGTAGAAGTCGAGCGACCGCTGGAACTGCCCTGCGACGCCGTCCGCGACCTCGGCCAGCACCGCCTCGACCTCGTGCGGGAGCACCTCGTGGGCGCCCTCGCCCATCGAGCCGATCTTCCAGGCCTCCGCCTCTTCGTGGCTGACGTTGAGGCGCTTCTGGATCTCCTCGGTGAAGATGTTGCCGCCGACGGTGACGTCGCGGGTGAAGGCGCTCGTGCCCTGGGCGATGATGTTGATGTTTGACAGCGCCGCGCCGACATTGATCAGCGCCACCGCCTCGTTCGGGGCGATCGGATAATTCACCTCGAAGGCGTTCTGGATGGTGAAGGCGGCGACGTCCATGACCGTGGGGATCAGCTTGGCCTCGCGAATGACCATGGTGAAGTCCGAGACGACCTCCTTCTTGGCCGCCACCAGCAGGAGCTCCATCTGGCCAGCCGTGTTCTGGGCCGTCACCAGCTGGTGATCGATCTCGACGTCATCCTTGGAGAATGGAATGTGGTGCTCGGCCTCCCACGGTATCTGCTCCTCGAGCTCCTCCGGGGTCATCATCGGAACCTTGATCTTCTTGATGATGACGGAGTGGCCGGAGATGGCGCAGGCGACCTCGCGGACTTTGATCTTGAGCGCGTTCTTCAGCGACTTGATCGCCTCGACGACGGCGGACTGGTTCATGATCGAGCCGTCGACGATGGTCTGCGCGGGCAGGGGCTCGATGCCGAAGTTCACGAGCTGGTAGCCCTTCGAGGTCTCCTTGAGCTGGACGACCTTGACCGAGCTCGACCCGATGTCGAGGCCTACACAGGTCTTGGCCATGGCTCCCTACCTTTACGCATGTACACCCACATTGTCGGATGACTGATTCGCCTGGTCAAAAAAACCGATCTTTGCGCACGGGTGGCCGTCAACATCCTGGCGATCCCTACAAATCGGAGTTCCGCACGAAATCCTTGAATCGCCGTGCGAGGTTCCGTGGGCCTTCTGTCAACTTGGGCCCTCAATTGGCCCTCCGGCCTGGGGTTACGGGCGGCGGCGGCGGGTCCGGCTCCTGCTTGGGGACGGTGATCCCGTACTCCTTGATCTTGTAGAGCAGCGCACGGTGGCTGATCTCGAGCAACTCGGCGGCCCGGGTGCGGTTGCCGCTCGTGCGAGTCAAGGCGCGGCGGATCAGGTCCTCCTCGGCGCGACGCGAGGCGCGCTTGATCGACAGGTCGCCGTCGTCCGGGACTTCCACAGGGGCGCGGAGGTCGGGGTGCTTGAGCCGCTCGGGGATGCTGTCGAGGTCGATCTGTGCCCCTTCGGTGAGGACCATGGCCCGCTCGATGGTGTTCTCGAGCTCTCGGATGTTGCCCGGCCACTCGAAATCGATGAGCAAGCGCATCGCCTCGGGCGTGACGCCGGCGATCGACAGGCCCATGCGGGCGTTCATGCGCTGGACGAAGTGCTCGACGAGCAGCGGGATGTCCTCGCGCCGGTCGCGCAGCGACGGAAGCTGGATCGACAGGACGTTCAGCCGGTAGTAGAGATCCTCGCGGAAGGCGCCGCGCGCGACCTCGGCGACCAGATCCCGGGCGGTGGCGGCGACGACGCGGACGTCCACCTTGAGATCCTGGCTGTCGCCCAGCCGGCGGATCTCCTCCTCCTGGACGGCGCGCAGGAGCTTGACCTGCAGGCCGAGCGGCATCTCGCCGATCTCGTCGAGAAACAGCGTGCCCCCCGTGGCCTCTTCGAACAATCCCTTGCGGTCGCGGCTGGCGTCGGTGAAAGCGCCCTTGCGGTGCCCGAACAGCTCGGACTCGAGCAGGGTCGCGGGGATGGCACCGCAGTTCACGGCGATGAAGGGACCCGGCGCACGCGGCGACAGCCGGTGGATGGCGCGGGCCACCAGCTCCTTGCCCGTACCGGACTCGCCACCGACGAGGACGGTGGTCTTGAACTCGGCGATCTTGCGGATGGTGCGAAAAACGTCGGTCATGCGCGCGCTCTTGGCCACCATCTCGCCCAGGCCGGTCTCGGGCTCGCGGCCACCGGAGCGGATCTGCTTCTTCAGCGTCTGGTTCTCACGGGCAAGGCGTTCGCGCTCCTCGGCCTTGCGCAAGAGCAGCACCACCTCGTCGGCCTCGAAGGGCTTCGACAGGTAATCGTAGGCGCCGCGCTTCATCGCCTCGATGGCGATCTCGCGGCTACCGTAGGCGGTCATCACCACGACGGTGGTGTCCAGGTTGCGGCTGCGAACCTCGTCGAGGAGATCGAGGCCGGTGCGGCCGGGCATGCGCAGGTCCGTGATGATGATGTCGTAGGGGCGGCTCTCCAGCTCGGACAGCGCCGCGTCGACCGAGGCCGCGCCGACGGCGTCGTAGCCCTCTCGTCGCAGCAGGAGCTGCAGCATGTGACGAAGGTTCTCTTCGTCGTCCACAACCAGAACCCGGCGCATGAGTGTGACGGAAGCGGATTCCGTCACCAGCGATCGTAACGGAATCCGTCAATCTCCGCTTCGCGCACCGCGTTGGATCATGACTACGCCCACGCGTATACTGCGTCGTGTGCGCCCTGCCCTCGTGACGACCATGGCCCTTGCGGGCTGTCTGTCGCCGTCCGGGCTCGACCTGCCGATCACGGACAAGGTGTTCGAACAGAAGTTCGCCGCCGAGCCCGACCGCGGGGTGGACCTGCTGTTCGTGGTCGACGACTCGGATGGGATGGCCGAGGAGCAAGCGGCGCTGGTGGCCGGGTTCCCTTCGTTGATGCGGGCGATGGGGACGGCCGATCTCCGCGTGGGCGTGATCTCGTCCGACCTCGGAGCGCCGGGCAGCCGCCTGGCGGAGTGCGATCGGGGCGACCGCGGGGCCCTGCAGGCGGCGCCCCGAGGAAACTGCCGGGCGCCCTCCGGGCGATTCTTGATCTCGCTCGATGCCGGGACGCGGACGAACTTCGAGGGCGATCTGGCGGACGCGTTCGCCTGCATCGCGCCGCTGGGCACGGGCGGCTGCGGGTTCGAGCAGCACCTGGCGTCGGCCCGGCGAGCACTGGACCAGGATCAGCCGATCGAGAACGACGGATTCCTCCGGCCGCAGGCGCTGCTGACGCTGGTCGTTCTCGCCGACGAGGACGACTGCTCGGCACCGGAGGGAAGCGAGATCTACGAGCCAGCCACCTCGCGCTTCGGCCCCCAGCGCTCGTTCCGCTGCAACGAGTTCGGACACCTGTGCGGAGGTGGGCCGCCGCCGCGCTCGCCGGGCGCCGTCCTCGGCCCGTGCCAGCCGGCAGAACAGGCAGGCGCGCTGGTTCCCATCGCCGACTATGTCCGGTTCTTCCGGTCACTGAAGGAACGAGCCGATCGCGTGATGGCTGCGGTGATCGCCGGGCCCCCCACACCGTACGCCGTGGCGGGGCAGGCTCAGATCGCGCCGTCATGCCAGGGCCCGGCAGGGCGCTCGGCGGCGCCCGCGGTGAGGTTGAAGGCCTTCGCGGACGCGCTCGGCGGCCAGTTCGCCAGCGTGTGCGACGGCGATCTGGCGCCGGCGATGGGACAGATCGGCGAGGCCATCCGAAGACAGCTGTCCACCTCCTGTCTGTCGGCGCATCCCATCCCGCTCGTCGGGACCGTGCCGGACTGCGATGTCGTCGAGAGGCTCGGCGCCTTCGGCCGGCCGACCCACATCCCCGCCTGCGACGGCTCGGCGCTGCGACCGTGCTGGCGGACGGTGAAGAACCAGCGTTGCGCGGGCTCGTCGACCGAGCTGCAAATCGAACGCCGCGAGCCGGCCCAGCCGGGCGCGATCGACACCCTTCGCTGCCGGACCTGCGCGAATCCGAACGACGCCCGGTGCCATTGATGCTGGGACGCCTGTGGAAGCGCGAACCGGGGACCGGAGACAAGGCCGCGTTCACCTTGCCGGGCGGCCTCCGGGGCGTCCTGTGCCTGCACGGATTCTCGGGGACGCCCTTCGAGATAAAGCCGCTGGCCGAGGGGCTGGCCGGACGCGGATTCACCGTGCATGCGCCGGCGCTGGCAGGCCACTGCGGCACGCTGGAGGATCTCGCACGCACGCGTTGGCCAGACTGGCAAAGATCGGTCGAGCAGGCACTGGACCGACTGCTGGCGGCCGTGGGCGGTCCCGTCGGCGTGGCCGGATTCTCGCTGGGAGGGTTGCTGGCGCTGCGGCTGGCGCGGTTGCGTCCCCACGACATCGCGGCGCTGGTGGTGATGTCCGCGCCGCTGCGCTTGCGCTCGTTGCAGATCCAGGCGCTGCGGGCGCTGGCGCGCGTGCCGGCGCTGCTCCGCCGCGCCTCCTTGCCCAAGCTGGGCGGCTACGACATGTTCGACGAGGAAATGAAACGGAAGAATCCATCGCTGACGGCGCTGCCACTCGCCGGCGTCGTGAGCATGCTCGAGCTGGGTGACATCATCCGCGCGGACCTGCCGGCGATCCGCATCCCGACGCTGGTGGCGCACGGGCACCGGGACCGCACCGTGCCGCTCGACGACTCGCTGGAACTGGTGGGGAGCCTGGGCAGCGAGGTGATCGAACGCCTGTGGCTGCCGCAGTCGGGGCACCTCATCGCCATCGACGTGGAGAGGACGATGCTCATCGATGCGGCCGGCCGGTTCCTGGTGACCCATCTACCCGAAACGAACAGCGCCCTGCGATGACCCAGCCCCGCATGTTGCACGCCTGCGCCGCCACCCATCCGGGACGCGAGCGCCCCGACAACGAGGATGCGTTCGGGATCTTCATCGAGCAGAGGCTTTTCGTGGTCGCCGACGGGATGGGCGGGCGAGCGTCGGGAGATGTTGCCTCGCGTATGGCCGTCGAATCGATCGATGCGTTCTTCCGCACCTACCGATCGACGCCGACGGGTGAGTGGCCGATTCCCCCGGCTGCCGATGTGTCGATGGGCGCGAGTCTGCTGTACGTGGCGCTCAAGTCGGCGAACCAGCGGCTTCGGCGCGCGGCCGAGGCGGACCAGGCGCTCCGTCGCATGGGCGCGACGGCGGTGGCGATGGCCATCGGCGAGACGCAGCTGGTCGCCGCGCACGTGGGTGACGCACGCCTGTACCGTCTGCGCGGTGGCACGCTGTCGCGCCTGACGCGCGATCATTCGCTCATCGAAGAGATGCAGGCGGCGCGGCCGGAGATGACGGCGGAGGAACTGGCGGCGATGGCGCCGCGAAACCTCGTCACCCGGGCGCTGGGCATCAAGGACGAGGTCGAGCCCACTGTGTACATGAACGCCTTCGCGCCCGGGGATCTGTACCTTCTGTGCACCGACGGACTGTGGGGCTGTGTCGGCGACGCGCAGATCGCCGCGGTGATGGCGGCGCAGGGAGATCTGGAACGGGCGTGCCAGGCGCTGGTCGATGCGGCCAATGCGGCCGGCGGGCCGGACAACGTCACCGCATTGCTCGTGCGCATCGACTGAGGACGCATGCTCGCTCGACTGGCCCAGACGAAACGGATCATTGTCTGCGCGGGGCCAGGCGGAGTCGGCAAGACCACCACGGCGGCTGCGATGGGGATCATCGCCGCCAGGCGCGGCCGCCGCACTCTCGTGGCGACGATCGACCCCGCGCCCCGGCTGGCCGATGCCCTTGGGATCGCCGATCTGGGAGCGGAGCCGCGGCCGCTGTCGCGGGCCGCCGCCGAGGCGCTGGGGATCGGCAACGCCGAGGCGCTGTTCGCCTCGCGCCTCGACACCGCACGAACCTTCAACCGGTTGGTCGAGAGCCAGGTCGCCGATCCCGCGATGCGGCGACGTATCTTCGACAACCCGATCTACCGGCAGATCACCTCGACGCTGACCGGGTCGCAGGAGTACGCAGCGACGCTGGCGTTGCACGACCTGGCAGCGGCCGGCCAGTACGATCTCATCGTGCTCGACACGCCCCCGACGGCGCACGCCCTGGATTTTCTGGAAGCGCCGAGACGGATCGCCGAGGCGATCGCCAGCCCGGCCGTGCAATGGTTCGCGCGCCCGGCGGCCCGTCCCGGGCGGTTCTCGTTGCAACGGCTGCGCGCCGGGCCCGCGCTGGCTTTGCGGCGGCTGGGGAAGTTCGTGGGCAGCCGGTTCCTGGACGACCTGGGGGCTTTCCTGCTGGACTTCCGCGATGTGCTCGGCGGCTTCCTGGCCAGAGCCAAGGCCGTGGAGGAGCTGCTCCGCAAGCCGGAGGCGGCGTTCCTGCTGGTGCTGGCGCCCGAGGTGGCCGCAGTGAACGAGGCGCTCTACTTCGCCTCGCGTCTGCGGGCGGCGGGGCTCCCGCTGAACGGTTTCGTGGCGAACCGCGTGCTACCGGCGCCCGGGCTGACCGAGGCTCACGAGCTGCGGGCGCGCCTGCCCCAGGCCTCCGACGCGGCCATACGAGAGCTCACGGCCACCGCTGAATACCTCCAGCGTCTGTCGGAAGCCCAGAGGCGGGAGATCGCGCGGCTGGCCCACGACGCGCCGGGGACGGACATCGCCACGGTCCCGTTGCTGGCCCACGACGTGTCGTCTTTGGGGGCGCTGCGCACGATTGGCGACCACCTTGAGCGGGGCTGATTCAACGGCAAGGATGCATGAGTGGTAACTGGGTACGGTCTAAGGTAGTGTCTGCCACTTCCCCAAGGAGGAATCACAATGAAAACTGCTATTTGCACTGTTGCGTTCGCGTTCGTAGTCGCTCTGTTCGGCGCCGCCCAGGCCGCTGACAAGGGCGCCAAGAAGGAAAAGGCCGCCGGAGGCGAGGTCACCCTGTCGGGTGAGATGTCGTGCGGCAAGTGCTCCCTCAAGGAGACCGAGAAGTGCCAGAACGTGCTCAAGGTCGGGGAGGACAAGTACTACCTGGCGCAGAACGACACCGCCAAGGGCGCCCACAAGAAGATCTGCCAGGCGCCGGCGAAGGCGACGGTCAAGGGTACCGTGGCCGAGGATGGCGGCAAGAAGACGCTGACGGCTTCCGAGATCAAGTACGAATAGTCGTCACTGATTCACGAAACGCCAGGTCGCCGACGAGGTGATCTGGCGTTTTTCATTTTCAGCAGCCGGTGCTCGAGCGCGAACATCACCCGGGCCTCGCGCTTGCGCTTGTGGTCGTGGCCGAACAGGTGGCACAGGCCGTGGATCGCCAGTCGCTCCAGTTCGGGTAGAAGCCGCCCGCGGGCGCGGCGGCGGGCGGTCTCGACGGAGATGACGATGTCGCCCAGCGCGATGCCCTCCCCCGCCGGATCGGCCTCGCCTTGCAAAACCTGCAGGTGGAAGCTGAGCACGTCGGTGGCACGGTCATGGTGGCGGTACCGGCGGTTGAGTTCGCGGATCTCGTGGTCGTCAGTGAAGACCAGCGTCACCGAGGAGCGGCGGCGCCCCAGGGCGGCGAGGGCCGCGCGCACGCGGACAGCGATCTGGCGTCGGGTGCGGGCGTCGACGATGCGCCCGCGCACCAGCGTGTCGACCGACAACTAGACGACCTTCTTGAAGACCTGCGAATCGACGAAGATCTTGAAGAGCTGCGGATCGCAGCGCCCGGCCTTGACCTCGAAGCCGAGGATGTCGAGGGCCTTGGGAACCGGGACCGCCGCCTTGTACGGTCTGTCCGAGGCGGTGAGCGCGTCGAAGATGTCGGCGATGGTCAACATGCGGGTCTCGATCGGGATCTGGTCGCCCTTCAGACCGGACGGATAGCCCTTGCCGTCGAGCAGCTCGTGGTGGCCGCCGGCGAAGCGCGGCACGTTGCGGAGCTGGCGGCCCCAGGGGATTGCCTCCAGGAACTTCATGGTGTGGGTCACGTGGCTCTGGATTTCCTCGCGCTCCCTGGGCGTCAGGCTGCCGCGCGGGACCTCCAGGGCTTCCATCTCGTCGGGCTCCAGGTAGGGGCGGCGCTTGCCGGTCATGTCGACGTACTGCCAGGCGGCGATCTCGCGTAGCCGGCTCAACACCGGCCCGTCCAGCACCGAGGGCTCGTTGGCCTGCAGCACCAGGCGCCACGCCTCGTCGAGGGCGACCAGGCGGGCGGCGGCATCCCGGTCCACGACGACGAGGTCGTTGGCAACGGCGGCGGCGCCGCGACCGCTCACCAGCTCCAGCTTGCGGGCCAGAGACTCGGCCTCGATCGCCTTGCGGATGTAGCCGAAACGCAGCTCGATCCCCGCGCGCTGCCAGTCGTGCAGCTTCTTGGCTTTGACCAGGATGTGCTCGCGCACGCCGACCTTGCCGAAGTCGTGCAGCACGCCCGCGTACTCGATCTGCCGCAGGTCCTCGGGCGTGAAGTGGACGTTCTTGAACGGCCCATCGCCCAGCGTGTCCACCTGCTGCGCCAGCGCCACGGTCAGCGTCGCCACCCGGCGCGAGTGACCCGATGTGGTGGGATCGCGGGACTCGATGGCGGTCACCGACGCGTCCACGAAACCCTCGAACAGGTTGGTGATCTCCTTGTAGAGGATCGCGTTCTCCAGGCTGACGCCGGCCTGCGAGGCGATGGCGAAGGCCAGTTCCTCGGAGCGCGTGTCGAAGGGGATCACCTCGGAGTCGAAGTCCTTGGCCTCGAGCAGTTTCCGCTCGGGGTTGCGCTTCTTGTTGATCAGCTGGACGACGCCGATCACCTCGTCGCGCGCCGACAACATCGGAACTGTGAGCATGGAGAGCGCGCGGTACCCCGTCTTGTCGTCGAAGCTGCGGTTGTGGTGAAAGCCGCTGACGTTGGCCGGCTCCCCGAGCCGCCCCAGATCCTCGATGTTGATCGGCTTGCGGTCGAGAACGGCCCGGCCGACGATCGAGCGGTCGTCGACACGCAGCTTGAACTGCTTGAAGTCGATCGGCCGCGAGTCGTTCTGCGAGGTGACGAACTGGAGGACCTTCTCGGCATCGGGCTTGCCATCGCCGTCCTCGTCCACGGACTCGAGGACGTAGACGCTGCCGGCGTCAGCGCCGGTGATGTGCCGGCTCTTCTGCAGGATCAGATCGAGCAGCTTGTTGATGTCGCGTTCGGAGGACAGGGCGCGGGAGACGGCCAGCAGCTCGTCCCGCTCGTACCTGAATCGCTCCGCGTCCATCCCGCGGGCAGAATATCACCGCGGTGTGCGCCGGTCGTACGCCTTGATGATCTGCTGCACCAGCGGGTGCCGCACGACGTCAACCTCGGTGAAGTAGCAAAAACCGATGCCGTCGATGCCGGTCAGGAGGGCCTGGGCCTCGGTGAGACCCGACTGGCGGTTGTCGGGCAGATCGATCTGGGTGACGTCGCCGGTGATGACCGCCTGGGATTCGAAGCCGAGGCGGGTGAGGAACATCTTCATCTGCTCGCCCGTGGTGTTCTGCGCCTCGTCGAGGATGACGAACGAGTCGTTCAGCGTCCGTCCGCGCATGAAGGCGATGGGCGCCATCTCGATGAGGCCTCGCTGCACCATCTGTTCGGTGCGCTCGAAATCGAGCATGTCGTGAAGCGCGTCGTACAGCGGACGGAGGTAGGGCGAGATCTTTTCCTCCAGGGAGCCTGGCAGAAAGCCGAGCCGCTCGCCGGCCTCGATCGCCGGCCGCGTGAGGACGATGCGCTTCACGCGTTTCTCCAGCAACGCCCGCAGCGCCAGAGCCATCGCCAGGTAGGTCTTGCCCGTGCCCGCGGGGCCGATGCCGAAGACGATGTCGTGCTCGCGGATGGCGTCGACGTAGCGCTTCTGCGCCAGGCCCTTGGGGGCGATCGGCTTGGCGCGCGAGCCGACGAGGATGTTGTCCGAGAACACCTCCTGCAGGTTCGCCTTGCCGTCGCTGCGCAGCACCTCGGCCGCACGGCTGACGTCGTCGGGGCCGATGAAGCGGCCGGCTCGCACCATCGAGTACAGCTGCTCGAGGAGGCGGCGGGCCTGCCCGATGGGTTCGGCTTCGCCGGTGAGCGTGACCTCGTTGCCGCGGGAATGGACCTGGGCCCCGGTCTCGCGCTCGATGCGCTTGAGGTTGGCGTTCTTCTCGCCAAACAGCGCGTTGGCGACGTGGTTGTCATCGAGGACGAGGCGATCGGAGCTCAATGCCCGAGTTCACTTAACACGCGTGATACCCTCCGGCAACCGCGATGGACGACACGCGAAAGCAGACCGGGAGCGAGGTCACCGCGCTGGTCGCGCTGATGCAACGCCTGCTCGCCCCGGACGGCTGTCCCTGGGACCGGGAGCAGACCCTCGAGACGCTGGTCCCCTACCTCGTCGAGGAGACCTACGAGGTGGTCGATGCTCTGGCATCGGGCAACGTGGACGACCATCGCGAGGAGCTGGGCGATCTGTTGCTCCAGATCGTCTTCCAGTCCGAGCTTCGATCCACGGAAGGAAAATTCGGCATCGACGACGTGGCGCGAGGAATCGTGGCGAAGCTGGTGAGGCGGCACCCTCACGTCTTCGGCGAGGTGAAGGCGCAGAACGCCGACGAGGCCCTGGCGAGCTGGGCCAAGCTGAAGGCCGAGGAGAAGGCGCAAAAGGGTGACGGCAAGAAGGGGGCCCTCGACGGAATCCCGAAGAGCGCGCCGGCGCTGCTGCGCGCCTTCCGCGCGGGCGAGAAGGCAGCCGCCAACGGCTTCGATTGGTCGGACGCCACCGGCCCGCGGGCAAAGATCGACGAAGAGGTGCGCGAGCTGGACGAGGCGATCGCCGGCGGCGATCGGACCCGGATGACTCATGAGCTTGGCGATCTGTTGCTGGCGACGGTGAACCTGGCGCGCAAGCTGGGCCTGGATGCCGAGGGCGCTCTCCGAGGCGCGACGGATCGCTTCGGGAGCCGGTTCGCCTACATCGAGGAGACGCTGGCGGCCGGCGGACGCGAGGTGCGGGACACACCGATGGCCGAGCTGGATCGCCTCTGGGACGCTGCGAAGGCGCGCGAGACCTAGCCCGGACCCAGTCAGGATGGAATGACCGGCTCCGATTCGCGGGCGTAGGTTACGCCGCGACTGGTTCGGGCACGCCACCGACTATCAAATTTTCTGTTGCGCCGGGGCCAACCGGCGAGCCGTTCCAGCACCAAGCCTTCGAGCCGGGAGCTGCGCCGGCCACCCCGGCCGGCTTCCAGAAACAGCCGCATCTCTGCAAGGTTGGGTGAAAGCACCCGGAACCCGGTGTCGGTGTTTTCGCCAGGGCCCGTCCTCTTGGGACATGAAGGGACCGATCCTGAGCCTGCTGGTCGTCAGCGCCTGCGGGGCCGACGCGAGAGTCGACGAAGGCGTCATCCCGCAAGCACCTGATTCTCGGGATGCGGATGGTACCGACATCCGCCCGGTCATGACCCCGTCCGACGCCGCGCGTCCGGATGCCGGTCCGGATCTGTCACGGCTCGATACCGCCCCGGTCCGCGACGGCCGCAGCGACGGGCAGACCTCCCCGACGCCGGATGGCGGTCCGGCCACATGCCGGTCGGCCATCGCACCGGGAACACTGAATCGTTGGCCCGACGACGGCACCCACATCCGGATACCGTACGTCACGCCCGACAGGGCCCGGTACACCGCCGCCGCATGGGCGAACGTCCAGAAGGCGTTGGACGAACTACGGGCGGAGAGCCGCGTGCGCTTCGTGCCCCGCGACGGCGAGCGCGACTACGTCAGCATCGAATTCGACCCCGCCCTGAACCATTGCCAGGTGTACCGCCGGGGCGGCTACCAGTGGTGCAAGCTGAACGGCAACTACTGGCAGATCTCGCTGCACGAGCTGCTCCACGCCATCGGGCTGCAGCACGAGCACCAGCGCGCCGACCGCGACCAACACGTCGTCATCGACATCGATCGAGTCAAGCCCGACTTCCGCGACGCCTACGACAAGATGTCGCGGGCCGCGAACCCGATCTTCCGACCCTACGACTTCAAGTCGGTCATGCACTACTCGCCGGACATGTTCAGCATCGACGGCAGGGACGTGATGCTTCCGAACCCCGACCGGTACGCAGCGGGGGAGATCGTCATCAAACACATCTCCCAGAAGCCCGGCCTTTCGAAGGGCGACAAGGAAAACATCGAGGCGCTCTATCCCCGGACTTGCCCATGATCCTGCGCCGATCGCTCCCGAGGCCCACGTCCCCGAGCCGCTGGAGCCAGAGCCAGAGGTGACCGACGACCCGTCACGGCCGGATGGGGGCGCAGGGACGCGCGACGCCGACCCGGCCGAGGCCCCTGCCGGAGCCGTGGATTGCGACAACGTCAACCAGCGCCTCAAGAACGACTTCGGCATCGTCATCAGGCCTGTGTCTCAGGACCTCGGCTGCGAGGATCGGATCAAGGTCTACACGATGTTCGCGGCGCCGTTCCGGTACGCGAAGTTCGAGCGGCTCGTCGACGTGTCCGATCCCTTCGCCATCGAGCTTCGCGATGGCGGCCCGCCGGGAAGTTGCAGCGGCTGGGTGCCCAACTCCCAGGTGATCCAGATCGCTGGTCTCAAAGAATGCCTGCGTGTGGTGAACGGCCCTCACGATCCGGATTTCGCCAGGATCGCCATGTTCCTGACTCACGAAACCGGCCACGTCATCTCGGGCCGCAACCCCGGCGTCAAGGCCGCCTTCGTGCAAGCCCGGATCGACGACAAGGACCCACGCTGCTACGAGCAGGGTTTCCTCAAGACCTATCCGTTGCGGAGCACCAACCCAACGAGCGAGAGTTTCGCCGAGGGCATCGCGCTGTTCATCCGAAACCGGGCCTCGACCTCGCAAGGCGCCATCGACAACTTCAGGACCGAGTGCCCGCACACCTACGAATGGATCCGGCAGAACGTCTACGGCGCCGAGTGACCTGACTCTTCCGCGAAGGTCAGCCCGATTTACGGCATCGAGCGGCAGATCGACCTCGCGGCGAGATCTCACCAGCCGCAGCGCTGGGTGCCGTTCTGCCGGTCCAGCCAGCCCCGCAGCGGGGCGAAGTACTCCAGCATCGCCGAGGCGTCCAGAGTTCTCTCCCCGGCGATCTTGGCCAGCGCTTCCTGCCACGGCCGGCTCGCTCCCAGCGACATCATCTCCCAGAGGCGCTTGCCCGCCTCGCGGCTGCCGTGGACCGAGCAGGCGGTGAGCGGCCCGGATACGCCCGCCGCGTGGCAGAGCGCCCGGTGGAGTTGAAACCGCAGCACATAGGAGACGAAGTACCGGATGTACGTCAGATTGGCGGGGATGTGGCGCTTGGCGCCCGGATCGAAGTCCTCCTCGGTCCGCGGCGACGGCGGGACGATGCCCTGGTACCGCCGCCGCAATTCCCACCAGGCCCGGTTGTAGCGCGACGGTGGGATCTGCCCCGCCAGCACCCCCCAGCGCCACTCGTCGACCGCCCTGGCGAACGGCAGGAAGACGATCTGATCCAGCGCCAGCTGCATCAGCCGGTTGATCAGGGCCTGCTCGTCCTCGAGGGCGTGGTCGGCGAGGCCCAGGCGCGCCAGGTAGGCCGGCGTGATGGAGAGCGTGACCGTGGAGCCCACCGCCTGATCGAAGGCCTCGTTGGCAGCGCGGCGGAACAGCTCGGGCCGCCCACGGTACGCGTCGAGGTAGTAGATCTGCGCCAGCTCGTCGTGGACGGTAGCGAACGATTCCGCGTTCGGTTGGACGCACATCTTGAGGCGCAAGTCGCCGTCCCCCGACACGTCGTAGGCGGCGTCGAAGCAGGTCATCTCTCGACCCGCCGGCTTGGTGAAGATCGACCGCTGCCAGAACGACTTCGGCAGGTCCGGCAGACCCATCGAGGTAAAGAAGCTCTCGCCGGTGGTCACGGCGCGGATCGGGTCGAACTTGCCGCGCGCCAGCGCCGCCGATACGTCCGGGCCGGCCTTCCCGGGAAACGGTTCGACGAGCGGATAGATGGTGCTCCAGTCCTGGGACCAGAGATTGCCGACCAGGTGCGCGGGGATCGATCCGTCGGCTGGAAGGGAGCCGGCGAAGGCCCGGGCCAGGCGGCCGCGCACGTGGCAGTGGAGCGCCTCGTAGAACGGACGCACCTGCCGCCACAGCCGGTCTATCTCGCGGGCGAAGGCCGCCGGAGGCATGTCGTAGGCCGATCGCCACATCTCGCCCATGTCGGCGAAGCCGAACTCGCGCGCGCCCACGTTCGCAGCGGCGACGAACTCGGTGTACCGCGGACGCTGCAAACGTCCCTGGCGATGCCAGCCGAGCCAGGCGTTGCGCAGGGTCTCGGCGTCGCGGTTGGTCGCGAAGAGGCGAATCACCTGCTGTAGGTCCTGGCAGGGCCCGCGGCCCTCGGGGCCGCAGTCGCGCGCACGGCTGTAGGCGGCGTCCATCTGCTCGCGCAGCTTCGCCAGCCGCCGACGCTGGGCCGGATCGCTCGGCGCCGCCAGCGGGGTACGCAGGCGCAACAGGTGCAACTTGCGGCGCGACTCGGGATCCAGCGCCTGGCCCTGGAACCGCCGGGCGTCGCGCACGTGGCGGCTGGTCACCGCCAGCAACTCCTCGTTCACGGCCGCGGCCAGCGCAGCGGTGTCCTCCGTCAGGTACGTGTTCTTGATCCAGTCGGCGGCCATCACCCGCTGGGTCTGTTCCTTCAACTCCGCCTCGACCTGGGCCAGAAAGGCGCGGGCCGGGCCGCCCGCTGCCAAGACCGCCGCGACGATGACCCAGACCATCAGGAGCAATGTACCGGCGATTCTAGGACGCACCAGCCCTGTCGTCCTTCGCCGGAGGCTCCGTCCCGCATGACAGTCCGTTGTGGCGGGCCCGAGTGGTGAAGACGGTATCGGCTTCTGCTGCTCGGTGCGTCATCCCACCTCAATCGCCCTTCGCGTCCTTCCGATGTCGCCTCTGTCGGGGTGGTCCGTCCTGTATCAGGTGAGATCGTTTTCCGCGGCCGGTTTGGAGGTTGGAATGAGTCCACGGATGGCAGCGCTGCTGATGCCGTTCGTCGCGCTCGGTTGCGTGGGCGTCATAGGCGATGATCACGACCCGCCCCCCGGTGGGCATGCGGGCGCAGGCGGCGACCAGGAGCTCACCGCAGGACCGATGCCGATGCGCCGACTCACGCGGCGCGAGTACGACAACACGGTCCGCGATCTTCTCGGCGAACGCTCCAGTTGGGGCCAGACGCTGTCTCCCGACCGCGACCCGGGCTTCAGCTTCTCCCGGCCGTCCGTGGTGACCACCCTCGAGGCCGCGGACCTGCGTGGGGCGGCCGAGGCGCTAACCGCGGCGGCGATCCCCAGGCTCGGGCGCCTGCTGGGATGCAATCCGACGGCCGTGGGCGAGCCGGCGTGCGCGCGCAGCTTCATCGAGAGCTTCGGCATGCGTGCCTACCGCCGTCCGCTCGACCGCGCCGAGGTAGACGCGCTGGTGGCTCTGTATCAGACCGGTCGGACGCCGCTCGCGCTCGCGTTTCCGCAGGCCGTGGGCCTGGTGATCGAGACGATCCTGCAGTCGCCGGGTTTCCTCTACCGCTGGGAGCTGGGGCCCCAGGCGCCCGCACGCGAAGGGGCGCTCGTGCGCCTGCGTTCATACGAGGTTGCTTCGCGGCTGTCCTATTTCCTCTGGAGCACCATGCCGGACCAGGCCCTGTTCGACGCGGCGGCCGCGAACGCGCTCGACACGTCGGCCCAGGTCGAGCAGCAGGCGCGGAGGATGCTCGCCGATCCGAAGGCGCGCGTCTCGCTGGCGGACTTTTTCGAGGAATGGCTGAAGCTCGACGAGCTCGACGAGCTGTCCAAGGAGTACGCCGGCTTCAACGACGCGCTCAAGAGCGCCATGATGCAGGAGGCGCGGACGTTCGCCACCCACGTCGCGTTCGATGGCGACGGCCGCTTCGGGACCTTGCTGACGGCGCCGTTCTCGTTCGTCAACAACGCCCTGGCGCGTCTCTACGGGATCACGGGTGTGCGTGACACCACCCTGAGCCGCCTGGATCTCGATGCCGGCCAGCGGTCGGGCATGCTCACGCAGGCCGGTTTCCTTGCCCGCACGGGCGACCCGGACGGCTCGCACCCGGTCCGGCGCGGCAAGGAGATCTTCGAGGGCTTCCTTTGTAAAGTTGTACCGCCGCCACCGGGCGAGGTCCCGCCGCCCAGGCCGGTGATGCCGGGCCTGACCACGCGGCAGCGCTTCGAGGATCACGCGAAGAACGAGTGCGCGGCCGGCTGCCACGCCCTGTTCGACGCCTTCGGGTTCGCGTTCGAGCACTACGACGGCGTCGGCCGCTACCGCACGATGGACAGCGGCGCCCGCGTCGACTCATCGGGCCGCGTGACCATCGACGGCGCGGCGCGGTCTTTCAACGATGCGCCCGGGTTGACCCGGATCGTGGCCGAGAGCGAGGAGGCTCGGCGGTGCTTCGCCGTCCACTGGTTGCGCTTCGCCTTCCGCCGCCTGGAGACCGAGGCCGATGGCGCCTCGATCGACGCGGTGATGACCCGGTTCGCGCGATCGGGTCACGACATGCGCGAGGTGCTGGTGTCCCTGACCAGCACCCCCTCCTTTCGCTACCGCAGCTTGAACCCGGGGGAGGTGATGCCGTGACGAACGATCGGTTCTCTCGTCGGGCGATTCTCAAGAGTCTGGGTGCCAGCGCGGCGATGCTGCCGCTTCTGAGCACCAGCCGGGTGAAGGCGGCCTCCGCCACCGGCGCGCCCAAGCGCCTCGTCACCGTCACCTGGACCAACGGGGTCATCCGCGAGGAGTTCTTCCCGCAGGGCGATCAGCTCGAGTTCCGCGCCGTCACCAAGCCGCTCGAGGCTCTGCGTTCGAAGGTGCTGCTGCCGTGCGGGCTGGACGACACCGTGTACCTCGAGAAGGGGGCGCTTCCCGGCGGGCACTTCACGTACGCGTCGCTGCTGACCGGCACCACCCGCGACGCCGGCACCAAGTGCGGCGGCGTTGCCGAGCAGGAGGCCGAGGGTCCGTCGGTCGACCAGGTGATCGCCAGCGCGCTCGGCCAGCGGGTGAGCCTGCCGGCGATGCTGCTCAACCTGGCCGTACACGCGGCACCCGCGCGCATCGGCACCACCTGGCGCGCCGGAGGGCAGCCCAACGCCGCCGAGCGGAACCCGTACCACCTGTTCGACACCCTCTTCGCCTCCTCCACCCTGCCCGCCGGGCAGATCGACGGCCTGCGCGCACGCCGCAAGAGCGTGCTCGACTTCGTGGGCAAGGAGCTGAACCGGTTCGGCACCCGGCTCGGCAACGAGGACCGGGCCAAAATCGGCGCACACCTGGAGTCGATCCGCGAGTTGGAGCGGCAGCTCGCCCCGCCCGCGAACCCGCGCGCCTGCGAGGCACCGATGGTCGGCGCCAAGCTGGACCTGTCCAAGCCGGAGAACTACGTCGCCCACACCAAGCTGCAGCTCGATCTCATCGCCACGGCGTTACGGTGCGACCTGACGCGCGTGGTGACGCTGGAGCTGACCAACGCCGGCGAGAACAGCTTCGCTCCCGACTTCCAGGGCCCGGGGGCGCGGCAGACGTACCACTACATCGCCCACAACGCGAGCCTGCCGGACGTCTACCAGCGCAAGCTGAACATCGACCGCTGGTACTTCGAGCAGGTGGCCTACCTCGCCCGCAAGCTGAACGACGTGCCGGAGGCCGGGGGTACCGTGCTGGACAACAGCGCCATCGTCACCTTCAACGGCATGGCCGACGGCGCCGCCCACGTCTCTTACGGACTGCCCATCACCATCGTCGGCAGCTGCGGCGGCTACTTCCGGACCGGACGCGCCGTGCGCTTCGGGCGGTGGATCGGCGGAAGCGGCGCCTACTACAAGGCGCGGAGCGGCGTCTCGCACTCGAGGCTGCTGGCGACGCTGTGCCACGCGATGGACGTCCCGGTCGACAGCTTTGGCGACCCGCAGCACGGCGCCGGCACCGCGCTGTCCGAGCTGACGTAGGAGTCTCGGTCAGCGTCGGCGGCGGCGGGCGAGGCGCAGCGTAAACATCGCGGCCAATACCAGGGCGGCGCCGGAGGTCGGGCCCCCCGCGGCGTAGATGCAGCCGCCGCTGCCGCGGCGGGTGCCGCCGGTGTCGAGCTCGCCGTCCAGATCGGGATCGACCGGAGCCATGGCGTTGGCGGCGTCGCTCCCGTCGGAGGCAGCCGAGCCGTCGCGGGTGCGACCGGCGTCACCTGCTGGCACAACGTCGGCGAGGCCCCCATCGCGGGCCGGGGGGGCGTCGGTCAGCACGTCGGCGAGAGTGGTCGCGGCCAGAACGCGATCGAAGTAGACGACCTCGGTGGCGGTGTTGTCGCCGCGCACGACGCCGATGTCGCAGTAGTTGGCGTAGGTCTTGGTCGCGTCCTTGAACATCGTCTGGATCATCGTCTTGGGGACGACCTGCTGGCCGTCATACCAGAACTCGACGAAGGAGATGGCGGGGTCGGGCGACCACTTCACGTGCATGACGAAGTCGTGCCAGCGGCCCGGCGGCATCTTCCCCATCCAGAGCGTCCGGCCGACGACCCGGAAGCTGACGTTCTCGTCGCTGAGGTTCAGCGCGATCATCTGCCTCGAGACCCCGAATGCCTCCCAGAACATGATCTGGTGCAGGCCACGCGTGATCGGCTGATTCGGGTCGACCATCACGCTCCACGCGTAGTAGACCTCGGCGTTCTCGAAGGTCGCCGCGGACGGCTGCGAGTAGTTCAGCTCCACGCGTTCGATCCCGGCGGGGCCGGTGTCGCCCGGGCGGATCTCGAAGCGGCCCGCGTACTTCCCCTCGCGGACCGGCGACGTCACCACCGAGATGCGATGGACGTTGTTGCGCAGGCGCCACTGGTCGAGCTTGCCGGTCTCGAAGTCCCCTCGGAAGAAGACCGCCGCCTCGCTCACCGACGCCATCGCCACCAGGACCACCGCGGCACCGAGCCAGCTCCGGATGCTCATCATTGTCATCACCACATTGAATCAGGACGGCCTCGGTCACCAGCGGCGACACGCCAGCCCACTTCGCCCTACATCAATTGGGGACGCCCGGGCGGCCGCATGGGGCCGATGCGCATGCGCCTGGGCTTTCGCTATCGGTATTGATGGCGCCGTCGACACGCGCGCACCCAGGCGAGCGCCACCAGCAGAGTCAGCGCTCCCCAGCCACCGCCGGGCCGCCCACCCGTCCGGCACCCACAGCCACCCGCCCTGGCGGCGGTAGTCTCCTCGCTGTCGGCGTCGCCGCCGTCCGCGCCGGCCCCGGCCGCACCGCCGTCGCGCGCGACCACGTCGGCGGAGCGGGTGTCGGCCGCACGCATGTCGGCCATCACCGCGCTGCCGTCCGGAACGCGCGGCGTCCCCCCGTCTGGGGGCGGCGCTGGGGCGGCGCCCGGAACGGCCGGGCCGGCGGCGCAGCTCTCGGGCCCGGGGCCCGGAAGCGGCAGCGGCGCGCCGTCGAGGCAAGCAGACGGCGCGCCTTGGTTCGCCAACTCGACCCGCACCGTCGCCTTCGTCGCGTCCAGCGACTGCACGGTTATCTTCACGCCGTCCGTCGGATCCCGGAACGACTCACCGGAGCCGAGTCCCTCGAACGAGTCGGCTCCGGCCGTCGCGGGCTCCATGTCCAGCAGCCAGGTGTGGCGTCCCCCCTGCGTCCTCAGGCGGATGTCGGTCGAGACGCGGATCTGGACCTGTGGCCGGAGCGGCCGGTCGAACCCGACGGGTGATCGCATCTCCACGTAGTAGTGGGTGAGATTGACCGTGCCGCCCCCCTTGAGGGTGTACGGCCGCGTCCTGGGCATAGGGATCTGAAGGACCTGCACGCCGTTGCAGGGCAGCTCGATCGGCAGCAGGGTGAACGTCCCGGCCTGGGTCGCGTCCACGACGTTGCAACCGCCGAACCAGCCCTGATACGCCTTCTGGTAGGCGTTCATGTGGCGACAGGCGCCCCCGGGCGGACTCCCCATCGGATCGTACAGGTCGCCGTACTCGTCGTGCTGGCAGCTCCCCTCCGGATCGTCGACGAAGGCCGCGCCCGGGCAACGCAGCGACGACGAGTGGTCCATGCCGAAGTTGTGGCCGGGCTCCTGCACCAGCACGAAGCAGTCCAATCTGGCGTTGTACCAGGTGTCGCGGGTCGGCTGCGCCGGCGTGCCACTGGTCGAAAAACCGAACCAGTCGCAGTTCCGGTTGCGAGACCCCATGTACCAGAGGTAGTGGTCGAACCCGTCCGGGACCATCGGCCGCAACGCCATCGCCAGATCACGTATGTTGCAGCCGCTCATCGGGAACGAGAACGGCCCGAACACCTTGGCGTCCAGATCCTGCCGGCCGAAGGAAGCCTCGACGTAGTACTGCCGCAAGGATTCGTCCCCAGCGGCGGTGCCGGTCAGCCTCTTCAAGGCTTCGCGCTCGGTGAGGTTCACGCCCCCTCCGATGTCGACCAGGACGAAGGCGAGGCGCCTCGCCCGGTAAGCGGGCGCCGTGATGAGCGGCTGCCCGGTGAACTCGAGCCCGCCTCCCGGATCCGGCATGCAGCCGACCATGAGAACGGCCGCAAGGGGCCAACGACGAGCCACCACCATCGCTAGGTGCATGATCTCATGGACGGCACCTGCCAAAAAGGACGACAGGCTCAGTCTATCTCGCACATGTAGGGGTTGCGCTCGCGGCACGGGCGCTGGTGCTGCTGGTCGTCGACGCCGATCGCCAGACAGTCACCGCCCGCGTCGGTCGCCGTCTGGCCGGTCCAGAACAGCAGGTTCGTCTGCGCGGCGACGAACGCCTGCTCGTCGGTGTCGCCGATCGTGACCAGGTGTCCATCGGTGGCGGCACAGGCAGCCGCCGCATCCGTCCGAGTGAGAGGGCGCAGGAACAGGCGGTAGGCCTGCGCCGTGCGCGGGTGGCGGCTCCAGGGAGCACGCTCGCAGACGAACGGCAGCGTCTCCTTGCAGGGGGCGGTACCCCAGACCGAGCCGCCCTCGACCGAGCTCTCGAACACGCAGCCGCCCTTCGGCTCGTCGGGCGCCCAGGGCACCGCGGCGGCGGCACCCTCGCCGGTGATCCAGGCGAACCCGGCCTCGTTCTCGGCGGGGTAGTAGCCGATCCAACTCGCGCCGGCACGGCCGCGAAGAAGGGCCTCCCAGGCCGAGCGCGCCTCGGGCGGGCTGCCGTAAGTGACCAGCGCCCCGCCGAGATCCTCGCAGGCGGTCTGGGCGTCCCACCAGCTGCGCGGCTGTTCGTGACGGCTGTAGCAGCTCCCGGTCTGGGGCCAGACGAAGGCCTGAACGCCTTCGCGGCAGCGCAGGCACTCGGCGCTGCAATCGCCGCCGCTGTCACACTCCTCGACGCCCGCGCGGAGGTGGCCGTCGCCGCAGGTGGCGAGCCGGCAGGTGGCAAGGCAGCGATCGCCATCGCTGCGATTGCCGTCGTCGCATTGCTCGCCCAGCTCCGCGACGCCGTTGCCACACACCGAGGACCGGGCACGGCTCAGCGCATAGGCCGTCACCAGCCCCAGACCCGCCGCACCCAGGATCATCAGGCGAACGCGGCTGCGCGGCGCGGTGCCCGCCAGCACCGCCTCCAGTTCCTGGATCAGCCCGGTCAGGGACGGGTAACGTCGCTCCCTCTCGGCGCGGAGGCCGCGGGCCAGGATCTCGTGCAACCGCGCCGGCACCGGCGATCCCTCGGGCGGCGAGGCCGGCGTCGGCGGCAACGTCGAACCTCCGCCCGTCCAGTCGCCGAACGGATGCTGGCGGTAGAGCGCCAGGAACAGGGCCACGCAGAAGCTGAACTGATCGCTCTTGTCGTCGGCGACCGCGCCCAGGAACTGCTCCGGGGCCATGTACGCGGGTGTGCCGGCGATGGCGGTGAAGGCCTGGCCGGCCGGCGACGGCTCGACCGGGGGCACCGGCCCGACGGCGCCCATCTGGCGAGCCAGGCCGAAGTCCGCGACGCGCGCGCGGCCGGCGGAGCCGATCAGCACGTTCTCCGGCTTGAAGTCGCGGTGGACGAGACCGGCGCCATGCGCCGCGGCCAGTCCGCGGGCGGCGTCGGTGAACACAGTGACCACTTCGCGCCAGGGACGCTGCTGGCCGCGCAGCCACCGGGCCAGCGTCTGTCCCTCGACCAGCTCCATGACGATGAAGACGTCGTCACCGAAGATGCCGGCGTCGTGAACGTTGACCACGTTCGGATGCGACAGCTGGGCCATCGCCTCGGCCTCGCGCAGGAGGCGCTCGCGTGCCTCGGGGCCGGGCGCGGTGCGGATGCCGCTGGCGCGCAGGATCTTCAAGGCGACGCGCCGCTTAAGCTGCTGGTCGAACGCCGCATACACCACGCCGCCGGCCCCCGCGCCCAGCGTCGCCTCGATCCGGTAGCGCGACACCAGCGTCCCCGGCTCGAGCGGGCGCGGGGCCTGGGACGCGGTGTCGACCTTGGTGAGCTGCTCCGAGGCGCTGTCCTCGGAGACCAGCATCCGCGCGGCCTCGGCGACCACCGCCCGGCAGTCCGCGCAGCCGGTCAGGTGCTCCTGGGCGGCCGTGGCCGAGGTGGCCGCGAGCGTCCCCTGGACGAAGTCCAGCACCGTCGCGTCACTCAGACATTCACCCTTGTGGGCGGCCACCCGAGTTTCATTTTGCCCGGCGGCACGCGAAAATGGAACCCGTGCCCCTGGCGCCGCTCCTCCTGCTTCACTCCGGCGCTGCCCGCGAGCGCCTGGCCGGCGCACGGGATCTGGAGGCGATGCTGGCGGCGCTCGTCGCCGGGGGACGCCAGGCCTGGCCGCAGGTGGCGCTCACCGACGAGCGGTTCCTGGCCCACGTAGGCGAGCGCCTGGCGCCCACCGACGATCCGGTCGAGACGTTGCGGGCCCTGCACGCCGGCGATCTGTACCTGGCCTGTGCCTGCGGCGCGGGGAACGTGGCGGCGCTGGCCGAATTCGACAGGCAGTACATCGCCAGGATCATCCCTCCCCCGTCGCGCGATCCGATCAACGTCGAGGAGTTGCGCCAGTCAGTGCGGATGCGGCTGCTGGTGGGCGCGGAGGGGCAGCGGCCGCGCATCGTCGGCTACAGCGGCGGCGCACCGCTGGCGAACTGGTTACGGGTCGCGGTGGCGCGCGTGGTGGTGGACATCCGGCGCACGGTTCGCCCCGAGTCGCCCCTGGACCAGGGACGAGAGCTGCGCGCGCCGGCGCCGGATCCCGAGCTGGCGTACCTGAAGGCGCGCTACGGCCGCGAGTTCGAGGAGGCGTTCGACGCCACCGTCGCCACCTTGGAGAGCCGCGAGGTGAGCATCCTCCAGCTCTTCTTCATGGAGGACATGACCAGCAAGGCGATCGGCCAGTCGTACGGCGTCTCCGACCGGACGGTGCAGCGGTGGCTGGCGGCGATCCGAGAGAAGATGATGGAGGACGTCCACCGCCGGCTCGCGATGCGGTTGAAGGTGTCGGACACGGAGATGGGGAGCATCCTGAATCTGGTTCGAAGTCAGGTGGCGATCCGGCTGCCGGAGAAAT